>JBGCGB010000001.1:0-221802 GCA_045110335.1 Woeseiaceae bacterium
GAAAGCGCAGCTGCGAGATGGCGTCACAGCAACCGATGTGAATGCCGACTTGCTGCCCTGGCTGGCAGAGACCGCGGCAACATGGCGCGGCAGCTACAATTATGAAGTTGGTGGCGAGTCCGAGTCGTCTGCCGACGCCAATGCGTCTATTGCTGCGAAATTGCCGTTGGCATTGATGGTCATTATTTTGCTGTTAGTGATTCAGTTTAACTCTGTCAGACGGCCCATCATTATCCTGCTCACGATTCCATTGGGTTTGATCGGCGTCGCGTTTGGTTTGTTAGTGGCGAACTCGACCATCGGCTTTTTTACCTTCCTTGGCATTATCGCTTTGTCGGGCATCATCATTAACAATGCGATTGTTTTGATTGATCGCATCAAGATCGAAACCGATGAACTTGGCAAGCCCCCGTTCCAGGCGATTATCGCAGCATGCCTGCAACGATTACGTCCTATCATGTTGACGACGGCGACCACCGTACTGGGCATGATGCCGCTATGGTGGGGCGGAACAGCGATGTTCAAACCAATGGCGATTACGATGATTTTCGGATTGTTGTTTGCGACCCTGCTGACGCTGCTGGTCGTCCCTGTTATGTATTCGCTATTCTTTCGCATTCGGCATTCCTAACGCTTCTCATCCTGTCCGCTTTACTGATGGCGTAGATGCATAGTCCCAAACGCGCTGCAGTGGTATCTTGGGCGTTCCAATGAACGGGGATGCGGTATGCGTGCGGTAGTTTTTTTGATCGTTGCGAGTTGGTTGATGGCTGCGAGCCAACCCTCACCAGCACAAACAGATGTTTATGTGCCGGATGAGTTGGAGCCATGGCGCGAATGGGTGCTTGACGGTCAAGATCACCGTGTTTGCCCATTTCTGTTCAACAGTGACGCCTCGGATTCGTCAGACTATGTCTGTCGTTGGCCCGGTGAACTGACTCTAGAAGTTAACGCCACCGGCGCCGGTTTCCGGCAGTCCTGGACCACCCTCGCCGATGATCAATGGTTGCCGCTGCCCGGCAATAGCGCAGCTTGGCCGGCAACGGTCAGTGTGAATGGCGTTCGCGTCCCGGTCATTGAACGTGGCGGGATACCTGCTGTTCAGGTTACAAAAGGCGAGCATGATATTCGCGGTTTGATTTCGTGGCAGCGCCGGCCGGGCACGCTCGCTGTGCCGTCCGCGATTGGTCTGGTTAAACTCACACTGGATGGTCAGCCTGTGGCTCGACCCGAGCGCAATGCGCAGGGTATTTGGCTCGGGGTCAGAAAAGTGAGTAAGGCGTCATCAGATTCACTTGAAGCAGAAGTC
The DNA here is from genome assembly GCA_045110335.1 of Woeseiaceae bacterium. Classification (GTDB taxonomy): domain Bacteria; phylum Pseudomonadota; class Gammaproteobacteria; order Steroidobacterales; family Woeseiaceae; genus CALBPI01. The sequence continues at coordinate 1,310 of JBGCGB010000001.1, forward strand.
TATCGACTAGTCGCCGATGATATCCCGACGTTTCTTGTCACGCAGTTGAGGCTCGATGTTTCCGGAAGCGTTCGCGAAGCCACGACGGGGCAGTTACTGCCGGATGGCTTTACGCCAGTATTGATTGAAAGCGAAATACCAGCGCGTGTAGAAGCGGACGGTAGCCTAACGCTGCAGGTGCGACCGGGTTATTGGGAAATCAATGTGACGGCGCGAGCAAGCTCGGCCCTGGATTCGGTAACGGCGCTGCCGCAAGGTGAAAACTTGCCAGCAACAGAGATTTGGAGTTATCAACGCAATGACAGATTGCGAGTCACTGCGCCGGAAGGCTTATCGCCTGTGGACCCGGATCAATCGGATGTGCCGGGGGACTGGTCTGACAAGCCGGCCTATCGCGTTGAAGCGGGTGATTCGTTGCGCATCGTTGAACGCAGTCGCGGCAAGACCGAATCCGCTAACCGGTTGTCATTATCGCGCACGCTTTGGATGGACTTTGATCGAAACGGTTTTGTCTTCGAGGATGAGATCGGCGGTGCGATGAATACTAATTGGCGGTTGAACATGAGTGCGCCGTATCAGTTGATCAGTGCCGAGGCGGATGAAAACTTGTTGGTCACAAGCTCTGAGAATGAAATGACCGGTGTCGAAGTTCGCCAACAACGGGTTGATATGACGGCAACAGGTACCTTATCTCGCGAAAGCAGTATGCCGGTGACCGGCTGGCAGTCTCGATTCGAATCCGTCGAAGCGACACTTTATTTGCCGGTGGGTACGATGTTGTTCGCTGCACCTGGCGCTGATGCCGCCTACGGAAGCTGGCTGCGACAATGGCGATTGTTAGACTTCTTTTTGGTGTTGATTACGACGGTTGCGAGCATGCGACTTTATGGCAAGCGGGTCGCGGCGCTTGCGTTGATCGTTATGGTACTCACTATGCATGAGTTTGGCGCACCGGTTTTCGTTTGGTTGAGTCTGTTGGTCGCGACGGCGTTGGTTAGACTGGCTCCGGCCGGTAACTTACAGAAGGCCAGTCGTTGGTATCGCAACTTCAGCTTAATCACATTGGCCGGTATCTTCATTTTTTATGCGGCTACACAATTCCGGTCCGCCATCTATCCTCAACTGGATGCTTCACGCGGTGCACCGTTTCTGTCGCAAGGCCCGGCCAATCGTGTAGTTTACGCGCCCGAAGTGCAGGAAGCGGCGGTGGAGGACCTGTCGGACCGGGTGTCAAAGAGCGGGTCACTTCAGGAGGTCATCGTGACCGGTTCGCGGATCAAGTATCAGCGTTATGCACCCGAGACTGTCGTTGCGGTTGGTCCCGGCTTGCCTGAATGGACGGGCAATCGCTACTCATTGCAATGGACCGGTCCCGTGAGTGCTGATCAGTCATTGCGATTGGTCGTGATACCGCGTTGGCTGCTCAGTGCGCTGCGCGTCTTTTCGGTGTTGTTGATCGGGTTGTTAGCTTCTTTCTTTGTGCTAGAAACATTCAACCGGAAGACACCATGGTCAACTGGTATGCCCGTCACGAAAAATACGGGTACAGTGGCAACGGTCTTGCTCGCAAGCTTGCTGTCGCTCGCAAATCCATCACCCGCTGAAGCCCAATCACCTACGCCTGAGTTGTTGGATGCCTTGCAGCAGCGGCTGCTAGTTGCGCCAGACTGCACACCCCAGTGTGCGGCGTTCTCTCGCGTCAGTGTGCAGGTGTCGCCACAGTCCCTGTCGATGGAAATGAACTTGAGCGCGGGCGCGGAAGTATTGGTGCCATTACCGGGCTCACAGGACGGCTGGCACGCAACCACGATTGAAATCAATGGCAAGCGGGTCGATCGCACCTACCGTTTTAATCAAGGTTTGTTCGTCAGTCTTACGAAAGGCGTTAACACGATTCGACTAACGGGACCATTGCCTGACGCAGAGAGTGTTGAGATTCCTTTTCAGATGCGACCGAAACTCGCGACCGTCGCGTCTGATGAAGCCTGGCTTGTTTCCGGTTTGAACAACGGCAAATTGTCATCGGGTTCGTTGCAGCTCGCGCGTCAACGTCTAGAAACAGAGGCATCGGGCAAGCGCTGGGAGCCCGGTCGCTTACCCACGTTTGTGCGCGTGGAAAGAACGATTGTGATGGGGCTGGATTGGCGTGTCACCACGCGCGTTCAGCGAGTTGCACCATCGCAAGGTGCGATTACCATTGATTTGCCGTTGCTGGAGGGTGAGCAAGTCACTCAAGAGGGGATTAGTGTCGCTGACAACAACGTTCGTGTATCGCTTGCCGCCAATAGCCGTGCGACCAGTTGGCAATCCACATTGCCGAAGATGTCAGCATTCAACCTGACGGCTGCAACATCGAGTAGTTATGTAGAAACCTGGGCGTTTGAAATCGGCAGCGCCTGGCGGGTGACGTTTGATGGCGTACCGGAAAGTGCGGTTAGCAGTGCGGATGGTGTGTTCAGGTCATCCGCATTTCATCCGCGTCAGGGTGAGTCGTTGACGGTAACGGCAACCCGGCCTGCGGCGATTACCGGTGAGACACTGATTTTTGACACGGTGTCACTGGTCACGACGATTGGGCAAAGGTCCCGCGATCATAAATTAGAACTCGGGTATCGGAGCACGCGAGGGGATCAATATGCGCTGACACTGCCTGCAGGCGTCCGACTGACATCGGTTCAAATCGACGGTCAGGTTTCTCCGTTACAACCGCGAGATGACGTACTGACGCTGCCAGTCATACCGGGCGAGCATTCCGTCAACATCGCGTGGCAAGAAGATGCTGCCGTTGGATGGTCGGAACGGGCGCCGACGCTCGATCTGGGTACAGCGGCCAGCAATATTCGCGTTGATGTCGAAATGCCAGGCAGCCGATGGCTGCTTGCTGTTGGCGGTCCCGCCATGGGGCCTGCGATCTTGTATTGGTCAGAACTTGCGGCGCTGTTGTTGTTCGCGCTGGTGTTGGGGCGCATCAAGCTGACCCCGCTCAATTCGGTGAGTTGGTTCCTGTTGGGGCTGGGCTTCAGCATGTTCTCCTGGCCCTCGTTCTTCGTGATCGTGGTGTGGTTGGTGGCGATGGGCGCGCGCGAAAAAGTGATCGGCAAGTTGAGTGATACCAAATTCAATCTGTTGCAAGTCGCGCTGGGTGGATTGTCGTTTGTTGCCCTGGCCAACATCGTGGTCGGGCTGCCACAAGGCTTGCTGGGGCGGCCGGACATGAATATTGTCGGTAACGGCTCTTACGGAAACCGGTTGAGTTGGTTCACCGATCACATCGCCGGTGTTCTACCCGAAGTGTCCGTCTATTCTTTGCCAACGTGGTGCTACAAAGCGCTGATACTGGTTTGGGCGCTATGGCTGAGCTTTGCGTTGTTGCGCTGGTTGCCATGGGCTTGGCAACAGTTTTCGGCTGGCGACTTGTGGCGTGCAAAACATCGCGTGGCGTCGTAGCCGCGAGATGTATCGTGCTTAATCGCGCTTGATGGACTGAATGATTGTTCATCCATTGCTGGCGCCGCGGGTGTGGCGCTAGCGTGGATCACCGTTGAGCGGTCGCCCTTGTGGTGAAGCGCTATCCGAGGGTCACAACAATCGGTTTCTTGCTGATCGACTAAGGCTTGGGTGTATGGGTCGAGCCCGTCGCTGTTGGTGTCGTATCACTTGATGTGGCATTTTCTTCGGTGGCGACATCTTCGGTACGGTCTGTTGCGTTGCTCTCATCAACATGAGCGCGGACAGGAATATCTTCGGCTTCAGGCGCAGCGTCTGCTGATGTATTTTCTTCCGTCGCCGTTACCGATTCGGGTCCATTGGCGTCAGCAGCTGTTCGTTCCGCGATCAACGTAGGAAAAGCATCCTGCCCCAGGTCTGACTCAGCGCCGAGTAGTGATTCTGCACCGGACGCCATGTGGTTATAGAGCGCGCGGTACTCATGGCCGATGGCGGAAAAGTGTTTCGCTGTGTCCGCGAAATGACTGTTGACGTCGGACTTGTAGTCATCGAACGCACGCTGGACATCGTCCGCCTTACCCGCCGCAATGCTTTGTTTCATACTGGCAAACCATAGGCCGAGACCAATACCTAAGCCAAGACAAACTAAACCAACCAGAACGACAATGAATGGGGACATCGTTTTGCACTCCATGTGATAACCGGGGATCAGCAGTTATTCTGACATGAAAAGGGCTCGGTTGAGAACAGGCTGATTACCGCTATGCGCGTTTGTCGACATTCCGGTGACATTGCTCGAAACAAAGGAGGCGCGGATGTGTGTGACGCATAGAGCCGAAATTGCGCCAGCACCAGGTTTCGATCATTGAGCGACAGACCTGACTACTTGCTGCGCTTCGCCGATCCGCCGTCATCCCGCGGTGGTAATCCCGTGTGTTGGGTTAGCACTCGATTCTTGCTCAACCGCTTTTGGTGTGCCTTGCCAGAATTTTTTCTGCGATGTGCCTGGTAAGACTGCTTGGCGTCTTTGGCCGGGACCAATTTGCCATCGCCTTCGCCAATCAGGTCTCGTCGGCCGAGTTCGATGAGTGCATCGCGAATAACGCCCCAGTTGTCTGGGTCGTGATAACGGAGCAACGCCTTATGCAGCTTGCGCTGCTCGGGTGACTTGACCACGTCGACGCTGTCCGTCTTATAGCCAACCTTCGCTAAGGGATTCTTACCCGAGTGATACATCGCCGTTGCTGTTGCCATAGGTGACGGATAAAAGGCCTGTACTTGGTCGGCGCGGAAGCCATTGTTCTTAAGCCACAGCGCGAGATTGATCATATCGGTGTCGGTGGTGCCGGGATGCGCCGCGATAAAGTAGGGAATCAGATACTGCTCTTTGCCCGCTTCCTTAGTGAACTGCTCAAACATCTCCTTGAATCGGTCATAAGTGCCGATACCCGGTTTCATCATTTTGTCGAGCGGGCCGCGTTCCGTATGCTCGGGCGCGATTTTTAGATAGCCACCCACGTGATGGGTGACGAGTTCTTTAACGTACTCCGGATCTTCGACGGCGAGGTCATACCGCAAGCCCGATGCGATCAATATTTTCTTCACGCCTGGCAATTCGCGGGCTTTCCGGTAGAGCTTGGTGAGCGAGCTATGATCGGTATTGAGGTTCTTGCAGACGCCGGGATAGACGCAGCTCGGGCGTCGGCAGGCCGCTTCGATTTCCGGGCTCTTGCAAGCTAGTCGATACATGTTGGCGGTGGGTCCGCCAAGGTCGGAAATGACGCCCGTAAAACCTGGTACGTTTTCACGAATCTCCTCGATCTCGTTGAGAATGGATTCTTCGGATCTGTTCTGAATGATCCGGCCTTCGTGTTCAGTGATAGAGCAAAACGTACAGCCGCCGAAACAGCCGCGCATGATGTTGACCGAAAAACGGATCATTTCGTAAGCGGGGATTTTGGCATCACCATAAACCGGGTGCGGTACGCGTTTGAAAGGCTGATCAAACACGTAGTCCATTTCTTCAGTCGACAGCGGGATGGGTGGCGGCGTGAGCCAAACATCATGATCGCCGTGTGCCTGAACCAATGCACGGGCGTTGCCCGGGTTGGTTTCCAAATGCAGAACGCGATTGGCATGGGCATACAAGACGGGATCGTTACGCACCTTCTCGAAAGACGGTAGTCGGATGACCGTCTTGCTGCGATTGCGCTTGGCGTCGGGCACAAAGCGCATGGGCGTTACGTTGGCGTCGGGCTCGGCGGCCTTGGTGTCTTCGCAGGCGCGTTGATCGGTGGTGCTAATATACGGGTTGACGATGTTGTCGATTTTCCCGGGTCGGTCGACGCGCGTAGAGTCGATTTCCCACCAACCTTCCGGTGTTTGTTTCCGGATAAAGGCACAACCACGAACATCCATCATCGTGTCGACGGTCTCGCCGCGAGCAAATCGATGTGAGATCTCCACCAGCGCGCGTTCGGCGTTGCCGTACAACAGAATGTCGGCTGTCGCATCGACGAGGATGGATCGGCGGATTGATTCTTGCCAGTAATCATAATGTGCAATACGTCGCAGCGAGGCCTCGATACCCCCCAGCACTAAGGGAACATCGGGAAAAGCCTCACGCACACGCTGGGCGTAAACCAATGAACATCGATCAGGCCGTGAACCTGACTGACCGCCGGCGGTGTAGGCATCGTCAGAACGCGCTTTTCGGTCAGCCGTGTATCGATTGATCATCGAGTCCATGTTGCCGGCCGTCACGCCGTAATACAGATTAGGGCGACCGAGCGCTTCGAACGCGTCTTTTGACTGCCAGTCCGGCTGCGAAATGATGCCGACACGAAACCCTTGTGACTCAAGCAGGCGACCGATAATGGCCATGCCGAACGACGGATGATCGACGTAGGCGTCGCCCGTGACGAGCACAATGTCGCAACTGTCCCAGCCGAGTTCATCCATCTCGGCACGTGACATCGGAAGGAAGGGCGCGCGCGGATAGCACTCGGCCCAGTACTTCGTGTAGTCGAATAATTTGGTGGGGGAAACAGCCATGACAGGTGAAACTCGGTGACTTAGCCGGAAATGATAGCATTTTTCGCATCATGACCGCTTTGAACTGCGTGGTGTTGTGGCCGTGATCAAGGCAATCCGCGCCGGTTGCCGTGCTCATTGGCCGGCCTTAACGCGTCCCATGCGACGGAATGGCCTGATATGCTTGTGTTTAGCCATTCATGCTCGAGGTCTTCATGGTTGTTTTTGTTTCCGCAGTAGCGGTTGTTCTAGTGGTCTCTTTCTTGTGTTCGATATTCGAATCGGTGTTGCTATCCGTCAGCAGGCCGCAAGTGGAGACCATGGTTCAACAAGGCAAGCGTTCCGGCAAATTGATGCTGGGCTTTAAACAGAACTTCGACGTACCAATTGCGGCCATTCTGATTCTGAATACGGCCGCCCACACTGTTGGCGCTTCGGTCGCTGGTGCCAGTTTTACGTCGGTCTTCGATGCAGAGTCGTTGTGGATTTTTTCAGTGCTGTTTACATTGGCGGTTTTGCTGTTTACCGAAATTATTCCGAAGACTTTGGGCGTGACACATGCATTGAAACTGGCAACGCCGGTTGCCTATGGTATTCATTGGCTCGTTCGTATTCTTTGGCCGATCGTCGCAGTGAGCGAGCGGTTGTCACGGTTGCTACGGCCGGAGGAAAAACAACCGGTGACGTCACCCGAAGAGCTTCGTCTGCTGGCCTCGCTAGGTCGTAACGAGGGCGTTGTTAGTTCCGGCACCGCGGGCATTATTGTCGGCGCCACGCAACTGCGAGAAATGCGGGCTCTGGATGTCATGCTGCCGAGACAGAGCGTCGTGTATTTGCATGCGATGATGACGCGCGCCGATGTGGAGCAAACCATTCGGCGTAGTGCGCATAGTCGTTTTCCTTTTTCAACCACTGAGTCAATCGACGACGTGGCATCGATTATTTTGGTGAAAGAACTGCTTTATTGGTTGCACGATCATCCGGGTGCTGAAATTGACTGGAGTGAGTTGCAACGCGAAGTGTTGATTGTCCCCGAGAACACGCCTGTCCCCCGTCTGTTGAAAACTTTCCAACAAGCGCACCGTCATCTGGCGATGGTGGTTGATGAGTACGGTGGTGTTGAAGGGATCGTCACGATGGAAGACGTGCTCGAAGAGATTGTCGGTGAGATCAACGATGAAAGTGATCGTCCGGCTACGGACTTCAAGGAACGCTACGATGGCGCGTTGGTTGTACGCGGATCCGTGGATATGCGACGGTTATCGCAACATCTTGATAGACACTGGGATGCTTCTTCGGATGCAACGACGATTGGTGGACAGATTGTCGAAGAATTGGAGCGCATACCGAAGATTGGCGAGTCTATTGAATGGCATGGCTATGAAGTCGAGGTGATAAACGCGGACGAGCGGAGAATCAAGACGGTTGTTCTGCGGCGTCTTGATAACGAGGATACGACTGAAGGTTAGCTATTTCCTGAAGGCACCCACGCCGGCGGCTAGTCGTGCAGCTAGTGCGGCAGGGTCTCTGGCGAGCGCAGCACGAATACCGATCGCGTGTGGGTCGGTATCGTGTTCGTCAAGACCTTGTGACAACGCCATAAGCCCAGCTTTAGCGATGTCGATCGGGTCCGCTTGCAAAATGCCTTTGACGTGCTCGGCCATGCGTGTTTTTACCGAGCCAACAATTAGCGAGCAGACGTGAATGTTACGTGGTGCCAATTCCGCGCGCAGACAATTCGATGCCGCCCGCGCTGCGAATTTGGAAGGGCTGTAACCACCCATTTCGGGTACGGAGACGATCCCTCCTGCCGAGAGCACATTAATCACAGCGCCTTCGCCCAATGATTCGATGATCGGCGTAAACGCGCGGGTCATGGCAATCATGCCGAAACAGTTAACGTCCATTTCCTGACGCATCGCATCCATGTCAGGTGCATTCAGCAAGGACTGGTGCGCAAAGACGCCAGCGTTGTTGATGAGCAAATTGACATCTTTGCATTGTTCGACGGCGGCATCGATGTCAATTTGCCGGGTGACATCCAGCTGCACGATGTCCAGACGATCGGCGTTTGATTGTTGTAATGGTTCCGCGTCGGTCTTCGTACGCGCACCGATGTAGACTTTTTTTGCACCCTGTTCGAGCAATACCTTAACAAACGCTTCGCCAATACCACGATTGCCGCCCGTGACCAGTGCCGTGCACTGTTTGATATCCATTATGTTAGCCTGCCAGCAACTGACGGATGCCCGTCGGATCGAGCCATTCATCGACACGCGTGATTTTCCCATCCGTTACTTTGATTAACGCAACGACCTCTTCGGTAACCGATGTGCCATCGTGGCCTGTCACCGTTAGTTGATGGCGCTGCAAGTAGCCGCCATTGATCTCTTCGAGATAGTGAATCGTGTACTGCCGGTCAGCGCATTTGTCGATCATCAACGCCAATAGCGCCATGTTCTCGGCGACCGTTTGCACCACGTTGTCGTAGTTATGCCAGATTTCCGCGTCGCTATGCAGGCAGCTTTTCGCGCCCTCAATATTGCCCGCCTGAACATGGCGCATGAACTCGCGCCCCAACTCTAGTGTTTGCATGTATGGACCCTCCCGGTTTTGCCTTCAGCGTATACGGTATTTTGTAGCGCATAAAGGCGAATAGCTTGGCGACTGATGAAAGGGTCATATCACTATCACTAATAGCGCTATGCTCATAGTACTTTCATGCGCACTCGATGCATCTATGAACGAAAAAGCGTCGGTGGTTCAAACTCACTGAGCACAGTTTCAATTTCTCGAGCCTGCTCCAGCAGCTTCGCATCCTGATCAAATTTGCCCGTTAGCATCATGCCTACCGGTAAACCGGTCGGTGTCGCGCCGCACGGTATCGATATCGACGGCTGGCCCGTAAAGTCAAACACGCAGGTATTCTTCCATGCATGGCGTGCAAAGCCGTCCTGTATGTTGTCGAGTGGTACTGCACTGGCCGTAGACGTTGGCGCACAAAGAAAGTCACAGTCTGTCATCAACTGATCAATGCGTTGTCGAAAGCTGAGTTGGTACTCACGAGCTGCCGCATAGCTCGTTGCGCTAATGTTCCTAGAGGCTTCCAGTTTACCTCTCACCTCTGCACCAAATACGTCGGGTGTATCATTGAGCGCATCTTCATAGATGGTGAGCGCTTCCAAAAACAGGATGCGACTCGCTTCTGAAACTTGTTCGATTTCGGGAATATCCAGTTCAATGATCTGTGCACCCAAACTGGATAAGTGCTCTAGCGTATCGTCGACAACGCTCACGACTTGCCGGTCGCCGTCGAAAAAGAAACGGCGTACGACACCGATACGAAGTGTTTGCAATGCAGTGTTCGTGTCGCTCGAAAAAACCGTTTGTTGCGACTTTATTGAGCGTGGATCCTGAGGGTCGAAGCCGGCAATTGCATCAAGGACGATGGCGGTATCCTTGACCGATCTCGCCAGCGGTCCGACGTGATCCATGCTGTATACCAGCGGGATTACGCCATGCTTACTCACCAGGCCGTAGGTGGGCTTGTGTCCGACAATGCCGCAACAGTGTGCGGGCTGGCGGATAGAGCAGCCAGTATCGGTGCCGATTGCCGCATAGGCCAGACCGGCGGTGACAGCCGCCGCTGATCCTCCGCTGGAGCCGCCAGCGATGTGATCCAATGCCCTCGGGTTCCGGACATCACCAAACCACTCATTCTTGCTGGTCGTCCCATAGGCCAATTCATGTAGTCCGGTTTTTCCGATGATGACAGCACCGGCCTCGCGTAACTTGCGGACGACCGCGGCGTCTTCGTCGGGAACCCATTGTTCATAGAGTTTGGATCCGCCCGTCGTGCGGACGCCTTGAGTGGCAATCAGGTCTTTGACGGCAATGGGAATGCCATGCAGTAAACCCCGGTCCGTGCCGCTGGATAGTTCCTCATCCGCTTGCCGGGCTTCGCATAAGGCGGACTCGGCCATGACGGTGATAAAGGCATTGAGCCTACCGTCGAATTTTTCGATCCGGTTCAGCATTAGTTGAGTGATGTCGACCGCCGATGTTCTGCCATCGCGAATCATCATGGCAATCGATGTGATGGACTCAAAGGCAAGTGAAGTCATAGTCAGTAACGTTGCCTATCCGATACTCAATGAACCGACAAACGGTATCGGTCCGGTTGGTGCGCCGGTTGGTGAACCGCCCGTCGGCTCGATACTGATCGCGAGCGCGGCGCCAGTAGCCAGTGCTTCATATTGCGCGGTCGAGAGCGCGTACTGTGTTCTTGTGGCATCAATCACGCCCAATGAAATAGGTGCGCTTTGGTCGGCCGGCACAATCCATAGCTGATAGACCCGGTCATTCGGTGGCGATGTTGCAGCCAGATTGTTAAGACTTAACCGCTTGTCTGCTTCAAAAGCGTCGATGACCCAAACTGGTTGCTTATCGTTGTCCTGTAACACGCTGGTGTATGACGCCACGGCTTCTTGCGGTGCGGTCGTTGTATTGAAGTAGAGCACAGCAAAGGTTGCGGCAATGCCGGCAAACAGAGCCGCGGCCCAATTCAAGCGACGTGGTGCGGCGATCGGTGCATGGACGCTATCGGCGCTAAACAAGCTGTCTTGTATACGTTTCCAAACCTGGGGCGGCGGCGAGGCGGATGTTTGCTCTGCAGCGAGACCGGTCAGCCGTTTTTCCCAGCGGTATACCGCCGAGCGGAACGCTATGTCTTCATTCATCCAGCGTTCGAACCGCCGACGGGCCGCACCAGTGAGTGTGCCGAGTACATACTCGGCCGCTAGACGATCGATGGTGTCTAAATCTGTGATTCTCATCGCCCGAGACATCCTTTCAATGCCGCCAGTCCCCGTCGGATCCAGCTCTTGACGGTGCCAATCGGTGCGCCAACGGCGTTGGAAACTTCCGCGTGACTGTAGCCGCGTAGAAATGCCAGCCGAATGCTGCCGCTTTGATCGGACGACAGGGTTTCCATGCAGTGTTTGAGTTGAGCGGCATCGGCGGCAAAGCCGGCCGCCAGTTCCGGGTCGGTAGCCGTTGTTGTTGGCTCTGCCGTCTGTTCGGCGATGTCGGTCGGCAGAGGTGTTTCGCGAGCGAGGCGTCGCCGTATGTCCAATGCGCGATAACGGGCGATGCTGGTGAGCCAGGTCAATGCAGTACCGCGACTCGCGCGATAGCTGGCCGATTGATTCCATACTTTGATGTAGACATCTTGTAGCGCTTCTTCGGCGAGATCACGTCGGTTGAGGATGCCAAGCAGCACAGAAAACACGAGTCCTGAACTCTTTTCATAGAGGCGCTCAAAAGCGACCCGATCCTGTGTCGTTACGCGCTGTAGCAGGCTTTCCAAATTGTCGTCTGAAACAGGCATGACTGACTAAGCGGACTCCAGGTAGCCAATGGCCAAACGACCACAAGCGACGGGTAACGATGAATGGATGACGGCCATCACCATAGCAAGAAAAAAAATGAATCGGTACTGCATCCGTTTGGCTATCTCGTGCGTAGTTACCCCGCAATGAATGCGAATCGTCAATAATTCAAGGAGATTGACATGTTGTTACGCAATGCCGTTTTGGCAATCGCGGTCGCTGGCGTCTTGTCGCCGATCGCAATGGCCTCAAGCCATCGGGAAGCCCCCGGAATCACAGAGCGACCCAAGGTGGACGCGACGGACTTTTATTTGTTCCGAAGCTACGAGTCGGGTCGGGACGGGTTTGTGACGTTGGTCGCGAACTACTTACCGCTGCAAGATGCTTACGGTGGTCCCAACTATTTCACGATGGATTCGGAAGCAGTTTATGACCTTCACATCGATAACGATGGCGACGCTGAAGAAGATATTACTTTTCGGTTTCGTTTCACGAATCAAATACAAGACATCTCGCTGCCGGTCGGTGGAGAGACGGTCGCTATTCCGATTGTAACGAGCGTACCTGGTGGTATCGGCCCCGGCATTCTTGATCGAGCCGGCCTAAACGTTCAGGAAACCTATTCGGTAGAGATCATTCGCGGCGATCGTCGTAATGCCGGAGATGTGCTGATCAACGCGAACGGCGGTGCGACACCTGCGCAGTTCATTAAACCGGTTGACAACATTGGTACCAAATCCATTCCTGATTATGCTGCTTATGCAGACGCGCACATTTATGACGTGAATATCCCTGGCTGCGCGGATGGTCGCGTTTTTGTAGGCCAACGTAAAGATCCTTTCGCCGTTAATCTTGGTGAAGTGTTCGACCTGATCAACACCAACCCTGTCGGTGCACCCGACGCAGAGCGCGATGATTTGGCAGACAAAAATGTGACATCGCTGGTTTTGGAAGTGCCGCAAAGTTGTTTGACGAATGGCGACGACCCGGTCATTGGGGGTTGGACAACCGCTAGTTTGCCGCAAGCTGAAGTCCTGAATCCGTCACCGCGGTTTGATGCACCGAACGGCGTGGCGTTAGGCAGCGTGCAGGGCGGTGCTCTGACGCAAGTTTCCCGCTTGGGCAATCCGCTCGTCAACGAAGTTGTGATTGGACTTCGCGACAAGGATCGCTTTAATGCGAGCGAACCCAAAGATGATCCGCAGTTCTTGACCTATGTGACGAACCCGGTGTTACCCGAGTTGATCGAGGCGTTGTTTGGCAGTGCCGGTGTAGAAGCACCCAATAATTTTCCGCGCAATGACTTGATTGCTGTTTTCCTAACGGGGATTTCCGGTGTCACGCAGCCGGCTAATTTGCAGGCACCCGGCGAAATGCTTCGTTTGAATACGGCCATTGATATCACGTTGGCTGATGCACAAAGCAACCTCGGTGTTGTGGGTGGCGACAACGCCGGATTCCCGAACGGTCGCCGCCCTGGCGATGACGTCGTGGATGTCGCATTGCGTGCCGTGATGGGCGTGCTTTGTACGCTCGACAATGAGGCCGTGTTTGGTTGTGTGCCGGACGATGCGCCCTCAGGAGGGCTGCCATACACAGACGGCGTGACGGTCAATGCAACGACCTTTCGTACGACTTTCCCCTATCTCAATACGCCGCTTGGCGGATCACCGAACGAATAGGAGGCGATGATGAATTCATTAACACGGATATTGAGTATCACGTTGGTATTGGCTGGCGGCGTTTCGTTGTCCGCTTGCGAAGGAGATGATGGCGCCGACGGCATGACGGGTGCCACCGGGGCAGCAGGCCCTGTTGGTCCCGCCGGGCCCACTGGTCCACAAGGTCCGGTCGGTCCGACGGGCCCCGCAGGTGTCACCGAGTACAATGCGCTCGTGCTAGCTATATTGGATGACCCGGAGTGGGTGGATCCTCGTGAAATCAATGATCTGAATTTGAGTTTTAGTGATGATGAGGCCGCATTCGATGAGCGCTTCTAAGCTTCTTCGTGCAACAGAAGATCACGACCATTGCGGTCGTGATCTGCACTTCTGGCCCGTTTGTGCCGGTGTGTTGCTCGGACTATTGTCGGTACCCGCATTCGCTCATGATCATTTTATCTGGCCTGAACGATTTTCCGTCGTGCCTGGTGACAAAGTGCAGGTAACCTTTCATGTCGGGCATGGCGGGGATTTCGATCTTTGGCCGCATGGTGTGACTAAGGTGCTGACGATGGACTGGATGTCCGTCGCATCAAGCGAGAGTTTGCTGGATGCTATCGGCGAAAGTGATGTTAGTTTTGTGGCGAGTACGACGGGCACGCATGTCCTATCAATGTCGTCAGACTTTTCGGATTCCGCGCTACCGCCAACCAAGTTTGCCAACTACGTGCGAGAAGAGGGCCTGACGGCGATTAGTGATCATCGGCGCTTGAACGGACTCGAAGACACGATTGGTCGTGAGCGCTACTCGCGTCGCGCCAAAGCGCTGGTTCAAGTCGGCGATGGGCGAACTAACAATGTGACTCAACCGGTAGGGCTGACATTGGAAATCACACCGCAAAAAAATCCTTACGCATTGGTTGATGGTGACGCGCTACCGCTAAGTGTCACGTTCAACGGAGAGCCTTTGGCTGGTGCAAAGGTGACGCTCGAAAGTCTCACGATCCTGAGTTTTGAAGAACAAGCGCTGATTACCGATGGCAAAGGGGAGGGTGAGTTTTCTTTTCCAAAGTCGGGTGCCTGGAAGGTTAACGTTGTTTGGGGAGTGCCGCCGGCCGATGGGGAGCTCGACTATGAAACGGTATTTTCCAGTCTAACTTTTGGGTTTTGATGGGGAGGGTGAGTTTTCCTTTCCAAAGTCGGGAGCCTGGAAGGTAAACGTTGTTTGGGGAGTGCCGCCGGCCGATGGGGAACTCGACCATGAAACGGTATTTTCCAGTCTAACTTTTGGGTTTTGGTCGAGCGACAATCTTGATTCGTTGACAATCTCGGCTTGCCAATAGAGGCTTGTTGGGTGGCAGTCAACTAGCCCTCTTGAGTATGTCTAACGAACCAAACATTGATGCCTATGGAACGGAGTTTTATGTTGAAACCACTTTTCCTGTTACTAGTCTTGTTGACGCTAGCGGCTTGCGAGGATCAGCGCACGCCAGTTGGCACTTGGGTGGGGACAGCTAACGAACAGGAAACCAAGGTCGTTTTGCGTGACAACGGTATGTTGTATGTGAAATGGGGTGAGTCCGAGAATATCGGTACATGGCGGATCGACGACGATGGCGTTATTGGTTTCTATGACGGCGACCGGGATCGCGGGAAAGCTCGCCTAGTTAACGATCAGCTAAGTGTTGAAGATCGCGGTGCCGTGTTTATCTTGGAAAGGGCCTCTGAATAAGCGGCTTTGAACGGTAATCATTATTGCGCTGATGCTTAGGGATCTATGTCCTCTTCGATCGGTGGCTCGATTTGCGCCTCAACAATCGGCGCTTTCTCAAATTGTTGGTTGAATTCCAATAGCCCCTCGTCGAATTGCTCTGTGACGGTGCCGACCGGGTCACTGTCGGGTAACACGATGCCATCAATGGCTAACGCATCGGTGGTGTCGTTGAGTAATTTTAGTCGACGTTCCGCTTGTGCGCGGGGACTCATGTCGAGCGATTCATCTTCGGAGCCAGGCACGCCAGCCTTGTACAGCAGGATCCCGGCAATCAATACGCTGGCGATGAGCAGGGCGATTAAGGTTTTCTTGTGCAGGTCAGGCATAGCTTCGCTAGTATGCCGGTAAAGCTGCTCGTATTTCTACGTCAGGTGGAGCGGTGAGTGGTTCGGTATTCAATCGGAGAGTTGTGATGACTGAAAGTAGCCAGAGAATTTCAGCGTTGGTGCGGGCCGCTTTGTTTGTCGATGACTTGCCGCGTTCGAAACGGTTTTATCAAGCGATTGGACTGACAGCGATTTACTATGAAGATTGCTTGTCCGGTGAGTCGACGCCAGCCGTCCTGGCCTTACCCGCAGGTACCGAAACGCGCTGCTGTATTCTCAAGCCCGAGGGTGGTCAAAACAAAGGTATGGTCGGTCTGTTTGCATTGACCGAGCCCCAACCACCCAAGCTTGCGCGATCGGCGGTTGGCCCCAGTCGCGGTGAAGTCGCTTTAGTGTTTTACGTTGATGATGTTGGTGTCACGCTTAACGCGGCAGAAGCGGCGGGTGGTCAGCGGTTGGCGGATCCCATCAATTATGAGATGCCGCATCGCTCACAGCCGGAAGTCTGTTTACGAGATCCCGACGGCATCCTGATTAACCTCGTTCAACGCCCGCCGGAAGAGACGGAAGATACCCGCTCGGCGTTGGAGATTGCCGGGGCGATCTGATCCGATGAACGTGGGCCTCGCATTCTTGAGGCGTTAGCTGCCTTGAATGATTTCCCCGTTTTCAATGATTGAAAGGTCTATTTTTGGAGGCCAAGCTTGATCGCACCTTGTCGGCTGCACAACGTTCTGATTTTTTCTGACGTGAACGGTTTGGTTTGAAGTGTCAAAGAGACGAGCCTGCGGGGCGAATTGGCTTAAGAAATCAACGGCTAGGCCCACGTTTGGGCGGCTTACTTGCTATCATTTGGCGATAAGAAGCTCGAACGCCATATCTGCGGGTCATCAACGTGTCGCTATTTGAAGAACTAAAACGTCGCAATGTATTCAGAATTGGCGTCGCCTATCTGATTTTCGCCTGGGTGATCTTGCAGATTGTCGATGTCGTCGGGCCTATTTTCGAGCTACCTGAATGGGCGCCCAAACTCGTCTTCATGATTCTGGCGATCGGCTTACTACCCGCTTTGATTTTCGCGTGGGCCTTCGAGTTGACACCCGACGGCGTCAAACGCGAGGCAGATGTTGATCGCACACAGTCGGTCACCAGTTCAACGGGGCGCAAGCTTAACCTCGTTATTATTGGCGCCTTGGCACTGGCGGTCATTCTGTTGCTTGTCGAGCGCCAGACCTTGCCAGATGCGCCTGCGGAAGCCGAAAACGAAACCGAGACGGTTGCCGAAGTCGAACGCTCTATCGCGGTCTTGCCGTTTGTGAACATGAGTTCCGACGCAGAGCAGGAGTTTTTCTCGGATGGCATCACCGAAGAAATCCTGAACTCACTAGCCTCGGTCACCGAGCTCAAAGTGGCTGGCCGAACGTCTTCATTTGCGTTTAAGGGCCAGAACGACGACTTGCGACGCATTGGTGAAGCGTTAGGGGTCAATCACATTTTGGAGGGGTCGGTCCGAAAAGCCGGGGATAAAGTTCGTATTACCGCCCAGCTGATTCAAGTGGATAACGGATTCCATGTTTGGTCCGAGACCTATGACAGAGAGTTGACCGATGTTTTTGCCATTCAGGATGAAATTGCCGGCGAGATCCTGACGCAACTGAAACTTCGTTTGCTGATGGATGACAATGGCGCGACTGAAGCAGACCGCACGCAACCCGAAGTGTATGCCTTGTATCTTAAGGCGAAACAGCGGATGTATCTTCGCGTACCCGGCGAGTTAGAAACCGCCGTCAAAGAGCTGGATGAGGCGATCGGTTTGGATCCGTCTTATGCACCGGCGTTTGCGCAGCGTGGCATCGCAACGATGTTGTTGTCAGAAGCGCAGTATGGGACTTTGCCGTACGCCGAAGCCCAACGGCGCGGTAAACGCTATGTCGACGAGGCCGTTAAGCTCAATGCTGAGCTCGCCGATGGTTGGGCCGGACTCGGGCTTTATTACGGCAATGAGGTCGGTCAAACCGATGCCGCGATTGAGGCGCTCACAAAAGCGTTGGCGCTGAACCCTAACCATATCGATGCGGGCAACTGGCTGCATATTGCACTGGTTGATGCCGGCGAAGGGATCAAGGCCCGTGATGTGTTGGTCGAGGTGACCGAACGCGATCCTTTGTATTTGCCGGCTTTTGGTAACGCGATTTCCCGATTTATCGCCTTCGACGACATCGACCGTGCCGAAGCGTTGATCGAGCGGATGTCGCGCTTTGACGGCCAAGAGCGAGTGATCGAGTACGCGCGTGCCCAGATACAGATATCTCAGGGCCAGTTTGGTGAGGGATCCAAAATACTTGAAGCCATGCGTTCAGAGCGGCCCCTATCTGGCCCGCAATCGACATGGTTCAGCTTCGCGTTGCAATCCACGGGGCAGTTCGATCGGGCGACTCGTGAAGGCTCACGGTTCTTGCGGGTGCTGCCTATCTACAAGACGGGGCAGACTGACGAGGCTTTTGAAATGGCCCGTACGTTCGCTGCGCAAGGGTATCCCACCGATTTGTTTGCTCTTCTTGTTCGCGAAGGACGTTACCGTGATTTGACGGATTACCTAGAAGAGCGTTGGCCAAATATTGCATTGTTTGCGTCTGAACAAATCGGTGATGAGTATGGTTATCCGATTATGATGTCCGTAGCGCTTGCTTACGAAAAGCTCGGCGACCAGACACGGGCGAAGCAAGCGCTGGATCTCGTGGCAATGCAAATTGAGCATGTCAAATCACAGGGTGCAGCTAATCAGCCTTTGATGTTTGCAGAGGCGTCCTACTACGCGCTCTCCGGTGATCATGATCGGGCGTTAGCGTTGATTGACGAAGCGCTGCAATCCGGTTGGTGTTGGTCAGAAAAAATGACAGAAGCATTTCCTGCGTTAATGGCGCTACGAAACGAGCCGGGCTATGCGGCGCTCGAAGCGCTCAACCTGGCAAATCTGAATAGTCAAAGAGACATTATCGGGCTGGTGCCATTTGATGATGACTACCAGCCCATTGAAGTTGAAGAAGATGCACCGGATGTGGTGTTGTAATTTTTCGAGCAGTTAACGACTCACACGATCGTCGAGTCCTGGCGTAGGTCTCAGAGGCGCTGGTCAGACTTTCGGTTTGATAATCAAACCAATCTCCGGTTTAACATCGCCATTCAGCATGTCGTGATAGGCATTGGCCATCGCGTCCATGCCTTCCACTTCCTGATAGCTTAACCAGCGCTCGCTGCGTGACGCGGCGCTATGCCAAAACGCGAAGGCCTTCTGTTCGTAGACGCCCGGGCCCCATTCTTTAACGCGTTTTTGCATGTGACCAGGTGCAAAGAACATTTGGCTGCGTTCTTTGATGAAGCCTTCGGTCATTTGGTTGTCATCGTAATGGGTCAGTCCGACATTGGACGTGAACTTCATGTTGTCGCCCAAGTGTTTGTGCAGGTTCGCGAGCACGGTGCCATTGCCGGACATATCGACGATGACAGATGGGATGTTTTTGATCGCATCGATGTCGTCATACGTTAGGACGGTATCGTACAGTCCCAATGCTCTGGTTTTTTCGAGATTGCCTTTCGACGTGACGCCGACAGAAGGTTTGGCGTTATCGTCATCGGCTAGTGCATAAGCGAGGCCGATGGCGGTCTTGGAAGACGCGCTCGGAATGATCACTTGGTCTGCGCCGAAGTATTCGTTGTCGATCAAGAAGTCATAGAGGCAGAAAGACGTCGCATACAATGGAAAAAACAGCATCCGTGCATTGTCCATTTTGGGATCGTAATGTGCCTCATGCGAGCAGCGCGAATAGTTGTTATAGACGGGCGGCAGTTCGGCACGATGCGCGGTACCGTCGGTTAAGCGGGATTCGACAACTTTGGTTGGTGTCATTGTCAGTTCGGTGCCCATCGGCCAGTAACCGTAGAGTCGCTCGCCAACCTTGACATCATCATGTTTGGATTCGACGACGTCTCCAAAACCCCAGACTGGGATCATGCCCCAGTCGCCCTCGCAAGGGAAAAATTGCCAATAGCCAATTTTCTCGCCAACGACACCATAGGTGATGTTGTTCGCCGTTAACGCAAACTTGTCGATAGCGACCCGAATCTGTCCGTCGTCGATAGGCTCCGCGTCGAAAGAATGGACGCGATATTCGTCTAACTGGGTTTTTTCAACTTCGAGCTGGCGGCGTTTCATGATGGCTTCCTAGAGTGCAAGTTTATGCGCCGAGTATACGCTTATTCACCAGTGCTAGCCTGCGGTGAATCTTGTGCCCGGTGGTGGCGGTGGATTGGGTGGACCGGCGAAACACTGGGCGATGGCCATCCATTGATTGGCGGTTCTTCCGGTCACGTCCAGATCCGTATCGGCAACGTTGCGGGTTTGTGTAACGACCTGACAAAATGCTTCAGCGCTACCTGTGATCCGATCGCTGCTGTTGTCAGCGTCACCCAAAGTCCACACATCACCAGAAGGCGCGGTGAGTGTGACCGCTGGCATGTTCTCGGGCGTTGGCAAACCATTCACAGAGAAGTTGAAACCGAAGGTGTTGATGCCGAGGATCGCGATGGACTTCAACCGATCAGTATTCTCACGCGTGACGCCCAAGGCATCATAGACCGCCTGACCGTGTGCCCAAGTTTCCATCAGCCGAGCACTAATGCAAGACCGCAGGCTCATTTCCGGACCGCCCCAAGCCACGCGATGCTTCGGGTCCGCGTCAGCGAAAATCGCCTGCACCGCTTCAACGCTATCTAACCATCGTTCCCGGACGGCGGCGGGTTCGAGTGACGCCAGCAAATCCGCTTCAAATCCACGCAGCCCTTTTTTGCTTTGCATGGCAGCGACCACTTGCTGAATAAACGTCTGGAATTTCTCCGGCGTTTGATAGGTCATGCAGGCCGCTTCGTTCCAAATTGCCAAGTGACCGAGCACATCGAGTACTCGCCATTGTTTAAACTGGGTCGCTTGCTCTAGTGTCGGTCGGTCGAGTCGGCGCACTAACTTCGCCAGCGCGCGGCTTTCTTCATGCAGGTATTCAACTTCGGGAAAGCTCATTCATTGTCTCCGATCTGAATCAACATCTCGTCGGCGGCCACCTGCGCATCGGGCTGTGTAAGCAGCTCGACGACAACACCATCGCGCTGGGCGAACACATCATGTTGCATTTTCATGGCCTCGACGACAGCGACGCGATCACCCCTCGAAACCGTTTGGCCGACCGTCACGATGACTTCCGTCACGCGTCCATGGAAAGGTGCATAGACGAATCGACTGTCCGTCGCGTCGTCGTGACGCCGTCCATGCTCGCGCAACGCGAAGGTCGCATGATGGGTTTTCGTGGACAAGTGAATATGCTGTTCTTCGATCAATGCGCTGGTCGTCACGCGCTCGCCATTGATGGTCGCAACCAGTTGGTGATCGGTTGCAGATTCGATGATCAATGTCGTCGCTGCGGCCTGCCCGACCGTCAACGTGTCGGCTGCCGTCATTGTGACTGGCACACGCTGCAATGTGTCGTTTTCGATGTATTCGAACACGCTGCTGACTAAGCCATCACTACGCCAGCCCACCAATGCCTCAGGCAGGTTTGCGATTTCGTCGGCTGCTTCGTATTGATCCAGATACCAAACCGCTGCGGCAAGATGGGAGAGATCGATCTCGCTTTGCGTTGGCGCGAGCGACGGGCGATGCTCAGCAATGAAAGCGGTGGTTGCATGCCCTTCAATGAAAGCCGGTTGCTCAAGGACACGACGCAGAAAATCGCGGTTGGTGGTCACGCCTAGCAAGGTCATTTGTTCAAGCGCCGTGCGTAGCTTGCTTAAAGCTGCCTGGCGAGTTTCTCCGTGCGCGATCACCTTGGCAATCATCGGATCATAAAATGGAGACACGACATCGCCCGACTCGATGCCTGCATCCGTTCTGGCCAAGTCGTCAGGCGGCGCTTGCCAAAGCAAGACTTCGCCGGTCTGTGGCATGAAGCTGTTGTCGGGGTCCTCTGCGTAAAGACGCGCCTCAATCGCGTGGCCGGCGAGCGCGATATCGGTTTGTTGAAGTCCGATGTCATGCCCTTCGGCAATGGCAATTTGTAGCGCCACCAGGTCGATGCCAGTCACGAGTTCTGTTACCGGATGCTCGACCTGCAGCCGGGTGTTCATTTCTAGAAAGTAAAACCTGCCATCCTGATCGAGCAAGAACTCAACAGTACCGGCGCCGACATAACCGATAGATCGCGCAGCGTCGACGGCTGCCTGCCCCATGCTGGCTCTTAACGCATCATCAACAACCGGACATGGCGCTTCTTCGATGATTTTTTGATGTCGACGTTGAATGGAGCAATCCCGCTCGCCGAAATGCAGCGTGTTGCCCGCTTTATCGGCAAAGACTTGAATCTCCACATGCCGCGGGGCAATAACGGCGCGTTCCAAAATCAGCTGATCGTTGCCGAAGGCGCTTTTGGCCTCGGCACGGGCAAGCCGCAAACCGTCTGAAAGTGCATCCGCTTGT
Organism: Woeseiaceae bacterium; assembly: GCA_045110335.1. Lineage (GTDB taxonomy): Bacteria > Pseudomonadota > Gammaproteobacteria > Steroidobacterales > Woeseiaceae > CALBPI01. The sequence continues at coordinate 23,464 of JBGCGB010000001.1, forward strand.
TCCACGAGACGCATGCCACGGCCACCGCCACCAGCGGCGGCTTTGACCATGATCGGGAAACCCAGTTCTTCAGCTGCAGCGGCCAATACGGCATCGGATTGATCTTCGCCCTGGTAACCAGGGACGCACGGCACACCGGCCGCCAGCATGTGGCGTTTGGCTTCAGCCTTATTGCCCATCAGCTGAATCGCATCTGCGTCCGGACCGATGAAGGTGATGCCAGCATCTCGACATGCCTGAGCCATCTCGGGATTTTCGGAAACAAATCCATAGCCCGGATGAATCGCATCCGCGCCAGCGTCTTTCGCGGCGTCGATCAGATTGTCGATGACCAGATAGGATTGATTGGCGGGCGATTCACCGATGGGCACGGCGGCATCGGCTAGTCTGACATGCATCGCGTCGGCGTCTGCTTGCGAAAAAACAGCGATGGCTTTGCGACCTTCGGATTGAATCGTACGAATGATTCGGCAGGCGATCTCACCGCGGTTGGCGACCAGAATGGTGTTCAGTGATTTCACGCTGACCACTCCGGTTTTCGTTTCTCGATAAACGAGGCGATGCCCTCGCGTCCCTCATCGCTGGCGAGTCGCTCGGTGAAGGTCATCGCGGCATATTCGATTGTCTCTTCGGTGTTTAGCGGTTGAATGTCGCGAATCAATTGCTTCGTGGCTGCTATGGCGCCGGGTGCGCAACGCATCACGTCACGGCGCACTTGCGCTTCGATCTCATCCAATGCGGCTTCGTCGTTAGCGACAAAATCAGCAAGACCAAGTTTTGCAGCGGTAGTGCCATCGAAACGGGCACCGGTTAGCATCAGCCGGCGGGCAGTTGCCGCTCCCACGCGTTGGACGACAAGCGGTGCGATTTGCGCTGGTACGATGCCGAGTTGCGTTTCGGTGAGCGCGAACTTCGCGTCCGCGGTGACGGCAACGACATCACCACCGCAGACGACGCCCAGACCGCCGGCAATCGCAGCGCCATGCACACGCATGAAAACCACTTGCGGCATTTCATCGATTTGATGGAAGAGGTTGCCAGCCGTCCGGCTGGATGTGTCGATCAATGCCCGTGAGTCGGCATCAAGATTGCTTTGAAAGCCCTTGAGGTCACCACCGGCGCAAAACACGGCGCCGTCGCCGCGCATGGTGATGCCGCGTATGGAGGCGTCGGCGGCTGTTCGTGTCAGCTCCAGAGACAACTCGGCTACCATTTTGTCGGTGAGCGCATTGCGTTTGTCGGGTTGCGATAGAAAAATGGTGAGCCAACCCTGTTGAAGCTCGGTTCGTAGTGTTTGCATGCCTAAATCCTTGCGATGCCGAAGCTGTTGGGGATGGTTTTGGTCGCGCGACCGTTGATGACGGTTTCCAGCAAAAAGCCGAGCGCCCGGCGGGTATCGCGTGGATCCAGCATGCCATCATCAAGCATCTTGCCGGACGTATAGAACGCATCCGATTGGCCATCAAATAGTGCAGCCAGTTTTTTCTCCTGCGCCGCCAACACTTCAGGTGGGATTTCTTGTCCTTTCGCCTTGGCCGCACCGGCCGTAACCATCGACATCGTTTTGGCAGCCTGATCGCCGCCCATCACGCCAGTGCTCGCGTTCGGCCACGTGAACAGGAAGTCCGGATCCATACCACGACCACACATGCCGTAATTGCCGGCCCCATAGCTCGCGCCGATGTTGATCGTGATGCGGGGAACACGAATGTTGGTGACCGCTTGAATCATCTTGGACCCATGCTTGATCATGCCGCCTTGCTCATATTCCTTGCCCACTAAATACCCGGTGGTGTTCTGCAAGAAAATGACGGGCTGATCTGCTTGATCGCAGAGCTGCAGGAATTGCGTCGTCTTGGCGGCGCCCGCGGGATCGATCGGCCCGTTGTTGCTAACGATGCCGCAGCCGAAACCAAAAATGGCCGCCTGAATGCAAATTGTACTGACGCCAAAGCCCGGTTTGAAATCCAATAGTCGCGAGCCATCAACGAGACGTGCAATCACTTCTCGAACGTCGTAGGGCTTTCGATAATCAACAGGCACGATGCCGGCTATTTCGTCGATGTCGTAGCGAGGTTCTTCAAACGTGGAGCGGGCGTTGTCACTGATACGCTTTTGCCACTGCAAGGTTGCGACGATTTCACGACCGATGCTGATCGCGTGCGCGTCGTCATCAGCAAGATATTCAACGAGCCCTGAAACCTCAGCATGCATTTTCGCGCCGCCCAGTTCTTCGTCGGTGGCGATCTCACCGGTAGCTGCTTTTAGTAACGGCGGCCCGGCCAAAAATGCTTTCGCGCGGTCACGTACGGCGACGACATAGTCACTCATGCCAGGCATGTAAGCGCCGCCAGCGGTCGATGAACCATGCAGGATGTTGATGACCGGAATGCCAGCTGCACTCAAACGGGCAAGGTTGGCGAAAAACGTACCGCCCGCGACGAAACCACCGACGGTGTATTGCATGAGATTGGCACCAGCGCTTTCAACGGAATGCACGAAAGGCAGTTTCTGGCGCAAGGCGATTTCCTGAGCACGAAAGACACGATAAGCGGTTGCTTCGGTCAGCGCACCGGCTTGTACACCGCTATCGCTGACAGTCACCATGCAACGGACGCCAGAGATATAACCGATGCCGACAATGATATTGCCGCCCGGTAGGGTTTTTTCCGGGTCGGGATCATCGTGCAAGTAGCCAGCGAGATTGCCAATGGCGAGAAATGGCATGCCGGGATCTAACAGTGCAGCCAATCGATCACGAGGCAGTAACTGGCCGCGTTGCTCAAAACGTTCGCGACGCTTGGCAGATCGGTCTGCGCCGCGCTGATTCAGTGCGTCGAGCTTGTCAACGAGTGCGAGCATCTGCTCCCGGTTCTGTTCGAAAGCGTCGTTGTTGGTATCGATTGTTGACGAGAAAACCGCCATGCCAAACTCCCATCCGGTCGGTAAGCGTTGATTGTACATTGACGGGGCTGGTCATCCTGTCTATTACGATCTGGTTTGTCTCGAGTGACGATAACCGGGCATCCGCGTCTGTTTTGTCACTGACCAGGAAGGCCGCGACTGGGGCATCTTGTTCATTTGAGCCGATGTCTACCATCTTCTATCTTTGCATGACTGAGGACAGCCGCCTGCCATTCAAAGTAACTCCGCTAAAGACTCCGGAATTTCAATCATCATATCGAGCAGCAATTGTGCATAGCCTTTGCCTTGTGGGTCATTTCTCAGGCTGGCAATACCGCCACCACCTAATACGCGGTGTAAGACAAAATTGATCGCATGAATACCCGGCACTAGAAATTTGTCGACCGGTTGGTCGGTAAAGTGAGCAAACCGATCATGAACGGCTTCGGCGGTTAGCGCATTCCACAAGTAAGGTAAGTACTCGGCCCGTCGGGCAATGATGCCGACGTTCGCCTTATTGCCTTTGTCACCGCTGCGTCCCCAGGCCAATTGATGCAGCGGTACCGCGGTCATGATGTCATCGGTATCCGGGTACACCGGCGGTGTTGGTCGAAGTGGCTTAGGCGTCTCGGATGACAGCGCAGATTTGGCCGGACTGGCCTTTCCAGCGATGGTGACCGTGGCAGAAATCGCCTGCTTGTCCAACAGGAAAGAGAACAGTCGCATGACCGGTGATGGCTTTGGCCTCGTTCCGGCAAAGCCGGTCAGGCTTGGCGGCCCTGCGAGCGCGGCACCAATCACTTCCTGTAGCAGGATACCGATGGCCTTCTTGTCTTGATGACGCGCCGCAACCTTCAACAGCACTTCACGTGATCCCTGTACTTGGCGAAAACTGCCGTAGTGACTTTCGTCGCCAATCAACTCCACCAGAGTGTCGTCGAAGTCTGTCAATCCTTGTGTGTCGAGTCGGCGTCGTGCACGTCGCAACGCTGCATCAGCAAACAGTCGGGCTTTGCGGTCTGCTTGTTCACCATAGAACAAAAGCGTTTGACCGGCGCGGTAGCCGTCTGCATAGGTCGCGCTGACTTTGTAGGTGTCCGTCGGCGCATGTCCGATGGCACCTCGTACCTCAACGAGATCACGACTTTTTGCGGTGATGGTAAGTGCTGAAAAATCACAGACGACATCCGGCAGGATATAGGCTTGCGGGTCACCGACTTCGTAGAGCAATTGCTCGGCTACCGTCCCGACGTTGACCACGCCGCCGGTATCGTTCGGTTTCGTGATGTCAAAACTGCCATCTTGTCGAATGTTTGCAATCGGATAGCCGATGTCATGCATGCTGTCGGCAATGCTTAGCCAGTCGGTAAAGTTGCCGCCGGTCGCTTGCGGTCCGCATTCCAGAATGTGGCCTGCGATACTGCCGCCGGCCAACTGGTCAAAGTGCTCGGCTTGCCAGCCGAAATGATGGATGCAGGCACCCAGCGTGACGGCGCTATCGACCACGCGCCCCGTGATGACGATGTCGGCGCCTTTGTCCAACGCATCGGCAATCGGAAATGCACCGAGGTAGGCATTGATGCTTGCGACGCGTTGTTCATGCGGGAACGGTGTTTCGCGAAACATCTCGGCAACATCCGCAAACTCGTCGCGTCGGGCGAGCAAGTCATCGCCTTCAACAACAGCGACGGTGAGGTCGAGGCCTAACGTCCGAATCAGCGTTTCAATAGCCGCACCGCACGCGGCGGGATTGACGCCGCCCGCATTCGAGACAATACGGATGCCTTGTTTGGCGATGGCTGCAAGATTGGGTGCGAGCACGGCACTAACGAAGTCCGCGGCGAAACCCGCCTCCGGATTCGCCGCCCGTGCTCGCGCCATGATCGACATGGTGACCTCGGCGAGATAGTCATAAACAATGAAGTCGACACTGCCATCTTTGATTAGCTGCGGCGTCGACATGGCGCTTTCACCCCAATAGCCGCTGGCCCCACCAATACGAAGTGTTTTTTCGGACTGCATTGCGATCCCCATACCGTGTTTCATCAGTATAGGTATTGCCTAGCCGCAAGTCATTGTCGGACCGGTCTGAACTAGCTGGCCGCTTTTGGCCGGCTACGTCGGCGCCGGCGTTTGGGTGCCGCGTTTTGTCCTGCTGGACGTTGACCGTTTGCTTTTTTCTGACCAGAACCCGGTTTGCTGTTGCCGCTATTGGCGTTGCCACGACTACGTGGTTTGCGATTGCCGTTTCTCGCCCCACGAGATGGCGCGTTGCCGCGGCCTCCCTGGGTGATCGGTTGCGGTTGCACGTTTGGATCCGGCTCATAGCCTTCGACGACAGTCTTCGGCAATTCGCGTTTTAACAGCCGTTCGATGTCACGCAGTAACTTGAGTTCGTCGACGCAAACCAGCGATGCCGCTTCGCCTTCAACGCCTGCCCGGCCAGTACGGCCGATTCGATGCACATAGTCTTCGGGCACATGCGGTAACTCGTAATTAATGACGTGCGGTAGTTCGCTGATATCAATGCCGCGAGCGGCGATATCGGTCGCAACCAATACACGTAGCTTGCCGGCTTTAAAGGCTTCGAGTGCACGGGTGCGTGCGCCTTGGCTTTTATTGCCGTGAATCGCCATTGCCGTGATGCCGTCTTCTTCGAGTTGTTTCGAGAGGCGGTTGGCGCCATGTTTGGTCCGTGTGAAGACCAACACTTGTTGCCAGTTGCCGCTGCCAATTAGGTACGACAGCAAAGCACGTTTGCGTTGACGGTCGACCGGATAGACGCGCTGCGTAATCGTATCGGCTGCTGCATTGCGACGGGCTACTTCGATCATGCGGGGCGCGTCGAGTAGCGTGTCGGCCAGTTGCTTGATCTCTTTCGAGAACGTTGCAGAGAACAACAGATTTTGTCGCTTCTGCGGCAACAATTTGATGACGCGACGGATGTCACGAATGAAACCCATATCGAGCATCCGATCGGCTTCATCAAGGATCAGTACTTCAACAGAGCGCAGGTCTAGTGTTCCCTGCTGGGCGTGATCCAGTAAGCGACCGGGCGTTGCGATCAAAACGTCAATGCCTTTTCGCAGCTTGGTGATTTGTGGGCGTATGCTGACGCCGCCAAACATGGCCATCGATTTCGTCGGCGTGTACTTACCGTAGTCGACGACACTTTGATGAACCTGTGCGGCCAATTCTCGCGTTGGCGTCAGTATCAACGCTCGAACGCGACCTTTTTGGGTCGCGGGTCGGGTCGTTAGTTGTTGTAAGAGGGGCAGCACAAAGCCAGCGGTCTTGCCGGTACCGGTTTGTGCGCCGGCCAGCAAATCTTCGCCGCTCATCACCATCGGGATCGCTTCGCGTTGAATAGGGGTAGGCTCTGTATAGCCTTGCTCGTCGATGGCGCGTAGCAGCGCATCGGACAAGCCGAAATCAGAAAAACTCATGAAAAATCTCGTCGGGGCAAGCGTGTCGTAGTGAATGCCTACGACCAGTCAAGGCTTGCCGGAATAGTAGCCAGAATGGCTGGGGGAAAGGACTGGTGCGATCCCACGGCGAGAGCCTAACAGGTTCAGGGCGGATTTGTTGGGGATTGTGCTGGTTTCTAGAAAACGATGAGTTTGATGGCGTGTTAATTGATGATGTTGTCAGGGCGCTGGTGGCTATTCGATGCATTTTCATTAAGCAAAAAAAAACCCGGCGAAAGCCGGGCTTTTTCAAAGGACGTAAATCCCTTTGGCTTACCAGCGGTTGCCGCCGCCACCGCCACCGCCGCCGTATCCACCGCGGTCATTACGCGGTGCACGTGGACGTGCTTCGTTAACAGTGATTTGACGGTTATCCATGCTGGTGCCGTTCAATTCGTCGATCGCTTTCTGCGCTTCTGAATCGCTACCCATTTCAACAAAGCCGAAGCCTTTGCTGCGACCGGTATCACGGTCACTGATTACGATTGCAGAGTCAACCGTGCCAAACGCTTTAAACGCTTCTTCAAGCGCCGTTTGGTCTACGGAATACGGCAGGTTGCCGACATACAATTTCTTACCCATTTTTCTGAAACCTCCTTAAGGCTCGTCATTCGCTAAAGAGGATTTCGGGCAACATGCCAGGAATTCGTTCAATGCGATCAAGGAACGCGACTATACAGCGTCCCTGTGTCAGTGCAATGAACATTTTTGGCATCCTGTTTTCGCAATTGCGACCGTCAGATAGGTCCATCAAACTAACGCCGGGGTGACTGTGGTCATCGCGACGGGACGGAGTATAACGTGTTTATGGCTTGTCTACAGTTTTATGACAAGAAAAACTGCCTCGACGACGCTTAGACCGTATTTTTTATCCATATTTGGTCTAAATGACTCTAAAAAGTTAACGAATACTCAGGCGTGTTGCTTGTACTTGTCCCGAAGTTCGAACTTTAGGACTTTGCCAGCAGGGTTTCTGGGCAGGGCATCGATGAGATACAAGTTCAGCGGGAGCTTATAGCGAGCCAGCCGACCATCGCAGAAGGTTCGTAATTCGTCGAGCGTAAGGTTTTGATCCGGGTTACAAGCCACCACGGCAGTGACCGCTTCACCCCATTTTTTGTCGGGTACGCCGATTACCGCGACTTCAGCAATAGCCGGATGTTCAAACATGACGCTTTCTACTTCAGCAGGATAAACATTCTCGCCACCACTAATAACCATGTCTTTGACCCGATCACTAATAAAGAGGAAGCCGTCACCGTCCAGGTAACCGGCATCACCGGTGTGAAACCAGCCTTTGCTGTCAATCGCCTCGGCGGTGGCTTCGGGTCGGTTCCAATAGCCTTGCATCACATTGGCGCCGCGATACAAAATCTCACCCACTTCGCCAGCCGGCACTGATTCACCGGCTGCATTGGCGATTCGCACTTCGCCTAGTAAACCTGGTTTGCCAGCGGAACCCATTTTTTGTTCAAGATGTTCGCTGGTTAGAAAGCTGACAAAGGGTGCCGTTTCGGTCAGGCCGTAACCCTGATTCAAAGCGACGTTGCGGGCGCCATAAATTTCAAGCAATGATTTCGGCACTGGCGCGGCACCGACAATCAACATTCTTAATGACGAAAGGTCGCTGTCGGCAAACTCCGGTTGCTGTGCCATGAACAGAAACATCGCGGGAGCGCCAAACATGGTGGTGCATCCGTAATCGGCGATGTCTTTGAGGGTCTGGTTAGGGTCGAAGCCACGATGTAGAACAATAGTGACGCCGTTTTGTAAGGCGTTAAGTAGCGTGACGTTTAGACCACCGATGTGGAACAAAGGCGCGGCGACTAGAGAAATATCATCACTTTGAATATGGATGTCCATTGCCGAGGACGCATTGTTCCAGAATAGATTGCCATGGCTCAGCATGGCGCCCTTCGGTTTACCGGTGGTGCCTGATGTGTACATGATGACGGCGGTGTCGTGTTGGCCGGCCCGATGCAAGTGCTCGATAGGGTCGTGGTTGGCGATCAACGCTGCAATGTGACCCCAATGATCCGCCGGGTTTTCGGCAGCGATGAAGTGCTGGCATCTCAACTGATCGCGAACGGGTTCGATGACTGGACGGAGGCTGTCGTCGGCAAACAGTGTATGGATACCGGCATCGTTGATCATAAAGACTAGCTCTGCACCTGTTAGCCGGAAGTTCAACGGTACGAAAATGGCGCCAAGCGCCCACGTGGCCAACATGCTGTCGATGAAGTCCGGATGATTCACACCTACATAGCCGACACGGTCGCCACGACATACGCCGGCTTCCGATAAGCCTTTGGCTAATCTACGTACGCGATTTTCGAGCGCCGAATAGGTGGTTTCAGCGCCTTCGAACACGAGCGCACGCCGATCCGGGTTCAAGGTGCCGCGGCGAAGAATCATTGAACCAATGTTGTAGTCTGGCTGTGGTCGGTGCATGTGGCTTTCCCGGCAAATTTTTATGATTTAAGTGTAGCGGATTGGTGTTCGCTTTTGTCGATCTAAAGAGACCGTTTTACCTGCCGAAAAGAGTGACTCAGGTACTGTAAATGTGTCCGACTAATGCTATGATTTCTGTAGTTTCAGTAATTATTGAAATTTATGGAAATCACAGATTATCAGCAAGCATTCGTGCTGCATTTCGGCGAGATGGGCAGTCGCTGGGGTATTAACCGGACGGTGGGGCAGATATACGCGCTGCTCTACGTCAGTGAGCGGCCGCTAAATGCCGACGAAATAACCCAGGCGCTAGGGATATCCCGGTCAAACACCAGCATGGGGCTCAAGGAGTTGCAATCCTGGCAACTTGTTCAGTTGAAGCATCAAACGGGTGATCGCCGGGATTACTACGCGGCACCGGAAGATGTTTGGGAGATTTTTCAAACACTGCTTAGAGAGCGGCGCAAGCGCGAGGTGGAACCTACACTTTCGATGATCCGTGATGCGTTAATGGTGCCTCAGTCTGATTCCGCTAATCAGTATGCGGAGAAACGCATGAGCGAAATGCTCGAGTTGATCGAGCTTGCCACCGGATGGCTGGATGATATCCAGAAATTGGATCAAGCGATGGTGATCAAGCTCATGAAGTTAGGCGGGGGTGTACAAAAATTACTCGGCGGCGCGCAGCGTTTCCGTAAGACCAAAAATTCGGGCTAGGTGCCCGGGTGGAGTAAAGACATGTTTTCTGCTGATCCTCTATTGCTGTCGCGCATTCAATTTGCGGCCAATATCAGTTTCCATATTTTGTTTCCGATGATCACGATCGCCTTGGGATGGTTTTTGCTGTTCTTTAAATTGCGATTCAATGCGACTGGCGATCAAAAGTGGATGAATGCTTACCGGCTGTGGGTAAAAGTGTTCGCGCTGTCGTTTGCTTTGGGCGTCGTCAGCGGCATCACGATGAGTTTTCAGTTTGGTACGAATTGGCCGGGCTATATGGAGACCGTTGGAAATATTGCAGGCCCGTTGCTGGGCTACGAAGTGCTCACGGCATTTTTCCTGGAAGCCAGTTTTCTCGGCATCATGTTGTTCGGCTTTAAACGCGTGAGTAACCGCGTACATACGCTTGCGACCGTATTGGTCGCTGGCGGTACCACGTTGTCGGCTTTCTGGATTCTTGCGCTGGTCTCCTGGATGCATACGCCTGCCGGATTCGAAATGCGGGATGGCGTGGCGCATGCCACCGACTGGATGGCGATTATTTTCAATCCGTCGTTTCCTTACCGGTTTGTGCATGCATTGATGGCCTCTTTCCTGACAGTGGCTTTCTTGACCGCCGGCATTTCTGCGTATCGATGGCTACGCGGAGATCGAACGCCTTCGGTTTTGGCAGTGATGCGAACCGGAATCTATGTCGCCGCTGTACTGGCGCCGTTGCAAATCTTTAGTGGCGATTTGCATGGTTTGAATACGCTTGAGCATCAGCCTGCCAAGGTTGCGGCGATGGAAGGACTTTGGGAGACCCGTGAAGGTGCCCCGCTGGTGTTGTTTGGGATTCCTGATGAGGAGACCAAGAGCAACAAATATGCGATCGAAGTGCCCGGTATGGCGTCGTTTATTCTTACCCATGACTTCAACGGTGAAGTGAAAGGTCTCAATGAATTTGAGGGCGAGCATCCCCCAGTCGGCGCTGTTTTCTGGGCATTTCGCATCATGGTGATGACCGGCATGTTAATGCTGGCAACGGCATGGGTGACGACCTGGCAACTCAAGCGTCGCGGCGAACCCGGTCAGCTCATGACGCGTGTACTCACGGTCATGGCGTTTGCAGGTTGGGTCGGCGTACTGAGTGGGTGGTATACGACCGAAATTGGTCGTCAGCCTTTCCTCGTCAGCGGTGTGCTTAAAACGGCCGATGCTATTGGCCCGGTCACCGGTGGTGCAGTCGCTACAACACTGACTATTTATCTCGCGCTCTATTCGGTTTTGATCGTCGCTTACATCAGCGCCGTTTACTACCTCGCACGTCAAGCTGGCACAACCGCTGTGAAACAAACAGAGCCGACGGCGCTCGGGCCGAAAGTCCTGCCGCTGACAGGAGCATCGGATCATGCCTGAGAATATTCCTGCGTTAACAACGCCGGCAGGTTGGCTGCCGCTGGCCTTCATGGCGATGATGGGTATTGCCATTTTGGCTTATGTGATTTTGGACGGTTTCGATTTGGGGGTAGGGATCTTGATGCAGTGGGTTCCCGATGCCGAGAAGGACATCATGCTGTCTTCCATCGGACCTTTTTGGGATGCCAATGAAACCTGGCTTGTCCTCGGCGTAGGGATCTTGTTGGTCGCGTTCCCGACCGCGCATGGGGCCATTCTCGGTCAGCTCTATTTGCCCATCGCGGTTATGTTGGTCGGCCTGACATTGCGTGGCGTTGCGTTCGATTTTCGCGTCAAAGCCAAGGACGACCACAAAGAAGGTTGGAACCGCGCGTTTTTTGTCGGTTCTTTGCTGGCCGCATTGTCGCAAGGCTATATGTTAGGGCGCGTGGTTACCGGTTTTCAGGACGAACTCAGCAGTACATTGTTCTCGTTGTTTATCGGGCTGTGTTTGGCCGCCGGCTACACTTTGCTTGGTGCAACCTGGTTAATCATCAAGACAGAAGGGCAGTTGCAGCTCAAATCGGTGCGATGGGCGAAGCTCGCCATGTTCGGTATGGCGATCGGTATTGTCGCGGTATCGATTGCGACGCCGATGGTGAGTGAGAACATTTTCGACAAGTGGCTCAGTTTCGAAAATATCCTAATGGTGTGGCCGATTCCGATGACAACACTTGTTGTGTTCTTTGTCGCATGGCGATCACTGGACCGTTTGCCGGTGCGACTAGCGGATAACAATCGCTACGGTGAGTGGGTGCCTTTTGTGAGTGCCTGCGGACTGTTTTTGTTGGCTTTCCATGGTCTTGCCTACAGTTTGTTTCCCTACCTTGTCGTCGATCAAATCACGATCTGGGATGCCGCGAGCGCTCCTGAGTCTTTGATGATCATTTTCGTGGGCGCGGTGTTGGTCATGCCGGTGATCATCGGCTATTCCATTTTCGCTTACCGCGTATTCTGGGGTAAGACGACCGCGCTGGAATATTACTGAGTAACCCAGACCGCCGGCTACCAGTGGCCGGTCCCGGGCTCACCTTTAAACGGACCCGTAAGTTCCGGTGTGATCCAGCCACCGTAAAAGCCACCCGGTTGCGGTCGAACCTGATCATCGCCGACATAGCAGGCGTCCATTGCTGCCGGCATGAATGCGACCCAGCCTGCGATGGCGACGAACTCTTCATAAGGTCTCGGGTAACACCAGGCCGCGCCACGGGCGAGCCTTTTGCCGGTGCCAACATCGAAGTAGCTGGCGTTGCCTTTCCATTCACAAAGACTGCTTCTATCTATTGGTTGTAGCGCGCCCTCAACGATGTCGCTGCGAGGAATGTAGTAAGTCGGAGGACTGGCCGTTTCGCAGATTCTTTTGGCCCGATTCGTTTCCACGATTGTCACGCCGTCATAGATCACACGGACCGGTTTTTGGACGGGTTGTATGGAAGGGGGACGAGGGAAATCCCAAACGGACTCCTGATCCGGTCCGGGCTCGACAATGTCGTTCGGTTGTTTCGCGGTGTCCCAATGCTGGCGTGCTTTAACAATCCATTCGGGCGGTAGGTGCTTACCAGTCATGATGTTAAGGCCTCCAAAATGTGCTGACATAGTGCGTCGACATTGGCATTGGGATTAGCGGCGACATTGCGGATCCAACGTTGTTTCTTGATCGTCGTTGTTGAGCAACTGCCATCGGGTAACGCTCCTAAAAGTGTTTCAGTTGTGTCGTTGTCGATACCACGCCAAACGACAACGCCGGTTTCGGGCTGAGCAAACAATTGAAGTTCTGGTCGCCCGTTTATGAATCCCGCAAGTTTTTCTGACAGTTGCATGCAGTGATCGATTCTTGCGACCAGCCCGTCCCGACCCCACGCCATCAACGTGGCCATGAGTGGTGCGGCAAGATCACCTTTGGAGCCCAATACACCGATATTGGGGCTGGCAAGATAAGCACCATCGAAGCTGATCGGGGCATGTGCGGTTGCGACATCCTTGAAAAAGACGAGCGCAGACGTCTTCGGTTGGAATAGCCACTTGTGCGCCGATACCGCCACTGAATCGGCATCGTTTAAACCATTGAGCCGATCGGCGTAGGTAGGGCTTAATGCCAGCGGCCCTGCCCATGCCGCATCGATGTGACGCCAACCCGCTTGTTGTGTTCGTAGCGGATCGACGCTGCCTGTGGACGTGCTGCCGGCTGTTAACACGAGGCACGCATCGCTAAGGTCACGTGGTAGTTTTTCCGGATCCATTCTGCCCTGCTCATCAGTGTCGACCGATTGGAAGTCGAGTCCTAACAGGTGGGCTGATTTCCGTATCGACAGATGTGCCGCAGCACTCGCGACGACCTTGCGTACGCCAGCGGATTCCCTGGCAGCCCAGATAGCGGTTAGATTGGCGAGCGTCGCGCCCGTGGTCATATGACCACCGTTCATTCCGAAGAACGGTGCAAGCCATGCAACGGTTTGCTGCTCCAACGGTATTGCGCCAGGCGCCGTGACCGGATGTAGCAGGTTTTGATTGAGTGCAGCGGTCCATTGACTGATTGCCCAGCTAATCCATGGTGTTGGTGGATCCATGTGAGCAAAGCTGTCGGTGTGGTTTAGTCGAGCTGCTGTGCCAAGTATGTTTGGCGCCATTGTCTCTAGCGTGGCTGGTTCGCCGATGCCTTTTGCCGGCAGCGCCGTCGGCAATGCGGTCGCAGTCTCTTCGCTCTGGTTCTCCAGCAACAATTTGAGTGCGAGCGATAGTCCGGCTTCGTTCGCATCGAATGCTAAGTCCGACATAGTCAGTATCTCAATGGGTCGTATGTTCGGTATTCTGTATAACACAGCTCGGTATCGACGCGTGCCATCTGATGAAGTTGGTGACTTGGTTCTCAGATAGCGGTGCGCGGTTGCGTTATGATTTTCAGATGGCTATCAATACAAAAGTGATGATCGCTGCAAGCGTTTTGCTCGCTGTTTCATTCTGGAACCGGAATGACTTTCCTGCAGATATTCCGTTGTTGCCCTCAGTGCATAACGAGCCGATGCAAAAGCGGTTGTCCGGTAAACAGCCGTTTACCGTCGATTGGAAAGATCAGGATTACTTGATTGAACCCGAGTACGACTACGAGTTGACCGGTTTGATTGTATCTTTCCGCCATCAGGATGGCAGTAGTCGTATGCATCGGCTATCAAACGACAAGCTGAACATGCTCGACCTTTGTGTCGTTTGGGGCGACTCCGCGAACAACCCCTTCCTCAACAAGATCAAGTTCTGGAATGGCGTGTTCACCTGTAATTTCCAGACTCGCGATCAAGCGGCATGGGATGCTTTCGATATCTATCAAATTTCCAATAACCATTTGATTTCGGCAACCGAAGAGATTCGGGATTCGGTTCAGTCTATTCGTATTGGTGATCAAATCCGCGTGCGTGGTCAACTCGCGAGTTATACCAGCCCCGGTGGTTCGAAACGGGGTACCAGCACCACACGCGAAGATACCGGCAATGGCGCTTGCGAAACCATTTATGTAACCGAGTTCGATGTCCTGCAGCGTGGCGTTAGCATGTGGCGCTATGTGATGTATCTCGCGATGGCATTACTGCTTGCGACGTTACTCGTGCACTTCTTGTCACCGCATCGTGCGCGGCGCAACTAGGCGTTTAGTCCAGTTGTTTGCCTTCCGTTTCCGGCAGAAAGAGTCCGGCAACAAAAGTCACGGCCAGGAAGCTCGTAATAAACGATACCGTTTGCAAGAAGCTCGAGGTCGCCAAAATTGAGCCAATGGCGATAGGCGCAATAGAGTTCGCCACGCGTTGTGCGGTCACACCCCATGCCATCCCGGCGCCGCGGTTTCTTGTGTTGTAAATTTCTGCGAGCCAGGTGTTCCAAACACCCCATGCGCCGAGGCTGAAGAACGACAGTGTGAAGTTCCAGAAGTAAAGTTGCTGGATACTCTCGGCATTCGCAAAACCAAAACCGGCAATTGCCGAAACGAAAACATAAGCCAACATGACTTTCTTGCGCCCCAACCGGGCTGTCAGAAAGCTCGCTGAAATATAACCCGGGAACATGAAGAGCGCTGAAATCGCAAGAAAGCCCAGGCCCTGTGGTGCGGAAAGTCCGCGATCAGCCAACAAGGTCGGCATCCATGACGCCAGGCCCCAATAGCCCCATGAAAAGCAAAAATTGATGATGCTTTGAATGATCGTGATTCTAAGTGCATTGCCTTTGAATATATCGAGGAATTGAATGCGTTTTTCCTGATCACTGCGAAGCGCTGGTGTACGCGGATTCAGTTGATTCTCCGACAATCGCCTGATGGCTTCATCGGCTTCCGAGGAGCGATCTTTTTCAGCAAGCCAATACGGAGACTCCGGTAGTACTTTCCAGATGACTAGTGCCCATAAGGACGTGATCGAGCCGAAGCCGATGACATAGCGCCAGCCGAAGTCACCGAGCAAGACGGTAACGCCAATCGCAAGCAGTACACCAACGGGCCAGCCCGCCGACAAATAAACGGTGGCTTTGCCTCTTGCTGATACTGGTATCAGCTCTTCAAAATACGGGAACGTAATGACAAGCGCGCCAACGAGGAAAAACCCGCAAATAAAACGCGTTTGCCACAGTGCGTTGAAGTCGGGTGCGAGTGCACTCAGCAACGGGAACAAGCCATACAGACCGATGCTCGCGATCAGGCACTTCTTACGCCCGTACATGCCCATGAGTTTGCCCCAGAATAATGCGCCAGGAATCATCCCGAGGAACATCGCGCCGATGAGTGATCCGATTTGTTGAGGGGTTAAATCGAAGTCTGCGCCAATCGCACCACTGGAGAAAATGATAATCATCATTTCCCATGACTCGATAACAAAAGTGACGAACAAGGCAAGGCCGGCGAGCCAATGGGTCCGCGTTATCGGCATATCGATAAACCATTCGCCAACCGGTTTTATGGCAGGGTTTTGCGTGGAATCGATGTCTTGCTGCATATTCGGATACCTTGGTTTAGTCAGTAGCGGCCAGTCAACGCGCTTCTACAGTGCTGACGTCAATCGGTCGATCGAGCAGTTCTCCGGGACCAGCTTTCGCATAGAGTTTTCTAAGCGTGGAGAAGCCGGCAGAGATTTTGCCGAACGCAGCGAAGCCAAGGCCATCGGGTTGGCGGCTGCCGCCAAAGTCCAATTCGGGTTCGTTGTCCATACAAACGAAAAAGCTGGCATAGAGTTCGCCGGGCGCGAAACGCGCTGCCGACACGGTCCATTGATGATGGCTCAAGCCCGATAGGTCGGTTGATTCGTGTTTGATGTGTGACCGCGGTTCGTCGAATCCCTTGCCAGTCCCTAGTTGCACGACATGGATCGGTTGTTCGATTTGTTGATCGCCCTTGTCGTCGGCAACGACACGAAAAATGCCGCCGGTATCTAATTCGCCGCGTTCTGCCAAACTGACAAAGTAGTCGCAGGTTTCCGGGGCATTTAAGCTGTGCAGCGATACCGTGAATTCACCTAGCGCCGTTGACACTAATAACGAGTGCATCCGGCGATGCTCGGATTCAGTCAAGATCTGGCTGCGAATCTAGGCTGGGAGGAAATAGAACCGGCGTTCCTACCCAAAGCAGAGTCGCTTGCTGGCCGCTGCGATTGACGACCGAATGAGAAATCTGCGTGTTGTGGTGCGCGCTATCGCCTTTCTTTAACAAGAATTTCTTGTCGCCGATAGACTGTTCGACTTCACCTTCGAGTACATAGAAGAAATCTTCCCCTTCATCTCGATGGGCAACCGGTAATTCAACACCTGGCGGCATTTCCATGATCAACGCATTCATTTGTTGATTGCGTATTTCGGCATCAAGCCGTTTGTAGACAACCGGTGAGTCGATGTTGATATACCGTGGATCGTCAGCACGACGAACGAGGCTTTTCGGCGTAGGCGGAGAAATAAAATAATTGATGTCGGTGTCGAGCGCTTTTGAAAGATTGATCAATGACACGATAGATGGCGTTGCTTTTCCGCGCTCCGCTTGCGAGATAAAAGCAGCGGATAGACTGGCGCGGTCGGCAAGCTCCTGAAGCGTCAGTCCCAGTTCGTTTCGCCGCGCTTTCAGCAGCACACCGATTGAGCGTTGGATAGGGCTGAACATTTTTTCCGGCTTGGCCATTCTTACCGCCCGTACGATCGTGAGTCAGACTGTATTTTAGACGTCATTGGGGCTTTGTCAAAAAATCTTTGACTTAGTTAAAAATTTAAGTAGGCTAAAGAGCGTGCAGTATTTGTTAATACTTGCGGCCAATTGCTGAGCATCGGTTCGGCAAAGTTTGGGCAATGCCGCCACTGACATAGGGGAACCTCACACATGCGTAACTCACCATCCGGTCTTATTCCGGTTTTCGTCGGCGCTTTTGCGCTCTCATTGACGAGCCCGACTAAGGCTCAGCAGGCTGAAGACGGTGCTGATGCTGTCCTCGACGTGATCACGGTAACGGCTAGGCGCCGCGATGAGACGGCACTTGAAGTGCCACTCGCCGTCACAGCATTTAATGCCCAGATGATTCAGGATGCCGGCATTCAACGCGTTGAAGACTTTGTGCAATTGACGCCCAACGTCACGCTCGCCACTTCGCAGGGAATTGGCACGAGCTTTTTGAGTATTCGTGGCATTACGCAAGTCAGAAACGGTGAATCGCCAGTGGCCACCATTGTTGACGGCGTACTGCAATTTAGCGCGACACAATTTCGCCGCGAATTGTTTGATGTAGACAGTATTGAAGTCGTGAAGGGGCCGCAGGGCGCGCTTTATGGCCGCAATGCCACTGGCGGCGCCATCATTATTAATACACGCCGCCCGACCAATGAGCCGCAGCACTACGCTCAGATCGGGTTCGGTGCCGGTAACGAATATTCACTACAAGCTTCCGTCAGTGGTGCGCTGGTTGATGATCGTGTGTTCGGTATGGTGTCCGCGAACATCGTCGACCGAGAAGGGTATCTAGACAACATCACCAGAAATGAAAAAGCCGATCGGTTTGAAGATCGGACCGTGCGCGGTCGTTTCATTTTCGAGCCTTCCGATGTTTTCTCGGCGGACGTCAAGATCGCCGCATCCCAGCATCGCGGCCGTGGCATTGGTTTTCAGTTCCAGGGTGTAGACATCGCTGATGATGGCATTACGGCGAGCGGTTTTGGCACCGATACCGGCCCGATTGACGCGAATAATGTATTGCCGGTTCGTGATAACAATATCGATTACGGCGAGCGTGATCTGACTGATTTCTCGTTGAAGCTCGATTTCGAAACGGCGTTAGGCCAGTTGGTCAGCACCACATCGTTCACCAGTATTGAAGAATGGGGTGATTCCGATCAGTTCCCCTACACCAATGCACAGAGCTCGCCAGCGGTGTTTGGATTCGATGGCACGCAGACCGGTTTCTTCGATCTGGAAGCGTTTTCACAAGAAATACGTTTATCTTCTGATGGCGACCAGCGTGTGCGCTGGGAAGTCGGCGCTTATTACCTTGACTGGGACCGCTTTGTCTCATTGTCGACTGGCGTAGACACGGGCCAAGGCATTATTCGTCTTGAACGTAGCCCGACGAATGATCTTCGTAACCCAACGACATCGTTCTTGGCTGATGACAATACCAACACGTCATGGGCGGTGTTCGGTAGTGTCGATATGTCGCTTAACGACCAATTCGATCTGACGGTCGCATTGCGCTATGACGAAGAAGAGCGCGAACAGATGGTGTCATTGGAACAGTTCCCCGCGGGGCTGCCTGGTGCTAACAACAAAGAGACGTTCGACAAGTTGCAGCCAAAAGTGACCTTGCGTTATCAGCCTAGCGATCAGCACAATTTTTACGCGACCTGGGGTGAAGGTTTCCGCAGCGGGCAATTTAACCAGAACGGAATTTCCGCGGTCGCACTAGGCGCAGGATTGCCGGGTGTGACCGATGTCGCCGCTCAGGAAGAGTCTGCTTCTGCAGAGATTGGTTATAAAGGCCAATTCATGAATGATCGATTGCGAATGAATGCGGCAGTATTTTCGACAGAAGTCGAAGGCCAGCAATTCTTCTCCTTTATCGGTGCGATCAGTGCACAAATCCTGACCAACATCGATGAGGTATCGCTGAGCGGTGGTGAAATTGATGTGGTCTACCGCGCGACTGATGCGTTGGACTTATACGCGGCATATGGCGTCACATCGTCCGAGATTGACGCCTACACCGTTGATCCCACCGTGGTTGGCAATGAAGCCCCTTACATCGCGGAAAGCACCTTAAATGTAGGCTTTCAGTACGAAGCGGGTATGAATGCTGACATGGACTTTTTCGTCCGTGCTGACTACGAGCGTCGCGGAGAGCAATTTTGGGATGTTCAGAACTCAACCTCGCGCGATGCGCTGGGCTTTATCAACGCACGAATCGGCTTGCGTGATGCCGAGGGTGACTGGGAGCTAATCGCTTCGGGCTACAACCTTGGCGATGAGCTCTACAACTCGGAATGGGTAGCGGGTGGTTTCTCAGCGCGCGCTCCCGGTCGAATCTGGAACGTAAGATACCGTCGTAATTTCTAATCTATTCGACTGACCGAGCAATTATTCAATGACACAGTATAGAGTCTCTGCTGATATCGGCGGAACGTTTACCGATATCGTTATCGAGCCTTCGGATGGTCCGGTGTTTGTGGGCAAAGTGCCGACAACACCCGAAAACCCGGCGAAAGGCGTTGTCGATGGCATCCGCGATCTGATTTCGGATCTCAGTGATGTCGAGTTCTTCGTGCATGGCACAACCGTTGGGTTGAACGCGTTTCTCGAACGGCGGGGTGAACGCGTGCTGCTGGTGATGACAGAAGGCGTCAGCGATGCATACACCATCGCGCGCGGTAACCGCCACACGCTCTACGAACTTCGCTATCGAAAACCGGATCAGTTGGTGCCCCGGCGGGACGTGCATGAGTTGCGTGGTCGTTTGTCATGGGATGGCAAAGAGCTTGAGGCGCTGGATACCAGTGATCTCGATACGGTGATCGAGAAGGTGCGTAACGAGGGCGTTAATGCGGTCGCCATCTGCTTGCTGCATGCTTACGCTTACCCTCAGCATGAAATTGCGGCGGGTAACTATCTGCGTGAGGCGCTGCCCGATGTTTCGGTATCGCTATCGCATGAAGTGGCGCGCGAGTGGCGTGAGTATGAGCGTGCCTCGTCGGCCGTGATGAATGCCTACGTGGCGCCGGTCGTTCAGCGTTACTTGAAAAGCTTGCAGAGCGAGCTCAATACACTCGGTATGGACGAGACCGTGCACATCATGCAATCCAACGGTGGTGTCTCGACGGCGGCACGTGCACAGGAGAATCCGGTGTTCACGCTTCTGTCGGGTCCAGTTGGTGGAACGATTGCGGGGACAGCGCTGTCTGCCACCAGTGATCGCAAAAATCTATTGTGTGTCGATATGGGTGGCACCTCGTTTGATTTGAGTCTGGTGCTGAACGGAAAAGCCAAGTCAACACTGGAAACCGAACTCGAGGGCTTGCCCTTGTTGATGTCAATTGTCGATATCGCGACGATTGGTACCGGTGGCGGTTCCGTTGCCTGGCTGGAAGACGGCGCAATGCGCGTCGGCCCACGAAGTGCAGGCTCTCAACCGGGTCCCGCCTGTTATGGCCGGGGCGGTACTGAGCCTACGGTTACCGATGCCAATTTGTATCTCGGCCGATTAGGGCAAAAATCCTTGTTGGGTGGTGACATGACCCTCGATGGTGCTGCAGCAACCCAGGCGATTGAGTCATTGGCAAAACAGGCCGGACTTGAACCAACCGCATTCGCTGAAGGCGTGCTCGCGATTTCCAATGCGGCGATGGCCGATGCGATGCGTACGATCACCATTAGCGAAGGCGTCGATCCGCGTGACTTCACATTAGTTGCGTTTGGCGGAGCTGGTCCGATGGCGGCTGTTTTTCTGGCAGAAGAATTGGGCATCAATGAAGTACTGGTTCCCCGGTTCCCCGGCACGTTCTCAGCCTGGGGTATGTTACAGACTGATCTTCGTCACGATTTTACCCAGAGCTTTTTTCATACAACCGATAGTGTCGATGAGGCCGCTTTGTTATCGGTCTTCGAGCAACTTGAAAGAGACGGTAAAACAGCTATTGTCGGCGAGGGTATTGGCGCCGATCGCGTTTCGTTTGAGCGCTCTGCTGATATGCGTTACCTCGGGCAAGAGTTTTCAATTAACGTGCCTTTGGATTCGCTGGATGCTGAAAAAATTGTCGCGTATTTCCATCAATCGCATCATCGCCGGTACGGCCATTCCAATGAGGCCGCACCTGTGGAGTTTGTCAACTTGCGACTCGCGGCCGTTGGACACTTAAACAAGTATCAAAACCCTATTGGCGCTGCTGACAATGAACCCGCGCATCTTGGCGAGCGCGAGATTGTTTTTGACGGGCGTTCGGTTAGCACGCCAATTGTTGCCCGGGATCGTTTGCCGCCAGATTATAGTGTCAGTGGGCCGTTGGTGATTGAAGAGCAAAGTGCAACAACGGTTGTGCCACCTGATTGGTTGATCAGCATAGATGAGGCCGGAAATATTCTGGTGACGTCGGAGAAGTCACATGACTAGTATTGATCCTGTAACGACAGAAATTATTCGCAATGCGTTCATCTCTATTGCGAAAGATATGAATGCCACGCTGATTCGAAGTGCATTTACGCCCGTCATTTACGAGGGTAAAGATTGCTCGGTTGCATTGATTGATGCGGACGGCGAGGTGCTGGGTCAATCATTAGGTTTGCCGTTGTTTCTTGGCAACCTGGAAATCTGTGTCAAGCTGATCGCCGAAGAGCACGGTTGGGATTATTTTAAGGAAGGAGACGTTTTCTACATGAACGACTCCTACATGACCGGCACGCATCTTAATGACTCGACCATCATCATGCCTATTTTTTGGCAAGGCGAACGCATTGGGTTTGCCGCGTCACGCGCGCACTGGCTAGACGTTGGCGCGAAAGATCCGGGAACACCTGTCGATTCTCATGAGATCTATCAAGAAGGTGTCCGTTGGGGGCCGACGCGTTTGTATGAGGATGGCAAGGCGCGCGAGGATGTGATTGACCTCTTGCGCCGAAACAGCCGGTTTGGTGAAGCAACCGTTGGCGATATGAACGCGCAAGTTGCTGCAGGCAAAACCGGTGAGAAGCGTTTACAAACGCTGTTCGATCGATTCGGCGCTGCCACCATTTGGGCGGCACGCGACGAAATTTTCAGTCAGACCGAAGCCAAAGAACGAGCGGCCGTTAGCCAGCTACCGGACGGTACCTATGAGGCTGATGGATTTCTCGATAATGACGGACTCGGCAACGGCCCACTGCCGGTCAAGCTCGCATTGACGATTAAGGGCGATGCGATGACTGCCGATTTGACGGGTTCGGCGCCACAGGCACTGGGTCCGGTGAACTGTGGTCTCACACAAACGATTGCAGCGGCGCGTGTTGCTTACAAATTGTTGATCTGTTCAGAGGTTTCTCCGAACGGTGGATCTTTCCGGCCACTCGAAGTTATCGCGCCGCCGAAGACGATTTTTTCAGCAGAAGAGCCTGCTGCTTGCGGATGGTATTTTTCTTCGTTGGGCTTATTGATTGATCTTGTGATCAAGGCGCTGGCACCAACGCTGCCGGACAAAGCGGCAGGTGCGCACTATGGCGATTCAATGGTCATCACATTGGCGGGTCATGATCCGCGAAATGACGACGAGTTCTATTTGATGATTGAGCCGACCACTGGCGGCTGGGGCGCCTCGAAAGGACGCGATGGTCAGGATTCCCTGATCAACAACGTTAACGGTAGCTTCAAAGATATTCCGATCGAGATTTTTGAAACGAAGTACCCGTTACGGATATCCCGCTATGGCATCTTGGCGGATTCCGGAGGTCCCGGAGAATGGCGCGGTGGCAACGGCACTTATCGCGAATATCAGGTGACAGCCGACTCGGATTTGTTTCTGTGGTTTGAGCGTTCCGTGACGACCGCATGGGGATTATTCGACGGCCAGGACGGAACCGCACCGGTCGTTCATATCGAATGTCCGGATGAGCCGGCGACGACCGGACTGAAACTCAATGGTCAGAAAGTGCCACAAGGCACAGTCGTACGCTCCAAGACGGGTGGCGGTGGCGGCTTCGGCGTAGCGTCGGCAAGAGCCCCGCAAGCGGTGTTGGACGATGTGCTGGATCGCTTTGTCACCATTGATCATGCCAAGGATGTCTATGCCGTAGTGATCGGATCGGATATGCTCATTGATCATGAGGAGACCGCAAAACTGCGTGCCGGCTGATTCGCTGGCGCCTTGTTGCGCTAACGGATGGTTCGATGAAATTGCATGCTGACTTTTCCGAGCGGGTCGTCGTTCGGACCGACGAAATCGATTGGGTTGCGTCGCCGTTGCCCGGCGTCGAGCGAAAAATGCTCGACCGTATCGGCGATGAAGTCGCACGCGCCACATCGCTAGTGCGCTATGCGCCTGACACTTCATTCAGTGCACATGAGCACAGCGGGGGTGAAGAGTTTCTGGTGCTATCGGGCGTCTTTTCCGATGAGCATGGCGATTATCCGCCCGGCACTTATGTGCGCAATCCGATCGGCACGCGACACACGCCTTTTACGCGCGACGGATGCACGATTTTCGTCAAGTTGCGTCAGTTCGAAAAGAGCGATTCACGACAGTTTCATATCGATACCAGTGCTGCGACGTTTCGGCCCGGCGTGGCCGAGGGTTTGTCGGTATTGCCTTTGCATGAGTTCGAACGTGAATCGGTCGCGTTAGTGCGCTGGGCTCCAGGTACACGATTTAGCCCGCATCGTCATTGGGGCGGCGAAGAGATCTACGTGATCGACGGCGTCTTTCAAGATGAACACGGAGTCTATCCCGCCGGAACCTGGATACGCAGTCCGCATGGGTCGATGCATCAGCCTTTCTCTGAGTCTGGCTGTTTAATCTACGTCAAGACGGGGCACCTCGCTCAGTATGTATAGAGCGACTCGACGACCGTCGACGGAATTGTCTCCTCGCGGCCGGTTGGCGGTGAGCGCGCTGATGATTGCGATCGGTACGTTCATCATGCTGGTCGCCGCCGATTGGATAGTCGTAGATCCTTCCTCTATTGAAGCGCCGAGGTGGGTGCTCGGGTTGGCTGGTTTGGTTTTTTTGATGGCTGGTTTGATGGTGCTGGCGGGACAAAAATCCCGCATAAACGACGGTCTCGCTGCCATGTTGCTGTTCGCGTTTGCGGCGATCGGGGCTTACGCAGCGTTGTTGGCAGATCCCGCTTCGATTGAAGGCGGTCTCCCATTGATTGACAAGGAGACCAATTCACTCATTGGTCGTTGGGTGTTTGGTATTGGTGCGCTCATGTCAGCGGCTTTGGGCGTCTACGCATTGCGTCGCTGTTTTCGGGCAAGCTCATGACCAATGCCATCACCCGATTCGGCGTTATTGGTGCCGGCAATATTGCGACGGTTTTCGCGAATGATCTTCGGGCCGTGCCAAACACAACGATCTCTGCCGTCTTGTCACGCACGCCGGCTAGCGCTGCGGCGTTCGCCAAGCAGTTTGACGTTGAGACGACGCACGAGACCTCGCAGGGTTTCTTCGAAGATAGTACGGTCGACGTAATCTATATTGCCACCCCACACACGTTGCATTTCGACTATGCGATGCGTGGTATCGCTGTGGGTAAACCCGTTCTCTGCGAAAAGCCATTAGTCACCTCAATGGCGGATTGTGAAAAGCTGGTGCAGTCCGCCCGGCGTCATCAGGTATTGCTGACAGAAGCACTGTGGAGTTGCTTTCTGCCGGCTTGGCAACAAGCGCAGGCCTGGATTGCAGCCGGCGAGATCGGTCAGGTGCTAAAGCTCACCGCGGATTTCGGATTCGACATGCGTCCCTTTGACCCGAATAAACGCGTTTATAACGCGGCTGTTGCGGGTGGCTGTTTGCTCGACATGGGCATTTATCCGTTGGCACTGGCGCAGGCGATATTCGATCGCTTGCCAGAATCCGTTGCGTCCCGGGTGAGATTTGCACCTAACGGCGTCGAAGATGACTTCCAGAGTGTGCTCGATTTCGGCGACGCAAGCGCCGTTGTTGGCGCATCATTCCGGGCGACGCACGCAAACAAAGCAATAATAATCGGCGATCGTGGCTGGATAGAGATGCCACAGTTCTGGAAAGCCAGCGAATGCCAATTGCATCGATCGGATCAATTGATCGATGTTTTCGCGGCGCCACGCGAAACGATAGGGCTCGATTTTGAGACACGCGCTTTTGTGGCTGATTATTCGGCAGGACGCAGGGAATCAACGGTCATGTCGTTGGATCGGTCCTTAGGCCTGATGAAAAGTATGGAGATGGTACGCGCGTCTTTTGGTTAACGGCGAGCGGCTGGATGCTCCGGGAAACGATCTGCGAAGCGGGCTTCGGTAATGCGTCCAAGCAGCGGCATTGCAATCGCGAGCCCTGCATAGATCCACCCGCAAAAACCGATCCATCGCTCACTAACCACGAAGCTGCTGATCAATGATGCCAAACCAAAGCTCCCTACAATCATCCATGCGACCACTTCGACCCGGGTAAGAAATACCTCCGCCGGATCAAGCTGCAGTGCGTCCTTGAGTTTGAGTGCATGGTAATTCAGGGCAGCCAGACAGGCGTTGCACAGCAAAAAACCAATGGCATAGATTCGAAACAAGCCAAGTGCCTCAAATCCGGTACGGACATCAAAGTCCGTCGGTAGCCAGCCATTGGTCATCGCGCTAACCGCGGCGGTCGCCATTGCCCGCAAAGGATAAACATACACGAGAATAATGAAAATCAAAGTGAGGCTGATCAGTACGCTGAACGTCGTATCGAGGCCGTATCGCTTAGACCAGTTCCGGTGTGCCACCCAGAACATCATCAACACCAGAAACCCAAAAAGGAACGCCGGAATCTTCTTTAAGGCCAGCACCAGCTCCTGATAGCTGGCCGGAACGGCATCAAACGAGATAACGAGCAGCGTTAACGCAAAGGCGAAAGCGGCATCAACGAAGGTTTCTAATCTTGTTGTTTCTGAGCCACGATCCTTGAAGACGGTATCGTTCAGGGGGTTGTTGATTTGTTGTGAGCTCATTGGGAATGTTCAATTTGCAGCGATTTCGGGTAACTATGGCCATTTAGCGGTCGCTTGAACAGTGTCATTTGTCCTATATCGGGGTTGTTGTATCTGTGACAATCAGTCGTTGCTTAATTGTTATAAATGTATAACAATCAAAAGGTAATCACCTTGTGATTTTTTACCATGCGGTATTTGAGGGGCTATTCAAATGAAACAAAAATGGGGCATAACACCCAGAACGTTGCTTGCGGGCACCATCACGGGACTTTTCCTGAGTGGTCCGGTAGCGGCACAATTTATCGAAGAAATTGTCGTTGTTGCACGTAAGAAGGAAGAGAACATTCAAGAGATTCCGGTTGCTGTAACAGCAATTTCGGGCTTGGAGATTGCTGAACGAAACCTCCGGGATTTGTCAGATATCGCGAAGCTGACGCCGGGGCTGTTGTTTGACAAAGAATTTGGACGAACATCCAATCGCCCAGTGATTCGTGGGGGCGCGAATATTCTGGGACAGTCTGGCGTGTCGTTCTTTATTGATGGCGTCTACTTTGATGGGTCCATCGCGGACTTTAACCTCAATGAAGTTGAGCGCTTTGAAATCGTTAAAGGTCCGCAGAGTGCGCTCTATGGACGAAATACGTATTCCGGTGCGATCAACGTGATCACGCGTTCGCCAAGCGACGGCTTCACAGCCGATCTGACGGTCACCGCGACTGATGATGCAGAAACCCAGATTGCGGCAAGCTTTGGCGGTCCAATCATTGGCGATGTTCTGTCCGGCAGTGTCAATTTCCGCCGTTTTGAATTGGACGGTGCATTCACCAATGAATTCGATGGTTCGGATATCGGCTTGCAAGAGTCGCAATCCATCTCGGGTGTCCTTGAATTTTCACCGAACGATCGTTTCACGGCACGCCTAAGGGCTTACTACAACGATCTCAATGATGGCCAGCCGCCGTTGTTTGCACAAAGCTCAACCGAGAACAATTGCTTTGAGGATAACGGTGCATTGTATGGCGGTTTAGGTCGCTACTTCTGCGGCACGTTGCGCCCTGGTGCGATCAATACGGACTTCAGTGTGCAAGCGCCGGATGCTCGCGAAGAGCAGCAAACATTGCAGACCAGCTTAAACATTGATTTTGATATTAACGAGTCATGGACCTTGACCAGTATCACCGGTTACATCGATCGTGACACGGTTCAGATCACTGATGGAGATTACGGTCCAACCTCTTTCGACGTGGCGAACTTTACGCCAAACGGATTCCCGTTTGCAGGTTTCGCAGATGGACCTCCATTTGACTACGCGTATGTCGGCAGCATTGTCGACTTTACCTTTGCAGGCTGGGATCAAAGCGAAGACTTTTCGCAAGAATTGCGATTGTCCTACAGCAACGACAACGTCAATGCGTTCTTCGGTGCATATTATTTTGATAGCGAGCAAAGCGGACGCGATATTCGCGACTTGCCGGCCGCCGCTGCCGGCATTGCCGCCGCGAATTTCGGTGCCGAGTTTGGACGTATGTTGGGTGTTTGTGCCGCCAACTTCCTCTGCGAATCTATTGTTCCGTTTTTCGGGCCGACAATCGGCGTAACGCGCAATACCGATGAGCAGACGATTGAGAACACCGCAATCTTCGGGCATATCGATGTTGCGTTGAGTGATCGCGTTAGTCTGACTGTCGAAGGGCGTTATCAAGAAGAAGATCAAGAGTCAGTCGTCGTGCTTCGCAATCTTGGCGAGGCGCCCAACGCGCCAGAGCGCGTTAATGGTTCGTTCAATTCTTACCTACAGCGTTACGCGCTGGATTGGCAAGCCACTGACGATTCGTTAATCTATGCGAGTATCGCGACAGGCACCAAGCCGGGCGGCACCAATGGTTCTGCAGGCGTTCAGGCCGGTGAGCCAACCTTTGAGGAAGAAGATCTAACGTCGATCGAAGTCGGTATCAAGAATACGTTGTTTGACGACCAGATCATTGCCAATCTGGCTTTGTACAGCAACACGGTCACGGGCTATCAGCTCACACAGAACGCACTGACCGAATTCGGTACGGTTTCGATCATTCGAAATGTTGGCGATGCCCGCATTAACGGCCTCGAGGCTGAGTTAAAGGCACGTCCGGCAGGACTCGATGGCGTTACGTTCACAATGAACTATGCTTACACCGATGCGAAATTCCGTCGCGGTACTGATCAGAACCAGGGTGTTCTCGATGACGTAGCCGATGATGGTCTGGTGAATTGCTCGCTCGGCGAAGAGTTCGGTCAGGCGACTTGTGACACTTCAGCGTTTGGCTCGATTGTCGGGAATCGTGTTCCACGAACCGCTGAGCACCAGTTCTTTATTGACGCCGAAGTTCGTCGTCCTTTGAACGACACATGGGAATGGTACGGTGGTATCGATTACTCCTTTGAATCTAGCAAGTATGCTCAGGTTCACAACCTTATCGAGACAGGCGATGCCGGTTTGTTGGGGGCGAGACTAGGCTTCTCCAACGGTCGTTATTCCGTGTCGCTTTACGGTAGAAACCTTAAGAACGAAGATTCGTCGCCGTTGGTCTTGCGCTATGCTGATGGCGCAGGCAGCTTCCGTCGCTCGTTCGTCGGTACGGTACGCCGAGGACAACACTGGGGCGTAAACTTGACAGCCAGATTTGGTGACTAAGCGCTCATGCCATAGATGAGCAGAAAGGTCGGTAGCCGATGGTTGCCGGCCTTTTTTTATTCCAGTGACGGGAATCGCAATACTGACCAGTAGTTATGTAGCGCTTCGACGGTGTCATAGGTTTGTTGCATCGTGAATGGTTTGATCAAGTACCCGTTAACATGATGATCATAAGAAGTATTGATATCCTGTGGTCGGTCGGATGTCGACATGACGAAAACGGACAACCGCTGCAACCGCTCATCGTTGCGCACCTCGCTCAGAAATTCATGTCCATTCATTCGTGGCATGTTGAGATCAAGCAGTGCAACCAACGGTCCTCTAAGTGGTTGCTGGTTTTCACCTTCGCCACGCAAAATCTCAAGCGCATTGATGCCATCGGTGGCATGGATCAGATCGTTATCGATACCGATTCGACGCATGGATCTCTCAAATTTCTCAAGATCAAGTTCGTCATCTTCGATGAGTAGAATTTTGAATTTTTCGACGGGGATCATGCAGCAAGTTCCTCTGGTGAACCTGGCATTGTTAGCCGCTGTCTCGGCCAGGTGACAAAGAAGGTACAACCCTGATTGACCCGACTTTCAAAGGTCACTGTGCCGCCGATGCTCTCGGCTGTTCTGCGAGCAATAGCGAGACCAATCCCGACCGTGTTCTTGTTCTCACTACGGGTAAGTGTCTCGAACGGTTCGAAGATCTTGTCTTCGAACCTTGTGTCGATGCCAGGGCCATTATCCTTGATTGAAAATTGGTAGAACGTCTCGTGGTGTTCCATTCGGACGCTCACTTTCAGGGCATCTTGATCGGCATGGTGCTTTACAGCATTGCTGATGAGTGCTTCCAGTACCCGATTGATACGAAGCTCATCAATATATACGTTCTGCAGAGAGCCGCTGACGATAAGCTGCTCCGGTGCGAGTTCATAAGTCTTACGCATGCGGTGGGCGAAGTGCGTGATCGACCATTCGCTCCAGCTGTCGTCAGTCATGCCCACGCAGGAATAGTCTAATAGACCGTTGATTAGCTGATCTAGACGCCCGATTCTATTGCGCATTCGATTCAGATTCTTGATGACATCCGGGTTGGCAAATTCCGACTGTTGATAATCATTCAGATCCTCTTCGATGTACTCGGTAAGGCTCGCAATACCTCGCAGTGGCGTCCGCAAATCGTGTGAGGCGAGCGAGGCAAACCTCTCCAGATCACTGTTAGATCGCAATAACGCCATGTTCTTCAATCGATAGGCTTGCGTCATTTGTTCGGCGAGCGTTAACGCATGACGATTGGCGCGTGCCATGCCGGTGAACATCGCGATCAACAGGGCCGTAAAAAAGAGTCCGCCTATTAGAACCATGGTCGGCCGCGATAACGTGGTGCCTGGCGTGGCAGCTGCAACACTAGTGATTGTGAAAGCCCATGTTCTCCCGTAAATGGGTATGTCGATTCTGCGAGTAAAGGCTTCTGGCATCGGTCTTTCTGTGTGGTTGTCAAACAGTGTTTCATTGCCATCGACAATGCGAAGCTGCGCGCTCCGCGTTTCCGGTTCGATGGTTACGCGAACAAGGTCAGCGGCTATGAAGGGGGCGTACACCATGCCTCCGAACGTTCGATCAGCGTTGGTTTTGTCACTGTCATAGAAAAATGGTACGAACATCAGGAATCCAGGCGTGATTTCGTTGCTCTGAACCAGTTGTATCGGGCCGGTGATTTGCGTTTTGCCCGTTGTTCTAGCCAATTCGGCCGCCTCGCGGCGATGACGTTCGTGGGCCATATCCAAGCCTATCGCCTGGAGATTAGGTGCTTCCGGTTCGATATAAACGATCGGATAATGGAAGTCGTAGGTGTGTTCCGGATAGACGCGGTAAGAAGGTTTTTCGTTACGATGATAATCCGTATGCACGGAAAGGTCGCTGCGCTGCAGGTATTCGATAAGGCCGATGCCATTAATGCCCGGATAGCGATCATCAAGCCGTAAGGTGTTAGCGAATTCCCGCCATTCTGCGCGGCTCGGTCTGTTGCCGTGCATATCAATGGCGGCCGTACCGGCATGCAATGCTTCTTCATAGCGCGCCAGTCGATCATTGATTCTTGTGACTATTTGGTTCGCTTCCAGCTGGAAATGCTCGATCCGCTGTTGGCGTTCCTGATTGTCCAGAAAGCGCCAGGCGAGAACCGGGACCAACAACATGCTCGCGATGGTCCACCAATGCACAAAGCGCAACTGACCGCTATCGGTCAAGGCTTTGCGCTTGCTTTGCTCTAGCGTGTTTTGCGTTCCCTGATGCATCTATTGCGGCTCATTTCTCGGCTGAATGCTTCCTTGCTGTGAGGTTAGCGACGAAAAATTCGATTTCTTTACAATTTCAGCGGATGGATTGAGGGCTGCAGTGAAGCGATCACTCACCTATAATGTTATACAAATAGGACAACTAGATGGCAGTCATGCAATCAATGGTTAGAAAACAGTACACGGATTGGATTCACGGGCAATTGCATAGTCGTGGCGTCTTCCCGAAACAAGCCGAAAAGCCGACGATTGTGTGCTTGCACATGAGTCCGAAATCCGGCCGGACCTATCATCAGGTGTTGCCACTGTTGGCCAACAATCGCATAGCGATCGCGCCTGACTATCCGGGGATGGGAGAGTCTTCACCGCCACCAGCGGATCCGCATGTCACCATTTCCGACTATGCCGATGCGGTTTGGCAGGTGGTGGACGAGCTCGCTCCAGGGCCGGTACATTTTCTTGGCTATCACACCGGTTGTATGGTGGCGGCAGAAGCGGCATCAAAGCGTCCCGAGCAATCGCTCAGCATTGCGAGTCTTTCTGCACCGGTATTCACAGACGAAGAGACAGCCGAGCTACACGAGACGTATGCCCCGTTGTTGCTCGACGAATCCGGTAGTCGTTTTCAGATCATGTGGCAGCGTATTCTGCGTCACCGCGGTCCGGGTATGACATTGGAGATGGCGGCAACATCGCTCGCCGAAAATTTGAGGGGAGGGGAGGATTACGAATGGGGTCATCGCGCCGCATTTAACTATGTGCCAACCTACCGCCAACGGCTGGCTGAATTGGATCTTCCGGTGTTTGTGTTAAACCCTAAAGATGATTGCTGGACACATACACCGCGCGCGGATGCCTTGCTAAAGAACGGGCGTCGGCAGGACTTTCCCGAGTGGGGACATGGTTTGCTAGACGCGCACACAACGGACTTTGCCTCTGTTGTAATGCCTTTCTTCGAGGAGCATGACCATGACTGAACGTATTCCGGTAATTAATCCGCGGAGCGGTGCGTCTGACTATTCTATTCGTTGCGATCAAAAAGCGGATATCCGACCGTTGGCAGATTCACTTCGACAATCGCAGAAGCACTGGCTCGCAGCCAGTATCGATGCACGGGTCGCTACAATGCGCGAGTTCGCTGTCGCATTAAAAGGGCAACAGGAAGCGATTGTTTCGGCACTCGCTGTAGACACTGGGCGCCACGCGATTGCTGCCGGAGAATTTTTTGGTTTATTGGGCGCTATCGAACGTTGGTGCGGTCAGGCGCCGGCACTCCTAAGCGTACCGTCGAAGCCTTCCAGTGCCGTGCCCGGTGTGGTGATTGAAACGCAATTGGACCCTTACCCATTGGTTGGTGCAATTAGCCCATGGAATTTTCCGTTGCTGCTCTCTTTCATCGACGCCGTGCCAGCATTGTTGGCGGGTTGCGCAGCCGTCATCAAGCCGAGTGAAGTGACACCACGTTTTGCTAGTCCGGTCTCGGACGCTATCGCGGCAGTGCCTGCATTGCACAATGTACTCCGCTTTATCGAAGGCGATGGTCGCACCGGTGCAGCGTTGATCGAAAGTGTCGATGTTGTTGCTTTTACCGGTAGTGTGGCGACCGGCAAAAAAGTGTCCGTTGCTGCTGCTTCGCGGTTGATCCCCGCGTTTCTTGAGCTCGGCGGAAAAGACCCGGCGATCGTGCTGCAGGGAGCCGATGTAGAGCGAGCGACAACGGCAATCTTGAGAGCGTCCGTGGCTGCCACAGGGCAAGCCTGTCAATCGTTGGAAAGGATTTACGTACACACAAGTATCTATGACGAATTCGTTGCGATGCTTGCGCAAAAGGCCGCCGACGTGTCGTTGTCTTATCCGGATGCCCATAAAGGTATCGTCGGTCCGCTGATCTTCAACAAGCAGGCCGATATTATTCGGGATCATTTGGAAGATGCGGTTGAGAAAGGCGCTGTCGTGCATGCTGGCGGTGAAGTGACGCGACGGGATGGCGGATTCTGGGTCGCGCCGACAGTCTTGTCATCGGTGGACCATACGATGAGAGTCATGACCGAGGAGACCTTTGGTCCGATCATGCCGGTCATGGCTTTTGATTCTGTCGATGAGTCTCTCACGCTCGCGAACGATACGATCTATGGATTGTCGGCGGCTGTTTTCGGCCCGGATATGGAGACCGCATTAGCGGTTGCGCGATGCATTGATGCAGGGGGTATCAGTGTTAACGATGCGGGTATGACTACGATGATTTTCGAGGCGGAGAAAAGCGCCTATGGTATGTCCGGCATAGGTCCATCGCGTATGGGCGCAACGGGTCTAACGCGATTTCTGCGCCACAAAGCACTGTACAAAAATAGTGGCGATACCGTTCCAATCAGTTCAATGGCTGAGTCGGGCGGCGCTTAGGTAGATTTGGAGTAGACGATGCCTACTGTTTTCATCACCGGCGCAAATCGCGGCCTTGGGCTTGAGTTTGTGAAGCAATACGTCAACGATGGCTGGCGTGTGATCGCGATGCAGCGCTCACGCAGTGATGCATTGGCAGCCTACGAGGATCGCATTGAGACCGTTTTCTGCGACTTAACTAATGACAATGACTTGCGAGCATCGTTGGCACCTTATGTTGACGACTGCATTGATGTCTTGATTAACAATGCCGGCACGATGGGTAAGCTTAGCTTCGGAGAGGCGGGTCAGGCCGCACAGGCTTTCGGCAGTTTTGATCGTGCTGAGTGGGCCTCTGTTTTTGATATTAATGTCAGTACGCCGATGGCGATGACCGAGATATTGGTGGATGCCGTTGCGCGCAGTGAGCGCGGCCGCATTGTGGCTGTGTCGAGTATGTTGGGTAGCATGACTTTAAATACAGCTGGCGGGCTATACGGCTATCGTGCCTCCAAAGCCGCGCTCAATGCCATTGTGCGTTCATTGGCGATTGATCTGTCGGGCCGTGGCATCGTTGTGGCCGGCTTACACCCTGGTTGGGTTCGAACCGAGATGGGCGGTGAGGACGCACATTTATCGGCGAGCGAATCGGTCACCGGTTTGCGTCGCGTGATCGAGCGTTTGACTCCGGAAACCGCAGGTTTGGTCACGGCCTGGGATGGCACAAACGTTCCCTGGTAAGTGCCTAGTTCGCTAGGTGTTCCCGGAACACGGTTAGGGTTTGTTCAACGGTTGTCGCCACATTGAAATGCTGGTCAATGCGCAGGCGCCCTGCAATCCCCATCTTCTTTCGGAGCGGCGCATCCTCGATTAATGTTGTTAGTGCACGCGTAATCGCTTGGCTATCCATGGTCGGTACCACAAGCCCTGTTTCTCCATCATTGACTAGCTCCGCGTTGCCCCCGGTGTTCGTGACGACGCAGGGCAGGGCATAGGCCATGGCTTCAATCACGGCCCGAGGCAAGCCTTCGCGCTTGGTTGCGGGCAGCACATTGATATCGAAGAGTTGCAAGAGGGAGCCGACATCGTTGCGTCGGCCGAGCAAACGGATGCGCTTTCGGACCGGGTCATCTTCGGCGAGATTTTTCAGTAAAGATTGGTCCATGCCGCTGCCGACCAGAACGAGATAAGCCTGATTGTTTGATGCGAGTTGTTTAAACGCTTTCAGTAGATAACGGACACCTTTTCGCGGGCGATTATTGGCGACACAACCAATGACCACCGCATCCTCCGGCAGATCAAAATCAATGCGCTTAGCGGGCAAGTCGGTATACCAGTCGAGGCTATGACCTTTGTAAATGGTGTCTATCCTAACGTCGGGGTTGATTCGCGGACGTAAGAAAGTTTCGACAGCCTTGGCGACACAGATGATGCCATCCACGCGTGGATTGCGATGCGTCAGCATCGCGGTTGGATCATGCCGCTCGATATTGCCTGTTTGTCCCCGATAGGTGATCAGCTTCACGGATCTTTTGCGGCATGCCCACGTCGCGTTGCTGATTGAATTGTTGTTGAATGCGTAGACGATATCGGTGTCGTGTGCATCGATGGCTCGACCGAGTTGGGTTATCGCTTTGCGCGATATTTTTCGGTTGACCTCAAAGTGTTCGATGGTGATGCCGGCATCCCGCATGGGGTCGACATAACTGGAATGCGTCTCGGTGAGTACATGCACCTTAACGCCCGCGCGAGCGAGCCCGATAAACAGTTCGGCCTCGGGTCGAACACTGTTGATGGTGTCCGTTTGCGAGGTAATACATAGCAAATTCATCATTCTTCTTATCGAGCTTGTCTATTCGTGGCGGGCACTATTGTAACGACCGCGGGTTGGCCAATCGACCCTATGGATCCCGGTGACTGTTCAATGATGCGATTCGATGGCCTCTATGCGCAGGCCAGCAGGTGTGTGAAACACAATTAGGTCGCCATTAGCACCTAGCAAGGATACCTTGTTGTATCGTTCGAAAGCGGTATCGTTAGCGTTGAGTCTTGCGATCAGATTGTTCAAGTCTTTTACTGCGAAGCGAATCTGACGAATACCGGTGGCGCGGCCTTGAATCCTGTCATAGAGGTTGTTGCCTTGTGTGCCCTGATACTCAATCACTTCGATTTGTCCGAGGGCCAGTGCATCCTTGCCCCAAATGCTGACATCCAAAGCGGCTCCTACTGGCAGGCCAATCATGGCTTCGATTTCAGGGCCTTTTAGAATGTTATGACTGAGCTCCTCAAGTTTCAGAACCGATTGAACGAACGCGTTTTCAGCTTGGGCGTCCGGCACAATGGTGATCAACGGTCCTACGGCACCATAGTGTTTCTCAGTCATCGGTTGTTCGACGCCGATGAGCTCCAACAGGACAACATTAATGGCGTCATGAGACGGCATATGGATCTCTCGGAACTGCATGCCGTTGGGTGCGCTTATCTCGCTGAAATCATCGGTACTGAATGTGTAGCCGGCATTTTTCAGTTCGGCGATGCGAGCTGGCATGTCTTCTACATAAATATCGAGGTTCTTGGGTACCCAATCGAAGGCCTGTGCGTTTTTTCGAATGGGCGCATCGGCGGATTCGAATTCGACGAGGTGTAGTTGGCCAACGGTGTTGTCTGACGTGCTCAACAGTACTTGGCGTTTGATATCAGTAGGTGCAATATCCCAGAGCATCGCCAGTGATTCATCAGGCCCTGTTTGGTCGAAAACAACGGTCATTCCCATTTGGCTGACCCATAGCGCCAAAGCTGGCTGTATGTCGGCGACAGCGACAGAAATGGTTTGCCAAGAACCCATATTGTTATCCTTTGTTTTGGTTGGGTTGCTGATACAACCGGTAACTAAGAGCACAGCCAAGGCCCAAAGTTTCATTGCTGGTTTGGTCGTCACTTAGGGTGTCGCCTTTTCATAAAACTGAACGATCGCATGATCTGGCGTTCGTATGCTGAGCAAATTAATATTGCCATATGGAGCGATCGCCGCGACCTCTGGCTCCCGATAGAGTGGCCAATCACGTTGTGCAAGCCGTGTTTGTGCCGCCTTTAAATCATCAACTTCAAAACGCACGGCAAGAATACCCAAGTTGGGTGCATCGCAGCGCGACGAAAAGTCGTAGCCGTCGATGCCTTGAATTTCGATCATCTCCATTCTGCCGAATTCGCCCTGCTTTGGGTATACGATGCTAGCGAGATAAGGGCTACTGGTGGTTAGGTTGATGGGAATACCTATCGGATTATGCGCAGGCGTTGATGCAAGATAAGGCTTGCCAGAGTGGAAAGTATCGAAGCCCAGTATACGCGTAAAGAAGTCATAGCTAGCGTCGCGGTTGCGCACCATTTGCATGATGTTGAACGGCCGGCTCATTCTGTCAAATGAACCGACGGCGGCTGGTAAAGCCGGCGACAAACGCTCATAACCCTGAACTTGTAAACCATCCGGCCCTTTAAAGATCATGATGTTGAGTTTGGAGGCACCAAATTCGAGATAGGTAATCGGTGTTTCGTTCCACCAGCCCAGCCGTATTGCATTGTCATAGATCGCCTGGATGTCCTTCATTCTGATCATCAGGCTGAAGTAGCAACCCGTATCCCAGGCATGCCCGCCCGGGCGGGTCGGTTCCTGACGACCGGCGTTGTCAAAACGAATCAGTCGGATAGCGCCTTGTTCGCTATCTTGATGGGTCAGCAAGAGCGCTTCGCCGAATGCTTCCGCGGACAAACCCCAGCTTCTGATCTCGCTGGCGGATAGCGGTCCGCGCCAGCTCACGGTATAGCCGCCGATATCGAGAAAAAAGGCGGCGCTACGATCGAGGTCCGATACGCTAACGACGGCTTCTTGCCAAGGATTCACGGTGATTGGACGGTTCATTTCGGTCGCGCCGACCGATGTTGGTGCCGTGCTGCATGCCGTAATGGCTAAGACCAATATGATCCAAAAACGGTAAGGCATGCGCATGGTTAACTCCTGTCCGATGATTCGCTTCATGGTAACGAACCTACCGCTCTCGGTCATCTCGGCAAGCATGCTGCAAGCCTAGCGTTTTCTGTGCGGCGGGTGATACTCGCGCAGGTCGGCGACGAGTCGATCAATCGTGACATGATGGCCAACCCGCAGTGCATCGACTGCTTTCTGGTATTTGCAGCCCGGCTCGACGCTATTTAAAGGTGTTGAGGTAGTCGATCAGTACCGGGTTGACGCGATCTGGCGCTTCCAATTGCAGGAAATGTCCTACGCCGTCAACAAGCGTCGCATCGAAATCTGCATACTGCCGATTACGTTCCGTCATTGTCGGCGGTTGTGATGGGCTAGCAGCGGCATTGATTGCCCTGACCGGCACACCTGCCGCGCGAAACATCGCTGGTGAGTCCAGTTGCGCATAGTCATAGAGCAATCCGATTGCCGCATCAGGGTCCGATTGCGTGCCTTGTTTGATGATCCACTTCGTGAGTGAAGGTTCTGCTGCCGGACCGGTCATGAAAGTGAACATGTTGGCGAGATTGGCATTGAAGTCAGCTTTGAAGGGTTGAATCATCGCTTCTGATTGCGCCGGGTCATAGCTCAGCTCCGCATCATGTAATGAGTCAACCGCGATGACGCCGACCGCTATTCCGTTAAGTTGGCTTGCAGCCTGCAAAGCGACTAACCCGCCCATCGAATGACCGACGAGCACGGCCCGTTCAATGCCAAGCGATTCGACAACGGCTTGTACGTCATCACCGTAACCACTGACTGTCCATGCTGCGCGCCCTGTTCCGGATGCACCATGACCGGCGAGGTCTAGGGTGACAACGCGAAAACCAGCTTCGGAAAGCGGTGTTATTTGTTCGCGCCAATAGGCTTGGTTGCACGACCACCCGTGGATAAGGACTGCCGTTGTGGTGCCTTCACCATAACTGGCGTAGGCGATAGGAATACCGTCTTGACTGTCTATGACGTTTTGGCCCGGCATTGAGGTCTTGCCTGTATTTGCGGCCGCCGTTTGCAGTGCTGAGTCTCCTTCGATCGCGGCTTTGCCGCAAGCCATGAGCATTGCAGTAGCGCCCAACATCGCGATGGTTCTGACTAGAGATGACATAGCTTTGATACTCATTTTGACGGTTACTTTAGTCAAGACTCTACCGAGAAAACGATAGACCCATCAAGAAATCTGCGCTGCGTGACACTTTTGTGATAGCT
Organism: Woeseiaceae bacterium; assembly: GCA_045110335.1. Lineage (GTDB taxonomy): Bacteria > Pseudomonadota > Gammaproteobacteria > Steroidobacterales > Woeseiaceae > CALBPI01. Next base: position 62,128 of record JBGCGB010000001.1, read on the forward strand.
GGCTGGCAAAGTACCGCGGTAATTGTTCATTACTTTGGTTAGAAAATGCAGGGTCAACCGGTCAAATTAGAGACGTATCGCCAACAGCGAATGGAAGCTATGCCTCAAAGCCGTATTTTAGTGGTCGAAGACGAGCAAGACATTGCGTCGCTGGTCGAGATGCATTTGGTCGACCAACACTTCGACGTCACCGTCCACCATGACGGACATCAAGCATTGCAGGCGGCAACGTCGCAATCGTGGGACCTCATGCTGCTCGATGTTCGCTTACCCGGTTGCGATGGTCTCGAGATTTGTAAGCAAGTGCGTTCAGCTGGCATTAAGACGCCCATCATGTTTATCAGTGCGAAGACGACAGAACTGGATCGCGTGCTGGGTCTTGAGCTTGGTGCTGATGACTACCTGGTGAAACCATTTAGCATTTTGGAGTTGCTGGCTCGTGTCAAAGCGATTCTGCGACGAAGTGAGCAGTTAACAATCGCGCCTGCGACGAGTGACGAAGCAGTCTTGCAACTTGGCGAATTGGTGGCTGATCCGGCAGCACGTACCGTCAAGGTTAATCATGTAGAGATTGATCTGACCGCACGCGAGTTCGACTTGCTGTTGCACTTTATGCGCGCTCCGGGCCGTGTCTTTAATCGCGCGGAATTGTTAGATCAGGTATGGGGATACGGCTACGCCGGTTACGAACACACGGTGAACTCTCACATCAATCGCTTACGCGGAAAAATTGAACGCAATCCTGCCCAGCCGGACTACGTGGTGACTGTCTGGGGCGTTGGTTACAAGATGATCGGGCCTGCACCGTGACCCGTCTACACATCCGGTTTGCCGCCTTTCTCGCCACCTTGCTGGTTGTGATGGGCGGTGTTTTTTATGCAGTGGAAAGCAGGGGTAGTGAGCTCTATCACCAGGAACTAACCCAACGCATCAATAGCTCGATTGCGATGTATATTGCCGGTGCAGCGCCGCTGATCGTGGATAGTGCGGTGGATCGGCAGGCACTGGCAACCCTCGCTGAGCGCGCGATGGTGATTAATCCGACCGCAGAGATTTACTTACTGAACAACGAGGGCGTCGTGTTGGGTAGTAGTGTAGGGCCGCTATCAGGGTTACGAACATCAGTGCCGTTGGCGCCCATTCAAGCGTTGTTATCAAGTGATCCGCGATTACCCATTCTCGGCGCTGACCCGCGTATGGCAGATACCGAAAAGGTGTTCTCTGTCAGCCCCGTGATGGATGCCGGTGAACAGGTCGGCTTCGTCTACGTAATTTTGGGTGGCGCCCAGTACGCGGAGGCCGTCGCTGCCGTGGAGGCAGGTTATCAACAACGCGTCATCATGGCGGCAATCGCGATAACGCTATTGGCGGCGTTGTTGATTGGTTGGGGATTGTTTAGATGGATCACAAGACCGATTGGAAATCTAACGCGTAAAGTTCACGAATTTCGAGTGGGCGATGGACCGGAGGGATTGCTTCAGGTGCCGGACTCCGGCAATGAGCTAAAAACGCTATCGGCCGCATTTGCGCAGATGTCACAGCGTATCGTTGATCAGGTTGAGCGAATTCGCGAAAGTGATCGATTGCGGCGTGAGTTGATCACCAACGTGTCGCACGATCTGCGAACGCCACTGGCGGCGATGCAAGGTTATTTGGATACCCTGTTGATCAAGGAACAGGACCTGGATCGCGCGGGTCGCGAAGCCCTCCTGCAAACCGCCCGTCGACATGCCGGCCGACTGGGTAACCTAATTCGCGATTTGTTCGAACTAACCCGTTTGGATACAGGCAGCATCGCGCCCCGATTCGAAGCGTTTTCCCTCGCAGAATTGGTTAATGATGTCGCTCAGGAGTTGGGTTTCAAAGCGCATGCTTCCTCAGTGCAGCTTGTCGTTGAACCCCCCAGTGGCGATACCACGGTCATTGCCGATATCGCATTGATTCAGCGCGTGTTAGAAAACCTGATCGACAATGCCATCAAATACACGCCGGCCGGCGGCAGCGTCACGCTCACATTAAAAGAGGTCGGGACCGGCTGTACGGTTGATGTCGCCGATACCGGCACGGGTATCGACAGCGATCACTTACCGCGTATTTTTGACCGACACTATGCGGTGAGCCATGAGGAAACGCCCAACGTTGAGTCCACCGGGCTTGGACTCGCGATTGTCAAAAAGATACTGGACCTGCATTCCTCGGGTATCGTCGTCCGCAGCGAGCCGAAGAAGGGCACCCGTTTTCGGTTCGCGTTATCTAATGTCGCCAAAGCGGCATAAACGCCATTTTTTCATGGGGCAGGAAATTCAGAGCCCGCTAAGTTACTCTATCTAATCGTTAGCCGGCGATCACTGCGATCATCGCCGACCCTGTTCCCTGCTTCGGCCAGCATGACTGAGCCCAAGTTTACGACGACCGAGAGAGCTTACAATGCAACAATTGACCGGCCTGGACGCTTCGTTTCTCTATCTCGAGACTACCAATACGCCAATGCATATTGGTAGTTTGTGCATTTATGACCAGTCGACAGCACCTGGTGGGCACGTCCGTTTCAAAGACATCCTGGCGTTTTATGAAGAACGGCTCCATCGTGCAAAGGTATTTCGTCAAAGGCTCGCGAAAGTGCCGATGGCGCTGGATCATCCTTACTGGATTGAAGACCCGGATTTTGATCTGGAGTTTCATGTTCGACACATCGCATTGCCGGCGCCGGGTGATTGGCGCCAATTGTGTATTCAAACCGCGCGCTTGCATGCGCGCCCCATTGACCTCAATCGTCCGCTTTGGGAGGTTTATGTCATCGAGGGTCTCGATGCCGTCGAAGGCGTGCCGAAAGGCAGCTTCGCGGTGGTCTCGAAAGTGCATCATGCTGCGATTGACGGCGTATCCGGATCTGAAATCGCCGCGGCTTTGCATGATCTGAGTCCAGTCGCCGAAGTGCCACCACCCGAGCGTGACTGGATTGCCGAGCGCGAGCCTACCGAAGTCGAAATGCTGGCGCGAACTGCGGCAAGAACCGCTTCGTGGCCACTCCGTGTGGGCAAGGTGCTAAAGCATGCGATGCCAGCGGCAGGTCGACTCATCGGCGGCTATGCCAAGAAAGAATTGTCTCCACCAGCAAAAGTGCCGCGTACTCGTTTTAATGGCAACGTGACATCGCATCGTGTTTTCGACGGCCGAACTTTCTCACTCGATGAAATTCGAGCTATTCGAAAAAGTCAGCCTGGTGTCACTATTAATGATGTCGTGGTTACGATTTGCGGTGGTGCATTACGCAAGTACTTACAGGCGAAGCATGAACTGCCGGAAGAGTCCTTGGTGGCGATGGCGCCGATGTCGATTCGAGGTGCTGCGGAGAAGCGCTCTGAGGGTAACCTCGTATCTGCACTAAGCTTGCCAGTAAGGTCCGATATCGAAGATCCTCTTGAACGTTTGCATGCGGTCCATGACGCGAGTATTAACGCCAAGAAAACAACCTATGCGCTGGGGCCAGAACTTGCCGCAAACGCAGCCGATTTTTTGCCGTCCACAACGACGGGCATGATGATGCGTGGCTATGCGAAGTTAAAACTCGCTGAGTCACTACCGCCGATTTACAACACGGTTATCACTAACGTGCCTGGTGTTAATCTGCCGCTCTTCTCGATGGGCTCGCAGATGGTCGCGAATTTTGGTATTGGACCCGTTGTGCATGGGGTAGGACTGTTCCAGCCTGTGTTGAGTTACAACAACATGATCACGATCAGTGCCGTTTCTTGTCGCGAAATGATGCCTGACCCAGCGTTTTACTGCGATTGTCTACAGGCTTCTTTTGATGAGTTAAAAAACCTGACTATTGGCGAAGGTGCTGCCGAGCGTGCTGCTGCCGATGCCGCCAAGGCGGATGCTGAGAAGCCGGCGGCCGATGCATCGGAGACCAAGAAACCCGCCAAAAAGAAGGTTGCCAAAAAGAAAGCGACTAAGAAGAAAGTGGCCAAGAAGAAGGCTGGCAAAAAGAAGGCTGCGAAGAAGGCAACGGACGGCAACACTCCAGAGCGCAAACCAGCGACGTCTGAAACGATGACCGCGCAGACTGAAGCTGTGACTGCTGCGCCGAACGGTGCTGCCCGCGACTGACACGCTACAAAGTGGTTTGCCAGAAATGGTTTGCCGACGCGATGCGAAATTTGGATGACGGGGGGGAAATCAGAAACAGCGCCCCGCGCCGGCAAGTTGGTGCAGACTAACGTCTGCTTGCTAAATACATAGCAAGCCGCGTGCCAACACTGGCCTTGACCATCGATAAACGTAAGTATCTGTTTTTGCATGGGGCTGGGTCGAGGCCGGGAAAAAACTGCCTAGGATTTAGTGCGATTACGACCCAAAAGTGCACATCAAGTGTCGATCAAGCACCGTTATGGTGCCTGGACGGTTGGCCTAAAAGCCGCCTTTCGTTCGGAAACCACCGCCACTACGCCCGATGTTACGGGGGATCCTGACGCCACGTGGCATCCGCGGAATGCGCACGCCGCCTATACTGGGTCTCCGCTGAGCGTGCCGCTGACGTGTGCGCTTGAACCGCTGGGCATGCCGAATGCTGCTCCAAAGTCGTTCGCTCGAAATCATGCCGCGCATGAACTCGCTGATCATCTGGCTGATGCTGCCGCGACGATCAATTTGACTGTTAAAGGCATCAAACTGCTTTTGCTTAAAGCGGCTCCGAATGGCGGAAAGCTCACTGACCCGTTGCGAGTGTCGATTGTGCAGCCCCCGATGATCATCAAGGTAATGCTGTAGTCGCTTTTGATCTTCCCGCAGCTCGCCCAGCGTTTGCACCCAGTCATCATCATCACGCGTCGGCGTCATCGCAGCCTCACGCCTAAGTTGCGGAATTGGCTCGGCGCGAAATTGATTGCCCAGTACCGTCATCGCTTGTCGAAACAAAGGGTCATCGCCGCTGCCAAACGCTTCACGCTGTTCGATCAACGCTGCGAATGATTGTTCTGCCGCAACTTTCTTCTCATCCAGCTCCGCCAGCACTTGCTCTGCGCCCGTTACGGCGGCTTCCAGATTTTTAGCGCCAGCGGCTTCATCGGCGGCACGTTCAAAGTCAGCTAATGCCACCGCCGCTTCAGCGGCTCTTTCTTCAAGCCTCGCCGTGTGTTTGGCCAAACGGTCCGGAATCTCATTGAGCAAGTGATAATTCTGTCTCGCTCTTTCGAACCGAATGTGTCGGGCACAGATGCGGTCCATCATGCGGCTAAACAGGTTCGCCCGGTATTCGCTGGTGCCGTAGCCACGTTCCCACAGGTACATGAAAAGTCGGTCAGACTCGAACGCGCCTCGCTTTGCTTCACGTTTTTCATTGGCTTCGGCGGTTTTCGTTTCAGCTGCCGACGCCACATCAATGGTTTGCTGGGCTTCTGCGGACAATGCGCGATAAGTCGCGTCATCTTGCAACGTTGCGTCCACGTCGGCGAGCAGCGCTTCCAGTTGGTCTTCTGCGGTGACCAGTGTTGCCTCAGCCCTTAAGCGATCGCTATCGATCCCGGAAAGCAAATCATCCTGCGCCGTGATGTCAGCTTGAATAGTGACGAGCTGCTCGTCGCGCTCGCTGAGCAATTGCCGAGCCAGCTTGTCTGCCTGGTCTAATTCACTAACAAATGTTTGGTCATCCAAACCGACAAGGCGTTGCGTCGCGAGACGTCGATAGATGCTGGCTTCCTGGCGTCGATTACGCGCGAGCTCCGCGCTGGCACTTTGCAATTCAACATCCAGTTTTCGAAATGACTGGCGGCTGCTGGTCAGTGCCTGATCAATCTCCGATAACAATTGGCGACCGGTACTCATCGTGATTCCCAGCGATGGATCATGCCACCGGTCGTTACTAGTGAATATTCAACATCGAGATAGCCGCGGCGTTTTTGGCCTGCATTCGAATTCTGGATGATGCCATCGTCCTGTTTATCACGACGAATCGAATCAAACACGGCCTCGCTGACTCGGATGCCCCATTTGGAAACGCGGGCTTTGCTCCCGTCTTCCTCGGATTCTATGGATACAGTGACAGGGCGGTTATTGGCATCGATAGCCTCAACGATCAAGTAATAATTGCTGGCGCGCCGGTTGTTGGGCGGTTCCCGTATGACACCGCTTAGCTCGCCGGGTCGCGACACCACTCTTAGCCGATATGTGTCTTCCAACGCTTGAATGAGCGTGCGCAATTGATCGGCGCCTGCTGTTGCCTGCTGCACTTCACCGCGATTCAGCGCACTGGACGCGGCGTCATAAACTTGTTCAATTCTGTTGTCGACAGTCGCCGGAACGGCGATGTCCAATGCTTCGGACCTGAGCAAACGAAGCGTTGCGGGTAACTGTGCCAGGCCTTGGAGGCTGTCCAATGCTTCAGTGCTGGTCGCGAGCTCGGCGCGCGCGCGATCGATGGACTGTTGCTGGCGGGCAAGTGAATCCTTGAAGGCTGCTTGACGGCTTAACCCTGTGTCGACGGCTAAGTCTGGGTTTTGTTGCAGCACAATGGCGGACTGTAGTGCATCTTCTGCCCGCTCGATGCCAGCGCCGGCTTGCTGGGTCAGTTGCTCGAAAGCGTTTGTCGGCGCGTCACCTGGTCCGTTTGCCAGCTGGGCATCCAAACGTGTTTTTAATTGCGCTTTGCGTGTCAGTAGCTCGTCAATATCCGTTTTTTGAACAATGGTGGAATTGTTCAGTTGAGCAATGGCTTTGGTCCGCTCACGTTGCTGCGGGTACTCGACGAAGCCATACCAGCCGCCGCCAATGATCGCGAAGAGTGCGGCGAGCACGCCGAGGCCACCCCCCAACTTCCGACGGTTGACCCAGGCTAGTAACAAGTTGGTCTTGAAGCCGGGCTCGGCTGGTTCGTAGGCGTACTCTTGTTCCTTTAGCGCGGCAACGCCATTGGCAATCATGTCATCGCTGACGTCGATGCCTTGGGCGCGATAGGCTTTGCGCACGCGTTCGATGAGCGCACGCTCACGGGCTTCATCGTTGAGCGCACGCGCGACGAGCTTGTCCTCATGACGAAGCATGTCGACCACATCCATGGCCAACATCACGTCACTTAACGCAACGTCTTCACCCGTCGTACTAGTGGCGGTCATCGCGTTGTCTAGATGTTGCTAGGTAGAACCAGTGCATTACCATTGTTGGCAAGCGCTGCCATGCGGCGTTTGCCATCTTCAACCGCAACACGGATTTCTTCCGCATTGCGTGTGGATGCGTCTCGCATTTCTTCAATCAAAACGATCGAACGCTCTTGAAAGCCCACCACCGAGTTGACCAGCGCTTTCACAGCGTCCGCTCTAATGGTCGGGCCATAACCTTCACGGATCGCTTCTTCCTGAACCTTGCCGCCGATATCAGCGAGCACTTCCAGACTCTTGCTGACGCCTTCTTTCATGGATTTCAGCGTCTCGGTGGCTTCATGTAAACCGTGCAGTCCTGTGAAGGATGCCGACAATGCGGTGAAGACTGTTTCGTTGGTACCAAAGAACATGACGGCTTGTGAATAAACGCGCTCTTTCGCATTGGTCGTTTGTAACAACCTTGCCATGACGGTTTCGCTGGTGTTGTAAGAGACGGTCAGGTTGTCCGCCAGATCTTTGGAGATCTGGTAGCGCTCGTCGGCTTGTTGCAGTAGACGCAGCTTTGCATCGCGGGCGAGTTCGAGTTTGGCAAGTACCTCACGGTCTTCGGTTTCTGCCGATTCGATATCAGCGACCGCCGCTTTAAGTGCTGTTTTTTCTGCTTCCAGTGCCGCCTCTGCTTTCTTCAACACTTGTATCGCGAGCACTTCAGATTCTTTCAGCGCACCGCGAAAATCGCGATACGCATCCAGAATGACTCGCTCGCGGTCGATTTGATCTCGTGAGTCTTCAGCGACTTCCAAATAGGTGTCTTTGATTTTGTTGAATCGAGCAGGAATATCACCGCGCGATACTTTCATCCAGACGTTTTGTGCGCGCTCCCAAAGATCAATTTCGCCGTCGTCCAGCTGTTCAACCATACCTTTGGCGTCATCGCGGATAGAGTCGAACGCTTCGGTAATGTCTTTGTAGCGCTGGCCAATACGCATGGCTTCAATTTGCTCACGTACGACTTCGTTAAACAGGGTCGCTTGATTCAATGTGCGAGCGATGGCGAGTGTTTTTTCCTCATCAAGTTGCGTGATGCGTTCAATCAGCGCGATGACAGGTGCGTCGTCGGTCTTGTCTGGAACCAGCCCGAGGTCGCGTAGCTTATTCATCGCTTTGTCTAGGTACTGCATTGGCGTGTTGCTCATGTTGTCTCTCCCCTCAAATTTATTCGGCGACGGCCGCGCCGCTTAGCTGGACATCGAATTGTTGTGCGGACTGGAACGGGCCGAGTCCGGTCGCGACCGTTGTGTTGTCATTGGCACCCAGTGTGCCATTCAATTGCCGGTTAACGCTGCGAGTTTGGCCTGCGCTGTCGACATATCGGATTTGCACCTGGATATTGCGAACTGCCAATGGATTCGGGTTATTGATGGCAACCAGCAACTGACCATTGTTGTCCAATCCACTGCGCAGCTGCAAGAACGCGCCGGGATTACGTGACAAGTCCATACGCATAAGCGCCGCTTTTGCTGCTTGTCCGGCATTGCCTTGCGAGCCAGCTGCGGCACTGTAGTAGCGTCTCGCACCGTCAACATCGTTGCGGCGCGCCGAGATCTGACCAAGCGCATACATGGCTGGCGCGGTTTGGAATAACTTGATGCTGGATTGCAGGTCCTGCTCGGCGCCATTCAGGTTGCCAGCGCGCTGGCGGGCGAGTCCGCGCTGCAGGTGATAATAGAAGAATGTTGCGTCGCGGGTCAGCGCCTTGCTGTATTGGCTCTCGGCATCGCGGGTATTGTCCTGCAGCAGACTAATGTCACCGAGCAAGGCGTAAAAGCTAGCCTCCCGGGGCTCAAGACCAATGGCTTGATTGGCTTTAGCTTTGGCGGTTCGATAGTCCTTGTTTGCTAACGCTTTGCGGCCTTGATCATAGGCATCAAACGCCGGGCGGGATTCGAAAATCGTACGCATGCGAGACGCATAACTGTCTTTGCCGACAATCCCGCCATCGGGCAGTTCAGTCGCGGTCACAATATTGGTCGCTAGGCGCTGTTGGCTGGGCGGGTGGCTGGCCAAAAGAGATGGGCCCGCAGGTTGTCCGCGCTCTTGGGACAGCCGTAAGAAGGTTTCCTGAAGATCGACAGCACCTTCCGGGTCATAACCGGCGTCAGACATATATCGCATACCGTAATAGTCCGAATCCAACTCCGCCTTGCGGCTGTATGACTGGCTAAGCAGTTGGGCGCCAATGTTGGCTGCACCAGTCGCGAGATTGCCGTAATCATTGTCACTCGTCACGACGGCCGTTCCGACGACCAGCGCTTGCAACAGCATGCCGCGCTGCATTTGCTGGGCGCTATGCTTTGCCGCGGCATGCACAATTTCATGACCCAACACCGAGGCTAGCTCGGCCTCTGACGACATTTGTGTCAGTAAGCCGCGATTGATGGCAATCTTGCCGCCCGGCAAGGCCCAGGCATTCGGGACGGAATTGTTCAGTACGACGAATTCATAGGGAAGGTCACGCGGACTCTTTAATGCAATGCGATTGCCGACTTCGGCGACGTAGCGGCCAACGCTCGGGTCAAGGCGGAACTGACCGCCCTGGCTTTGCTGCATTGGCAAATAGTTCTGTTGTCCAATCTGCAATTCTTGAGCCGCTGTGACGATCGAAAGCTCGGACTTGCCGGTGACCGGGTTCGTGACGCAAGCGGTCAACCAGGGTGCCACGACGGCTAGCGCCGCCAGCTTTGAAAATGATCTTACTGTTCGCATGATGTATCCCCTCCGATAGCGATATTCTACACGCAAGCGGCGAATAGAGCCTTATGGCCGAAGCGCCAGCATGTCCCGTGTGAGGTCGCGGATGCTGTGGCAGCCCATCAACTTGAGGTCCCGTTCAATTTCATCCCGCATCAGTTGCATGGCACGTAGCACGCCGGCGCTGCCCGCGGCACCGAGTGCATACAGGTAGAATCGGCCGCCTGAACAAGCTGTTGCGCCGTTAGCGATGGCTTTTAGCACGTGTGTCCCGCGTCTGATGCCACCGTCGAGAATAATCTCGATTTCGCCACCAACGGCGTCCGCGATGGCGGCCACCTGGTCAAAAGGCGAGCGCGAGCCGTCTAACTGGCGTCCACCATGGTTCGATATCATGATCGCAGAAGCGCCGATATCGACTGCCCTCCTGGCATCAGCCACTGACATGACACCCTTGATTGCAAAAGGTCCTCCCCATTGCTCAATCATGCGTGCGGCCTCATCCCAACTGATGGACGGTTTCATTTGCTGGTTGATATAGGAAACGACGGATGCCGAAACGCTGGATCCGGCATCCACATACTTGGATACGTTCGGCAGATCGAAGGCCGGACCCTTTAGATAGTGATACGCCCAAACAGGATGGGTGGCGAAACTTAGCAGGCTGCGTGCTGTGAGCTTTGGAGGCGTCGTCATGCCAGTCCAGTAGTCTCGCTCGCGGTTGCCGGCGACGATCGTGTCGACCGTTAGTGCAAGCGCATTGAATTTGGCGGCTTTGCAGCGCTCGATCAAATCACGATTCAGTCCATCATCCCGGTGAATGTATATTTGGAAGAGCTTGTTAGCCGAATTGAACGCGCCCATTTCTTCGATGCTGCGGGTGCCGATAGTCGACAAGCCATAGAGCGTGCCGAATTTTTCTGCAGCCCGCGCAATCGCATATTCGCCGTCGTGATGAAACAGTCGTTGCATCGCTGTTGGTGAAAAGAACAGCGGTAGGTCAAGTGTAGTGCCAAGCACGCATGTCTTGAGGTCGACATCATCAATGCCGGCGAGCACATTCGGTACCAGGTCGGTTCGCGAGAAGGCATCGGTATTACGCGCGAGCGTCGACTCGTCGTCGGCGCCACCATCGATGTAATGAAACAGTGGCGAAGGCATACGCCTTTTCGCCAGTTGGCGAAAATGACCTGTGTTGTAACAGTCTTTCAGTCGCACAGTTGCAGGCTTACCAGCTACCGGTGTTTGGCATGGATGCCCAGGGTTCGGCTGGCTGCAACGAGTCGCCGGCCTGCAGCAACTCGATGGAAATGTTGTCAGGTGAGCGGACGAAGGCCATATGGCCATCCCGCGGTGGCCGATTGATGGTGACGCCACCGTCTATCAATTTCTGGCACAACGCATAGAGATCATCTACCCGATAAGCGAGATGCCCAAAGTTACGCCCGCCATCATAGTCTTCTGGGTCCCAGTTGTAGGTCAACTCAACCATGGGCGCCTTCCGGGACTTCGCGAGCTCTGTGTCCGCGGGTGCGGCAAGAAAGACTAGCGTGAAGCGGCCGCCTTCATTTTCGTACCGGCTCATTTCTGTCAGACCCAAAAGGTCACAATAAAAGTGTAGCGACGCTTTCAAGTCTTTAACGCGGACCATAGTGTGAAGGTATTGCATAGAAGGCTTCCCGATGGATAATCAGGACAGTTTGCCAAATTTGGAGGGTTGGCGCTGCTTGAGTTTTCTTGACATTCCCTGACACTACTTGGTGTGCTGGGTGGCCATAATGACTCCTGACAATCACTGAAAGAGGAAAACTCAATGAACAAAAGGCAAAAATTACTGGCAGCAGCGTCGGCCGTTGCTGTTTTGATTGCCGGAGCCGCTGTAGCGGGACCCGGCAAGGGCAAGCATCAAGCGGACCCCCAAAAGCAGCTCGCCAAGATGACGGAAAGTCTGGGTTTGTTCGATGACCAGGTGCCGCAAGTGGAAGCGATTCTGACGGAAGCGGCGGCCAAGCGCCAAGAGATCCGCGAGACCTACACCATCAGCCAGCGCCGCGAGGCCCGGGAAGCGATGAAAGCGGTCAAGGACGCAACGGAAACACAAATCGATGCAGTGCTAACGGACGAGCAAAAAGCGCGTCTCGCCGAGATCAAGGCCGATCGAAAGGATCGCCGCCAAGAGCGTCGCGATCGTCGTAAGGACCATCGGGATAATCAGGCCGACGTTGAAGCCGAAAGCTAAGCCAGTGCGCTTTGGAACGCCGGGTCGAGTGGCCCGGCAGTTTCCTATCGTATCTGATCGATCAACAGCATGATCGTCAGTCCCATACCAAATAGATAGGTGCCAAGTGCGCCGAGGAAGCGTGCCGGGTTAGCTTTCGTCAAACTGGCTGAGAAAATCAGGCCCGCGGCAACGAGATAACGACTAAACGTGGCCATGATCATCATCGTGTATACAAAGGCAGGCTGCGGGTTGAGCGCTAGCAAATACATGATCACGGCTAGCATAGGGGCATATTCACAAGTGTTGCCGTGTGCCCGGTTCCACTTGACGAGGCCGCTGGCGTCGTCGTCGGGAACAGCATAGCCCTGTTTTAGTTTTCGGCGTTGCATAGAAACCCCAAATCCCAAACCGAAAACGAGCACGCCCAACAAGCCAATACAAATGAGTGCCAATGTCATTATTTTTCCCTTGGTCGCGCGTCTTGCGACGCTAAGTGAATTGGCAGGATAGCATTCTGGGCCTCCATAGGTGCTGACGGTGGTCCGTCATGCAAAAGTTCGTGGATTCCATGGGCCGGGTGCGCGACAATGCGATCCCAATGAAACAGGTAATGATCATTGGTATTGCGGGCGGCAGCTGTTCGGGCAAGACGCGGTTACTCCGTCGGCTGGCGGAACGACTGGGGCCCGAGAATTGTTCTGTCATTCTTCAGGACGATTATTACTTCAGTAAACCAGCCGCCGCCGCCGATAACCTGCGGTTTAACTTTGATCATCCGGATGCTTTAGATTTCGACTTGTTGGCCCGTGATTTGGCGATGCTAAAGCAAGGCGAGACGATCCACAGCCCGCAGTATGATTTTGCCAAACATGTTCGCATTGACGGTAAGACCCGGCGTATTGAACCGCGGCCGGTGGTGCTCGTGGACGGCATCCTGATTCTTGATAGCGAGCCTGTTCGTCAAATGCTCGACCACAGTGTGTTTATTCGTTGCGATGCTGAAACGCGGTTGCAGCGGCGCATTAAGCGTGATGTGAAAGAACGCGGCCGAGAGCCTGACAACGTGGTCGCCCAGTTCGAACAGCAAGTGCAACCGATGCACATGGAGTTTGTCAGCCCATCAGCTGAGCATGCCGATGCGGTGTATGAGCAACCATCGTTGAATGGCAACGAGGCGTTGGATGAACTTAGCGACTTTTGCCTAAACACCGCTGAATTGTGAGTAGCGGCGCCAAATCGCTGTCTGTCATCACAGCGCTCATGCCTGGCATCGCGTTGGCCGGGTGCGTCGCCTTCATCGCTTATGTCGCGCAGAGCTGGCTTGGCTATTCCGTCATGCTGTACGCCTTGTTGTTGGGTATGCCGCTGTATCGAATCGGCGCGCGGGAGCGATTTAATCCAGGCATCGTCTTCTCGGCTAAGAAAATTCTCCGATTCGGTGTCGCTTTGCTGGGTTTGCGCTTGACGTTAGGAGACGTGGTTAGCCTGGGGCTGCCGACACTGGCTTTAGTGATCGCCGGCATCACATTAACAATGACGGTCGGGGTCATGATCGCCCGCTCGCTAGGTTTGAAAAGTGATTTTGCCGTGTTGTGTGCCGGTGCTGTTGCTATTTGCGGTGCTTCTGCTGCGCTGGCGGTTTCCGCGGTCTTACCCCAGCATGAGGCCAGTGAGCGCCAAACCATTTTGACGGTAATTGGTGTCACGGCATTGAGCACGGTGGCCATGGTGGCGTATCCGCCATTGGCCAGCTGGCTGGGTTTTGATGACATTACTGCCGGAGTTTTTGTCGGCGCGACCATTCACGATGTCGCGCAAGTGGTCGGCGCCGGTTACACGATCTCCGATGCCGCAGGGCAAACGGCAACACTGGTCAAGTTGATGCGGGTGGCTTGTTTGATTCCTGTGGTTGCGGTCATCGCGTATGTCTTTCGGCGCCAGACTGCCGGTGAGGGCAAGACGCCAGCGCTGCCGTTTTTCCTGATTGGTTTTGTGTTGTTGATGTTACTGAATAGCACCGGCCTGATTCCTGCGCCTGTGGTTGCAGCGCTAAGTCAGTTATCCGGCTTCTGTTTGGTGTTGGCTGTCGCCGCGCTGGGTATCAAGACGTCTTTGGGTGGCCTGGTCTCTGTCGGTGTCGGTCCGATCATTGCAATCACCTTGCAAACTATTTTGTTAGCGCTTTTCGCGGCTTTGGTGTTGATGGCCTGAAGAGCGTGGCATTGCCCAACCGCATAGGGTGAAACCCGCCAGAGGCCCATCAAAGATTTATTCGGCCGCGTTTCGGCTATTCTCGAAATCTGAATGAACGCGACTCCAAAGTCTCTGACCTTGGTGGGTTGATTTCGTCGATAAGCGAAAATAGACAATAGTGTGCGGGGATGACCTTATTGCGACTGGACCCAGCAAGACTGTAAAACGATGATTGCGCCCACTCGAGAAGTCTGATCAAGGCTTCTATTGGCGGTTCATCGTTGAGTTTGTTGTGATCGACAATTTTTGGTTACAGTGTATCCACAGTTCAGCAGCGCTGGACACGCTAAGAATAATAAAAACACCGAGGTCGTCTTTTGTCCGAACTGACTGAACTTCTGAAGCACTGGCACTCCGATGATCAGGCTGTCCAGGGTGTCGTTGTGGATCGGATTTATGGCGAGTTGAGGAAAATCGCGGGCTGGCATGCTGCTGGTGAATCTGCAGCATCAGCGGTGCAGCCGACGGTGTTGGTTCATGAGGCTTACTTGCGACTCTCGCAGCTCGATCGGATCGAATGGAAGAGCAAGACGCATTTCCTGGCGATGGCGGCGAAGGCAATGCGTCAATATCTCGTTGACGAATCTCGTCGTCGCGCGGCTGGGAAGCGCGACGGCGGCATTCAGGTGACTTTGTCGGATCCTGCTGTGCGCGAAGATATGCCGAAGACCGATATGCTTGCCTTAAACGAAGCGCTTGAACGGTTGGCGAAAGCGGATCCCGAGCGTGCCTTGTTGGTCGAGCTTCGATTCTTTGGCGGTCTAACGGTCGAAGAAACAGCAGATGCGCTTGGCAAATCGCCGGCGACTGTCAAGCGCAGTTGGCAAGTGGCGCGCGCATGGTTGTTTCGTGAAATGAGCGCTGGCGACATCACATGAGCGAATCGAAGACACGTTTAGTATTGGAGATTTGCGATCGCTGGATGGCGGCAAGTCGTGCGGATCGCGCCGGGATACTGGCGGAAAGTTGCGGCGACGATAGTGAGTTAATGCGCCAAGTGTCCGCTGTGCTAGATGTCATGACGACTGCAAGTGCCGAGCTGGGTGATCACGTTGACCTGCCGGATCTGGATTGGGTAGGCAAGACAATCGGTGACTATCGTTTGACGCGCTGTCTCGGCGAAGGCGGTATGGGCGCGGTTTATCTTGCCGAACGCCATCACGCCGATTTCAAACAAGAAGTTGCACTCAAGGTGATTCGGGGGCGGTTTCTAGTCGCCGAACTGGTACGCCGATTTAATGCGGAGCGCGAAATTCTCGCGCGCTTGAATCATCCCTATATTGCTCAGTTGATCGATGGCGGTACCGAAGCGGGTGTGCCCTATCTGGTGATGGAGTATGTCGACGGTATTCCGGTTGACCAATGGTTGGATGATCGCAAAGCCGACATTACGATGCGCCTTGAGATGATCCGCAAGATCGCTACGGCGGTACATGCAGCTCATCAGAACCTGGTCGTGCACAGAGATTTGAAGCCTTCTAATGTACTCGTGACGACGGATGGCATTCCGAAATTGCTGGACTTTGGTATTGCCAAATTAGTAGAGGCTGGCGATAGCGAAGATGTAGAGGCCACCGTGTTGGGTCAACAAGCCTTGACGCCCAGCTATGCCAGTCCGGAACAAGTGTTGTACGGCGTGGTGACGACGCTCAGCGATGTTTATTCGTTGGGTGTCCTTTCTTACGAATTGCTGGCTGGCGAGCGACCTTATCAACTCGATACACAATCACAGGCTACGCTGATTGAATCGATGACGTCGGTTGCCATTCCGCGGCCTAGCCAAAGACTATCGATGGTTCGCGATTCCGGTCTACGTCAAGAAATTGCTGAAAAACGTTCATCCAGCGAAGATAAATTGTCGCGACGGCTTCAGGGTGATTTGGATAACATCGTTTTGAAAGCACTCAGCGTTGAACCTGGTTCTCGCTATGTCTCAGTCGCGGCTTTTAGCGCTGATATCGGTCGTTACATCGCGGGTCAGCCCGTTGAAGCCCAGCCAGATTCTGTTGGTTATCGTTTGCGTCGGTTCGTCACCCGGAATCGCGTTGCTGTACTTTTTTCGACAGCGCTCATATTCAGCTTGATTGCAGGACTGGCTGCGACAAGTTGGTCGTATGTTCGTGCTGAGGCGGCAAGAGCGGATGCCACGGCACGTTTTGATCAGGTGCGATCGTTGGCGAAGACGATGATGTTTGATGTCTACGATGATGTCGCCAAGATTCCCGGTACGGCGTCTGTTCGATCCAATCTGGCATCAACCGCGCAAACCTATCTTGAAACATTAGCCGCTGACGCGGATGCGCCGGACGATGTCTTGATTGACGCGGCGCAGGGTTATTCTCGCCTTTACACGATCCTGAATCGCGAGGCAGTTGATGACCCTGACGATAGGACTCGTGCACTAGCGGCATATACCAAAGCCGAGCGTATTCTGACCACGCTGGTCGAGCAATCGCCGGCGAACGTTGCGGGCTGGTATGCGCTCGGCCAGCTCACATCAAATCGTGCATCGGATCAGCTAACGGTCGGGAACGATCCGGATGCCGCGGAAAAGTCGTTGATTGAAGCAACGGGTTATCTAGCCGAAGCAGAAAAACGCGCGCCAAATGACAGCGATGTGCTGTTGTCCATCTTACGAGCAGACTATCGATATGCCAATTTGGAAAAATGGAAAGAGTCACATGAGGCAGCGGTCGAGAAGTCAACGGCGTTAATGGCGCGTTTGGAGCGCGCAAGAGCACGTTGGCCTGATTCAACAGGGTTGCTGGTCTTGACGGGAGACACATATCAGCTTCGTGGGGAATCTAACTACTGGATCGACCGATACGATGCAGCGATTGCCGACTATACAGATTCGATCAGGGTCTATGAGCGCACGCTAGAGGTTGGTGGTGATGACCATGCGGTCACATCACAGATCGCCGATGTATATTGGTCCCGTGGCAATAGTTTCATCGATACACAGCGGCCTGCGGAAGCGGCGGACGATTTTGCCAAAGCCGTGGCATTAGTAAGTTCGGCGGTTGCCAGAGATCCGGATGATAAGGCTAGCCAGCGTCGAATGGTGATCTTGAGGGCGTCTCAGGCAATGGCGCTAGTGAACTCCGGCGATGGCGATACAGCGATCGGCTTGATGACCGAAACTAATGACTGGTTCGAAGAGCAGGCAAGTCTTGATGTTGATACATCTGGGCCACAGCGCTCGCTGGCGATCAGTTACTACATGATGGCGGACATTTACCGTATCGCGGAACGTGACGAAGCTGCTTGCAGCTGGTTCCAAAAGGCACTCGAAAAATGGCAGTCCGTCGATGATCGGTTCGGGCTTGCGGAGTTCGACAAAGGGCAGCCTGTCAAGATCCGGGAACTGCTGGCCGATTGTCGTTAGGACGAGCGGGGCGGTAACGACGGGAAAAGATCGAAGTCCAGCAGGAAGGTCGCTTTGTCCTCGACACTGGCCAGGATTGCTTCAGCCTCGGTGTGAAGGGTTTGATCGTCAATGCATGCTCTAGCGAGATAGGCCGCTCTATCTTCGCCTGTCATCGTCATGGCGATATCGCAGATTCGAAGCAATCTTCTGGCGCGTTTTATCGTCGCAACTTCAGTCATCGGGAATTCGGGTGGGTTAGTCATTCCGGTGTAGCCGCCATGGAAAGAGCCGAGCCGATGACGAACGTCACCGGCCCGGCTGTAGCGATCAATTCTCGGCATTTACAATGTCCATGATGCGAGAGGCGACAGAAGAAAACGCGCTCTGATCGATTCTTGCATTGCCACCGGAATCATTGTTACCCATCGCGACAATGACGAAGGCGCCGCGGCTATCTGTTTCGACGAGCCAGCCGTAAGTCAGCACGCGCAGTCCAAAGCCATCATCGAGGCTTCCGCCTTTGAACCAAACGCGTTCCCATTGATTTCGCAGATTTACTAAAAAGGATTCCGCGCCGTAAGCTTGGTCAGTGATTTCAAAACCTTCGCTAACATCGCTGAATTGACGTAGCCCCGCGATCACGCCGCACACATCTTTCGGACTCGCTTGCCAAAGACCGCTTACCAGAACGGAGAGATTGGCACGATTGAACTGCGTCACCGGGCCCAACGGCGTTAAGGTGTTGTCGACAAAATCGCGTTGAGCTTGTTCAGAAGCATTGACGTAAGTGACGGCATCGACTTCGGGTACCGTGAAGTAAAGGTGGAAGCCTTCATTCATGCTCAAGAACGGCTCCATCGCCGCTTGATTCATATGATTGAACTGATCCAGCGCCGCTTCGTTGCGATCTCTGCCAGCCAGTCGGAACAAATGCTCGGTCGCGGTGTTGTCGCTAATGCCTAACATCAATGCGGCTAGGTCGGTCACCGAAACCATCGTACCAACGTCGTTGTTGATTGTACCGCCCAATACAAGGTTGTCGTCGATGATCTCAACCATTTGGTCGGCACCAATGACACCATCCTCGATAGCTTGTGCGATTGCGCCCATCGTCCAGACTTTGAAAATCGATGCCGTGGCCAGTACGTCATCTGCGTTACGTTCAAAGATCGGCTGACATTGATTGTTCTCGTCGATACGTGCGACAAGCACACCGACGTCTTCCGCAATGGTTTCGAGTTTGTCTGCGGCGGTTGCAAACGTCAGGTTTTGGTCAGCTGCCGCTGTATTGCTGCCGTTCAGCGGAAACCCATTGGCGCCGAATGATGTGATAAGTCCACTACTCAGATCGGTGCGCAAGACCATGAACTGCCCGCTTGCTGGATCATTCGCATTACCCATCATCACGCGAACGTTAGTCGGTGTCATCGTGATGATCTCTTGCACGGTTCCGTTTGGAATGACGGACCTTAAGGAGTCGAAGAACGCTTGCCATTGGGCTACCGGCAGACCGGCTAGTGTCGCCGGATCAAATCGATCATTGATGTCTTGCGCTGACGTTGTCGAGGCGGCTAGTTGATCAATTATCCACAACAACTGATTGGCCGCGGACGTGTTGGGTAAATCCAGATCGCCATTGGCATCGCGAAACGGCGACTCGATCGGCTTCGAGCGCGCTGCATTCAATGGAAAATCATCGTCGACATCGGCTACGCCATCATTGTCATCATCCGGGTCGGCGTTGTTACCAATGCCATCGCCATCCGAATCAACCGATTCAGTGTCATCGAGCGGGAAAGCATCATCACTGTCGGCGATGCCGTCGTTGTCATCGTCCGGATCAGCGTTGTTGCCTGTGCCGTCGCCATCGGTGTCCGCGGTCTCATTAGGGTCGCGCGGGAAGGCGTCTGCGCTGTCATCGACGCCATCATTGTCGTCATCGGCATCTGCGTTGTCGCCAATGCCATCACTATCAAAGTCGGCACTTTCGTTCGGGTCATTCGGGAACGTGTCGCTATTGTCACCCACGCCATCATTGTCGCTATCCGATGTTTCGCTGGCGTCTAATGGAAACGCATCCGCGCTGTCATCAACGCCATCACCATCGTCATCGGTGTCCGCATTGTTACCGGTGCCGTCGCCATCGGTATCGACTGATTCGTTGGCATCCAATGGGAATGCGTCAGCGTTGTCGTCAACGCCATCGTTGTCATCGTCCGTGTCGGCATTGTCACCGGTTCCATCGCTGTCGGTATCGACAGATTCGGTGCTATCCAACGGAAACGCGTCGGTCGTATCGTCGACGCCGTCGCCATCGTCATCGGTGTCGGCGTTGTTGCCGGTACCATCGCCATCGGTATCGACTGATTCGCTGGCATCGAGCGGAAATGCATCGCTGACGTCATTGACGCCGTCGTTATCATCGTCGGGATCCGTAGCGTCAGCAATGCCGTCATTGTCTGTGTCGATCGGCGGCGGACCATCGCTGCCACTGCCGCCACAAGCGGCTAAACCCAAGACGAAACTCAATAACGCAGCGCGCAGCGGTGCGGCTAAAATTAGACCTTTCATTTTCTCTCCCCATTAACATGATGCAGCGATTTCGAAAGGAATCGCTTGCCCTGTTAACTAGAGGCGTGGAAATGAAAGAAACCGGATCAAATTTCTGGTTTCGGTGGTATCGCTCTCGTTCGGTGATCTATCTGTCGCTAATGCGTTCGGTGTTCCAAGTAATGGCGAACAGCATCCTGCACATGTCTAAACCGGTCGCCGCCTAAATGCTTGCCGCCATACCAGCGCGTCACGATGACGACATGGTCCGTGAGTCCGGCGCGCTCCAGCATCCGCACAATTACCATGCCGGCACCGCTTTCCCCATCGTCATTCTTGATGGGCCCTTGGCTGCCGATGAATGCCCAGGTGTGGTGGGTGGCCTTCGCGAACTTCTTTTGCCGACATAGCTGTTTAACGTAGCGTTTGGCGTCGTCTGCCGATAGGCATGGCGCACCACTAACGGCGTACTTCGAGCCGCGGTCCACAATAATTTGGTCGAAAGTCTGCATCGGTTTTAGGTGCTCGAGAAAAGTTCGTCGGCGTTCCATGAAGAGGAGCGCCGTCTAATCCAGTGTCCGAAGGGTTGAATTGAACATAATACTAAAATGCTTTTATGGTTTTTGTGAAGCAGGTACGACGTTGTTGTGAAGTGTCAGGGCAAGATGGCGACTTATGTAGAACCGTGAGCGAGGGCTCATGGCCGTTGATTTGCTGCCAGGTGTTGTTATGTCCGTATTCCGAATTCGTCTTCGGTTGTTTTTTCTTGTCATGTTGGGATTCGTCGCGGCGTGTTCGCCGACTGAAAGTGACACCAACAACCAGGATACTAGCAACACAGTAACGACGCCCGATACGTCAGGCCTGGAGCAAGACGCTGCGCAGCAGGCTATTCGCGATGCCGGGTTGCGTGTT
Source organism: Woeseiaceae bacterium (assembly GCA_045110335.1). GTDB lineage: Bacteria > Pseudomonadota > Gammaproteobacteria > Steroidobacterales > Woeseiaceae > CALBPI01. The sequence continues at coordinate 83,285 of JBGCGB010000001.1, forward strand.
GGGACGGTGACATCGCAATCCAGTGATGACGTGCCGATTGGTAGCGTCGTTCGAACAGACCCAAGAAGTGGCACCACCGTATCCGAAGGTTCGACGGTCAATATTGTTGTGTCGAGTGGCACGGCGAGTGTGCCTGTGCCTGAGACGGCGGGCAGTGATCAAGCACAGGCCGAAACCTCGGTGGGTGATGCCGGTCTGACCGTTGCCGCCGTTGCGACGGAGGCCAGCAATGTCGTCCCGGTTGGTCAAGTCATCCGGTCGATTCCGGTCGCTGGAGAACTAGTCGCCCGGGGCGGCGGCATTACGCTAGTGGTGTCTACAGGTCCCGCCGACGTTAGTGTTCCTGATGTCGTCAATCTTGTGGAAGCGGCAGCAAGTACAGCGATTACTGACGCCACGCTGCTGATTGGTACCGTTACCGGCGAAGCTAGCGATGTCGTGCCATTTGGTCGCATTATTGAGCAAGTGCCGGTTGCCGGTGCGATGGTCAGCGCCAACACAGACGTTGATCTGACGGTGTCATTGGGGCCGGCCAACATTGCCGTGCCTGATGTCACTAGCCTTACCGAGGCCGATGCTATTGTCGCTTTGGAAGGCGCAGATTTGGTCGCCGGCGAGTTTACGACACAAGCCAGCGTCGATGTTGCAGCCGGTGCAGTTATTTCGCAGAACCCGGCGCCTGGTGCGCTGGTTGCGATGACGACTGCGGTTGACCTTGTCATATCAGTTGGTCCCAATCCTTTGCCGGTCCCCGATATTGTGTCGCTGACAGAAGCTCAGGCGCTGGTCGTATTGGCGAATGCGGGTCTTGAGGCCGGTGTTATCACGCGAAGATTTGATAACAATATTCCACAGTTCGAGGTGATTAGTCAGGCGACGCCACCGGGCACATTGGTGGTGCCTGATACGACACTCGACTTCGTCGTGTCGCTTGGTCCGCCGGTGTCTACGCCGAATGTTGTCGGCTTGCTTCAAGCTGATGCCGAACTCGCTCTGGTCAATGCCAACCTGGTCGTTGGTGTCATCACCGAAGCCAATGATTTCAATGTGCCATTGGGTCAGATCATTAGTCAGGACCCGAATGGCGGAACCGTTGTTCCCGAGCAAACGGTTGTCGATCTTGTCGTGTCGCTCGGTCCGCCCACCGTTGCGGTGCCGGACGTTGTCGGGCTGACGGAAGCGCAAGCGCGTGCTGCGCTGGTCGCCGGTGAACTGATTGTCGGTAACGTTTTGCAACAAAACAGCGATGTTGTGCCGGCCGGTCAAGTGATTAGCCAAACACCGGTCGCGGCTGAAATCGCGATTGTCGGTAGTGCGGTTGATCTGGTTGTTTCCCTGGGTCCCGTCATGGTCGACGTACCGAATGTCGCCGGCTTGACGCGTGCAAGCGCCGATTCAGCCTTCGTTGCATTAGGTTTGGTGACCGGCACGGTGACAGAACTAAGCAGCGATACGGTCGCCGCTGGAAGGATCATTAGCCAAAACCCGGTTGCGGGCACTTCGGTAGTTTTGAATACGGCGGTCGCGATTGAAGTTTCAACAGGACCTGCCGTCGATAGTTTCAGCGATGAATTTAGCGTCGACTCACTGGTGGATTGGACGTTACGTCATCAGGCCGAGGGCACGGCAGCCCAGTACACGGTGCTGGATATCAATCAATCCACGTTGGGTGAGCTGACTATCGTGCCTACGCAAACACCAGGTTGGTTTGAGAACGGCGACGCACCGCTGGTGTTCAAGTTACTTAGTGGCGACTTCTCGGTTCACACCCGTGTGCTAGCAGATAGCGTTACGGCACCAGGCAACGCGCCCTCCGCGGATTTCAACTCGGCCGGCCTGATGGCCCGCGATGCTGACGGTGCCACCGATCCTGAAAATCATGTCATGCTCAATGTGGGCCGGCAGGACAATAGGGTCAGCGGCGGCGTAGGCAGCGAAACCAAAACGACGGTAGATGGCGCATCGACCTTGTTTATCGATCAAGGCAGCAACTCGGGTGATCTTGTGTTGTGCCGAATTGGTGATGACTTCTTTACCTACCGACGACTCTCGGGAGAAACGGATTGGACGCTTACGCAAACCATCACGCGTGCGGACTTACCGCTCACGCTTCAGGTCGGCATGGTGGCCAATGCGTTCGCAGCACCGGCCGATTTGAATGCGACATTCGATTTTATTCGACTGTTGCCGGCGCCGGCGGCGAGCGCTGATTGCACGCCCTAATAGAGGGGTTGCTTTAAGGTTACGCGGAGCGTTGTCGGTAGGTATTGAGCAGCAAGCGCTCAAGCGATGGACTGTCTAAGATTTAGTCGGCTGTAGATCGATGCGGTAGTGTCATCGTGACCGTCAACCCCTTCTCCGGCTGATCGTTGTTGCGGGCTTTTATCTGGCCGCCATGTAATTCGACGATTTGTCGGCTCAATGCAAGTCCGACGCCGGCACCATCGCTTTCCGACCCTTTGACAAACGGATCGAAGATCGATGAAAGCAGTGCGGGGGATATGCCTGGTCCTTCATCTACGACGGACAAAATACTGTGGTCGTTAGCTGCATCTTTGTCGAGCGTGACACGAACGATGGCCTCCGGCGGTGAAAATCGCAGCGCATTGCGAACCACATTCTCAATGGCGCTGGAAAGTAGCGCCTCGTTACCTTGCAATTGGTTGTGATCGCACAGTGGACTGAACTCGACAAATATTGATGCGGGCTTCCCTTCAAATGCGGCATCGTCACAAATCTGCCTGACCAGATGCTGAAGATCTAAGGCTTGTTCAGTACCAGGAGAGGCATGAGCTTTGGCTAGATCAAGAATTTGCTGCGTCAGTGCTTCCATATGTTCCGCATCCTGCGCGATTCTTTGCAAATGCAGATTGATCTCGTCGGGTTGGCGTGATGCCAATTCCAGGGCGACAAGAATTCGCGCAATCGGAGAGCGTAGTTCATGAGAAACGTTACGTAACAAGTCTTGTCGCGATTCAACTTGACGCTGCAAGGCGTCCGCCATTTGATCGAACTGTGAGGATAGATCACCCAACTCGTCACTTCGCTGATTCGTCTTACCGACTCGTGCGTCAAGGTCTCCCGTTGAGAGTTTCCGCGCTGCGGCCATCACGGGGGTTAGCGGTGCGGTCAAATAACGCGTGAGTAAGAAGCAGATCAAAGCGCTGACCAACAGGGCAACCAAAAACAAAGCGGATGTGACGCCAGGGCTGCTTAATACGCCGAGCAGAGGTGGTTTCGCCGTGCCGAACAAAAACCAGTACTGATTGCCATCAGCGTCAGCCATTCTTGGCCAGCGCGGTGTGCGACCGGAACGCCGGCGCCGCTGTTGCTGTCGCTTGAACGTGGATTCCACGTCGTTGGGCAATGAGCGCCCCAGAATATCCTGACCATCTTGGTCCAGCAAATAAACAGTACGCGCCGGTGGCAATATCGCTTGCGACTTAAGCCATTGTTCAAACTCACGTGCGCCACCGCTTTCCAGTGCATCTTCGGCTGACCGGAAAATATCGATACGCCGTGACTCGCTCGCTTGGGTCGAGCGCTCGCCGGACAAGTGCATACTAAACTTCAGCATGAGGCCTAGAATCAGGGCCATCGCCAACCAGAACGAGAGAAAAATCTTCCAGAAAATACTTCTCATTGGGTTACTCCGCGGCAGACCGATAGAGCAGCGTATACCCTGCACCACGAACACTCTTGATAATGATCGTTGCAGCTTTGCCACCCAACTTGCTTCGAAGATTGCTGATGTGTGTGTCGAGCGCCCGGTCGTAGGGTGAGGTTTGCCTGCCGAGTGCACGGGATGACAAAGACTCGCGGCTTTGTACTTCGCCCGGCGTACCCATCAATGTTTGCAGAATACTGAACTCCGCGCCGGTGAGTTTTAGGGTCTCGTCACCTAAGGTCGCCCGCAAGTTTTGGTTGTCGAGTGTCAATTCATGAAAAGTCTGTACGGGTTCGACGTCGTTGCTTTGTCCCTGTTTAAGCATCACCCGAAGCCTGAGTAGCAGCTCTCTGGGGTTGAACGGTTTCGGCAGATAGTCATTAGCGCCATGCTCAAGCCCCAGCACGCGATCGTCAGCTTCACCTCGTGCAGTCAACATGATGACGGGAAGGTCGGATTGATGTCTTAAGCGCGTTAAGGTTTCAAATCCGTCCATGCCGGGCATCATGACATCAAGAATGACCGCATCGACGTCGCCGTTGTCACGCAAAAATCGGAGGCCTTGTTCGCCGCTTTGACGGTCATGCACGACATAGCCCTCCATCTTGAGCAGCTCGCGCAGCATGGAGACCAATTGTTTGTCATCGTCGATGATTAAGAGGGTTTTCATTTTGGACATAATGTCATTTTTGTCGCGATCTTTACCAGTATGACGTCAACCCGAGATGTGTAATCCCAAGAATTCTAAAGAGTTGCCGATTGTCGGGTGGCTTGACATATTCCTGTAGCAATCACATGGGTATGATGGAGTAGTTGCAAACGAAATTACCGGCCGATCCGGCCACTAATGGAAACTCATGGAGCGATTATGCAGTACAAGAATAATAAGTGGCTGTTAGGCCTGCTGGCTTGCGGTCTGGCGGCAAACGGCACGGCCCAACTGGTCGGCGCCGACCTGGTCGATGGCGATAGCGTCAATTTGATTAGCTACGATAACCCGTCAACGGACGCTTTTACGTCCGCGGGCGATGGCTTTCAAATCTACACACGCGGCTTGTCACCAACGATTCCATTTTCGTTAGCAGACGACTCCATTAGCGTTTTTCCGGCTGACACACTCGGCATTGTTGCTGAAACAGATACAGCGCCATTCTTCGGCGCAACCGATACCGTCAACGGCGATACGTCAGGGGCTGTTAGCGCGACGTGGGTGTTCGATGTAGCAGGCGCCAGCGACATGGTGTTGTCAATCGACTTTGCCGCCATGGGCGATTTCGAAAATTCCGATACCTTCGATGTGACTTATCAGATCGATGGCGGTGATGTTCAAACTGCCTTTTCAGTCACCATTGATGAGAACATTGCGGCTGACTATAGCCTCGCGAGTGGCACCGCCGTCAATTTGAACGACCCCGCTACATTGCAGGGCACCGTGTTAACCAATGCTTTTCAAACCTTCGGGGCTGATATTGCGGGCAGCGGTAGTGAGCTTGCGATTACGCTGACGGTGAATACGGATGGTGGTTCCGAAGCGTTTGCGATCAGAAACATCGAGATCAACAGTGGTGGCATTTCCTCCGACGTTGTGGCGTTTGATTTGTTGCAATCGGCCAATCAAAACCTCATCAGCTTTTCGAATCCGTTCGACGGTGCGTTCGCATCTGCCGGTGACGGGTTCCAGATCTATCAACGCGGCGTATCGCCCAGCATTCCTTTTTCGGTGCTTGATGATTCGTTGATGACCTTTACTGGCGACAGCCTTGGCATCGTTGATGACACCAACCTTGACCAGTTCTTTGGCGCTACAGATACGCAAAACGGTGACAATAGCGGGCCGGTATCCGCCGTGTGGGTGTTCGATATCACGGGTGCGACGGAACTCGGCCTTTCTATCGCCATGGGCGCGATGGGTGATTTCGAAAGTAATGATTCCTTCACCTGGACCTATTCAATTGATGGTGGCGCCGACGCAGTCGCTTTTGCCGGAACTACCGATGAAGCAGCTAGCCTCGACTACACGCTCGCGGGCGGCGGTGTTTTCACGCTGAATGACCCGATGACGCTGGATGGTACACCGCTAAGTAATGTTCTGACCGCCTTCGAGACCGCGCTTTCCGGCGAGGGCGCAGAGCTGACGCTTACGTTGACGCTGCAAACAGATGGCGGATCTGAAGCGATGGCGTTCCAGAATATCCAGGTATTGAGAAACTTTGAGGGCGATGAGCCTCCGCCGGTTGTGGAAGCGGAGATTTTTGAAATTCAGGGTGATGGAGCTGCATCGCCATTCGCTGGCCAGGTCGTTCGTTCATTGGCGAATGTGGTCACGGCCTTGGGTACTGATGGTTTCTTCATGCAAACGCCGACCGGTCGCAGCGACGGCAATGTGGACACGTCAGATGGTATTTATGTGTTTACCGGTGCTGCACCGACGGTGTTCGTTGGCGATATTGTCGATGTTGAGGGCAGCGTGACCGAATTCTTCGGATTCACAGAATTCGAAACGGGGTCGACAGTAACAGTAACGGGCAGTGGCGCGGATTTGCCGGCTCCGGTTGTTCTGGATGCAGATCAACCTTCCCGTTCTCCGGAAATTAGTAATTGTGCGATCGAGTTCGAATGCTGGGAAGGCATGCTGGTCAGCATTGCGGCTGGCACGGTAACGGCACCTAACCAATCTTTCGGCAGTGATCCACTGGCAGAGGTCTTTATCGTTGCACGCGATGAACGCGCATTCCGCGAGCCTGGCGTGGCATTCCCCGGCTTGGGCGGCAGCATCGCGACTTACGATGGCAACCCTGAAGTCTTCGAGTTGGATCCCGATAAGCTGGGCTTGCCGAACGCTGCGATCGCGGCTGGATCTACCTTCAGCGCGACCGGTGTTATTGGATTCGAATTCGGTGGTTATGAGCTTTGGCCAACGGTTCTGAACGTCACTGATGCGGTATTGCCAGTGGCCGTGCGGGAGCGTGGGCAGGGCGAATTCACCGTTGGTAGCCTCAACATGTTCCGCCTGTTTGACAGTATCGATGACCCGGCGGATTCCGCGGCCGATGGGCGCACACGTGATGATGTTGTCATTGACCCGGCAGAGTATGCTGTTCGTCTGGATAAACTCGCGCGCTACATCGTCGATGTATTGGACTCGCCGGAAGTTCTCGCGGTGCAAGAAGTCGAGAAGCTGGGCGCACTGGATGACCTGGCCGCGGCAATCAATGCCTTGGATGCGAGCGTGAGCTACAGCAACGAACTGATCGAAGGCAATGATGTTGGTACGATTGATGTCGGCTTCATGGTCCGACAGTCAGTCACGGTGGATGCCGTGACGCAAATTGGTCGCGATGATATTCTGGCCTTCGACGGAAATCTGTTGAATGACCGGCCGCCGTTGTTGCTGGAAGCGCGCTACACCGGCAACGATTCAGAGTTCCCGATCGCCGTGATTTCAGTGCACAACCGTTCGCTGGGTGGCATTGATTCATCATCGAGCGGTGAGCGTGTTCGGGCGAAACGATTAGGTCAGGCGCAAAGTCTGGCAGCTGCCATTCAGGCACTGCAGGAAGCAGAGCCGGCGATCAACCTCGTTGTTGTTGGTGATTTCAATGCTTACGAGTTCAGCGATGGCTTCGTAGATGTTGTCGGCCAGATTCAGGGTGTCGTTGATCCGACAGAAAGTCTGCTGTCAGGCGATGATCTTGTGAATCCCGATTTGGTGAATCTGACTAACCTGATTGCAGAAGAAGAGCGCTATTCGTTCATCTTCCGCGGATCGGCGCAGGCGCTGGATCATGCGTTGATCTCACAAAATCTGAACGACTCGTTGCGCGGCTACATGTATGGGCGCGGAAACGCCGATGCAGCGCTGAATCTGATCGAAGAGGCGGGAACGCCGTTGCGAAGTTCAGATCATGATGGTCTGGTGGTTTACCTAACGGTAGATCAAGACGGCGATGGTGTTGCCGATAACCGCGATGTTTGTCCGGGTACGGTGATTCCCGAGACGACCACCTCTGGTCGGGTTGGGCGACTCCGTTTCACGTTGGCGAATGATGACTTTGTCTTCGATCGCGGCGGAGATCCTGATCAGTTCTCGTTTGTCATTCCGGTCACCACAACGGACACGGCTGGTTGCTCTTGTAACCAGATTATCGACGCACTTGATCTCGGCAACGGTCAGCGGAAATTCGGATGCTCGGCTGGCGTTTTGCGACGCTGGATACGTTCCGTCCGCGACTAAACCTGGGTAGCAGTCTGAGACTAACGGCGTGGTTCGAAAGGACCACGCCGTTTTTTGTTGCCCGCACCGTGTAGAATGGGTTGCTGCAGAGCAGCACTCGCCGTATCTTGCAATTAACGATTCGCAGCATGGCCTGCCGCGCGTCTAGGTTTAGGTAACATCCGCATCATCAGGCACTATTAACATGACCGAGCAGCGAAGCTTTATTTCGGAACTCTTTTATCGACGGGTCCCCCAATACCTAGGTCTTTATATTGCCGGCGTTTGGATGGCCATTGAGATTGGGGATTGGCTGACGGATCAGTTCACATTGCCGGCCCGATTGACGGCCTACATCTTCGTGTTTCTGGCTGTGCTGCTGCCGTCCGTCGCTATTTATGCATGGACACATGGTGCACCTGGAAAGGACACCTCAAACCGCTTCGAGAAGGTGTTTATCCCGCTTAACCTGATTGCCGCCGCAGTCGCCGTTGTGATGTTGCCGGACCGACCGGCGTCTGTTTCACCAACGACACTTGCTGAAACGATGCCGGTCGAGGTCGAAGAAGTTGCTAATGGGACGCAGCGCATTGTTGCGTTCTTCATGAAAAACAATACAAAAGAAGCGCCAGATTGGTTGGCTTACGGTATCCCGGTATTGATCAGCGCTGACATTGATCGGGCAAGCGCAAGATTTGGTATCTATACACCATTTGATTCGGATGACACGCTGGAAGGCTTGCGACAAGCCGGGTTCGAACGCGGCATGGGTGAGCCACAAACGATCCAGATGGGCCTTGCCTCGCGGGCGACGACTCAGTTTTTCATGCGCGGAGAAATTCGTGATGGCGATGCACCGGATAATTTCGTTGCTGAATACGCGTTGTACGAGACAGAGACCGCGCGTGTACGTGTGTCCAAAACCGCGAGCTTCACGATAGACACGATGTTCGAGGTTGTTGATGAGTTGTCGCGGTCTTTTCAGACTGAACTGGTCAGCGAACTTTCGGAGCAGCCGGCGATTGCCGACTTGCCGGTTAGTGAACTGATGACGGAAGACGTCGAGGCCTATCAATTATTCGTTGAAGCGCTGATGATGTTGGAAGTGGACCGCGACAATGTAGGGTATGGCCCTGTGTTGAACCAGGCCGTCGAGCGTGATCCGCAGTTTGCTGAAGCACACACCCGATTGGGGATGTACCACTATTTGCTGGGTGATCGGGAATCTGCAATCGCGGCATTTGATTCGGCACAGGCGTTTGATTATCGGCTATCAACCGAGTCGAAATTTGTTGTTCGAATAAACCGCCAGGCGGTGACGGGCAATTTTGATGAGGCGGTCAAGATCGCCAGGACCTGGACTGAGGTAGAGCCCGACAATGAGCGCGCGTTCTTCCGTTATGCCGCTTTGGAGCTGAATCGATCCGTTGATCTGGACGCGGCGCTGGATGCGCTGGTGCAGGTTCGCAAGATCAATCGATCAGCCGATAATACGTTGCTCATGTCAGCAAATATCGAACGCCAGCGACGTGATTTTGATGCCGCCGAGGAGTTCGCAACGCAGTTCGTTGAGAACCGTCCCAATCGTGCGGATGGCTACACCGTGTTAGCGCAAATACTCAAAGACAAAGGTGATTTTGACGGTGCCGTCGAAGCCTATGAGCAGGCGGGTCGTATCGAGAGTAACTCCATCGAACCGGAACTCGGCTTGATCGATGTGCTGATGCAAAAGGGAGAATTTGCGAATGCGTCAGATAGCTTGGCGCAGCTCAGACGTGGCAATCTGACCGATCAGGAAATCATGCAAATCATGACCAAGGGCGTACAGCTTGCGGGTCTTGTTGGTCGCTATAGTGATGCCATTCGCTACATGGAAGAAGATGACGAGGCAGCACGACGTTTGATGCCGCCGTTAATGTACACCCTGCAGTTAGAGGCACCTTCTGTCATGATGGCGGCCTATACCGGCGCGTCCCCGGAGCAGGTGCTGGCGGGCTTAAACGAAGTCCGCGCAGGCTTGCAGCCGCCATGGTCTGAATTTATGTACTGGTTTGATCTGGCGGTGCATACCATCAATCAGGATAAAGCCGCTTACCTTGAAGCTTTTGAGCGTGCAGAGACGTTCCTGGCGTCGCAACCTAATAATGAAAATCTGAATGTGATGCTCTTTAGTGGTCGTGCTCAGGTGGCTATTTTTAAGGATGACAAGGTCGCGGCTGCCGAGCTGGCGCGCGAAGCGCTAAGGGTATCCGAGGCATCGCTACTCAATGTGTTGGCAACTTCGGAAAGCTATACGATGCAGGCGTCGATGTACGATCTGCTTCGCCAGGCGGGTGAGGCACAAGAGGCGGTTGATGGCTTGAAAACGATTGTCGCTACCTATCCGGGGTTGGCAACCGCGCACTTATATCTTGCTCAAGCGTATTTGGAGCTTGGAGATAATGCGCGCGCTAAACGTGCCGCTGATCGTGCCGAGGACCTTTGGAGTAACGCGGACGAAGGGTATGTGTACCTGAAAGTGCTCGAAAAGGTACAGGCCGAAATTGCGACTGACGCTTAACCGGTGACTGCGAGTTTATTGCCCGGTCTGAACCCGCCACAAGTGGCTATAGATACCGTCGTGATCTTTCAGTTCATCATGGGTACCTGATTCAACGATTCGCCCTTCATCCAGCACGTAAATCTGGTCTGCGCTGACAATCGTCGATAGCCGATGAGCGATAACGATCGTCGTACGATTTTCCGAGATCTTTAGCAGCGAACGCTGGATCGCCGCCTCGGTCTCGTTATCGACGGCTGACGTAGCCTCGTCAAGAATAAGGATTGGCGGATCTTTGAGCAGCGCCCTGGCGATAGACAGTCGCTGCCGCTGGCCACCCGAGAGCTTTTGGCCTTGTTCTCCAACGATGGTGTCGAGTCCCTCCGGCATTTTCTCGATGAACTCGATCGCTTCGGCGGCTTTCGCTGCGGCTAGAATGTCGTCATCAGACGCATCGTCGCGACCATAGGCAATGTTCTCGCGGATCGTACCGTGAAACAGGAAAACGTCTTGACTGACGAGTCCAATCTGTCGGCGAAGACTGTCCAATGTCACCGTCTCGATCGGTTGATCATCAACCATAATCTGGCCGCTTTGCGGGTTATAGAAACGCAGCAACAACTTGACGATGGTGCTCTTGCCGGAACCGGTCTGCCCAACCAGTGCGATCGTGTCGCCATCGGGGATGGTGAGACTCAAGTCATGCAGGACGGTGACGTCATCGCGATAGGCGAAATGAATATCGCGGAATTCGACATGCCCCGTCGCCTTTCGTAGCACCGTTGCATCATCGCTATCGCGAATCTGAACCGGCACCTCAATCAAATCGAGGATGCGACGCGTGGACGCCATTGCACGTTCGTAAAGATCTACCGTATTGGCAAGATCGGTCAGCGGCCATAACAATCGTTGTGTCAGGAATACCAACACGCCATAAGCGCCGACATTGAGTGTGCCATTTAATACTTTGTAGCCACCAAACAAGAATGTCGCCACAAAGCCGGCCAGGATGGCCATGCGAATCACTGGAATGAATGCCGAGCTGATCTTGATCGCTCGTCGATTGGCCTCTACGTAGTCCATACTTTGCCGAGTGATTCTGGTGACTTCCTTCTCCTCGGTGGCAAAGCTCTTGATCGTCATGATCGCGCCGAGGTTTGCCGACAAGCGACTAGCCAATTGGCCGACACGCTCGCGGACATCGGCATAAAGCGGTTGAGCGCGTTTTTGAAAGTAGAACGCGCCAATGACGATGACCGGGATGGGTGTGAATGCAATCAGGGCAATGCCCGGGGAGACCGCAAAGAACACGCCACCGACTGCCAGCAGCGTCGTGGCTACCTGAATGAGGTTGTTGGCGCCATTGTCGAGGAAACGCTCTAATTGATTCACGTCGTCATTGATAATCGCCACAATACTGCCGGCCCGAGTGCTTTCGAACCATGACAAATCGAGTTTTTGGGTATGCTGATAGGCATCCACTCGCATCTTGTGCTGTAGGTCCTGAGCCAAATTCCGCCAAAGTACCAGCAGCAAGTATTCGAAGATGGATTCTCCGATCCAGATGAGAAGTGTGAGCATCGCCAGCAGTAGCATCTGTTGCTTTGGGTCGGTGATGCCGAGTGCTGCAACAAAGGAGTCTTGCTGCCTGACGACGACGTCGATCGCGATACCAATCAGGATTTCGGGCATCACATCGAACAGTTTATTCATCATGGAGCAGAAGCCCGCCAGCCAGATTCGGGTTCTAAAGCCGGACGCGTAGTGCAACAAACGTTTCAATGCGCCGAACGAATTAGCAGATGCGTTGCTCATGCGACAAGTGTAGCAGCGATGTGATTGGCGGTGCGCATCTCGCCGTTTTATTCGGTTCGTCTAGTAGGGGACAAAGCTGGCACCGCCCAAATCGTTTGGGTTTGGACCGGATTGCCGATGATTAGCTTCATTGGTGATATGTTGTCGTGCCTCCTTAGGCCGGAGCGGATAACTGCTGATCGTTTTCCGGTGGCAGGTTCGATTTTGTGGCTGGCCAATGACAATCGTGGCCGCGCAATGCCTCTGTTAATCCATCAGCGCTGGTTATTCAGTTGGAAAATCTTGACCACTATCCTTGAGCGAGCTGGTCGCTCCGGCTATCCTCTTCTCCTCTTTATGACAGATGCCGCATTGTCGGCTACGTGAATGCAGATGACAGCTTTCGGATCCGAGTTTTGCAAAGAATTTACCGTTGCAGATTTTGAAGAGGATGCGTGGCAATCGCCGACGCTCCAACCGCTGGCACCGTTACCGATGCACCCGGCGTCGCATGTGCTGCATTATGCCAGTACCTGTTTCGAAGGCTTCAAAGCCTATCGATGGGCGGACGGGTCAATCCATGTGTTTCGGTTAAAAGACCACGTCGCACGTATGCAAAAAAGCGCCGCATCTTTGTGTTTGCCGGTACCACCGACAGATTTGTTGACGAAAATGGTCGTCGATGTGATCAGTGCCAATCGCGATGCCGTGCCAGCCATGCCGGGTGCGCTTTATCTGCGCCCGACGCTGATCGGGACTTTACCGAATATCGGTGCTGCGGCTTCGCCCAGTTTGACGGCCAAACTCTATGTGCTGGCTTCGCCGGTCGGTGACTACTTCGCCGGGGGTGTGCGACCACTCAAGATTTTGATTGATGATCAAAACGCTCGCTCAACACGTCAGTTGGGCAGCACCAAGACTGGCGGCAACTATGCGGCCGCATTGGGCCCGACATTGGCTGCAAAAGCCGAGCATGGGGTGGATCAAGTGCTGTTTTGCCCAACGGATGATGTTCAGGAGACAGGCGCGGCCAATTTCCTGTTGATTGGCGACGACCACATTTTGACGAAAGCGTTGGATACTTCTTTCTTACATGGCGTCACACGGTCATCGACACTGACGCTGGCAGAAGATTTCGGCATGCAAGTGGAGCAACGTAACTTCGGTGTTGAAGAATTGCTTGCGGCGCTACCGACGACCGATGCGGCGTTATCCGGCACGGCCGCGAGTCTGACACCCATTGGTCATATGGTTTATCAAGGTAAGACCCATGAGGTCAATCCCGGCAGTGGTTACCGTTTTACGATGAAACTGAGAGAAGCCTTGTCGGCGGTGCATAGTGGTGAACGCGAAGACGTTCACGGCTGGTTAACAACAATCTAAGAGTCCGTGCTAGCCGTGTTTTTTAGGCGACCGAAACGATAAACCGTCTTGCTGTAGTAGAGGTCATCCGGCGCCAGTACCACAGACGGAAAGTTTGGCTGATTGATGGCGTCTGGGAAGCGTTGCGTTTCCAGGCAAACCCCTTCGTAGCGCAGATAGCTACCACCGCCTTTTGCGTTATCCAATGCAAGATGGTTGGCTGTATACAACTGCATGGCGGGTTCCGTTGTACTGACTGACATCAAAATGCCGCTGCGTTCCGCCGTCATGATCGCCGCCAACGTCATCCGTTTCTTACCCTGCGGGATGACGAAATTGTGGTCATAGCCTCCCGTTATGGCCAAATCCGGATGGTTCAGGTGTTCGCCAATTCTCCGCGCTTTTCGAAAATCGAGAACCGGTGTCAGGTCGGCTAGTTCCCCGGTCGGCAGCAAGTCATCGTTTGTCGGCGTGTATTGTTCGCTGAACAGTCGTAGCTCATGGTCTGTGATACTGCCAGCGTCATGTCCATTGAGATTGAAGTAGCTGTGATTGCATAGATTGACGATGGTCGGCTGGTCTGTTCTTGCAAAGTGCTCGATGTGTAGCGATTGGTTGTCGTCAAGTGTGTAACGCACCCGTAGTGAGAGTTTTCCGGGATAGCCGTCTTCGCCATCAGGGCTTTCATGATAGAAGCTGACGCTTAGGCCTCCATCGGATTGGCTGCGCTCCATTGTCGACGTCCATAACTGCCGGCTGATCCCCGTTGCGCCGCCGTGCAAGTGAATCCCAGCGGCATTCTTGGATAGCGCGTGCGTTTCACCTTCAAGATCGAACTGGGCACCCGTTATCCGATTGGCGCAGCGTCCCACTGTGCAGCCCAAATACTCCGGATTGGCGAGGTAGCCCGCGGCATGGTCATAGCCAAGTGCAATATCGACGGGTTGCCCATGTTTGTCCGGCACGATCAGTGATTGAACCGACGCCCCAATCGGCACCAGTTTGACGACCATACCGGCATCATTACGCAGCACGAAACACTCGACAGGTTCCTGCTGGTCAGTCTGGTCAAAATACTCGGTATGTATTGTCGGCATGCATTGCGGCTCAGCAAATGAGTCTTTATGCTACCGCGATCTGCCTGTCGATGGCATTGATTCATTACTCAATTCGGGGCACGCAAAGTGACAAACACGGACACGCAGACGAGAGATGGCATTTTATGCGGCGTGCTCGCTTACGGAATGTGGGGGTTTCTGCCGGTCTACTTCTTGTTCGTAAAAACGGTACCCGCCACAGAGATGCTCGCACACCGCGTCTTATGGAGCGTGCCATTCGGTGCACTGATCATTGCTATGCGGGGTCAATGGCCGGAGGTGGTGTCGGCAATACGAACCCCTTCCAAGGTTGGCTGGCTGTCGTTAGCTGCTCTGGTCATCGCAACCAACTGGCTTGTCTACATCGTCGCTGTGCAAAAAGCACAAATTTTTCAAGCGAGCCTCGGCTATTACATTAACCCGCTCATTTATGTACTGGTCGGCGTTGTTTTCTTCGGTGAAAAGCTGCGGCCAGCGCAAATACTAGCGGTGGGTTTGGCGACGATAGGCGTGCTTGTTCTCACGATAAGCGGCGGTGAATTTCCTTGGATTTCACTGGCATTGGCCGTGACTTTTACGATCTACGGCGTTATCCGTAAGCAAGTTGTCGTCGGTGGCATGCCGGGTCTGTTTATCGAAACGTTGCTACTGATGCCGGTGGCAGCGATTTGGTTGGGCATGATTGCGCAAGACGGGGGCTCTGCGTTCGTTGCCGGTGATGGTCGACTTCGCTGGTTGATCACATTGGCGGGGCCGGTCACCGTGCTGCCTTTGTTATTCTTCGCACTCAGCGCCCGCCGCCTGAGCTTATCGATGATCGGCTTTCTACAGTTCATCGGACCAACCATTCAGTTCATCGTCGGCTGGTTTAGTGGTGAAGTCCTAACGACGCCCCGAATGATTTGTTTTGGCCTGATCTGGGCTGCTGTATTGATTTTTTGTGCGGACGGTTGGCGTGGAAGGAAGCGGAAAATTGCATGACTGGACAGCATTGGCTGATCGCTTGCAGTCGATCATTGAGCAACTTGATGACAAGCAGCATGTGTATTGGCTACAGAATTTGATTACCGCACGTAATGCAATTCTGCGCGGTGATGAACGCGGTTTACGACGATTGCTGGGCTTGTATGGAGAGGGTTACTCCCTTTCTGCTATTCGTGTCGCTTCGATGCAAGCCGAGTTCGATGAACGGGTGCATGGCGCGCAGCAATTAGCATGTCAATTGCTTGAACAGGAATCGCCGGGAGACACGCGATGAATCATGCGTCATCTTCCAGGTATTGGCGCGCGACAGTGTGGTGCGCTCTGGCTGTATTGATTGCCACGGCTGTGATCGCTGGGAAATTCCCGGCAACCGGTGGCGACTTCGCACCAGGCTATGCGGTGCCGGTGTATGCGTTCGAGTTTGCTCGCGAGCCAAGTGACCTTGATCTGGTATTTGGTCAGCCCTCCGACCCCGAACGTGCATCCCGTATCAAAGCAATGGATCAGGGTAACTATTGGGACTATTTGTTCATGGCCACCTATGGTGGTTTTCTGGGGCTGTTTTTTTGGGCTGCCTATCGACAGACGGGGCGTGGTACTTGGCAGCTGGCAGCGGCGTTCGGTGTCGCTGCAGCAATCTGTGATGGAATTGAAAATGTCATTCTCATTGGTATCACGCGGGACCTGGCGAACGCACCACTGCTTGAATGGTTATGGATTCCGGTGACACTAAAGTTCGCATTGCTGTTGGCGTGCGCTGCGTTGGCCGGATGGTTCTTTCACGCACTTGGGTTGCCGATTTGGCGGCGTTGTGGTCATGGGCTTGTTCTGTTGGCGTTGATCGGTTCCTCGGGTCTGATCGCACCACCGGAGTTCGCTTATCTGCTGGCCATCTGCATCGCACCTGCGTGGTTATTGCAATTGATATACGCTATCGGCAGCACAAAACGGAACGCAAAGGACCCTATTGATGACATCTGAAACCGACAAACAACGTTTGCTCAAGACATTAGTGATGTTGCTCACGATCGATTTCTTCGCGTTCATAGCAGTGGCCCTTGCTATCTATGCAAAAGTCGTTGGGCCGGACAACGTTTTTCACCCCGTGCTCGCGAGTGAACCCATTGTTAATCTGATGCTGGGGTTCGGGGGTGCGACGTTGGCCTGGTGCATCTTCAAAATTGCGACGATTTCGCGTGAGTTCTCGAAAACCTCTCGATGACAGTAGGAGCATGTTTGCATGACTCAAGAATCACCGAAAATCGAAGTGGAAAATATCAATACGCCCGGGAGCGTCTCGCGGGTTGATGCGGCAAAGTATGAAGCGATGAAAAGTGCGTATCTCGCTGTGCTGCCAAAGATCGCGCCGGGGCTGGATCAAAAAGCACTGATGAGTGCCGTCAAACCATTCTTGCCGGAAGCATTATTTCCGGGCGGCAAGACAGCCGGATGGTGGATCAAAACCGTGCAGCTGGATCTCGAAGCGAAAGGCCTCGTGACACGGACGACAAGAAAACCGTTAACCTGACATCAGACCTAACGGCAACGGAGCAATGAAATGAAAGCAATGTGGCAAAACCAAACGATCGCCGAATCAAACGATACCGTCGTTGTCGAAGGCAATCACTATTTTCCGCGCGATTCACTACAAGCGACTTATTTTGAGTCGAGTACACATACGAGCTTTTGTCCCTGGAAAGGCACGGCGAGCTATTTTGATATCGTGGTGAATGGAGAGCGTAACCAGAATGCGGCGTGGTTCTATGACGAGCCAAAATCTGCAGCGTCAGAGATAGAAGGTCGCGTGGCTTTCTGGAAAGGCGTCGAGGTCATCGCCTAATGCGTTGGTTTGGGTTGGCTTTTGCGTTCTTGTTGGCCGGGTGCATTAATGTGCCTGACGGAATTACGCCTGTTGATGATTTTGATTCAGATCGGTATCTCGGCAAATGGTATGAGATCGCGCGGCTGGATCATCGTTTCGAAAGGGGGCTTAGCGATGTTAGCGCCGAGTATAGTCTTCGTGAAGACGGTGGAATTCGCGTTAAAAACCGGGGTTTCTCAACAAAGAGCAATGATTGGGACGAGGCGATCGGCAAAGCATTTTTTGTCGATGATGAGGAAACAGGTTTCCTGAAAGTGTCTTTTTTTGGGCCCTTCTATGGTTCCTATGTTGTTTTCGAACTCGATAAAGCCAATTATCAGTATGCGTTTGTTGCCGGGCCGAACAAGAAGTATCTCTGGTTTCTATCCAGAACACCGACCGTATCGGATGCATTGATCGCACAGTTTCGACGCCGTGCCGAAGCGGCCGGTTTTCCGGTCGAAGAACTGATTCTGGTCGATCAACAGCGGAATACGACGAATTAGTCGATCAGGACTTCACGAAGGCGAGTGGCAGCGGCTTCCGGTGTCAGGTCGCGTTGTGCTTCGCCGAGCAGTTCGAAACCGACCATAAACTTTTTGATCGTGGCGGAGCGCAGTAACGGCGGATAGAAGTGCGCATGTAGTCGCCAGTCTCCGTCATGTGTGGCAGGTGCATTGTGCCAGCCCATCGAGTAGGGGAATGGTGTATCAAACACGCGATTGTAGGTGCCGCATAGCCGGCGTAGCGTCTCGGCAAGATCGTCACGAGCCGCATCATTCAGGGCGCTGAGCGTGCCGACGGGTTCTTTGGCAATCAGCAGCGTTTCAAAGGGCCAGACTGCCCAATAAGGCACTACGACCATCCAATAGTCCGTTGATATCAAAACGCGCTCACCGGCTTTTTCTTCACGGGCGATGTAGTCGCCGAGCAAGCTTGTGCCATGTTTGGCGTGATAGTTCTGCTGGCACTCGGCTTCGCGGGTTGCCTCGGTCGGCAAGCTGCTGGTTGCCCAAATTTGCCCATGCGGATGAGGGTTAGAACAGCCCATCATCTCGCCCCGGTTCTCGAAAATTTGTACCCATCCGTGGGCTGGCGTGAGATCGTCGTATTGCTCCGCCCATGCGTCGACAACGTTTCGGATCGCCTTGGCGCTCATACTCGCCATTGTTAGATCATGTCGCGGGCTGTAGCAGATCACTCTGCAAGTGCCGGTCACGACATCGCTGGCAAGCAACGGGTCATCAGCGTCGCTGGGTGCTTCGCTTTGCGTCAGTAAAGCAGGATAGTCATTGTCGAAGACGTATACGTTGTCGTATTCAGGATTGTCCGCACCGCCTGCGCGATGGTTGCCCGGACACAAGTAGCAGTCTTCGACGTAAGTCGGTTCGCTGTCGGTCGTAATGGTTTCGGTTTGTCCTTGCCACGGTCGTGCGGTGCGGTGTGGGGACACCAATATCCAGCTGCCGTTGAGTGGGTTGTAGCGTCGATGCGGTGTCGCTGGTTTGCTCATTGGAAATTCCTGGTAGTCAAAATGCCAGCACCCGCCGACGGCGTGACGAATAACGGCGTGGTCATAAGCCCCGTCGATAGTTGATAGCGTTCGGTGATGAGCTTGCCAATATCGGCGGCAGCATCGGCTTCAACCAGTGCGATGACCGAACCACCGAATCCTCCGCCGGTCATCCTTGCGCCAATAAGCCCGCTACCGGTGAGATCGCTGCCAAGCGCCACTAACAGATCGGTTTCGCTGCAGCTCGTTTCGAAATCGTCGCGAAGACTGGCATGGCCTTCGAATAGCAACGAGCCAGCCGATTTCCAATCCGCTTGCGCAAGTGCCTGAGCCATATCCCGTACGCGTTGGTTTTCTGTCACGACATGCCTGCCACGTCTGCGTAACACAATGTCATCAGTCGCGTTTTCCACATCATCGAGACTGGCATCTCTTAACGACTTGCCCATTGCGTGCTGAACCGTTTCCAGTTCGCGGCGCCGTTCGGCATAGGCGCCATCCGACAATGCATGATTGACCTGGCTGTCGATTACGAGAAATGTCTTTCCGTCGGCTTGCATCGGCACGGGCTTTGCCGAGAGGTCGCGACTATCAAAAAGCAGTAATTCACCCGCACGCCCGTTGGCCACGGAGAACTGATCCATCATGCCGCAGGGCACATTGGCAAACTCGTGTTCTGCTTTTTGGGCGAGCAATACTAGCTCGTCAATGGCCAATGTGTGACCGGATGCGGCCAATAACAAATGTGCGGCGGCAACTTCCAAAGCGGCACTGCTGGAGAGGCCTGCACCAGCCGGGATCGTACTGTGTACGAGAATATCCATCGCCGGAATTTTGATGCCACGCGAGGTCAAGCCGGCGATCACGCCACGCACGTAAGTGCTCCAGTCCTTGCTTGGCACGGGCGTATTGGTCAGATCAATAAACTGCTCATCATCGCTCGCCGTGGACCGAAGGCGAATACCCTTCGCATCGTCCGACCCCAATCTTGCGGCCATCACCAAATAGCGATCGATGGCAAACGGCATCGACAGTCCATCGGTGTAGTCGGTGTGCTCACCAATCAAGTTAACGCGACCGGGCGCGAATGCGGTGAGTGTCGGCTGCGTCCCGAACTGTTCAGCGAATAGGTTCGCTGCTTGGTCAGCTACCGAGCTTAGTCTCTGCGATGCGAGCGTCATACGTCTTCCGAGACCAAAGTGACGCCAGCAGCAGGCACCGGGTTTTGTCCCCAGACGATCGTTCCCTCTATCGGTGCGGCGACAGGCGCATCACTGTAGTTAAACCAGTAACACTGGTTACCGCGCCGACGTGATCGAATCGTTGGAGGCAGTCGAACCGTTGTCATCCCGGATTGTTCAGCGATGTTCTCGACCAGCGTTGTCATAGCGTGCATATTCAAGCGCGCACCGACGTAACACGTCTTGCCTTGTTGCCAAATGACACCGCGACCTTCGGCAGTTTGCCAAACCGGTGGTAGCGTCGACTCGATCGTTTCGATCCAGATTGAAGCGCTGGCATCCGGGTCATGCGCGAGCGCATAAGTGTTGTCTGAGCGAATGCCGTCGACGCTAACAACCTTGAGATCTATCAGTGCTTGCAAGCGTCCGGGCGCCAGATTGTCCGGAATGCAGCAGTCGGTTGTTTTGCTGCCCGCACGTGGGCCGAGAATAACCGAGGCGTCGGATTCGACGAGTTGGTCGGTAAGTGCCGCGCTCACGAGTGGGACACAAGGTAGCAGGATGAGCGAGTAGCCGGTCAGATCAGCATCTGATGGCACGATGTCAATATCGAGTCCGAGTGAGCGCGCGGCGCTGTAGTACTCGAAGGCGACCTGTAATGCTGAATAGCCAGCACGATGCGGTTGAATGTCGGTGAGCCAACAAGCCTCATAATCAAATATCAGGGCAACCGTTGCCTGCGTATCGGCGTTGTCCAGGACGCCGTTGAGATCTTCGGCCAATTGCATGACTTCGGCACTGGCCGCTGCGGGTTTCAGATCGGGTCGCATCAGACCGGCATGCATTTGTTCCTGAGCAAAGGGTGCCTGACGCCAACGAAACCAGGAAACGAATTCGGCACCATGAGCAATAGCCTCATGGCTCCAAAGGCGTACCATGCCGGATAGTGGTTCGGCATTGTTATCCGCCCAGTTGACTGATCCGGGCTGTTGTTCCATGACGGCAAAACGGCCCCGTCCGACGCCGCGATACAAATCATGGTGAAACGCCGCCCAATCGGGATGTCCCGTGCGGCGATGCTTGTTCTTGGTCGGTTCATCGAACCAGCCCTGATCGAGGAAACCTAACGGGTAGCTGTCCCAGCTGGCGATATCGAGCGTTTCCATGATGGGGTAGTGATCGAAATCGACGAAATTGCCCATAAAGTTGTGGGTCAGAAAAACGCCGGGTTTGCTGTATTGCCGAAGAATGTCCGCTTGATCCTTATTGAAGGCGCTGACTTGATCCGATGAAAACCGTCGAAAAGCCAGCCGATGTGCAGGATTGGTTTCGGTAACGGCAAGTGGCAAGCCAACGCTACGGAAATTGGTGTACTCCTGACTCCAGAAAACGTTTCCCCAGGCTTTATTGAGGGATTGAATATCGCCATAGCGACGTAACAACCAATGATGAAAGGCTTGCAAAGCCGAATCGGAAAAACACAGCGTCGTATCATGACAACCGTATTCGTTGTCGGTTTGCCAACCGACCAAGGCAGGGTGCTGACCATACCGTTCAGCCATCAGTCGAGTAATGCGTCGGCTGTGCTCTCGATACACACGACTGGAAAAACTATAGTGACGACGCGATCCGAATTGACGCGGTCGACCATCTTCGCCGACGGGTAGGATGTCTGGATGGGCACGAATAAGCCAGTCCGGCGGGCATGCGGTCGGCGTGCCCAGCACAATGTTCAATCCTGCGGCTGCCAGCGTATCAATCGCGCGATCTAGCCAGATCCAATCAAAATAGTTGGCTTTGGGCTCGATTCGACTCCAGGCAAACTCGGCGACTCGCACGATTGAAATGCCATGTTTAGCCATGTCCGCCGCATCGATTGACCACTGGGCCTCAGGCCAATGCTCCGGGTAGTAGCAAACTCCAAGTGCGGGGCGATCCGTCATGCTGATAATATCTCTAACTCAAATACGAGGGCACTGTCGGGCTTCATCAAAGGCGGTTGAAAACCCACCGCCTCGAGTGTGTCCCCGCGGTGTTCGCCTAACCCTGTCGATGCCATCGTCTCGGTGTTCAGTAGTCGAAGGGCAAATCTTGCAGCGTGATTCAGGCCCGCTACGCGAATGGGTGCCAGAACGGCTTGCTCTGGCGTATCGAGCAATGCGGCTACGACCAGCGCGCGCGTGCCATCGCCGGCGACTTGCTGGCGCACGATCAAGTCGTCTTCGGGATGGGCCATAAAGCGGGTCATACTCGCATGTAACCATTCCCGGTGCTGCTTGTACCAGGCACTCGCGCTGGCCAAGATGCGTTTATCTTCGCCGGAAAGGCCTTCTTTGTTTGGTTCCGTACCAAAGTGGCCGACTAGCGCGTTTGCAACGCGAAACGCCATGCTATGCCGACGTCCCGTAGTTTCGCTGTGTGCGCTTCCAACGTGCGCGCCCATCACTTCCGGGGGGAAGAACAGGCTAAAACCTTGTTGGATCCGCTGCCGGTCATGCGGGTCGTGATTGTCAGATGTCCAGATCCGGTCGCCATACTGTAGCGCTCCGAAGTCGGCGCGAGCACCGCCGGACGAGCAGATTTCAATCTCGACATCCGGGTGTTTTTCACGCACGGCGGCGAGCAATGCATAAACCGCACGCGTTATTTTTTCGCTACCCTGGCGATGATTCACGATTGCATGGGTCAAGTCACGATTCATGTCCCACTTTAAATAGCCGAGTCCGTAACGTTCGATTACGTTGTTGATGTGGCCGAACAGAAACTCGAACACCTCGGGTAGGCAAACATTCAATACATACTGATGGCGGCCGAGTGGCTGCTCTCTGTCAGGATCGCCAAGCACCCAATCCGGATGGGTTCTGAACGTATCGCTGTCCGCATTGATCATTTCCGGCTCGATCCAGAGTCCGGGCTGCATACCGGCAGCGCGAACGGCATCAAAAATGGGCTCAAGACCGTTTGGGTATTTGGTGCTGCAGACGTCCCAATTGCCAAGTCCGGCTTTATCGTCGTTACGATCAGAGAACCAGCCATCATCGAGAATAAAACGTTCCGCGCCCACTTCAGCGGCTTCCTTGACCAGCGCAAGCGTTTTTTCTTCCGAATGATCGAAGTAGCAAGCTTCCCAGGTATTGTAGTGAACCAATCGTGGCGTTCTCGCAAGGCGAGGGGAGAGTACATGCTGTCGCACGTGAGCGTGCATCGCTTGCATGCAGGTGTTGTAGCCTGCTTCGCTGCGCGAGAAATGGGCGGGCGGCGCTGCCCACGATTGACCGGCATCCAGCACGTTTTCACCCGGTGACAACAGCACCCCAAGTTGCGCCATAGGTTGCCCATCCCGAGCTCGCGCGACCATGACGCGATGATTGCCGCTCCAGGCCAGGTGCATGGCAACGACGCTGCCGTGTTCTGCCGTGAAGCTATCGCTGCCCGTGATCATGCCCGGAAAACTGGTGTGAGAAGTACGGCCCATGCGGTTACAACGCACCAGAGCATCGTGGCCAATGGGTACGCGTTGAAGTCTGAACTCTTGTGCCCAGCGGCCGGTCATTGACCATGTTTGTTTGTGCTCGAACGGCAGCGGCATCACGGCGCTGGCCAACCAGTCGATATGCAGCACGTCATCGCCCTCGTTTTTGACGCTGTTGTTGAATGTGAGTACATCAGCATTTTCGTCAAACGTGAGGCTTAACTTGACGCTGAATTTGGCTTCAATTTCCCGGCAATCGAATCGAATGGCGTGCTCGGTTTTTTCGACGTCGACGACCTGAAGTTGACTGATCGAATGGGCGCCATCGCGATGAACGACCACGCCCGGATGACCAGCGAAACCGGTACCGCCCTCTGGCAGCAAGGTTAGCGCCTCAGCGATGTCCAATGAACCCGGCACGGCCGGCCGCTTGAGGCCTGCAATTAGCGACGCCAGATCGGTTTCAATATGTAGTTTGGTGCCCCAGTACGCCAGACGCGGCATGCCGCGATCGAGCGTAAGCAATGCGGTGCTGTTTGCGCTGTCGATGCGCCAGAATGCCGCCAGCTCTTGGTTGTCGTGCCCCATAGATTTGCCCTTATAGCTCTTTCTTCACAGCGCCATCGCGATATGCCGGTGACCTGCGGGACGCGTTTTCCCGCGACCTCTTTAGATATTCCTCTAATGATAGTGCACAGGCTCGGTCTATCCAATCAACCGGGTATAGTTTGGGCGAACATGTGTTTTTTGGGTATTTGTCGGGCTTCGGTCGCACCGCTTGCGCTGGTAGAATACGACGACCTTAAATGCCATGCTCAAGCTGCCGAGCATGCATCTAGCGGTGACGCACAACCTTAACCAATACGGGCTTCTTTGCACGGCGCCCCCAGAACAGGTGTTCAACAGTTATGACTTCGCCCCTTCGCGAGACAAATATCGGCAAGCTCGACGGTGGACACTTTGATGTGTTTGTTGCCGGCGCAGGCATCAACGGTGCGGTAAGCGCCGCGGCACTCGCTGCACATAACGTGACCACAGCGATCGTCGATGCTGGTGATTTCGCCGGCTTGACCAGTTCCCAGTCTTCCAACCTGGCTTGGGGTGGAATCAAGTATCTTGAAAATCAGGAATTCGGCTTGGTCTGGAGTCTGTGCGCCAGCCGGAACAAATTGATGCGGGCTTACCCGTCTACGGTCAAGGAGGCACGTTTCCTCGCCGCCGTTCCGAACGGGTTTCGCTGGCCGAAGTTCATGTTGTATGCCGGGGCATTGTTGTATTGGCTGTTTGGTCGCTTCGCGACGCGGGCGCCCAGTTATCTTTCGCGCAATGCGTTGATCGGTCGCGAACCGGTTTTGCGTGCGGATGCAACGACTGGCGGGATGGAATATTCGGACTGCTATCTTTATGACAATGATGCCCGGTTTGTTTTTAACTTCGTACGGGACGCGATTGATAGTGGTGCGGTAGCTGCAAACTACATCCGTGTGACTGATGCAGATTTTCGTGACGGACAATGGCATGTCGAGATGCGCGATGAAGAAACGGATCGCACCTTCTCGTGTACCGCGAATGTATTCGTCAATGCTTGCGGCCCGTTGGTCGATACGTTGAACGGGTTGAGCGAACAGACGACGGACCATCGGCATGTCTTTTCGAAAGGGATCCATCTCATTGTTGATCGAGTCACCGACAGCAAACGGATTTTGACCTCTTTTGCTAGTGACGGTCGTCTCTACTTTGCCATCCCGATGGGTGCACGAACTTGTATTGGAACGACCGACACGCGTGTGGAAAGCTGGCAGACCAGCGTCAGCGAAGAAGATCGTCAGTTTGTTCTCGATAACGCGAATCATTTGCTGAACTTAGATGACCCGCTTACACGCGATGACATCATCTCGGAGCGTTGCGGTGTTCGTCCCCTGGCGGTCAAGTCTGGTAACTCTACCGGTGATTGGCTAGAGCTTTCCCGTAAGCATGCTGTTGATATCGATGTGGACCGGAAACACATGAGTATCTTCGGCGGTAAGCTGACTGATTGTCTCAATGTGGGTGATGAAATTTGCGATCACGTTAGAAACTTGGGCGTGTCTGTTCAGGAACCGGATGCACCCTGGTATGGCGAGGCCGGCGAAGAGACCAAGCGCGAATTTCTTCGGCAGTCTGCGTTGATGGAGCTCGACCACTTTACACATCCCAACTCGACAGAGCCGTTAACGCAACGCTTTTGGCGCCGCTATGGCGCCAATGCTATCGGCATGTTGGAGCGCATTCGGGAGAATCCCGAGCAGGCCGAGCCGTTGATGAGAAATACCGACTACTTGCGCTGTGAGGTCGAGTACACTGGACGGCGGGAAATGGTGACGCGCCTTGAAGATTTCTTGCGTCGCCGATCCAAGATCACCATGGTCGTTCGTGAGGACGAAATCATCAATGCACCCGGGCTTCATGAAGCCTGCCGCTTGCTGTTCGGCGATCAAGCATCACAAAAGCTGCAGGAATACATTGATCGACATACATCGCTGGATGTCGATGCCACTGGCATCATCGATAGCATCAGGAACAAACAAAAGGAAACGGAATGAGCGCGAGTAAAGAATTTGACGTCATTGTTTATGGAGCCAGTGGTTTCACAGGCCGGTTAGTCGCCGAGTATCTGAACCAGCAATACGGCGATGACGACACGGTGCGCTGGGCGATGGCGGGTCGAAGCGAAGAGAAGCTCGCGGCCGTGCGCGCCGAAATGGGCATTAGTGAAGATGTAGCGCTGGTGGTGGCGGATGGTAAAGATGTAGCGTCGTTAAAAGCGATGGTCGCACGTGCACGTGCCATCATTACGACCGTTGGCCCCTACCAGCTTTATGGCAACGCGTTGATCGAGGTTTGCGCCAAAACAGGTACTGATTATCTGGACTTGTGTGGCGAGCCTGCCTGGATGCGCCAGATGATTGATGCGCATGAGTCAACGGCGCGTGCCAGCGGTGCCCGCATTGTATTCTCTTCCGGTTTCGATTCGATTCCATCTGATCTCGGTGTTTGGAAGCTGCAGCAGCATTGTATTGACCAAACCGGCGAACCATCGTCCCGGATTCGCTGTCGCGTACGCGAGATGAAAGGTACTTTCTCTGGCGGGACTGCCGCTAGTTTCAAAGCCAGTATGGCCGCCGCGCGTGACCCTGAAATTCTCGCCTTGATGCGCGATCCTTTTTCTTTGGTGCCCGGCTTTAGTGGCCCGAAACAACCGCCGGGTAACAAGCCCGAGTTCGAAGAAGCGACTGGCAGCTGGGTGACGCCGTTTGTGATGGCAGCCATCAATACACGCAATGTCCATCGTTCCAATGCGCTGCTTGGTTTTCCATACGGCGAGAAATTCGTTTATGACGAAATGGTTTTGACCGGGCCCGGTGATAAAGGTGAGAAGATTGCCAAGGCGCTCGCGGATAACGATGGTATGTCGAGCAACGATGGGCCGAAGCCCGGCGAAGGCCCCAGTAAGGAAGAGCGCGACAATGGATCGTACGATTTTTTGTTTATCGCGGAAACCGCCAAAGGGCCGATCAAGTTTGGCGTGACTGGCGATCGTGATCCGGGCTATGGGTCGACATCAAAGATGTTAACGGAGGCGGCACTTTGTCTCGTCAAAGATTGCCCCGATACGGCTGCCGGCATCCATACGACCGCATCCGCGATGGGTCAAAAACTGATCGATCGTTTGGTCGAGAATGCCGGGTTAACTTTCGAGCTGGAATAGTCAGCCAGGTGTGGCCGTGGCGCGGTCGGTAATCACGATCGTCGCCGCGGTTAACGTTCCCAAGATTAAGAAAGACCCTGCCAGCGGGTAGATCGTGTTGTTGTACAACACGCCGCAGAAAACGCCGATCGCGGCAGATACTAGCGTACTTAAAGCGCCGATAATCGCAGCGGCGGTACCTGCGATTTTACCCATGGGTTCCATGGCGAGCGCATTGAGATTGCCGAACACCAGTCCGATAAACAGAAATAGCGACATCAGCCCTAGCATGGTGATCGGTAATGGTGGCTCGCCTTGCCAGTAAAACGCGGCCAGAAGCAGCAATCCTGACACAATCGTAATACAGACGGCGGCAATGGTTGCCAACAGACGCATCCCATATTTGATGACAATCTTGCCGTTGACGAGTGTGCTGGTGCCGACGCAAGCGGCGAGCGGCGCGAAGTAAGCTGGGAACATGACGCCGAGTTCATATTGCACTTGTAGGATCTGTTGAGCCGTCGCCAGAAAACCGATAAACGCACCCGAGATCAGCGCCGCTGCGAGTGTGTAACCCATCGCAATCTTGCTGCTCACGACCGTTTTGGTGTTCTTCCAAAGCGTAGCTGCATCTAGTGGCTGACGATCCTCAGGTTTCAAAGTCTCCGGCTGTCTCTTGGCAAACCAAAGTCCAACGCCGGCAGCGAGACCTAGGAAGGTCCAAAAAATGCTTCGCCAGCCGGTGAACAGCATGATGCCCTGACCTAAAGCTGGCGCGATTGCTGGTACCAAAATAAAAATGGACATGATGAATGACATCACGCTGGCCATTTGACGGCCCTTGTAAAGGTCCCGAACGATTGCCACAGTGATCGTTCGTGGTCCGGCAACGCCGATGCCTTGCAACAGACGGCCTACCAGCATGACCGTAAACGTTTCGGATAGTAGGCTAACGACGGTGCCCACTACAAAGCAGCCAAGCCCCAGGAAAATAGCAGGTAGCCGACCGAGGCCATCGGCCAGTGCGCCGAAAATCAGTTGTCCGAAGCCAAGACCGATAAACAGCATGTACACCATGAACTGGGTGTCATTGATATTCGCGACGCCAAGCTCTTCGCCGATGATGGCATGTGCGGGCAACATGGTGTCGATGGCGAGCGCAACCAGCGACATCGTGAGCGCCATCATGATGATGAATTCTGGAAATGCCGGTTGCTGTTTAGTTGAGGCACGCATGGCACGATGATAAAGCAATTCGCCGCTGGCTAGTTGTTAAACTAGACGCCAATGCTTGAGTCGTTTTCTGGACACAGGCTTTCGGCCGAATCCTATTTTTATGTTGAGGCGATATGGATTTTTCGATCATAGATAATTTGTTGGCGCAGCTGCGTGCGATACACCCGGTGATGGTGCCGACCATTGGTCTGACCGGCCTGTTGATTGTTGCCTGGCTCGTCGGTGTTTTTGCACGTCGTCGACTGCAATCACTGGCCCGTTTGTTGGCAAGACAGACGTCGGCCAAGTGGGACGACATTCTGGTGGAGCAAGGCGTTTTCTCGCGTCTGGCACATCTGATACCCGCCGCGATCGTCTATTTCGGCGTCAACTTGATACCGGATTTGCATGATGACGTACTGCTCGTTCTGCGCAATGTCGCGGTGGCATTTGGTGTGTTGAGTATCGTTCGGGCGATCAGTGCGACGCTGACAGCGGCCAACGTGATCTATGAATCCGGTGGTCACGCTGTTGAGCGTCCAATCAAAGGCTACATCCAAGTCACCAAACTTGGTCTGTATTGCTTTGGCGCCATCCTCGTGGTCTCCGCATTGATCGATAAGTCACCGATTATCTTGCTCAGCGGCTTTGGTGCGATGACCGCTGTCTTGTTGTTGGTGTTCAAAGATACGATTTTGTCCTTGGTGGCCAGTATTCAACTATCGAGTCTCGACATGATTCGCGTCGGTGACTGGATTGAAATGCCGAAATTCAATGCTGACGGCGATGTCATTGACGTTGCCTTGCACACAGTGCGCGTGCAGAACTGGGACAAGACCATCACGACGATCCCGACGCACCGATTGATTTCTGATTCGTTCATGAACTGGCGGGGCATGCAACAATCCGGCGGCAGACGTATCAAACGCGCATTATCGATTGACATGCGCTCCGTTCGTTTTCTAACCGATGACGAGATTGCTCATTTCAAACGCTTCGTGTTGCTTAAAGGCTATCTTTCGGAAAAGCAGGACGAGCTCGATGCCTACAACGACGGGCTCGCCGAGAAAACCGATGCGGGCGTGAACCTTCGTCGACTGACCAACTTGGGTACGCTGCGCGCCTATATCGTTAGTTATCTCCGGAACCATCCGCAGACGCATAAAGAGATGACCATGATGGTACGCCAGCTTCAGCCGGGCGCGACTGGCGTGCCCATCGAAATATATTGCTTTACCGATACCGTCAAGTGGCTGGAATACGAAGGGATACAATCGGACTTGTTCGATCACCTGCTGGCGATCCTGCCGGAGTTCGGGCTGGAGGTTTTTCAGTCGCCGAGCGGCGGCGACATTGCGACACTACAGAGCGCTGCTTCAGGGATTAGCGACCAATCGCGCAGGCCTTCCGATGAAATCGATCAACCACAAGATTCGCCACAAATTGAAAAGGACGCCAACGATGCGTAAATACTGCTCATTGAAGTCATTGCTATTGATTGCGGTTGCGTCATTTAGCGCTGGCTGCGCCATGACACCGGAATCGGTCGTTGACCGCGGCGCTGATATCGAAAGATTGTCTATGCGGGCCAGCCGCGTCGAAATCATTCGTGATGATTTTGGTGTACCCCATATCTATGCGAAGACGGATGCCGACACGGTGTTTGGATTGTTGTATGCGCAGGCTGAAGACGACTTTCCCCGCATTGAACGCAACTACATTTGGGCCATTGGCCGACTCGCCGAAGTGGAGGGCGAGGCCGCGCTCTATAGCGATCTGCGCGCAAGACTTTACATGACGCACGATGAAGCCAAGGCTGCCTATAGCTCTGCACCCGATTGGTTGCGAGCGCTTTGTGATGCCTGGGCAGATGGCTTGAATTACTTTCTCGCAACGCATCCGGATGTTGAGCCGAAACTGCTGACTCGCTTTGAGCCCTGGATGCCGATGTTTTTTAGTGAAGGTTCAATTGGTGGCGATATCGAGCAGATTCCGCTGGCGCGTATTGCCGCCTTCTATGGCGGCTTGGATCCTGCGGCTGCATTGGCGGCTGCGAATACCAGCGCACGCGCATTCTCGGCACCCGGCGGGTCAAATGGTTTTGCAGTCAGCGGCGAACACACGGCGTCCGGCGATGCGATGTTGTTAATCAATCCGCATACCTCTTTTTATTTTCGTGGCGAAGTCCATGCGGTTAGCGAGGAAGGCCTGAACGCTTACGGTGCAGTCACCTGGGGTCAGTTTTTTGTCTACCAGGGCTTTAATGAAACGACCGGTTGGATGCACACCTCGACCTATGTCGATTTTATTGATGAGTTTGTCGAGCAAGTGGAGCGCGAAAACGGTGCGTTGATTTATCGCTATGGCGACGAAAATAGAACTGTGCAGCAGATACCTGTCACGCTGACATACCGAGATGATGATCAGTTGCTGACGAGAACTTTCACGATGTATCGGACACATCACGGGCCGATCACTCATGAGCTGAATGGACGCTGGGTCGCGACCAAGATTAACTGGGATCCGGTTGATGCTTTGACTCAGTCGTTCACAAGAACGAAGTTGGCAAACTACGCCGAGTTTCGCGAGATGATGGATATCAGAACAAACTCGTCAAACAATACGGTGTTTGCCGATGCAGAAGGCAACATTGCGTATTTTCACGGAAACTTTGTGCCAAGGCGCGATGTGAGTTTTGACTATTCTAAACCGGTAGACGGCACTGACCCGGCGACGGATTGGCAGGGTATCCATACCGTTGACGAAACCATCACCATCCTGAATCCCCAGAATGGATGGATTCAAAATGCAAACTCAACCCCTTTCACGGCAGCGGGAGCATTCAGCCCAAAACGTGAGAATTATC
The DNA here is from genome assembly GCA_045110335.1 of Woeseiaceae bacterium. Lineage (GTDB taxonomy): Bacteria > Pseudomonadota > Gammaproteobacteria > Steroidobacterales > Woeseiaceae > CALBPI01. The sequence continues at coordinate 114,776 of JBGCGB010000001.1, forward strand.
CTTACTACATGGCACCGGATCGAGAGAACTTCAGAGGGGTGCATGCGGTGAATGTGCTTTCCGGCATCGAGGATTTGAGCTTGGACGGACTTATCGCGTTGGCACATGATTCTTATCTACCGGGATTCAAGCAGTTGATCGAAGGATTGGTCAGTGCGTTCGATGCGCATGCAGATAATGTTAGAGAGATCGAGGGGCCTATCGAAGTCTTGAGGCGGTGGGATTTACGCACCAGCAAAGCGTCGGTCGCGATGACGCTTGCACACTTCTATGGCAATGCATTCTTGCGTGAAACGGAATTTCCGGAAGGCTTATCCGAGATGGAGGAGATCAATTGGTTAGGGTCAGAGTCTCGACCCGCACAAAGGCTTAAGGTGTTCGAGCAGGTGGTTAGCGCCCTGGTGGCTGACTACGGTGATTGGCGAACACCTTGGGGAGACGTTAACCGTTTCCAGCGACTCACCGGTGATATTACATTGGGCTACGACGACACACAGCCGAGTATGCCGATCGGTTTTGCAAATAGCCGGTGGGGCGCGCTCGCTGACTTTGGCGCGAAACGCTTCCCGAACACGAAGCGGCTCTATGGTGACAACGGCAATAGTTTCGTGGCTGCGGTTGAATTCGGTGAGCGGCTACGCGCGAAGACGATTCTCGTGGGTGGGCAAAGCGGTGATCCGGACTCCCCACACTTTGTTGATCAGGCTGAACGCTATGCTGATCAGCAATGGAAGCCCGTTGCCTTCTACCGTGAAGACATACTTGAACGTGCTACGGAGCGCTATCAGCCTGGACATCGCTAGCGATTGACATGGTTGACGGCAATGTGAAAAGGGGCTTTGGGGTTCCAGTCAACGCATAAGCGTCGCAGGCAACTGCAACTGATTGACACTATCCAGCAGCTGCTAGCACCGATTTATTTGAGCAAGTCAGAAAATGCCAATGCGTTAGTCATTGTCGATTGCGTTTTGAATTTTCTCGGCAATGAGGGCTGCGCCGGTTTCAAAGACTAGCTTGGTAACCTCCGGTGTCTCGATGAGTCGAGCATGCGGAATTGTCTTCGCAGCTTCGAGCGTTGCCTGCAGAAGTCCTGACTGGGTCGCGATGATTGTTGTGGGTGTCTTGACAGCTTTGAATTGTTGGTCACAGGGATACCGGAACGCAGCATCAAATCCGAAATGATCATGACCGCCATGACGAAGATGTTCGCCTAACAATTCAAAGATTCGGTCTTCGGGGATTATATTCAGGCGACTTGAAACGGACATTTTCCACGCTTTGTCGATACTGGATGGAGTCATATCGAGTGTTGTGGGGCTTGCCGATGACGCCAGTAGTGACGCCTGCATCTTCGGCAAGAAATACGGAATATCACAAAGCACGAGATGGCGAATTTCTTGGCTGAATCGTATAGCCGTTTCAACACCGACCAGACAACCCGTATGAAAACCTAGTAAATCGACGCGACCACCGTAGAGCTGATGGCCGGTGATGTCTTCGATAACGGTATGGACGGCTGCTGCATAGTCGCTGATATCGGGTTGGCTAGTTGGAACATAAGAATTCCCGTAGCCCGGATAGTCCAGCGCGACGATATCGCGCTGACCGTTGAGCAGCGGCATGATGGTGTCGAAATAAGCGCCGCTATACGGTGAAGGGTGCAAACAAACAAGCGGTGGTTTGCCAGCCTTTGTCTCCGCCGCCAATGTCCTGACATGCAGCTGCCCGAGTGGCGTATCAATATAGTGCTTTCGAATCATTGCTAATCGTTAGCCGACGGTATCGCCTTGTCGTTCCACTTCGGCGTTATAGAGCCGAATGGCCAAGCCGGTGAGCAACAAGATTGGCAGACCATACAAGGCCGGCACAGTGGCCGCCGCCAGATTCAGCCGCTCCGGTCCATAGACAAAGTCAGACAGCAGGCCAACAGTGGTTGGGCCTAACCAGAGGCCGGCCATACTAATCGTCAGATAATAAATGGCGACAACCTGACCGCGAATCTCGCTGGGCGTGATATTGAGCAACCCGGTGACGCCGGTCGCGGATGCCAATGCAATGCCAATAGTATTAACACCGATCAGGGCCATTGCCGCTTCCGGAGTAGACATGAGCGGTGCAAGAATGCCTGTCGGTACGAGGATGAATGCGCCAACAATGATGATCAGTAGCGGTGCGTCCTTGCGACCTTGTGCATACAGTTTGTCGTTCAGCCAGCCGGCAGCATTGACGGCCAACGGTCCTACGGCGAGTAACACGATGCCGTTGACCAGAGCGTATTGTTCGGCCTCCCAGCCCCACGTGCGTTTGAACATCGGCGCATACCATCCTTGTGAATATGCGACGATGGTCATCAAGCACGGAAACGCGAGGAAGCTCAAATAAATAGGCCAGCGCGCCCGAACATACCGGAGCATATAGCTCATGCTGGGGGTGACATCTTCACCGATGGTCCTTTGTCGCTTCGGCTCACGTAGTGTGAACAGCAAGAATGCAACCAAAATCCCGGGTGCACCGACAATAAAGAACGTGAGCTGCCAGGGCGCAACATTGCCGACGACCGGCAGCACAATTTCCGGCACCGATTTTGCCCACGAAAGTACCTGCGCACTGACGAGTGAAGCGATACCTGCGCCGAGTGAAAGCGCCGCGGTATAAAAGGCAATAGGGCGGCCACGTCTGGAGCGGGGGAAGCTGTCCGAGATCATCGACATCGCGCAAGGCCCTAAGGTGGCCTCGCCAACACCGACGCTAAGACGCGCCGTCAATAGATGGTAAAAGTTCTTGGCGAGACCAGACGCCGCAGTGGCGAAAGACCAAACAAAAACACCGGCGGCAACGATCCAGGTTCGTCGACGTTTGTCCGCCAGGTATCCCAATGGCAAACCCATCGTGGCATAGAAAACCGCGAAAGCTGGTCCCAGCAGAATAGCGATTTGCGTATCCGACAAATCCATATCAGCTTTGATGGGCTCGATCAGTAAACCAAGAATTGCCCGATCCACATAGGACAAAATGTAAGCAATGGTCAAGACGACAACCATGTACCAGGCGTATCGGGAATTCGGGTATTGCCGTTCTGACATGTGAAAAGCCTTGTAGTTAGGAGTCGTCTTGTTCAGCTAGACGTTTTTGAAAGACGGTCCATGACGTCTCATTGGGTCGTGCGTCGTCCACAGGCGGTGGCGTCCAGTATTCCGGATAACGTTCGTCCATCACATCAATAAGCTTCTGCGGCAGTTTAGATTTATCAAAGGTGCTAAATCCGGTCGCATTGAACACCATCAGACCCGGCTTGCTGCCCATCTCTAACCACGGCAACCACTGTGCGACACGACTCCATGCTAGGCGAGAATCGCCGACGGACTTCCGACGCGTATTCAACATGTTCTTCGCATCATAGAACGTGTTGAAGATTTCCATCGCATGATAGGTGCCACCGACATAGGCTTGATAGTCGCCGCCGAGCGGATTGTCGTAGAACAATGGGATTTCATACGACGAGGCCACCATATCGCCATACCGTCTGAACGAGCGGGTGATCGCCGGGTTGCCTTCTGCGTCGTTTTCAAATCGTGGCGCTCGCATGTTGACGGGGTCATTCGCAACATGGACGACGTCGATGATCTTGCCGGTCCACGGGTTTTCCCACTGATCCATGATGTCGCCCGTCTCCGGGTCCATGTACACCATGATCTCACGCGATACTGATCGATATCCCCTGCCTTTCACAGGATCATTCAACAAAGCGCAGTGGCGTACGTTGACACCAATGACATCGAACAAAAGCGTATCTTTTTCACCGGGGACGCGGCTGTAAGTGCGGCCCTCGAAAAATCCATAGCGAATCTTTGCGGGTTCAGTGGTGCCGCAAGTGCCTTTCTGAGCGGCCTGAAATGCATCGCTGCCAGTCAGTGTGATGTCTTCGCAATGTGCAGCGATGGAAAGGCCGGCGAGGGCCAGCATAGTGGTGAATCGTTTCATTCAAGTCTCCCCGTTCGACTCTTGAATTGTCATGAAATTTTCTTATGGCCATGATAACGCACAAATGATATCTAGTTATAACATTAGGTCATGATGGGCTATCGGTTTTCGAGTATGGGTTAGCCGAGTGCTGTGTGGACGAGTTAGGTCCTGCAACAGCTGCAGATTGTCTGAACAGGGGGAGCGCGCCACCGCCGCGGATGGCGCGCTCCTGACTTCGACGTCGACCGGGGGGAGGCAGTCGCGTCGAAAACTCGCTACGCCGATTCGCTGGGTTGGCGGGAAGTCCGCATGGCTTCGCTGATTTTTCGCCAATCGGTGTGGCGCGTACTCAGCATGACCAGAGCCAAGACCATGAAGAGCAACAAGCTGCCCATCAACAATGCATAGTCTTCTGACCGTAAAATCATGAACAGCATGGCGTAAAGTGCCGCGATGGCGAACGCATAGATTGCCGCCAGTCGTTGATCGCCCAGAACCGCCTTTAGATAAATGCCAACAAGCAACGAACAGGCTGCAGTCGCGATGCCATAAGCGGCGCTAAACCCGAGGTGTTCTGCGAAAGAGATGAGTAGCAGGAAGAACATCGCTAATGCACCGCCGACCAAAAGATAATGAATCGGGTGCAGACGTCGTTTCGTCAATGTTTCGGTCAGGAAAAAAGCGACGAAGGTTAGCAGGACAAAAAGAATGCCGTACTTTGTTGCACGGTCCGTGCGCGTGTAGATATCAACAGTTTCAAACAGATCGACACCCAACATTAACGAATGCATTTGTTCGCATTGGTTCGCAGCGCAGGCTTCAACGATATCGCTCGCACCGGTGCTAAACGACGAAACACTCCAGCTTGCCGAAAATCCTTTTTCCGATATTTCCCGTTGCGTGGGCAGGAAGCGACCGGTGAAGTTCGGATGTGGCCAATCTGAATTAACATCAATAGAGGCGTTATGAGCGAGTGGCGCAAAGCTTAGTCGTTGGCTGCCGCGAAGTGTGAAGTTGAGATCAAAGTCTATATCGCGGCTCAAGTCGATATTAGCGGATGTCGCGTGGATGCCGCTGCCTAGCGACGTGAGTGTTGTGCCCGGCTTGAATGCGACCCTTTCACCTTGGACGTTCAAAGCAGGGTCCGCGCCAATGCCGCGAAGGTCTTTGACGGATAGAATGAGGCGCGGTTCTCCCCAAGCCGAGAAACCGTTGATGTCTTTCTTGATCTCATCGAGTTCTGTGGGATCGAATTGCCCGACCACCTGAAATTGGCCGCTGTAAACCGGTACTGAGTAAATGCCACGATGACGTAACTCTGTCTTGATATCGGCAGTCAGTGAAAGCGTTTTCGCCATGAAGACGTGTTGTCCCGTTTCCTGTTTCTTCAAATCGATATATTCCCGTTTTCGTTTGTCCCATACGGATTCGCTGTACGCTCTTGAATAGGGGATGACCAGCAAGGGCGTGACCACCGTTTGCGAGCCGGTCCAGCTGTTGGATATGTTGTGGACGGCGTATGTTTGATAGTTGCTGCGTTCCATGACGACGCCCTGAATCATCGAAAGCGGGATAATCAAGAGCAATGTGAGAACCGCCATGATGATGAATTGCGTCAGCAGTGCGTTGCGGAACATGCTTTTCTCCTTTAATGAAGCGCACAGTTTGACCAGCGAATGTGAGTTCAATCAGGCAGCATTGTGATGAATTGTGGCAGTCGCAAGCCGATCTCAAGCCCGTTTGCGCCGGCGGGGGTTGAAGACTTGGATTACAGCCAAGACCTAAATTTCATCAGCTTTCAGCCGCTAACAACTGCAGAAAATCAGCAGATTAAACATCCATGTTGCTAGGGCAATCGCGACAATTCGGTATAAGCTCATGATCGCGCGCAGGCTCAGGCTGTGGGCATTGGCGCTTATGTGCGCCTTCGTTTCGATGTGGTGGGCGCTACACCGATTCGAAACGCAGGGCGATCACGGCTACTTGGCGGCCGTTTGGCTGCCTATGTTGGCGTTATCCACGGTGTGCGGATTGGTATTCTACGCGCTATTGCCGAGGGATAAGCGGCTGCTAAGAGACAGCGATGTGCTGGACGAACACGTCGATAACAAGGCGCAGTTTCTTGCATCAGTTGTCGACAACTTGCCGGCATTGGTGTTCGTTAAAGAAGCTGAGTCACTGGAATATGTCACGACGAATAAGCCTTTTGAAAAGTTCTTTGGCGTTTCGACGGACGACATTCGCGGTAAAACCGATCTCGATTTTTTCAGCGAAGACCTTGTAGCGCCGCTGATCGAGCAAGACCGGTTGACCTTATCAATGACCGAGCCTTTGGATGTGGGTATGCGGACCATGACCGGTGCATCTGGGACTGTCCGAGATCTCCATACACGCAAGATAGCAATCCGGGACGTCGATGGTATCCCGCGATACTTGCTAGGCGTTTCGATTGATGTCACCGAGCAACAGATGATGCGTCGTTCTCTGGAATCCAGCGAGCAGCGTTACCATCAGATCATTGCTTCTGCGTCGCTTGGCATCCTCACCGTTGATGGCGATGGGACCATCGTCAGCGCCAATCCGTCGGCAGAAGAAATCCTGATTGAAGGTTCAGCGCCGTTGGTTGGCCAAAGTTATCTAAACATGCTTTACGAGAACGATCGTGATGCCTCGATGAAACGGCTGGTGGCGATGCAAGAGGCCCCGGATGGCCGGGATCTCTCAAGAGTGCGGGAATTTGTTGCGCAACGTTTCAATGGCGAGCCCTTCCCGTGCTGGCGTTCGGTAGCGCGTGTCGATATCGGCAATGAATTCATGCTGGCGATCATGTTCCGGGATTTGACGGAGCAAAAAGCGGCTGAACGTGCGCTGATTGAGGCGCGTGAAGCTGCCGAGGAAGCCAACCGTGCCAAGTCAGAATTTCTGGCTACGATGTCACACGAGTTGCGTACACCGTTGAATGCCATTTTAGGTTTCGGTGAACTGATGTCCGAAGACGCAGAAGCCGCCGGCGACAATACGACAGTCTCCTATCTTCAGTACATCAAGGATGGTGGTAACCAGCTTCTCGCTCTCGTGAACGACGTGCTTGATCTCGCCAAGATTGAAGCGGGAAAGGTCGAGCTTAACCTTGAGCCGACAGATGTGATTGCATTAGCGGAGGCCACGGCGCGAACGTTGCGCGGTCTGGTGGAGCAGGGCGGGAATGAATTCGTTGTAGCACTCGATGATTTGCCCATGCAGATCGACACCGATGCCGTCCGTCTTCAACAAATAATGACCAACCTGCTGAGCAATGCTGCCAAGTTCACCGAGAACGGTCGAGTCACTTTGTCGCTGGAAGCATTAGCCGGCGACGTACCGAAACTTGCCATTCGCGTTACCGACACCGGTATTGGTATTCCGAAAGAGAAGCTTGCCCATGTCATGACAGCATTCGGTCAGGCAGATGCCACGACGACCCGAAAGTACGGCGGTACGGGGTTAGGACTAACGATTACGTCACGCAACTGCGAATTGCTGGGCGGACAACTGGCCGTCACCAGCCGTTTTGGCGAATGGAGTGAGTTCACAGCAACGGTCGATCTATCGCCGTCGGCGATGGACACTGAGGTCGCCTAACGACTCGCCGGCAGATGCGTGTGAAGCGCCACGCTGGTTTGACGTGACGCTTTCGCATTGAATCTCCGTTCTATTGCTCATCCAGCTTCCGCTCGTATCACCAAAGCACGCTACCCTGCATTTTGAATGGCAAAAGACCTGCTACCATGTCAATCATGCTAACGAAGCCAGTGATGTTGTCATGACCGTTTGGGTAGATGCGGACGCCTGTCCCAATGTAATCAAAGAGATCCTGTTCCGCGCGGCGAAGCGGACCGGCGATGAGTTGGTGTTAGTGGCCAATCAACCACTCAACATACCGCGTCTAAAGAACATTCGTACCATTCAAGTCCAGCAAGGATTCGATGTCGCCGATGATGAGATCGTTAATCGTATGGCTAAAGGCGACCTCGTCATCACGAGCGATATTCCCTTGGCTGCGGAAGCGATTGAAAAAGGCGGGCATGCGATTAGTCCGCGTGGCGAAGAACACACTAAAGAGAATATTGGTGCGCGACTCAACATGCGTGACTTTCTGGATACGATGCGGTCTAGTGGCGTTGTGACGGGTGGGCCGGCTGCATTGGGCCAGAAAGACAAACAGGCGTTTGCCAATGCGCTGGATCGTTGGCTCGCGCGATACGGAAAAAATTAGAGGAACTGCTATGAGAAATGGGATCTTTGTTTTGTCGCTGGTGATGTTATTGCTGTGTCCTGCAAGCGCAGACGATACGCCACAAGCAAAAGGTAGTGCCACAATCACGGTGGGTGACGATACGGCAACCTGGCCGGTCTGGCGGTGTGCACGTGTCGTCATTGCGCATGCGCTACCGGACGACAGCATTCTGGAAGACCCGCACCTGAAGCTCATCGACTACGGTGATGTCATCCAAATGGTGCTCAAACTTAAGGGCAAGAACTATCTGGCCGATGTGCCGGCTGGCCAGACGATGAGCGATATTGATTACGAAGGACTGGCGACCAGAATTAATTCGGCTGATATGACGAACATGGGCGAGGTTCGCTTTTCGATGCGGGTTGAATGCAATCCATGAGCATTCAAGTCGCTGGATGGTTAATTTTGGAGTGATGCGATGAAGACCATCGGGCTGTTGGGTGGTATGAGCTGGGAGAGCACGGTCGGGTATTACCGTGCGATCAATGAAGGCGTCAAGCGTCAGTTGGGTGGTTTGCATTCGGCGAAAATCGCGATGATCAGCGTCGATTTTTCGCCGATTGAAACGATGCAACAACGGGGTGATTGGACAGCGATGGGCGAGTTACTTGCGGCGGCTGCCGTCAACGTCGAAGCCGCCGGCGCAGACTGTTTGCTGATTTGTACCAATACGATGCATCGCGTCGCCCCTGAAGTTGCCGCTGCTATCAATATTCCTTTGCTACATATCGCTGACGCGACGGCGCATGAGTTGCAGCGAGCGGGCGTTCAACGCGTTGGTTTGTTGGGCACCGCATTTACGATGGAGCAGGCGTTCTACAAAGACCGTTTGCGAGAGCGATTCGGGCTTGATGTGCTGACGCCTGCAGCAAACGACCGGGCGATCGTCCATCGTGTTATTTACGATGAGTTGTGCCAGGGCAAGATTCAGCCAGGCTCGCGCGCTGAGTATTTGCGGATTATCGATGAGTTGGTTAAGCGCGGCGCTGAAGCGGTGATTCTGGGCTGTACCGAAATTGGCTTGCTCGTCGAACAGCATCACACGCAAACCCAACTGGTCGATACGACGGCCATTCACGCGGCGAGCGCTGTTGAGTTTGCATTGGCGGATAGCGTTGATGACGAGGCATCATGATGGCGGGTATGAGCGCGTAAGCGCTATCGCCGATGAGATCCAGCAGCGTACTTGTATTGCTGGCAAGAAACCGGGCAGTTTCCTGATCAACTGTGTAAGCGTTGTTCGACGCGCCGTCAATGGGTCAACGTTGCGGGAGAATAGCAGTGACTAGTGAACACGGAGACCAGACAATGGATACGCAAGGCGCATGTTCGTGTAACTCGGTTGCATTTGCGGTGAGAGCAGCGCCGCTGTTTCGTGTCTTCTGCCATTGCACGATTTGCCAGCGATTCAATGCGGCGCCTTTCGCCGACGTACTGGTTTTCCGGCAAAACGATATTGATACGCCAGCGGAGAGTGACGTGAGCTACTCGACTTACAAACCGCCGCCGAATGTTCAGCGCGGTCGTTGCCGCCGTTGCGATCAACCGGCGATAGAGCGTTTTACGGCGCCGTTGCTGCCAAAATTGACGATGGTGCCGGCATCAATGTTCGAGACGCCGGATGCTTTGGCGCTACCTTGTGCACATCTATTCTACGAAAAGCGACTGGCAGATTATGATGACGCACTTGCTCGTCATCATGGTTTCTTGCGAAGCCAATGGGGTTTTCTTCGCTACTTACGAAAAGGCCTGCGTGACGCTCGTTCAACCGATTGATCGTTTGAATCGACTAACCGTCGTTTTGTCGTCTACTCCGTCACCGTGATCGTGATGGTATCCGACGTGATCGCGGGCTCATGCGGGATATGAAAATGATCGCCCATCAACATCTGCAGCGTATAGTTGCCAGGTGCTAGCTCAATGGTAGTCTCAGTTTGGCCGCCACCGAAATGCCGATACTGATCGTTTTTCGGGATTGGCTGGGTCAAATCAGGCAACGGTGCATCAATAATCAAGTGATGATGGCCGCTCATTGGCGCATCATTGCCAGCAGCCACAACGGCCACGTTGCTGGCACCGAATTTAATTGTCACCGGAGAAGTCACCGTGTCGCCGTCTTTCGGTGAGACAAAGAACACGGCTCCGTTTTCCGGTGCGGCGGTCCGCGGTAACACCGGTTTTGCCATCGTCGCCGCCGGTTTCTCGTCAACCGCAGCGGTCGTTTCGGCGGGCTTGCTGCATCCGGCTAGAATCACGAATGCGGTGACGACAAACACTGTGTCTGAAATGAGATTCTTTGCCATGATGCGCTCCGTAATTGGATTTGTCTTAAGTGAAGTTTAACTGCAAACCCGCGTGATTGCTCAAACGGTCATTTCGGAGCGCGGCGGTGCTTGTGAGTCTCGGCGTTTTTGTCGCCATTGATAGCACCATTGACCCACCAGGAGTCCGATAACACACGCAGCAAGGCTGCTTAGCCAACCCCAAATGTTGCCGGTGAAAACCTCGAACATGGTGATGGATGGATCAGCAGGCTGGGCAACCTTGTAAAGGATGCGAACCAGGGGGATCACCATGACGATGAAAAAACCAACGCCCGGAACCAATACTCTTGACCGCAACAAATAGCCGGCGACCGCAAAAGCCAGAAACGCGTTGATCGCTAAAATCGTGTTCATCCAAATCATGATGATTCGCATGGCGGACTCTCCCTCGGCGGCTGACGTGAAGGCGATGAGCGATCCTGTTGGCTTGGGATAGTATTCTGACAGCATGCTCAAGAGTGTTGCTGTGATCAGGTAGCCGAGTAGGGCAATACCCATGCGTTTCCATCTTTCCTTGTCTATTCCTGACATGCTGTTTCCTGGCTGCCATTCCTACCGTCATCATACCGCCTAAAATCCATTCGGGCCCGAACTAACGTATTTCTGTTAATGTTCAGGCAATAACGGGAGTTTTCTATGCGTAAAAAACGATTCACCTGCTTGATGAGCTTGATAATTCTATCGCCTATCGCTGTCGCACAAACCGCACAAGAACAGCTGGCCTCGCGCTATCGCGCACTGGATGTGATCATGGATCTTCGCCTGGAGCGGGAATCTGTGCCCGGCGCCGCCTTCGGCATTGTGCATGATCAGGATTTGATTTGGTCCTATCAGTACGGCGTCGAGAGCCTGAAAACAAAACGCCCGGTCACCGACGATACCGCGTTTAGTATTTGTTCTGTTTCGAAGTTGTTCAATGGCGTCGCCGCGATGGCACTGGTGGAACGTGATCAACTCGAGTTGGATAAATCCATATTCGACTATCTCGGTGATATTGCGCCGGCCGATGATACGGGCTCAGATGAACCCGCTACGTTGCGAAATCTGTTGAGTCATGTCTCCGGCTTACCACGGGAAGGCGTGGAAGATTTCTGGGCAGACACGAGATTTCCGGACAGCGCGACGTTGCGCGCTTCATCGCAGGCGCATGATCAGTTGTATCAACCTTACGAACACTGGCAATACTCGAACCTGGGCATGGCGTTAATTGGCGAAGCGATTTCTGAAGTTACCAAGCAGCCATGGGGAAGTTTTATTGAGCAAACCATCCTCGAACCTTTGGGTATGGAAAATACAACCACCGACATGCCGTTCGATCGGGTCGGCAAAGGGTTCGCGCACGGATACTATATTCGTGATTCCAAAGGTCGGCGCAAGCCAGTCGAAACGCATCAGTTCAAAGCTTATGCGCCGGCCGCTGGTATCGCATCCAGCGTCAATGACATGGCGAAGTTTGCGGCCTGGAACTTTCGCCTCCGGGAGACCGGAGATCGTGAGATCCTGAATGCAGCGACGCTAAAACAGATGCAGCGTGTTCATTGGGTGGGTCCGGAGTTTGATGATCCTGCCTGGGGTCTCGCATTCGCGACGCGTCGTGCCGATGGCGATACGCTCTGGGGGCATGGTGGTTACTGCCCGGGCGCCCGGACAGAATTTGTCATGCGACTACCAGACCAGACCGCATATGTCATGATGCTGACCGCCAATGATGTATCACCCGGCGCATTCGTAGCGATAGCCTATGATTTTCTGAATGAGAAAGTCGTGGCAGCGCATGGTGAGGATGACGATGCGGCAGCCGAATCAGATGGTGATGCGGCCAAGGTAGCGGAGCCCGACGATAGCATTGATTTATCGGAGTACGAAGGTCACTACGCCACAGAAAATTATGATTGGGATAGTTATATCGGACTCGATGATGGTGCACTGTTTTCGATTGCAATCTACGGTGCCAATGTCGTCAAGAATATGGAAAAGTTGATTCACAAAGAAGGCGACGTTTTTTATCGCGAGCGAGATGATGGCTCCGAAGGGGAGCGTGTCATTTTCGAACGCGACAAGGCTGGCAAAATCGTGTCGGTGACCCAGCATAGTTATCGGGCAATGAAACAGTAGTCGATGGGCGAGTCGTGCCTATGGAGTTTCGCGACAAACAATCAAAACGGACTGAAGAGCTGTTGTTTATGAGGCAGCCAAAAAGTGTATAGGCAATCGGCTTTACGCGTGACAGCGTGGAATACAAAAAGCAGCTGATAGATCGTAAAAACGATCAGCGCAAAGCCGCTAAAGTACCGTTTTTTGCCGAGAGTTTCCGGCTGTTCTGACGCATTGGAATTGCGCCGGAAGTCGCACCCCGCTGATGTTCGGCGGGTCGCCAAATTCGCTTCACATCGTCGCCCTAGGGTACATTGTAAGGCATGAAAGCAAGCCTAATGATGATTGCGCTCCTTTTAGCGAGTTGCACCAGCCTATCGCCGAAGCGCGATGTTGTTTTGTTGTCGATCATCGGTACCAACGACGTCCATGGCGGCCTTGATGAACAAACCGGTGGCCTAGCCGCGTTTTCGGGGTATGTTCATGCGCTTCGATCACAACAGGACCGGGTGGTGGTGCTCCTCGACGGTGGCGATATGTGGCAGGGCACGCTCGAGTCAAATCTCAATGAAGGCGCTGCCGTAATGGCAACCTACAACGCATTGGGTTACGACGCTGCGACGATCGGCAATCATGAGTTTGATTTCGGACCCGTCGGTGATTCAGCCATACCCATGTCTGACCGCGATGATCCGCGTGGCGCTTTGAAAGCGCGTGCGGCGGAGGCTAGCTTTCCGATGCTAGCGGCCAACCTGATCGATGCGTCAACGCAAGAACCGGTGGACTGGCCGAACGTCAGTCCGTCCCAAATGTTGACCAAGAGTGGCGTTCGTATCGGGGTGATTGGTATCACGACGGCTGGTACGCTGACTGCGACGATCTCCGCCAATACGATTGGGCTGCTGATGGCCCCTCTAGCGTCAACGGTTGAGCGCGAAGCGAAAGCCCTGCGTGCGGCCGGTGCGGATCTGGTTATCGTTGCCGCGCATGCAGGCGGATCCTGTCGAGCGTTCGATGATCCCGACGATCTCAGTAGTTGCGAAGCCGACGCGGAAATTTTTGAGTTGGCGAGAGTTTTGCCAAAAGGTCTTGTCGATCAGATCGTAGCGGGTCATCACCATGCAGGCATCGCCCATATCGTCAACGGCGTTGCCATCACCTCCAATCGCGCCCGACTGCCGTCATTCGGGCGGGTTGATTATGTGCTCGACAAAAGGACACACCAAATCTTGTCACGTCAGGTTTTTCCGCCGCAACCCGTTTGTCGTCGCTGGCAGGAAGGCAGCAGGACCTGTGCGAAGGGCAATGATCCATCCACCGTTGCGGCGGCGTATGAGGGTATTGAGATCAAGGCGCTGCCCGCAGTGACAGCGGCAATGGCTGACGCGATAGACTTTGCCAAGGCACGCAAAGCGCGTCGTTTGGGGGTAACGTTGGAGACGGCGTTCACGCGACGCGGTGAGCCCGATGCGGTGATCGGACATATGATGACTGATGCCATTCGTGAAGCCACCGGCGCTGACGTCGCCATTCATAATGTCGCTGGTGGCATTCGTGCTGATTTTGAACCGGGCGAGCTTACATTCGGGGATGTCTATCGTGTGTTTCCGTTTGATAATCTGCTCGCCGTTCTGGAGCTGAACGGCGCAGAGCTCAAACGGTTGTTGACCCATCAAGTGCACGAGTCCGGGCGCCGGGCTGGCATCTCGGGAGTTCGGATTGAGGTTGTTTGTGCTAACGGCACGATGGCGCTCTCATTGAGAAAGCCGGATGGTAACTATGTCGAAGACGACGACAAGCTTCGCGTTGCGGCGAATGATTTCTTGCTGTTAGGCGGCGGTCGTATTTTTAAACCGATCATGCCCGACGAGGGTTACACCATCGACTTTAGCCAGCCGCGCCTACGCGATGTTTGGGTCGATTGGTTTGAACAGCGCGGCGGCATACTGCGCGAATCTGACTTCCATGCATCTGGCGGCTCGCGTTGGGCATTACCGCAAGACTACTTAACATCCTGCCCGCGTCCGGATAATTCTTCGCACTGAGTCTTTTAGTGTTTTCTGGTGTTGAGCGCATTCTGTTGAGAGCTGCTATCGGCAAGCTAACAGGACGAGGAAGAATAATCCCCTTGCGAGATGTACACGCAACCATCGGAGGCGCGTCCAACGCTGGTGCCCGGCTTTCCACCGATCCATGACATATAAACAGAACCGCGACTACTTTGACGTTGCGAGCGGGCGATAGCGCCGGCGACATCAAATTGCGCCGGACCCTTCTCATATCCACCAATGCCGCGACTGTTCAACCAGTATCGGCCGGCTCCCACCACACCAAACAGGCCCGACAAGAATCGGTATTCCTGAGGGTGGATCTCGCGGCCATTGATGAAAACACCAGTGAGCGTGCCGGTGCCGCCACCCGATGCGTTTGCTAACAAAGGGCCGCCCAGCGTCATACCGGCATGCAACTGGCCTTCGGTGGGTCCGCCCTCGAATCCATAGAGTCCTGATGTCGGGTCATACCAATAGCGCCCGGCATAAACATTGCCATAGCGCTGTTCGAGCTGCTTAACTTCATCAACGCTTAGGTGTTTTCCGTTAACGGCGATATTGGTCGACAACTCGTCGGCGAATGAAGAACCTAATAGCAGAATGCCGGCCAGGACCGCGCATAACCAAGACCATAATCGACGCGGTGTAGCGGCAGGTAACGCTGTCATGGAGCCGTCGTCTGACGATGGTAATGCACTAGCATTCACGTGCGTCGTTGAGAGGCTTGGCTTGTCATGAGGTTGTGTTGTCTGTCGGTTTCGCATGTTCTTGGGTTCTCCACATTAATGTGCAGAGGATAGTCAGTTCGAGTCATGCCACTGAGACCAGAATTCATGACAACCCGCGTTGCTTCGGATGTTGTCGCTTTGCATTTATCGAGCAGGCGTCTATGCACTAAAGCATGCTGGCGCTGTTCTCTAGACTTCGTTAGGCCGATGTCACCGCATCGATCGCTAGACAGTGCGAGTTCGCGTTGAAGAATCCCAAACGTCACACGACGGTTAGCGATTTCTGTGACGATTCCGTAGACTGCCCCAATCGTATGTTGGATCGCGTTCTATGAGTATGAAGTCAGTCAGTTATGTCGTGCAACGCTTTCTGTTGCGCCGTCAACTCTTGACGGCCAAAACATCGGATGGACTGCGTTTTCGGGTTAGCGCACCGGATGTGGTTGGGCGACATATTTTTAAATACGGTCAGCATGATCCGGCAATGAGCGCCTACTTGCGAGCGCATGTGAAGCCGAATTCGCATGATCTGCTCATTGATATCGGTGCCAACATTGGCTGGTTCACGGTATTGCTGGGTCGCGCTTGTCAGGGGACCGACGCCAGAGTGCTTTGTTTTGAGCCTGACCCACTCAACTTCGATCTGCTTCAGCAGAATTTGTCGGCGAACGCGACTGATGCAATCACAACACCCTTAGCGCTGGCGTTGTCTGATAATGATGAAGGTGCCGTCTTACACCAGTTCTCGGAGAAGAACCGTGGTCGCCATTCGCTGTTGCCGATTCATGATCACGACTCTGTTCAGATTCCGACAGCGCGGCTGGATGCAGTCATTGCGGCCGATGCCGACTTGGCAGATCGCCATCCCGCGGTTATCAAGATTGATATTGAAGGTTATGAGTTAATCGCTTTGGGTGGCGCCGCCGAAACGTTGGCGAAGTGCCCATTGGTGATTCTTGAGTTCTCACCGCACTTCATGCGTCAAGGCGGTCTCGAGCCAAGCGCATTGTTATCGTTGATGGAAGGGCATGGTTTTGTGGCTCACGTCTTGCGCGATGGCAAAGCGGTCGCCGTAAAAACAAACGACCTGCTTGCCGAGGACCAGCAGGTCGATATCATTTGGCGGCGACCCGGCTAGCATGCCTTAGCCGTTCATGCTTTTCCGTTTCAACGATTAGTCTGAATAACGCCGTGATCAGGAAAGTTTCTGCTGGAAGAAAGCGATCGTTCGGTCCCATGCCAATTTCGCAGCGTCTTCGTTGTAACGCGGCGTTGAGTAGTTATGAAAGCCGTGACGGGTGCCCGGATAGCTGTGCATTTCATAATCGATCTTGTGGGTTTTGAGACCGGCCTCATAGTCCGCTCGCATCGCGTTAACACGCGGATCATTTTCGGCATAGTGAACTTGCACCGCCGCCTTGATTTGGTGGATTTCGGCGGTATCAGCCGCACGACCGTAGTAGGGTGCTGCCGCTTGCAAGTCATCGCCCATGCTGACGGCGAGTGCGTTTGACATGCCGCCACCCCAGCAAAAACCGGTCACGCCGAGTTTGCCTGTCGACAACGCATGCGACTTCACGAACCGCGCACTATTTTCCATATCGGTTGCGAGCTTGTCCGCATCCAGGCTTCTTTGCAGTGTCCGTCCTTCATCGTCATTGCCCGGGTAGCCGCCGACGGGATAGAGACCGTCCGGCGCCAACGCCAGAAATCCTGCAACGGCAGCGCGTCGGGCGACATCTTGAACATAAGGGTTCAAGCCGCGGTTCTCATGCATGACGAGTACTGCCGGAAACGGTCCTTCGCCCGCGGGACGCACCAGATAACCCCGCATATCACCGCTATTGCCGCCGGGCGATGCATAGTTAACCCAGTTTGCTTGAATGCGCTTATCGGTAAAGAGGACCTCTTGCGCTTTCGCATAGTTGGGTAACATGGCTGCTGCCATTGCGGCGCCGGCCGCCGATCCGCCGGCCCGCTCGAAAAAAGTTCGGCGGCTGATATGGCCATGGCAGTACTCATCGTAGAGGTCGAAAACGGTTTCATCGACGTTTGTATCAGGCATAGCAGTTCTCCGGCGTTTGTTTGGCGCGTTGCATTTGCGGGTTGGTATTTTACCCGTAGGCTCCTTAACCTTAGCCTATGCATCGTCTTTTCGTCATCATTCTATTTGTTCTCGGTGGGTGTGCGTAAAACAGTGAATCTCTCGAGTCGACGCGAATCGAACAGCCGGATGCGGTTGCTTCGAGCGAAGCCGGCATGGCGGGAGATGCCGGCCGCGGGGCGCATAGGCCGCAAGCGTTAGCACCAGATGCTGTTACAGCATTGCCCGAAGCAACCAATATTGCTGTAGCTTGGAAGGACCTACCTAAATTCAGATTACAAGGTGAGTCATGGCGATTGCCAAGGTCATGGGCGGGATTGCCGGACTTGGACGACGTGCGCGTCTCGCTATCAGTGCGCCCGTCCGTGTTGATCGGTCAACCGGACGCAAAGTTGACCGGTACGCTTGTAAGCGATTTCGGCGCTCGATCCTTCATGCTCGATTGGGCATGGATGGCAGAGCAGATTGTGGGAAAGGCAGCGCCGTCGCGCAAAAGACGATTGCGATATCGGCCAGTCGTAGTGCCCGAGGATACTCGTCTCGCCGGTATCGATTTCTTTTTTCAGTCCCGCGACGGAAACCGGCAGTATTCCGGACAGTTTGCGTACGGCTCCGGTAGCGAGCGCGTACATCTTATTTATGTTAATCAGGCATGTCGCGTGATGGGTACGATGCGTCCCTTCAATACCGCTTACCGGTTCGATCTCGAGTTTGATGCACCGGGGTTCTACTGGATTGCCATGAACCATTTGGCAGGATCCATAAAGCGTCACGTTCAGTCAGAGTCATTGGCGTTGTATGCAGGTTATTAATCGGTCTTGCTCATCCCGAGCATTAGCTTGTTCGCCGAAGGTAATTGCAGTGCCCAGTCCCGCGCGGGCTTTTCCCGGTCGCCGGTGAGTGTTGCGGTTGCCCGCAAGGATCGACTGAGCGCGTTCGCATTCAGTCGTCGGTGATACGAGAACTTCTCGGCGAAGAACGGTAGAACATCTTCCAATGTGCCATCGGTATCCATAGCAAGTCTGAAGCCTTCGTAGAAGCGCCGTACGGCATCGGCGACTGGCGTCTCCTTTGATAAATTCTCAGACGGAACGATAGTCCAGGTTCGGTCCGCCAGTAAACGACAGGTGCCGGCGAAGCCTGCCTGTCTTACTTCCGACCATTCGTCCGGCGGAATCAAACTGAGTTCCCACCGCTCTCCGATGTAATACAAATAATTGATGGTGCCGACGGCCGGTTTGTATTTGAATTCCGCTGACAAGATCAGCATCGACGTAAAAAACTCGGCAAGCACCTGACGTTGCGGTTTCTGCACGACGCCGCGTGGCGAAGATGCGTACCAATCCATCAGGAAACCAACGGTTCCCTGACCATGCGCATAAGTCTCCGGTAATGCGACCGCGGAATCATCGTAGTGACGTTGTGACAACGGACCACGTGAATCTATATCACCCGGGCGCACGGGTAGCGGGATAGATTGACGGTCGTTGTCTTTAGGGTGATCAGTCATTCAAGGGGCCGGAAAATTAGGTCATTCGCTGGTTAATTGTACACCGCGATCATCTGCGTATTCAGGAGTTCGCCAGTATGCTTTCGTTAGATGCACGTTTATCGCTGTCACTTACTTGATCTTTGTATTTGTGTCGATAGCGCGTCAAGGTTATACGGCAAATGTCTGTGTCTTCGCCATCGACGCGCGCCTCATTACGGCGTGACTTTAGAGCTGCAGGTTCGTCAACCCGGTGTCATGCAGATACACTGCTAGCCGGAAAACCAACAAGGCAGGATTGCGATGCAGCCGTTTTTGGAAAAGTTAACGTTCCTGAAGAATTTGCCAGCCCAATTCGGTGCCTGGGTCAGTACGCCAGGCTTCTATGCCCAAGTCGCTGCGGTTGTTGCTGCCGTGCTGCTCGGTTGGCTGAGTACGATTCTGGTGCGTCGTTTGTTGAGCCGCTGGCTTGGCGCGTCTCTCGCTGATCGATATCCGCGACTTGCGCCGCTAATTTTTCCCGTGCTGTTGCTGTTTTTTACCGGTGTTGGTGTCAGCGTCGTCGAAGCTCAGGAAATGCATGCGCTATTGATTCGTGGCGCTCGCGGCATTGCGTTTATTTACCTGTTGTTCGTCATCGCGTCTAACTTTGCCAAAGATGGCCCGATCAGTTTTTTCGTTCGCTGGCTGGGTATTCCCATGGCGACTCTGCACGTTTTCGGTTTGCTCGACAATGTAGCGGCCTATCTAGGCTCTGTCTCATTCCCGATTGGTAACCTCGAGATTTCGTTACTGGCGACGCTACGCACGCTGATCTTTGGCGTCTTGCTGTTCTGGTTCGGCCGTGCATCCAGCACAGCGGGCAAGCAAGCGATTCGGAATCAGGAACGTCTGGATATCGGCACGCGCGAAGTATTGGCCAAGCTTTTTGAGATCGCGCTCTACGTCATTGTCTTTTTGCTACTGCTGCAAGTCATGGGTATTAATCTCACGGCTTTGGCGGTCTTTGGCGGTGCGTTAGGCGTTGGTCTCGGTTTCGGCTTGCAACAGATCGCATCCAACTTCATTTCCGGTCTCATTATTCTATTGGACCGTTCGGTGACGATTGGTGACTACATTGAACTCGAAGATGGACGTGCCGGCATTCTGAGAGACTTAACGATGCGTCATGGCGTGATAGAGACTTTTGATGGCAAGGACGTCATGGTGCCAAACGAGCGCTTTATCACGACGGCTTACACCAACTGGACGCACAAGGATCCGCAGCAACGCTATTCGATTGAGTTATCGGTTGCCTATTCGACGGATCTAGACCTTCTTTTTGACAACATCCGTGAGATTTGTCACCAGCATCCACAAGTGATCAGCGGCAGCGATGTGCCAAAGCTGATGCGACCTGATGCCGAGATCGCGAGCTTTGGCGACTCGGGAATTGATGTCTTGGTTGAGTTCTGGATGGATGGTATCGATGATGGTGAGAATCGGGTTGGTGCAGATTTGATGCATTCGATCTGGCGGTCGATTCAAGATCACGGCATGGAGATTCCCTATCCCCAGCGCGAAGTCAGAATCATCAATGAGCAAGGCGAATCAACAACCTAGCCGCGTACTGGCGATGCGGCGAGAGGTTTCATCGTCCTAGGACTCGTATTGCTTAGCCAAAATCGCTTGCCGAGCGCTGGGTACGGTAAGACGCAGTCGGGATCTCTGGAGCCGGCATTGTTCGAAGAAACGACTAGCAAGTGAGCATGCCTCCTTAAGAATTTCGCCAGGGGGCCGCTACTGACGAACGCTAAATTGTTATGGGTACACGCCGTGGCCATCAAAAACAGTCCCAAAGCGGATGGGCAGCTTGAAATATTCGCACACCAATTGCTTTCCGGACTGGGAGACGCAGAGGCGGTAGCGGTGCAAGACGCATCTGGTGGCCTCTTGGCAATAGCGCCGATCGATGTATCGAGTGCTGATTGGCTCCCGTTGTCGGCAGTTTCTCATGTGCAGGAATACACCCGCATGTCCGTGCCTGGCCTGCGAGTGAAACTCTGTTTTGAGGTGCCACTATGTCAAAGACCGGTTAAGACGCCTTTGGGCCGTCTCATCGTTCTCTTCAAAGATGATGAGCCTGCACGCCATATCAAAGCACTTTCCCGACAGCAGACGTTAATCGATTGCGTTTACCGCCAACTCGAGGTCCGGAAAGAACTCAGAGACGCACGTAGCGCCAGTTTGCAAAGCAACGCGGATCTCGACTTTCTGACGCGTTGTGATTCGATTGTCACGAGCATGAAGGCAAAGGCAGCTTTGCCATCATTGATCGCGGCGACCGCGGCGCATCTCGATTGTTCACTGATAGCGATGCTCGTACCGGACCAAAAATTGATTGAAGTCTGGCCGCAGGATCAATTGTCAATAGAAGAATCTCATGTGCGGACGTTGCGAAGCCTCGGACAGCTATTTGCGACTGTCCGAAAAGCAAGGCAAGTGATTATTTCCAGCGACAATACACTTGCTGAATCACTTCAATCCTCTGTCGGTTGCGGTAAGTTCATTATCGCGTCGCCAGTCAGCGACCAAGACGGTGACGTCCAGGGCATCTTCGTCGTCGTCCGAAACGAGCAGGCTTCGCGGGACCATGTCCGTCTCTCGAGAGCGCTATGTGTCAAGATGGAGTCATTGCTGTTCCGCCAATCCAAATCCACGTCGCGCCCCAAAGGTAGAAGATCGTTGATCCAGAGAATGGACGACGATATTACTAGGAACCCTGATGTGGAGAGAGCCATGATGGTTGTCGACATTGATCGACTGCATACCATCAACGATCGACATGGGCATGAGTTAGGCGACAAGACAATCACGGCTGTTCATGAATTATTGGACGCTATGGTGCCATCGCACGACTTGGTTGTATCGCTGTCCGGAGATTTGTTGGGTGTCTATTTGAGCCAAGCTACAGAGCGAGAGGCCGTTACGGTCGCGGAGTCGATATTGCAGAAAGTGACCGAGCTGTCCGTACCCGGGCTCGGTGAGGAAACGCTATTGTCTGTCAGTATTGGTGTTGCACTAATGCCCGCATTTGCAAAGAGTGGCTCGGAAGCAGTCAGTGTGGCTGAAGTTGCATCGAGATCGGCCAAATCACGCGGTACGGGTCAGATGGTGATTTTCCGAGACCTCGACGCAAGTATCATGCAACGCCACCAAGATCTAAGTGAAATTGGTAATTTACAAAGTGCCCTCATCGAAAATCGCTTTGTCTTGTATGCTCAGCCGATTCGTGAGGTCGGCGTCGATGGAAGTTTTAGAAAATACGAGATACTAGTCCGTATGCGAGATCGGGACGGGCGTTTGATTCCTCCGAATCATTTCTTATCGGCCGCGGAACGTTATCAGATCATGCCCTCCGTAGATCGATGGGTGGTCACGCACGCATTGAAAGAGCTTGCACACGCGGAGAACCCGCTGGAAGTCAATCTATGTCGATTTGCGATCAATATTTCCGGTCAATCATTGACAGATCCGGACTTTGTTAAGTTTCTACTAAAGAGCATTCGCGACAGCGGCTTGTCACCTGACTCCCTATGCTTCGAAATCACAGAGTCGGCGGCCGTTCGTCGAATTGACGCGGCGATTGAGTTCATCCTCGCTGTTCGTCGCATAGGTTGTAGTGTTGCTATCGATGACTTTGGTACAGGACATTGTTCTTTCGCTTACTTGCATGAGATGCCTGTCGATTTCATCAAGATTGATGGCATGTTTGTTAAGAACATACTGGAGAGCGAGTTGTCAGTCGCCATCGTCAAAGGTGTTATCGGTATCGCGCGTGTCATGGGTGTTTCGACGGTTGCGGAATTTGTGGAACATTCTGCGATAGAAGAAAGAGTGGCTGAGCTTGGTGTGACTCATGCGCAAGGTTACGGTGTGGGTCGCCCTCTGCCACTATCCAATATATTGGGTGATATGGAGACACCCTTTGAGCTGGGCCTAACTAGCACCATTCGCGTCGCTAATTTTGCATCGATGGATGAGACTCGCTCTTTGGCGTGATTCCTGGGCAGCCCTGCGGCCTTGTTCTTGATAGTTTGTTTGCGAGAGTCCAGTTGCCATAATGGCGTGCAGAATTTTGACGAGGCGTCGACCAGCCGTTTCGCGTAAAATGCCGGTATAAATTTGGTTTCACTATCCATTGTGGGGGACAGCACCTTGAGTAACTTCGAAAAACAACTGGCAAAATTCCGAACTGATAATGGTTTCATCGCGGCATTGGATCAAAGTGGTGGCAGCACGCCAAAAGCATTGGGTCTGTACGGTGTGACTGAGGATGCCTGGTCCAGCGATGATGAAATGTTCGGACTGGTTCACGATATGCGCTCACGTATCATTACGAGCCCGTCTTTCAGCGGTAAGAGAATTCTCGCCGCGATTTTGTTTGAAAACACGATGGACAGAGATATCAAAGGCGTTCCGACACCCGAATATCTCTGGGAAAACAACAATGTGGTGCCGCTGCTTAAGGTCGACAAAGGTCTTGCGGACGAGAATGACGGCGTTCAGCTGATGAAGCCAATGCCGGATCTGGGTGCCTTGTTGGAGAAAGCCAAGTCGAAGGGTATTTTTGGTACGAAGATGCGATCGGTGATCAAGCAGGCCAGCGCTTCAGGCATCGGTGCCGTCGTTGCGCAGCAATTCGAAGTTGGATTGCAGATCGTCAATGCGGGCCTTGTGCCGATTATCGAACCGGAAGTCGATATTCACTGCCCGGACAAAGCGGAGGCAGAAGCGCTGTTGAAGAGCGCCATCATCAACCATTTGAACCAACTTGAGTCAGGTCAATTGGTCATGTTGAAGCTGACCTTGCCGGAAGAAGATAATCTCTACGCAGAGTGTGTTGCGCACCCCAACGTGTTGAAAGTCGTCGCCCTGTCGGGTGGTTACAGCCGCGAAGAGGCCAATGCACGATTGTCGCGACAACAAGGCATGATCGCGAGTTTCTCTCGCGCTTTGTCGGAGGGCTTGTCTGCCCAGCAATCTGACGCCGAGTTCGATGCAACACTAGACGCCTCTATTCAGGCAATTGTCGACGCGTCGAGCACGTAGACTAAAGGTCACGCGCTGCCAGCCGGATCGTGATGTCCGGCGGCAGCGCTTGTTGGTCACCACGCCCCATGATGCGAAGTTTGCTCGCTCGCGTCATCGCTTGCTTACCCAGTACGCCACTCTTCAGCATCAAGCGATGACGCTCGATATCGTCGTTCAGCGTCACTACGGCGAAGTGACACTCATGTTGTTTTAACAAGTGTTCTATCAGCGTTGACCAGGCCGCCTCCATGCCAGGTTCAAAGATGGCGTCCGTGATGGTCACATAGCGAAACCGACGTGGATCAAAACGACGCCGGGCTGGTGGAAACAAAGGGACGAGTTTCTCAACGAAGAAACCAGAAAGACCGTCCATCGGTGCCAAACACAGTTCATTGAGCGCAAATCGACAACCAATATTAGCGTTGTTTGTAAGGCCAGCCCAGTGCGTATGTGAATGATCACCAAACGTAAGTTCGGCGCCGTTAGTGAGGCTGTCCAGATGCTCTCTGGCGGCATCACTGATCTGATCGGTTACTTGATGGCGGCTTAGGGAGCGACGCACAAATTGACGATAGATCAGGCAGTGACTCAGAGTGCCCAGCAGACGCATCCCGCGTGCTTCCAGCAGTTTTATAGACCTTGTGTTTTCCGCATCAATGCACCCGTATGTCATCACTGGTTGAGCTTGTGCGGCCGCTTGACCGTCGATCCATGACAACGTCGCATCGACCATTCTCGCGCCGAGTCCCTGTGCGCGAAAAGTCTCGTCAATGGTTAGCAGTCCCCGGTAAAAACCCAGCACCGGCGTACCGTTCATGTTGAGATTCTGGCGGTCGACGAGATAGCTGCCGACGAGCTTGCCGGCATAAGTTAGCGAAAGATAGTGCGGCCATTCAAAGCGTCGAATTTGATCTCGCAACGTGCGCCGTTGATATTGCTTCCCCGTCGGACCGAACCAGACAGTCGACACGTAATCTAGCCAAGCGTCACTGGCAAAAGGCGAAATACTGAGCTTGGCAGGTCCATCCCGCCAGATGACTTCATTCGGGTCAGGCTTCGTCATGTCCCGTCCATTCGAGGTCCAGCGTGGAAACTTCTGCAAAAGTCGCCCGTCGAGCGATGGCTTTGGAAATGATGGGCCACGTTGATAAGAATGCCAGAAGGAAGACGCCGGGGTCACGCTTGTCCCAAGTAATGTCGGTTGCATCACGAATGGCTTGTCCCGTTTTTCGGCGTTGATCCGGTCGCCAAAATACGGTCAAGTAGTGTGTTAGTGCTGACCAAAATTCTTGCAGCACTCTAGTCGGCGCTGGCATCAACTGTTCCAGGTTTCCGGCGATCGCGTCAGCGAGGTTCTCTTTGTCAAAAAAGTGAAGCCCGCTCGTCGCTCGTGGGTTGCATTCAATCGCTATAACGCGATCATCGGACTCAATGATGGCATCGATTGAAATGAAACCAGAATACTGGGTATGAGTGACTAGACCGGCAAGCCAGGCGGTCACAGCCGGCCTTTCAATCCGTTCAAAAACGATGGCGACGCTGCCATGCCTAACGACGGCCCGATAGCAAACATGGGCGATGATTCTGCCGCCGCGAGTGATCGCAAAAGCGCTGACTTCCTCACCGGAAATCGCTTGTTGAATCAGCATGCCAGTGACCAAAGGCGCATCGGCAGCGCGCTGAAGTCTCTTGACCGATCGACCCGAGCAGGAGTACTCGGGTTTTTCGAAAACGTCTCCGGCGGCGATGAGTTCTGCGGCCAATGGCGTTCCCGAGCGCGCGGTTTTTGGTACATCCAAACCGGCCTCAAGTGCGGTCTCGATGAAACCGAGTTTCGAATGCAAACGCCGTGTTGTTGCGGCGTCGGACGAAAATAGTCTGCAATGATCGGGCAACTGTGATGCAAGCGCTACGACATGCATTGTCTCCTCTGAAACAGGCACGATGAGCGTGACCGCTTCTTGCTCGACAATGTCGAGAATTGCTCGTCGGTAACCCTCTGGATCTTGTGCTGGCGCTGGGGTCGCATAGGCACGGTCGACGGATCGCGATGTTCTCGCCAGATGCCAGCGAAAAGGCTCGGCAATCAAGACGCGCCAGCCGGCTGCGCTGAAGCTGCGAGCCAGATCGATCGAAGGTGGCAGTCGCCCGAGTGTAATTAGTACCGTAAATGGAATGGTCAATGCCTACTCGTTAGCCGATGGCGTTCAGATATTGAAAGGTTGCCATGTGCAGCAGACCGTCGCAATGTGCAATGTGTGTAGCAATGACGGTGGCGGCGTCCTATATACTGTGCGAACTGTTGATCAAGACCAGACACTATGCTCTACACGCCACCCGCGCCCAAACCAATGACCCCGCTTAGATCCTTGCTGCGTGTCATACGACAGGGTGATGGTGATCTGCTGTCACTGGTGCCAGAGGCCGCCTATCGATTGCCGCTTACGCACCTTGGCTATTCTCGTCGCTCCATACTGTTGATTAATGACCCCGAATTGGCTCGCGATGTGTTGACTGATCCTACACCCATTTTCCCGAAGAATGATTTGATGGTCGGTGCGCTTGCGCCTTTGGTGGGCGAGTCCATTTTTGTTTCTAGCGGAGAACCGTGGCGCCGGCAACGCGAGATGGTTGATCCGGCGTTCTCGCATATGCGCATTAACCATGCGTTTGATGCCATGCAAGAGGGTGTACGCGCGTATTGTAATCTCCTTGATCAAGCCGCGCAGACTGAGACACCCATTTCACTTGATTTCGCGATGAGTGAGCTAACGGCCGACATCATTTGCCGTACTATTTTCTCTACGTCTTTAGAGGGCCAAACGGCGCGCGATGTTTTCGAGGCTTTTGCCGTTTTTGAGGCAAGCGTCGCCAATGTCAATTTATGGCAACTCATTTTTGCCAAGCCGTGGTCTGAGGTGCGTCAGCCCAAAGCGGTACTGGATGCTTGCCGGGTGATTCGTGAACGCATTGGAGAGCTGTTGGCGCCGCGACTGCGTGATCCTGAAGCCGGGGGAGACGATATCGCGACGGCTATTATCGCGGCGCGGGATCCGGCGACCGGTGAAGGGTTCACCGAGAAAGAGCTTATCGATCAAATCGGCGTTTTTTTTCTAGCGGGGCATGAGACAACAGCCAGCGTGTTGACGTGGGTGTTTTTCATCCTGTCGCAGCAGCCGGACCTCGCCAACACATTGCGTGATGAAGTCAATGATGTGACTAACGGTGGCCCGGTCACATTTTCGTCAGTGAAACGACTAACCCGAATCCGCAGCGTGTTCAGGGAAACGCTGCGGTTGTATCCCCCGATTACTTTCATCCCGCGGGTTGCCGCTGAGGCGACGACGATTGGTGGCGTTAAAGTCAAGAAAGGTGCGATGCTCATGATTTCCCCATGGACGGCGCATCGCAACAAAGCGCTTTGGCGCGACGCGTCACAGTTTGATCCGATGCGGTTTCACGCCGACAATGACCATGATGAGGATGAGGGCATCTTCATGTCCTTCGGGCTTGGGCCAAGGGTGTGTGTCGGCGCTGCATTTGCGACCATCGAAAGTGCGTTGATTATTGCAGAACTTGTACGTCGCTATGATTTCTCCGTTCAGAACGCCGATGCTGTTAGACCGGTCGCAAGACTGACCACAAAACCTGCATCAGAAATAGCGTGTGTTGTGCGTCTTAGGGAAGGTGCGAATTGAAGCATGTAATTGTCATTGGGGCCGGTATCGGCGGATTGTCAGCGACGCTGGATCTGGCGAGTCGTGGCGTGCGTGTCACGTTGCTCGAGCAGCATGGTGCGCCGGGCGGCAAGATGCGCCAAATCAATGTACGCGGTCAGTTTATCGATTCGGGTCCGACGGTTTTTACAATGCGGTGGATCTTTGATGATCTCTTTGCCGATGCAGGTCTATCACTTGATGAGCATCTCGATTTGCAAGCCGCTGACTTGTTGGCTCGTCACGGATGGTCTGATCGTAGTCGACTGGATTTGTTTGCCGACCCGCATCGATCCGCTGAGGCGATTCGTGAGTTCAGTGATGCACGTGATGCCGAGGCGTACCTGGATTTTGCAAAAGCCTCAGCGGCTATCTTTGAAACGCTTGATCTGTCGTTCATGCGCGCGCCGCGTCCTTCGCAGATCGAACTCGCGGCCAGGGTTGGCTTGAAAGGTATTCCCTCGTTACTCGCCACGAAACCGTTCATCAGTTTGTGGAACGACTTATCAAAGCGTTTTCATGACCCCCGATTGGTGCAGATGTTTTCGCGCTATTCGACCTACTGTGGTTCATCGCCTTTTCGGGCACCAGCGACATTGCAGTTGATTGCTCATGCCGAGCGGGCCGGCGTTTGGTATGTCAAAGGCGGTATGCAGGCATTGGCCGAAACGCTGGCGGATAGAGCCGTCGATGCGGGTGCAGAAATACAGTACGGCGTAAACGTGAAGCGACTGTTGACCTATGATGGACAGGTCACCGGTGTCACGCTCGAGGACGGTGAGAGCATCATGGCCGATGCCGTGGTCTTCGGTGGCGATTGCGCGGCGCTTGCCGAGGGCCGGCTGGGCGATGAGTTCAAGACGTCGATACCGAAGTTACCGAAAGACCGTCGTTCACTGTCGGCGATGACGTGGAGCATGGTGGCCGAGGCACGGGGTTTTCCGCTCGCGCATCACACGGTTTTGTTCGGTGATGATTACCCAGCCGAGTTCGATGCTATTTTTGAGCGGCAACAGATCACCCAGTCACCGACCGTCTATCTGTGCGCGCAGGATCGAAAAGACGATACCTTGCCGCATGACAAACAGTCGGAGCGCCTTTTCGTGTTGATCAATGCACCGGCACGTGCCTTGTCTGATGACGAAATCGCCTCAGCTGAGAATGCGATGCTCGATATTCTCGCGCGTTCGGGGCTGACGGTCGAGTACGCGCCTGGCGATGCAGTTCGGACGACACCGGCCGACTTTGCACAGCAGTTTCCGGCTACTGATGGTGCGCTCTATGGCCGACCGACGCATGGCTGGTCCGGGAGTTTCAGTCGACCGGGTAGTCGCAGTAAACAATCGGGGCTGTATCTTGCTGGTGGCAGCGTGCACCCCGGCGCAGGCGTGCCCATGACCGCCATGTCAGGTCGTCTGGCGGCGGCTTGCGTCCGCCGTGATCTGAACATTGGTTAATTGGACTTTTGGGTTAGCAGATATGCCAATGGGCCGAATGACCCGAGCAGGAAAGTTGCCGCAATGTAAGGCCATACGTTTCTCCCGATCTTGCGTGCATCGTTGATCATCCAAGACATGACCAAAACAAGCGCAATTACAAGATCCGCAAAGACCTGCCAGCCCGCTGAGCCGTCTAGTAAATGCTGAAAAATGCCAATCAAACCTACATCGTAAATTGAATAGGCGGTTAGCGCGGCGAACGGTAAGCCAAGAATTAGTAAGAAGGGTTTGTGTTTGATCATAAGCTGCTCCTCGGTTTTCAAGGATAGTCCGCGTTTCCCGAACGCCCCGCAATTACCTCTTGGGTTATTGTCTATCAACAGTTTCAAGACGTATTCTCGTCACAGCATCAAGAGGTTTGGGTCATGTACATGAGTTTTGGCGATCATTTGAAACAATGGCGCACACGGCGCCATCGATCTCAGCTTGACCTGTCATTGTCAGCCGAAGTGTCCCAGCGGCACTTGAGCTGGCTTGAGACGGGCAAGAGCACCCCCAGTCGTGACATGATTGTCCGGTTAGCCGATGTGCTCGAAGTACCTTTACGGGAACGAAATGAGTGGCTCGGCAGCGCAGGCTTTGCCCCTCTTTATGGCGAGCGCAGTGTCGATGAGGCGCAGATGGCGCCGGTGCGGATGGCGTTGGATGTTTTGCTTTCTCACCATGATCCGTATCCGGCGTTTGTACTGGATCGCTGTTGGCGAATGCAACAGGCCAACCAAAGTGCATTGAAGATTATCAGTATGTTTGGGGATGAGGATCAACTATGGGAGCGGGTTGATCCAACGGGACATCGCAGTCTCGCACGATTGACATTTCATCCTGACGGGATGCGCCCCTACATCAAAAACCTGGACGCCGTTGCGGTGCATTTCATGCAGCGCTGGATGCATGACATCCGTTTGTCCGGTAGCGATGATGAACACATCGAGATGAAGGCTGTGCGAGCGCTAATTGGTGATCTCGAATGGCAGGCAGCCGAGTCTCAAATGCTGGTCCCCGTGATTCCGTTGGAGCTTGAGACACCTTTCGCAACGTTACGAATGACGTCGATAATCTCAACGTTTGGTACTGCACAGGACATCACTGTTGACGAGTTGCGAATAGAACAATTTTTCCCGGCTGACGATGACACGCGAAATGCGCTGGTGGCTTTCGGGTAGATGCCATGGTCGAAACGACTTATGTCTGTTAAGGATCGGGTACCACTTCATCCAGCACTTTTGCGGATGAGATGACGCCGGGAACACCCGCGCCAGGGTGGGTACCGGCACCAACCAGAAAGAGGTTTTCGACTTCCTCGCTTCGGTTGTGAGGTCGGAACCAGGCGGTTTGTGTCAGGATGGGTTGTAACCCGAATGCGGCCCCTTGTACTGAAGAAAGGCGATCGCCGAAATCATCCGGCGTCAACATATGTGAGCTAACGACGGCATCTTCAAGTCCCGGCAGGACTGTTTCGGAGAGGCTCTCCGCGATCGCAGCGCGATAGCGTTCACCCATCACCGACCAATCGATATCGGCTCCCAAATTCGGCACTGGTGAGAGCACATAAAAAGCGTCGCAGCCATCGGGTGCCAGCGAGGTGTCGGTCGCTGTTGGGCGATGCAAATAAAGACTGAAGTCTTTGGCCAACACCTTGTGGTCGAAGATGTCCTTCAATAACTGTTGGTAACGCGGCCCCAATAAAATCATGTGGTGGTCGACATCATCGTATTTCCGGTTGGTGCCGAAATACCAGACGAACAGGCTCATTGAGTATTTGGCCCGAGCGATTTTTCGGTCCGTCCAGCGTTTACGTCGGGTGTCAGACAGCAGGTCTCGATAGGTTGCCGCGGAATCCGCATTGGACACCACGATATCCGCGGAAAGGACATCACCATTTTCTAATCGCACGCCGGTGGCTTTGCCATTTTCGACGGTGATTTGTTCGACCGGTGCGTTGTAGCGCATGCGCCCGCCACGCGATTCAATAAGATTGACCAGTCCATTAACCAAGCTGCCCGTGCCGCCCATTGCGAAGTGGACGCCATGACTGCGCTCAAGGTGAGCGATCAATGTGTAAACAGCGGTGGTCGTGAACGGATTCCCGCCGACCAGCAGCGGATGAAAGCTGAACACCATGCGTAGCTTAGGGTGTTTGATATAGCGCGCGACCAGGCCGTAAACGGACCGGTAGAATTGGACGCGCAGCAAATCGGGCAGTACGCGGATCATGTCGGTCAGCTTGCCAAATGAAACATGAAGCAAGTCTTCGAAACCAATGCCATAGACGCGCTCGCTAGCACGCAGAAAATTTTCATAACCATCGAGATCGTCTTCGGAATACTTCGCGATCTGAGCCCGCATGGCTTCATGGTCGCCGCTGTAATCGAAGACGTCGCCATCATCGAAGCGAATTCGGTAATACGGGTTGATCTCGCGTAAGTCGATATCGTCGGACATCTTGCGGCCGCACAGCGCCCAGAGTTCTTCCAGCAGGAAAGGGGCGGTAATGATGGTCGGTCCACCATCAAAAACGAAGCCGTCTTGCCTAAAAACATAGGCCCGTCCGCCCGGGGCGTCTAGTTTCTCAACGACTTCTACGTCATAGCCACGTGCACTGAGTCGAACGGCCGCAGCCAAACCGCCAAATCCGCTACCGATGACGATCGCGCGCTTAGCAGACAAAAGAATAGGGCTCGAAATGTGTCATAGGTTGATAGTATAAACTGCTTAGGGAAATACGAAAGCAGAACATTGGATAGACGGAGCATTCATCGATGACGCTGACCAGCGTGACATTGTTTCATTATTTGGTGACCGCACACATTGTGACCGGTACGGTCGGTCTTCTGACGCTTTGGATACCCATCCTGAGTCGCAAGGGTGGTCGGTTGCATCGCTACTGGGGCAAGATTTTTGCTTATGCATTGTTGGCGACCGGTTGTATCGCCATCGGCATTAGTGTTTGCACGTTGATCTCGCCGCTGGAGACGCACCCGTCTCTCGGTGATCTATTCGACAACACTCGCGTAATAAGAGCAGTTTTCGGGTGGATGATGCTTTATCTCGCTGTGATGACGATCAATCTGTCCTGGTACGGATTAGCGTGTATCAAGAACCGAAATTCGCATGCCAGGAATCGTCATCCTGTCATTTTGTTGGGACAACTACTGACTTTCGTTACTGCGGCAAACTGTTTTTGGCAGGGTGTTGCCGTGGCGCAGCCCTTGTTGCCCGGCATCGCTATCGTCGGCCTTGCTGCCGCTATTTTGAATACGAGATTTATTTTGACGCGCAAGCCGTTGCCGCAAGAATGGTTGGTTCAGCATAGTCGTGGCCTGGTCGGCGCCGGGATTTCCGTCTACACCGCGTTTCTCGCCTTCGGCGCCGTAAACCTCTTACCCAAGGCGGCTTTCAATCCGGTGTTATGGGCGACACCGACAACGATTGGTGTCACCTATCTCTTATACCACCAATGGCAAGTGATGAAACGCCGCGCGAAACTAGCGTCGCGGGTTATGACTTAGTCGCTGCCGATTGTTGCCATCGATAGGCGAGATCGCTGACATGAAATAACAAGGCGGCGATTAGGGACGCCGCGATCCAATGCCACGAAGCTTCTATATATTTTAGCTTTAGCGCGACCATCAAACTGCCACCGGCGCCAATGTTTAGCAGGATCGCCAACGGGGCCAGACCCTTGCCAGTGATCATCCGGTAAGTGATCAGCGCACCGATCTCCAACGCAACCACGATCAACATCAGATCGACGATGCTGCCACTGGTGATCCACGCTTTCATGATGGCCGACGAATCAGGAGTTCGGAACGAGTTTTAGTAAACGGCCGTCAGCCAAGTCTTCGAGTAACCAGATCGCGCCGTCAGGACCTTGTTCGATCTCACGAATGCGTTGGTTCATCGGGTAGCGCGCGACTTCCTTGGCCTGATCGCCATCCAGCTCAACCCGAATTAGCGCTTTTGACGAAAGGCCACCCAAAAAGGCGTTGTTGGTCCAACCGTCGAACAAATCGCCCGAGTAAATCATCAGGCCAGCCGGAGAAATAGCGGGCACCCAGTAAGCGGCAGGCGCCACAAGATCGGGTCGCGTATCGTGATCCGGGATTTGGTCGCCGTTGTAATGGTCGCCATTGGAGACCAGCGGATAACCGTAATTGTTGCCGGGCTTCACCGCATTCAATTCGTCGCCATGCCGGGGACCCATTTCGCTGTTCCAGAGTTGCCCGTTGACATCAAATGACAGTCCCAGCGGATTACGGTGTCCGAAGCTCCAGATTTGTGACGTCACGCCGCCCTGATCCGCGAAGGGGTTGTCCGCAGGTGTTGAGCCGTCATCGTTGAGACGGACCACTTTACCCATGGTGCTGTTCATGTCCTGTGCCGGGTCAAATTTTTGCCGATCGCCAGAGGAGATGAACAGATAACCATCGTCGGAAAACGCAATCCGATGGCCAAAGTGTCCGCGCCCCGTAACTTTTGGCGTTTGGCGCCAAATGACTTCGCTGTCGGTTAGTCGGGCATAAGCATTGGTGATCTCCAACTTGGCACGCAAGACTGCCGCGCCGCGGGTGTCGTCATCGCCGGCTTCGGCAAAACTCAGATAGATGATGTTGTTTTCGGCAAATTCGGGATGCAATACGACGTCACCCAATCCGCCTTGACCACCATAGTCAACTTCAGGTGTCCCACCGACGGTCGCGATTTTGGTGCCACTTTGCTCAACGATCAGTAGCTGGCCTGACTTCTCCGTCACGAGCAGTTGCCCGTTAGGCATGAACGTCATTGCCCATGGTTCGTCAAAGGAAGCGAAGCTATAGGCATCAAAAGGTGGCGAGCCTGCCAGCTCGATTTTTTCGCCGGTCGCCGGTGCCGAGGTGGCATTGCTGACTGACATCTCGGACGGCGCGGTCGCCTGGCTTTTGGTCTCGTTTGTGTCACTGGCGGTGCCGCAAGCACTTAACGCGGCTATCGCCAGAACAATTGCCCATTTTTTCATTATTCACTCCTTGCTGCGTGGTCGTTCAAACGACCAAAGATTGCGATGCAAGTTAGCACAGGCGGGGAGGGCACGACAGTTTCGATGCGATGCCGGCGTCCACAAATGTCGGGTTGTGTTCAACTCGCGGTGTCTGTCGAGAGCGCGTTGGTGTACCCATAAAACTAACCCGAACGAGGGTAGCTGTTCTCGGTACAATCGACTTATTCCGATAGGCCACTAATCGCACCAGCCCCCTTTCGTGCCAGACTGAATGACCATGAAGTATTTGATGCCTCGTCCATGGCGAGCAATCGCTTACCCAAAAATCTCGAATCAACAGACTGCCGCACTTGTTCGGGCAGCATACATTGTCGCTTTCGCGTCGGCCGTGACAATGGTCGCTGCGCGCGCGGCAGATATTGATGAGATCGAGGTATTAGCTTCCCGAACAGACCAACGGCTCATTGACTTGCCTTTCTCGATTGACGTTATTGACAGTCGTGAGATCCAGAGTGCACAACCGATGCTGGGGCTCGATGAATCATTGCTCGGCGTTGCCGGTTTGCAGATGCAAAACCGTTACAACTACTCGCAGGATCTCCGCATTTCCATGCGCGGTTTTGGTGCCAGAGCCGCATTCGGTATTCGCGGTATCCGCATCGTGGTAGATGGTATACCCGAAACACTGCCTGATGGGCAGGGTGGCGTAGACGGCATCGATCTTGGTGCCGCACGTCGTATCGAAATACTCAAAGGTGGCGCCTCTGCGATTTATGGTAACGCTGGCGGTGGCGTGATTTTGGTTGAGTCGGAGCGTGGCGAGGATATCAATGGCGTCATCGCTCGCATCGCGGCGGGTGCGGATGGTTATCAGCACCTGCAATTGAAAGGCGGCGAAAAGATCGATCGGTTCGATTATTTGATCAGTGCGAACAGCACAAGACTGGATGGGTATCGAGAGCAAAGTGCAGCGAGAAATCATCAGTTAAGCGTGCGGTTAGGTTTTGCACCTGTTGATGGCGGCGATTGGTCGCTTAGTCTTCATCATACGGATCAACCGCTAGCTGAAGACGCGGGCGGCATCACGCGAGAGCAGGCGGGACGCTCACCCCGCTCAGCGCGCGATCGCAACGTTGAGCAGAACGCGGGCGAAGTCTTGTCCCAAACACGTTTGGGGCTGCGATACCGGCGATCTTTCAGCGCTAGCGGAGAGTGGTCGGCCCGGACTTACGTGACGCGTCGGGATTTTGATGCGCTGCTGCCGTTTGTATCCGGAGCGGCCATTGATTTGGATCGCCGCTTCTATGGCGGCGGTCTTCAACTGAAGCAAGGGTTCAACGCTTTCGGTCGCGACCATCAATGGCATGTCGGTTTGGATTTGGATCGTCAACGTGATGATCGCGTGAGATTCGACAACAACAATGGCATGCGCGGCGATGTCACATTGCAGCAATCAGAGCGCGTGGATAGCGACGGCGTTTTCGCACAGGTGCTGATCAATCCATTGGACACGCTAAGTATCACCGTCGGATTGCGCTATGACGCGCTAGATTTCCGGGTCGGTGATGTCTTTCTGCCGGATGGCGATGACTCTGGTCGTGTCGCCTTCGATGCATGGAGCCCTGTGCTTGCCGCAAACTGGAAAGTTTCGGACAGACTCCGCGTGTTCGCGAATGCGTCGCGTTCTTTCGAATCACCGACGACGACTGAGCTTTCAAACCCTGTCGGCGGCGGTTTTAATCAAAGCCTTGAGCCGGCTATGGCATCGCATCGAGAAGTAGGCCTGCGGGCTCGGGGATCTGACGATAGCCAACTGGCGCTTTCGTTGTTCGATATCACTCTCAGTGACGAACTGTTGCCGTTTGAGTTACCGACCGCACCGGGCCGTGATTTTTTCGAGAATGCCGGATCGTCCGATCGTCGCGGTATTGAGTTTTCATGGATTAAACAATGGCGGCCGGGATGGCGCAGCCGATTCACACACACCTGGTCAGATTTTCGATTTGATGAGTTCGTGCGACGTGATGGCAGTGATTTCTCGGGTAATCGAACGCCCGGTTCAGCGCGCCATGTCAGCTTCGCGGAACTTCGCTATGACAACCCGGCGCAATGGTTTGTCGTGGCCGAAGCTATTCGCTATAGCGGCATACCACTGGATAACGCCAATACAACAGAAAGTGACCAATACCTGTTGACCAATCTTCGTGCGGGCGCGGTCTTCAGGCGCGGTCGATCACAATGGCAACCCTTCCTATCCATGACCAACTTGCTGAACGATTCATACGCAGCCAACACCCGAATCAATGCCTTTGGTGGTCGATATTTTGAACCGGGTCCTGATAGGGGTGTATATTTGGGCGTGACGGTGTCCTTTTCCGGAAACGTCCGATGAATAAGAATTAGAAATACTTTAGGGGAAGCCAAATGATCAAAGCCCGCGCAGCGGTCGCCCACAAAGCTGGAGCGCCATTGACCATTGAGACGATCGATGTCGCGCCGCCCAAGGCTGGCGA
Source organism: Woeseiaceae bacterium (assembly GCA_045110335.1). Classification (GTDB taxonomy): domain Bacteria; phylum Pseudomonadota; class Gammaproteobacteria; order Steroidobacterales; family Woeseiaceae; genus CALBPI01. The sequence continues at coordinate 151,584 of JBGCGB010000001.1, forward strand.
AGTGATGGTACGTATTGTGGCGACAGGTGTATGTCACACGGATGCCTTTACGTTATCCGGCGATGACCCCGAGGGTATTTTCCCGGCCGTGCTGGGGCACGAAGGTGCTGGCGTAGTAGAGGCTGTTGGTGAAGGCGTGACTTCGGTCAGCGTAGGCGATCATGTGATTCCGTTGTACACGCCGGAGTGTGGCACTTGTCGTTTTTGCACGTCTGGCAAAACGAATCTATGTCAGCAGATTCGTGTCACCCAAGGTCAGGGTCTCATGCCGGATGGCACCTCGAGATTCTCCATTGACGGCGAGTCCATTGCCCACTACATGGGTACATCAACTTTTTCTGAATACACCGTTTTGCCAGAAATCTCCGTGGCCAAGATTCATCGCGATGCGCCGCTGGATAAAGTCTGTCTACTGGGTTGCGGGATTACCACAGGTATCGGTGCGGTTTTGAATACAGCGAAAGTTGAGCCCGGCGCGACGGTTGCGGTCTTCGGGCTTGGCGGCATTGGACTCAGTGTGGTTCAGGGCGCGGTCATGGCCAAGGCGTCGAGGATCATTGTTGTCGATATCAATCCTGATAAATTTGAGATGGCGAAAATGCTCGGCGCAACAGATTTCGTCAATCCGAAAGAGCATGATGCACCCGTCCAGGATGTTGTCGTCGACTTGACCGATGGCGGTGTTGATTACTCGTTTGAATGTATCGGCAATGTTGATCTAATGCGATCGGCGCTTGAGTGTTGTCACAAAGGTTGGGGTGAATCGACTATTATCGGGGTTGCCGGTGCCGGTCAGGAAATCTCAACGCGGCCTTTCCAGTTGGTGACCGGGCGCGTTTGGCGCGGGACTGCCTTCGGTGGCGTGAAAGGGCGTACCGAGCTTCCGGGTTATGTCGAGAAGTACATGGCCGGTGACATCGTCATTGATCCGATGGTGACTTACACAATGCCACTGGATGAGATCAACCGGGCTTTTGATCTGATGCATGCGGGCAAAAGTATTCGTTCTGTGGTCCTCTTCGACTAGTTACTAGCTCACTTTACATAAGCTTCGATTTTTTGACGATTGGTCGATTGACACTGTTCGTCGCTATGTGACAACCTTCGCTCATAGGCACACCGCGTGAAAACGTGGGTCGCAAAACTTCCGGTCTAAGGGCAACTTGCCTACGACAGCGGGGTTGCCGGTCGCGAAGCTTCGCTGTCGTCATTCCCACTGTTGCCGATGTTTTCCGATTCACGCTTCGCGTTTTGCAAGAACAGCGACAGGGTGACGGAACATGGCGACCGATGAGAAACAAAACAGACGAAGCAGCGCAGCATCCAATCGACGAAAAAACGTCGGTGACGATCCCGCAACGTCGAAAGCGAATCAAGTGGCTGGCATCGAACGGCCGGCTTCTTTAAAGCAGCTTCAACACATTCTTGATCCGGACAGTCATTTTCCTGTGCCCATTCGAGCGATGGGCGCCAATAGCGCCTCTACGCAATGCACAGCGGCCGTTAGTGGCACGGTCGTCGATATGACGGACCTTGATGAGATTACAGAGCTCACCGAATCGACCGTCACTGTACAAGCGGGTGTCACTTTGCGTGAACTTGCGGATCATTTATCGGCGCAGGGTCTGGAAATCGCAGGCGCGATTGATCTGGTTCGTCGCACAGTGGGCGGTGTGGTGGCGAGCGGTTGCTTTGGCCCTTCACATGATGGTCGTAATGCTTTTGTGGCGTCACAAGTGATTTCCATGCGGGTCGTAACGCCCAATGGAAAATTGTTGGAAGTGGATGAGACGCGAGGTAACTTGTTGAGCGTTTTTTGCCTCAGTATGGGAACACTCGGCATTATCTACGACGTCACGTTCCGTATTCGGCCGGCCCAAAAGTTCTCGCTGAAGCAACGCAAAATGGATGTGGCAACGTTCGGCAAAGCCGCGAAAGTTTTGATGCAACAACCTGTCGGTATCCGTTTCTACTACCTGCCCTTCAAGGAGGCCATTTACACAGAGTTGCGACGCGCCACCTCTGGTGAGACCCGTGTTCGCAGTTTAGCGTGGCGATTCAAAGACTGGGGTGAGAGTGCGGTATTGCCGTCCATGTGCAGTAAGTTAAGTCGTATCGTGCCGATAGCAGGCATTCGCTACAGCTTGGTCGATGGCCTGCATGGCTTTGGGCAAAGCGTGCTGACCAATACATTGACGGAAGGCGGCAGCTCTGCTGTCGAGCACCGCACGCAAACGAGTGGTCGCTTTGTCGCGCCACCATTGAAATATACCACCTGGTGTTTTCCGGCGGATGATATTGAAATGATTCTTGAAGCGTACAAGGCTTTCGCCGTCGAGTATTATCGGAATCACAAGTTTCGATGCGACATGCCGTTGGTGGGTGTGCGCCTCCCGGCAGACCAAACCGGGCTGTTGTCACCTTGCTTTGACCAGCCCGTCTTCGCACTACGAGTGGTCAGTAACCCGCATACACTTTGGGAAGACTATGCGATGGACTTTGCTGAGTTCGCGCAACGCTGGAGTGGCGTGCCGTTACTCAATCAAAGTCGATGCGCGGAGCCCACCTACACGAGTACGGCGTTTGGCACGCGACTCGAATTCTTTAAGAAAATCCGGCGTCAAATGGATCCGGATGGCCGCTTGTTGAATCCTTTCCTGGCGCAGTATCTGCGCTAGTGCATTTCCTCGCCACCACTGACATTTAAGGCTTCGCCAGTGATGTAGCAGGCTTCCGCGCTGGCCAGAAAAGCAACTGCCGCAGCGGTGTCTTCCGGAAAACCAGGACGACCCAATGGGTTTCTATCCGCAATGGACTGTCGGTAGTCCTCAACGCTCATGCCGCGGAATTCTGCGAAGTACTCATTTTGCTTAGCACCCAATCCCGTCGTTACATGGTTGGGGCATACAGCGTTGACCGTAATGCCGTGTTTGCCAAGATCGATCGCAGAGGTCCGCGTCAGTCCGATCATGCCGTGTTTCGACGACACATAAGGCGCCATGTGCGGGAAGCCAGACTTCGCTGCTTGACTCGCGATGTTGATGATACGGCCGCCGTCACCTTTATCGATCATTTGTTGTGCGGCAATTTGGGTGCAAAGGAAAGCGCCTTTTAGATTAACGTCCAGCACGAGGTCCCAGTCCTCAACCGATAGATCGAGAATCGGTTTCATAACGAAACCTACGCCTGCGTTATTGATCAGAATATCAACGCTACCCAGTTCCTTCTTGGTGTATTCGAACAGCGCTTGTACTTCAGTCTTGTCGCGAATGTCGCAGGGATGGCTAATGACTTTGCCGCCGTGTTCCCGCAATAGTTCTGCCGTTGCTAGCATCTCTTCGGTATTGCCAATATCGCCGCTATCCAATTGTGATTCCGGTTTGCCAAGGTCGGTCACAACGACGTCGGCGCCACGAGCGGCCAGTGCATTCAGGATCGCTTTACCGAGACCTTTTTCACGCGCACTGCCGGTGCATAATGCCACTTTGCCTTTTAGGTCTTTCATAGCGTTGCTCCTAGGCTTCGATGGACTGGCAAGTAATGAACATCGGGCTATCCGCAAACTCGCGGAACTGGGCCGCGATGCCACGCATCGTTTCAGTGGCTACTTCGGTGCCGAAGGTCGACATGTCGTTGACTTCAAGGATTTCGATGTATTGGTAAGGCGGCGCTGATTCCTGCCCCAATATGCCGTTGGTTCGCAGTACATCGAACCGATCGATGGCGGATAAGCCTCGCACTGTCTTAAGGTCCGATTGAATGGCCCATTGTTCATAGGCTTCCGAGTCTGCATCGGTTTTCAGGTTGAACAAGACAACGATCGTGGTCATGGGTAGTGCTCCTTGAGTTAGCTGCGGCCTAAAATAGCAGAGTCTTGGAGTCTCGACAGACCAATCCGATGAAACCCGTAACCAGCCTCACTTTAGTAAGCGTTTCATCAGATGATCATGTTGGCCAGTAGCATTGACCTCTTGCGCGCCGTTTTTGTAAGGTGGTCGGGCTAAAGATGCTGGATTAACAAGCGTTAGAACATGCCTAATCGGCGTGACGGGCCACCCTTGGTGTTCCCAAGTGTTTGTTTCAGATTGATTTTTTGATGCTCGGCAGCAATTGAGCTACCGGCGCTCGGCGGAGGTTGCCATTATGATTCGTGATATTCCTCATAAAATGACCATAGATATGACGCGCGACGAGCGTGCCAGACGTGATTTTGTTTCATCATTGCGAGGGCATGTCCTGGTCGATATGGCCGATTCGATGCACCAGCAGTATCACGAGGAAATCGCGCCGCAACACGAACGCGAACATGGCAAGAAGCCTGAGTCCGGCCCGGAAGTTCACAAGCTGATGAAAGAGCAAGACTACTTCCGCTTCTACAGCAGCATTCGATACAACGCACAAGAGATGGTTTGGCGATCTGTTATCCCGCCGGTTGATCGTCAGTTAGAGGCGCTTTCGTCGAAAGCGAAATCACTGGATGAGTCGATCGGAACCGGCTCGTTAACGCTGAATCCGGCGCTTGAAGTCCCGCGCAGCGTAACTAGTCTCGATGTACATCTCACACCCGGTTGTTATCACAGCGAATTTGTAGACGATGATGTCGCCACCGGCGCCGTGTACGACCAAGGTTTAAATGTGTTCGCTGCCAACATGATGGGTGAGGACCTGTGCGACATCGGTGACTCTATGTCAGGATTTGCCAAAGTGCGCCACCCGGAATTGAAGCCTGAGCGCATTTTGGACATGGGTTGCACCATCGGTCACAACACGTTGCCATGGGCAAAGACTTTCCCGGATGCCGAGGTGCATGCCATTGACGTTGCAGCACCCGCTCTGCGTTATGCCCACGCGCGTGCCCAAGCACTGGATCTACCGGTGCACTTTCGTCAAATGAATGCGACCAAACTCGATTACCCGGACAATCATTTCGATGTCGTGTTTAGTTCGATGTTCCTGCATGAGCTGCCGTTGAAAGATATCCGGGCTTGCTTGAAAGAAGCGCATCGTGTGCTCAAGCCTGGCGGCATGTTGCTGACGATGGAACTGCCACCAAACAATCAGTCGGCACCTTATGACAGCTTCTACTTGGATTGGGATTGCTACTATAACCAGGAGCCATTCTATAAGCCTTTCCGTGATCAAGATTATGCGGAACTGGTGACCACGGCTGGATTCGATGCTGATCAATATTTCGATACCGTGATGCCGAGTTTCAGCATGAGCGGGCCTGGCGTGTTCGAGAAAGCCGTCAAAGAGGACGCCCGCTTCAATGACAAGACTGGCCGGTTGACGGACGGCATTTGCTGGTTCGGTTTCGGAGCCTTCAAATCATGAGCAGAATGCCGCTTTCGGCACGGGGGCGACGCCCGGCGTTTTTTGAAAACAAGGCCATCGATTCGATGGTGACGATGATGCTTGAGTTGTCCGCAGAGCTTTGGGTGGTGAAAGAGCGTCAGCGCGCGCTCGAAGACCTGCTGGAAACATCATCTCCGGGGCTCGCTGAAAAGATGCAGGCTTGGCAGCCCGATGACGAAATGGCCGCTGCATTGGCTGCAGAACGTCAGAACTTCTTGCGCACGATTCTCAGGACGTTGGAGTCAGAGTTTACGCCGCGTGCCGAGATCCAGCGCGATCAGGATCAGTTTGGCGACGAGACCATTGCGGAAGGTAATACTGAATGACATTTATGTCCCTGATTGTTTTCGTCCATGTCCTGGCGTTTGTGTTTTGGTTGGGCGCTGACATCGGCGTATTCATCCTGGGCAAACACGCGCAACGGCCGACCTACTCCGTGGAGACACGGATGTCGATGCTTAGTGTGGCGATGACGATCGATAAATTCCCGAGAGTCAGTATGGTTGTGGCTTTCGCGACCGGCTTTTTTCTGGCCATCTCACAAGGTTGGCTGATCCTCGCGGATTGGGCTCGTGTGCTCGTTTGGCTAATCATCGTGGTTTGGGTCATCGCGATGCTGGCACGTATTAGAGCGGAGCAAGCGCCTCATTGGGTCGAGAAAACAGAGACCGCGATCAACTATCTGCTGCTGGCCTTGTTCGTGGCGGCGATCGTTGCGACGGTGATGGGGCATAGCGTGGTTGTTTCAACCTGGCTGTTTGCCAAGTTGGGCTTGTTTGCGGTCATTATTGTGATGGCACTTTGGCTGGAGAAAGCATTCTTGCCAGCGATCGGCGGTTTCATGGAGCTCGCCGAATCCGGGTCGACACCGGCGCTGGAAAGTCGTATCTCCAAAGCGATGGATATTACTTATCGCAGTGTACTTGGCATCTATGCTTGTACCTTGTTAGCGGCGCTATTTGGCATTGCTAAGCCCATCTTGTGGTAGAGACCTAGCGTCGCCATGTCGAAGCCCGGCGAAACCACCTTTCCCACCCTGTTCTCGCCGATCAAGATTGGTGGTCGAACGTTAAAGAACCGTATCGTGCATGCGTCAATGACGACGCGCTATGTTCGCGATGGTCAGGTCACCGAACGATTCCTGGATTACCATCGAAACCGGATCATTGGTGGTTGCGGTGCGATTATTACTGAGCCGATGAACACGGCTTCTTCGCAGAAGGCACCAGCCCGTCTCAATGTTCATGATGGCAGTGCGATTGATGATCTGCGTCCGCTTATTGAACTGGCTAATGAACACGATTGTGCGCTCATTATTCAGGTTCAGGATCGAGGTCGCGGACGCCATGAGGGCGGTCGTGTTGACCAAGCGAATGGCGCGTCGGCGTTGCCTGACGATATCAGTTGGACGGTGCCGCACCCCATGTCCAAATCGGCTATTGCCGAAATGGTTGCCGAGATGGCTGAGAGTTGTCGCCTTTTGGCGGCCGCCGGTGTTGCTGGCGCTGAAATTGTAGCCGGCCATGGTCATTTGATTCACCAGTTTCTTTCGCCATGGTCGAATCAGCGGACAGACGAGTATGGCGGATCATTGGAGGGACGTTGTCAATTCCTGAAAGAGATCTACGAGGCGATTCGTCACGCAACGCCGGCAGACTTCATGCTTGGCATCAAATTACCCGGTGAAGATGGCGTCGACGGCAGTATTGATTTGGCGGAGGCCTCACGAATAGCGGCGCATGTTGGTGAAACACTTGCGCCCGATTTCTGGACATTCGCGTGGGGTACTCATGCGAATACGTTGTATCGGCACTTGCCGGATGCGAATGGGCCGCCGGTACCTTACGCAACGCCTAGTCGCACACTCCGACAAACTTGTCCCGATATCCCGGCCGGTGCGTTAGGCTATATCCTTGATGCGCATCAGGCAGAGCGCCAATTGACGGATGGCAGTGGTGATCTTGCGATGATCGGGCGGGCACTGATCACCGATCCTGCATGGCCGAACAAGTTTCTGGAAGGCCGCGATGCGGATGTTCGGTATTGTGTCTCCTGCAATAGCTGCTGGCGCGCGATTATCGAAAACAACGATCTCGCCTGCGATAACAATCCCAGAGTCGGGTTCGCCGAAGAGGCCGATTGGAAGCCGTCCGCGATTCGGCAACCGGCCAAAAAGGTAGCCGTTGTCGGCAACGGCATTGCCGGCCTCGAAGCGGCGTGGGCATTGGCAGAGTCCGGTCTTCGGGTCTGTGTTTTCGGGCATGGCGAAGAGGGTGGTGGTAGCACGCGTATCCATGCCGAATTACCTGGCGGCGAGAATTTGAGCAGTATCTACGACTATCAAATGCTACGTCTGCAGCAAAGTGCGGCCGAGTTGTCGTTTGGCCAAAGAGTCAGTGCAGATCAAGTAATGGACTATGCGCCCGACGCGGTTGTGCTCGCGACGGGTGCCGAACTTTCAACACCACGATGGTTGGATCAGGATTGGCGTGACGAAGGTTTAATCACCGATATCCGCGATTTTTGCAAAACGTTTTTATTGAGCCCGGCTGCCAGTGATGGCCGACTGATTATTCATGATCAGGACCATACGGAAATGACGTATGCCGCTGCCGAGTATTTTGCCGACTATTTCTCGGAAGTGGTGATCGTGACACCGAGAGAGCGCATTGCTACCGACGTTGCGCTGGTGACACGTCAGGGTATCTATCAGCGCTTGCATGACAAACGCGTTCAGTTAATTACTTGTGCTCAGCCTGTGCCGGATCAAACTTTCGATGACGGGCGGTTCGCCTATGCCAATGTGTTCAATGGCGATGTCGGTTATGTCGACGACATGGCGGGCGTCACGTTCGCTACGCCGCGACAGCCTAATCTGCAAATGCTCGATGAGTTGACGGCACAGGTTGAGAATATACAGCTGGTCGGTGATTGCTATGCACCGCGTACCGTCATGGCTGCGACGCGCGAGGGTCATGCCGCTGCGTTGCGCCTGCTTTCCGACTGGACTTGATCAGCGACTTTGTAGGTCTGTCGGTAGCATCGCTACGCAGCTCGTTGTTAACGGCAAGCGATGCATAGCTTGTCCTAGCAGTCGACGTAGCTTACCGGTACTTCAATCACATTCGCCGCCAGTCCGCCACGAGACGTCTCTTTGTACTTTTCTTTCATATCACGACCGGTATCGCGCATCGTTTGAATGACTTTGTCCAACGAGACCATATGATCGCCATCGCCTCTTAGCGCCAGACGGGCGGCATTGATCGCCTTCACCGCGGCCATGGCATTACGTTCGATACAGGGTACTTGCACCAGTCCTGCGATGGGATCGCAGGTTAGGCCGAGATTGTGTTCCATCGCAATTTCCGCGGCATTCTCACACTGCCGGGGCGTTCCGCCAAGTACTTCCGTCAAGCCACCAGCAGCCATAGAGCAAGCCGAGCCGACTTCGCCCTGGCAACCGACCTCGGCGCCGCTGATGGAAGCGTTCTCTTTGAACAGCAGACCGATTGCGCCGCAAGTTAGCAGAAATTTGCGAATACCGGCCTCGTTAGCGCCGGGTACAAATCGCTGATAGTAATGGAGGACCGCGGGAATGATGCCGGCAGCGCCATTGGTGGGCGCCGTGACAACGCGTCCGCCTGCGGCATTCTCTTCGTTCACCGCTAGCGCATACAAATTAACCCAGTCCATGATCATCAAAGGATCGGATAGGCCAGCCTCGGGTCGTTCGCACAATTGTTGATACATCGACGCGGCGCGCCGGCGCACTTTGAGTCCGGGTAGCACACCGTCAGTCCGACACCCGCGTGTCACGCAGTCTTGCATAGCTTGCCAGATGGCATCGAGACCGTTGTCGATCTGGCTGTCATCTTGCCAGGCTCTTTCATTGGCTCGCATCACGTCCGAGATAGAGAGTCCTTCGGTATCGCAGATTTTCAGAAGTGCCTCGCCCGTAGTGAACGGATAGCGTTGCGGCACGTCGTCGGCGACGATACTGCCGGTTTCTGCTTGATCTTCATCGACGACAAATCCGCCGCCGACTGAATAATAGGCGCGTTCTAAGACAACGTTTCCATCAGTATCGAAAGCCGTGAGGCGCATCGCGTTAGGATGGTACGGCAGTCGTTTGCGAACCCTGAACTTAAGATGGTTCTTTGGATTAAAACTGATCGACTGGATGCCACCGAGCAAGAGTTTCTTCTCGGTGCTGACGGTTTCCAGCAGGCTCGGGATTTGATCAGGATCGATCAGGTCGGGCAGTAGTCCCATCAAGCCCAGTTGCACCGCTTTGTGTGTGCCATGCCCCCGTCCTGTCGCCCCTAATGACCCAAACAATTGTGCTTCGACGCGAGACGTGTTGTTAAGGTTACCGGTCGACTTAAGCTGGTCTACAAATTGTTTGGAGGCCAGCATAGGGCCTACGGTATGAGAGCTCGATGGACCAATGCCGATCTTGAAGAGATGGAATGTGCTGATTGTCATGATGTATCCCCATACGTCACACGCATGATAACCGATCAGTCGCTGTTCAGCGCATGCATCGAGCGGTCAGCCAGCCGTCATCCTTTGACGGTCAACTGTAAATGTCGCTGCCGGAGATTTTTCTGATCAACAGCTTGCCGGACAAATCCCGTTTCTGGAGATTTGCGATTGGTTGACGCTGATACGTCCAGTGAAAACGCACCCTATGACATTCTGCGCTAAGCTTGTCGCTTCGCTGTATTCGGGCGTTGGCTATTTTGAGGGTTTCTTATGCATCGTTGGTTGACTGTTGTTTCGCTGTTCGTGGTCATGTCTTCGGTTGTTGCCGCGGAAGAAAAAAAGGACTGGTCGGTCGAAAAACCCGGCGGCGAGCCATTTGAGGTCAACATCGACGTTGATGAAGGTACCTGGATGAGTCTGGACGTAAGTCCGGACGACCGTTTTATTGTTTTCGATTTACTGGGTGATATTTATCGAGTGCCTGCTGCCGGTGGCGACGCAGAAGTGCTTCATTCGGGTGTGTCCTGGAGCATGCAGCCACGTTATTCGCCGGACGGTGAGACCATTGCATTTACCAGCGATGCGGGGGGTGCGGATAACCTTTGGTTGATGAATTCGGACGGATCGAAACCGCGTCAACTCACCAATGAACGGTTTCGATTGTTAAATAATCCGGCATGGTCAGCGGACGGGCAGTACATCGCCGCACGAAAGCATTTCACGACCCAACGCTCGCTCGGTACCGGTGAGATCTGGATGTACCACACGAACGGTGGCAGCGGTGTTCGCGTCACGAAGAAGCCAAGCGATCGACATCAAAAGGAGATCGGTGAGCCAGTCTTCTCGCCGGATGGTCAATATCTCTATTACAGTCGCGACTCGACCAGTGGTCCGTCTTTTCAATATGCCCAAGACTCGAACGGCGAAATTTTCCGGATCGACCGGGTCGATATGCGAACAGGCGAAGTATCGGCATTTGTAACGGGTGCTGGAGGAGCGGTAAGGCCACAGCCTTCACCGGATGGCAAGTCCCTGGCGTTTGTTCGTCGCGAACGTGCGAAGTCGCATCTATTTATTAAAGACCTGGAAAGCGGTCGTGTCCGAAAGCTCTACGAGCCACTCGACCAGGACTTGCAAGAAATTTGGGCTGTGCATGGTGTCTATCCAAATTTCGACTGGACATCGGATAGTTCGGAGATCGTTATCTGGGCGGGCGGGAAGATTCGGCGCATTAACGTTAGCGACGGATCGGCTGCGATTGTGCCATTTCGCGTTACCGACACTCGAACTGTCCATCGCGCACCACGACCCAAAGTCGATGTCGCGCCGGCGCAGTTTGATGCCAAGATGGTCCGGTCGGCGGAGGTGTCCCCGGATGGAAAATCCGTTGTTTTCGAATCCGCTGGTCGGCTCTACACGAAAACACTGCCCGACGGCCAACCCAAGCGTCTAACGACTGATCGCGAACGCGGGTTTGAGTTCTTTCCATCCTGGTCACCCGATTCACGTCAGATCGTCTTTGTTAGCTGGGAAGATAATCGTTTGGGGCAAATTCGAACGGTACGGGCGACTGGCGGTAGGAGCAAGACCTTATCGATTAGCCCGGGACACTTTCGACACCCCAGGTTTTCACCCAGTGGCGATCATATTGTGTTTACTGCCGAGCGCGGTGGCTACCTGACCAACCCAGACTGGTCCGAGACCACCGGTGTGATGCTGATGCCCGCAATCGGTGGCGCAGCTTCGTTGATTTCCGAATCTGGCGCTTATCCGCATTTCGGTCGCAACGATGAACGTGTTTTCGTCGTTCGCGGTGGCCGATCTTCCCAGCAATTGGTTAGCGTCGACTTGAATGGCTTCGATGAGCGCGTTCATGCGACAACAACCTTTGCGCGCCGGTTGACGATGGCGCCAGACGAAAAACACATCCTGTTTCGCGAGAACTACCATGTTTATGTAGCGCCGATGCCGCCGGGCGGCGAACCGTTGGCGCTGTCTCCCAAGGCTGGTGCTGTGCCGCTGAATCGCGTGACGGGAGACGGTGGGAACTACGCGCATTGGTCGCCGGATGGCCAAGTACTTTACTGGAGCCTCGGATCAACGTTGATGAGCGCGCCAATCGCTGAGCTGCTCGCTAAATCTGACGGTAAATTGAGTTATACAGCACCAGAGTCCGGAGTCTCATTGGCCGTTAGGCATGAATCCGATGTGCCGGACGGTATGGTCGCATTGGCCGGTGCCAAGCTGATTACGATGTCAGGCGTTGATGGCGGTATCGTAGAAGATGGTGTCATTCTCATTGACGGTAATCGTATTCAAGCGGTTGGGTCGCGGGACAGCGTTACGATTCCCGAGACGGCAAAAGTGATCGATGTCTCCAGCAGGACGATCATTCCCGGCTTGATCGATGCCCATGCGCATGGCGGGCAGGGTGATGACATCATTCCCCAGCAAAACTGGGTTAATTACGCGACCCTGTCTCTCGGCGTGACGACGATACATGATCCGTCCAATGACGCGACAGAGATTTTCGCTGCAGCGGAGATGCAACGAACTGGCGCCATTCTGGCACCTAGAATCTTTTCAACCGGCGATATCGTCTATGGTGCCAAGTCTGCTTTTTTTGCCGATATCAATACGGCAGAAGATGCGGCGGAACACGTGCGACGCTTGAAGGCGCAAGGCGCGGTCAGCATCAAGAACTACAACCAGCCGCGTCGTGAACAACGACAACAAGTAGCCGCTGCAGCCCGCGATGAAAACATGTTGGTGGTTGCCGAGGGCGGGTCGCTGTTCCACATGGATTTATCGATGGTGGCCGACGGCAACAGTGGTATCGAGCACAACTTGCCTCAGTCCGTATTGTACGAAGATGTGATTCAATTTTGGTCGCAAACGGATGTTAGCTACACGCCGACACTGGTGGTCACGTTTGGCGGACCACCTGCCGAGCGTTACTGGTATCAACATACCGAAGTCTGGAAGCATCCTATCTTGTCAAAGTTTGTCCCGCCGAATATTTTGCAACCTCGTTCGGTCCGTCGCGAGATGGCACCGGATGCTGACTACTTCCATATTGTGAGCGCCCGGACGTCGAAGCAGCTCGCCGATGCCGGTGTTGCTGTCAGTATCGGTGCTCATGGTCAGCGGGAAGGACTCGCGAGCCATTGGGAAATGTGGGGTTTTGCACAAGGCGGTATGAGCGCCATCGAGGCGCTGGCGACGGCAACGACGCAGCCCGCGCGTCACCTGGGCATGGCGGATGATATCGGTAGTATCGAAGTCGGTAAGTTGGCCGATCTGGTCGTGATCGATGCCGATATCAGCGAAGATATTTTCAAATCGGACAAGGTCTCGCTGGTGATGCTGAATGGTCGCCTATATGATGCGGCAACGATGAACGAGATGTTGACTGGCGAGCGGGAAACCGCACCGATGTATTGGCAAGATCAGGTGGATTAGAACCGAATGGATGACATTTTTTATACCGACGAAGAGCCGATAGACGCTGATCAATTCATCGATTTGCTGGAAAGGTCAGGTCTGGGTGAGCGGCGACCCGTGGATGACCGGCAGCGTATAGCGTCGATGGTGTTGAATGCCGATATCTTGATGACTGCCTGGCGCGGTGACCTCCTTGTCGGCATCGCTCGGTCTGTCACAGACTTTTCATATTGCTGCTATCTGTCGGATCTGGCGGTGGATCGTACGCTGTACCGTCAGGGGATTGGCCGTACGCTTATGCAAAAGACCGCGGCACTCGTCGCACCAGCCTGCAAATTGATCCTATTGAGTGCGCCGGATGCTACGGAATACTATCCTGCGCAGGGTTTTAGTCCGCACGACAGTGCATGGGTACGCAACGCCGGCGACTTCTAGTTAACGTCGCCGATGGGTATCAGCGCATCGTCAGTGCTAACCGATTGCTCGATAGAACCCACTTTCTGCAGCGCGTCACTGATGCGTCGTATCCAGCTGGGTTCCAGTAAGCCGTTTGTTGACCATGCTGTTTGGTCAAGCCAGGCACTGACTTCGCCCGGCGCGAGCGCATAGCGATCGGCAAACAGGTCACGGCTGGCGGGCTGTAGTTTGAGCAGGTTCGCTATGGATAGTGCTGCCCGTAGAATGGCCGCGGCGATTTCACCAGAAAAAGCACTCTTGTCTGACAGGCAGGCAACGAAGCAGGGCCACGGTGTTGGTAATACGCCGACTCTCCTAAAAACGCCTTGGTCGACATAGGGCTGGGTTGTGAATTGCTCCCACAGGAAGATGTCGGCATCACCATTCGTCAATGCATCGACGGCGCCGCCCAGTGTATTGACCACGCAGAACGCCGGTTTTTCCGGCCAAAGCTGCTGTTCTGCGTAGATATTCGCCATCAGGTGCGATCCAGACCCGTAGCGGCTGATGGCGAAACGATGACCTTCAAGATCTTTTTCATGGTTTAACACGGACGCCGAGGCGACATGGATGCCCCAACGCAGCGGAGATGAGACGTATTCACCGACGATGCGATAGCCACGCTGTTTGCTAATCCCCGCCACCGCGCCTTCCGTCAGCAACAGCGCCACGTCGGCCTCACCGGTTTGCAGCTGGTCGATCATGGCACCAGTACCCTCGGCGATATCGGTCCACGCTATTGTTAAGCCAGTACTTTCCAATACATCGCTTTGCGCCAATAGTCGCCACGGTAAGTTGAAGTGCTCGGGGACACCGATCACTTTGATTTTGTGATTTTTCATAGCGCAGAAGTTACCTCGTTAACGCGTTCTTGACCACTGCGCCAGTACTCAGTACTTCGCGATGCTGGCTTGCAAGTGAGGGTAAGCGCCTGAAAGTGGAACGTCTTCATACCGTATTTTCGGCACGGAGACCGACTGTCATCGTTCCGTAACAAAATCGTCATTTCCATTTCATCATTCGATTCTATCTTCACGTTCGACAGCTGATGAAGGCGTGATCGGTATCCCCATGCCATTTCAAGATCGACAGCCCTTGCTAACCCTTAAGTTCGCTAGATTTGGAGTAGCTCAAATGAGACTTTTGCTAAAAGCCCCCGGTTTGATGGTAGCGGCAGTGCTTGCCGGTTGCGGTGGTGGTGACATTAACATCGACCCCGTTACTACGGTTCAGAACAGTAACAACACGACCACCAATGCTAACGCTGGCGGTAGCTCCAATGCCGAGTGTGCGAAATACACGAATTCCGGAGGTCAGGAAATTTCCGGCACTTTTGATGGCACCCATTGTACTTACAGCCCGGCCTTCGTTGATGCCGGTAACAATCTGACCGTCGATCTGACGATTCCGGTATTGGCTGGCGGCGGCGCCCATATCTTTGAAGGTAGCCTGTTTGTCGGCGAAACGTATGACACGGATGCCAGTCTCGCCGCGGCGAATATTAGCGAAGGCGGGGATGGCCCTGTGCTGACCGTAGAAGCGGGCGCTACCTTGGCATTTCAGTCCAGTGCTGACTTCATCATCATTAACCGGGGCTCCCAACTGTTCGCTGTGGGCCGCGCTGATGCGCCTATCACGTTCACATCTGTCTCGGATATCAACGGCACGGTTGGTCCCGAAGACGTTCAACAATGGGGCGGCATGGTCATCAATGGTTTCGGCGTGACCAACAAGTGTGACTATACCGGCACGGTAGCCAACAACGACCTTGCGACAACGGATTGCCATGTTGACGCCGAGGGCGCGGCAGGATTGGATGAGTCGCAATACGGCGGTGATAACAACGAAGACAGCTCTGGGCGTCTCGAATATGTTGTCGTCAAACATACTGGTGCTCAGGTGGGCAATGGCGATGAGCTCAACGGAATTTCTTTCGGTGCTGTTGGTTCTAATACGCTCATCGAGAATCTACAGGTTTACTCAACCTTCGATGACGGCATTGAGATGTTCGGTGGCGCTGTCAATTTCACTAACTTCATTGCGCTTTACGTTCGCGATGACGCGATTGACATCGATGAAGGGTACTCGGGCACGATTACCAACGCGCTGGTTATACAGTCAGAGACAGATGGCAACCACTGCATCGAAGCGGACGGTATCGGATCCTTCAGCAGTCTGACGGCGACCGAAGTCGAAGCGGTAATCGCACAAGGCATCAACTCACGTCCGACTATTAATAATCTGACCTGCATTATCTCTGCCAACGGCGCGACAACGGCTACGCATGATCCGGGCGCCGGTTGGCGTTTGCGCGAAGGTTTGTTCCCCACGATCAACAACGCGCTGGTTATAGGGTCTTTTGCAGCCGCCGATGCCGCAAGCAGCAATGATAATTACTGCCTGAGGATCGATAACCGGTCACAAACCGCAGCACAGGAAGGCGATCTAGCATTGAACTCGGTGATTTACGCCTGCGAAGAGCAGACGCGCGGTCAAACGTTTCCGGATGGCACAACCACGGAACTATCGTTCGCTAGCGCAACCGGCGATTTCGCAACGATCACCGGTGCCGTTAACGCAACGGCTTCAGCGGATGCGGCACTTCAATTGCTCGAAGGCGCGACATCTATCTTTTCAATCGACTTTGCCACATCACAAGTTGATGGCTCGGTGCCGGACGTCAATGCCACGCCAACGGCCGGTTTGTTTCTGGGTGGCCTGAGTCAAAGTGAAACGGATTGGACCTCGGGCTGGGCGTACGGCCTGGATCCGGCGAACCGCGCTCAAGCGCTTTGGTTCGAGACGCCGTAGTTTGAAGGCTCGGCACCGTGGCGTGTGCTTCGCGCGATCATGGGCGGCAACCGATAAGGGCGCTGTACTCGATGAGCACGGCGCCTTTACGACGAAAGAACTGACCGGTGTGCTGATGTGCGCCAGAGAGAATTTAGGGTTCTGTTATGAATGTCTTTAGAAATCACATGCTTTTCGCGTTAGCGACGTTATCACTAGCCGGTTTGTCAGCGACGACTGCGCAAGCGCAGCAGCAAGATGATACGGCAACGACTAACGATGCACAGCCGCTCGTCGCTGCGCCGTCAATTTCCGCGCCAATCGAGGAAATCGTGACCATCGGGCGATTGTTAGACAGTTCACAGAGCCTCGCGGTAGAGCGTATGGATGCGGCTGCTGTAACGGATCTGCTCGGTGCTGATGCGATTAGTCGCGCCGGCGACTCAACGGTGGCCGTGGCGCTGAAGCGGGTGCCTGGCCTTTCGGTGGTCAACGACAAATTTGTATACATTCGCGGTCTTGGAGAGCGCTATTCGCAAAGTACGCTTAACGGTGCACGAATTCCGTCACCGGATCTGACGCGTAACGTGATTCCCCTGAATATCTTCCCGACCTCAATTGTCGAATCGTTACGGGTTCAGAAAGCCTATACCGCCGACATGTCCGCTAACTTCGGTGGCGGTAGCGTAGACATTCGCACAAAGGGCATTCCCGACAATTTCGTGTTGTCATTTGAAGTTGGTACGGGCCAGAACAGCGAAGTCAGCGGAACTGTGTTGAGCTATGCCGGTGGCAGTAACGACGATTTCGGGACGGACGATGGCTCGCGCGCTTTGTCCGGTGAGTTGCTGCAGCAGGTGAATAACTTCCAAGGCAACGTTGATACGCAGGGCATTCTTCAATCGCTAAGAAGTGGCAACCCGAATGCGACGTTCGCCGATGCTCAATTGGTGAATCGTCAATTGGGTCTGCAATTGAATCGTGGCATCAGTATCGAGGAGCGTGATTCGATTCCTGATGTTGATGCGCGCTTGAGTGTCGGTAACCGGTTCGAGTTCGGTTCGGAATGGGAAGCCGGCTTTCTGGTCGGTGGATCCTACGGCACGGATTGGCGCCAGGTCGAGCGTAAGTCGACGAACTTCAACTTTCCGACCGAGCGCACTGACACCGAAACAGAATCACGTCGTGCGGTCAATATCTCGGGTTTAGCCAGTTTTGGCCTGAGTTTTACTGATGAGCATGAGTTGTCGACGACATCGATGTATCTGAGGAATACGGACGACGAAACGACCATTCGTGATTTCTTCAATGAAAACCGTGAGAAGTCGGATGGTATTGGTTTCCGTGAGTATCGCCAATTGTTCGAAGAGCGCAACATGATGGTCAATCAGATCAACGGTGAGCATCGGTTCGGCAACGTCACCCGGGAGAAGTTGGGTCGTTGGTCCGGACTGTTGAACTGGGTGCCTGCGGATACGCAGATTAGCTGGTACTACTCGGAGTCCGATGCAAGAACCAGCATACCGAATCAAGTAAATGTTGCCGCTCAGACGGTTACAGATCGCGAATCCGGTTTCGTGACGAGTTCCGCCGTTGTACGTGATGCTACCGCGGCCCGTTTTCGGTTCACGGATTTGGACGATGACGTCGCGAGCAGTGGGATCAAGTTCAACCTTCCGTTTCTAACAGACAAAAGTGTCATTGACGTAAGCTTCGGATTTGATGCTGATCAAAAAGCGCGAACTTATCGCCAGTATGAGTTCAGCCTCGGCGCATTGAGCGTGGAAGACCCCGACGTACTTAGTGGCCCCATCGGGGAGGTATTTTCCAATGAGAATGTACTGAATCCGAACAATAACTTTGTCTTTGACCGACGCGGTACTAACAACCAGAGTTACCTTGCGGCGACGATGACGGATGCGGCATTCGGCGCTGTTGATTGGACGTGGAATGACCGATGGCGCGTTGCGGCGGGTCTGCGATGGGAAGATTACCGCCAAGTGGCTTTGGATTGGAATCCGTTAGGCTTCACCGAGTCGGATCCGCAAGTCACTTCAGATCCCGAACGGCTGGCGCAAGCAGCGTTTCGCAAAGATGATCTCTTCCCGTCGTTGTCCCTGACTTACATGTCATCCTGGCTGGCCGAAACCTTCCAGCTTCGCTTCGGCTACAGTGAAACGGCGATTAGGCCGGATCTTCGCGAGATTACTGATGCGAGTTACATCGATCCCATCACGAATGATCTTGTCGATGGCAACCCGGGCGTGACGCCATCTTCCATTACCAATTTTGATCTGCGCGCGGAGTGGTTCCTGAGTAATGGCAACAACTACACAGCTTCACTGTTTCTTAAAGACATCGAAGATCCGATTGAATTCTTCGAATCGGCGGCGAGTGATACCACCGTTGCCCGCGAAATCATCAATGCAGAATCTGCGCAGGTCTACGGCATTGAACTTGAAGCACTAAACAATCTCGATTTTCTGGGTCCGGCTTTCGAAGGCTTCTTTGTTCAGGGCAACGTCACGCTGCAGAGTTCGGAATTAGTTGCCGGGGACGAGGCCGATGCGCCGACAAATCCGGTGCGTAAACTCACGTCAGCGTCAGACTACGTCGCCAATGTTACGTTCGGATTCGATTCCGAAGATGGTCGCCATGCAGCGACGCTGGTCTACAACGTCTTCGGTGAACGTCTCTATGTTTCCGGTCGCAATGGTGCCCCAGACGGCTTCGAGCAGCCCTTTCATGGGGTGGATGCGACCTATAGCTGGTTTCCGACAGATCGCCTGACTTTGAAAGCAAAGGTTCAAAACCTACTAGGTGAGACGATTCAGATCGAGCGTGAGGGCATCGTTACGTTTGAACAGGACCCGGGTTCAAACTTCTCGATCAGTGCGCAATGGAGTTACTAACGGCGTGGCGGTAACTCGATGAATTGGACGGGCCATCATGGCCCGTTTTTTTTGCCTGTCAGTGATAAGGTCATTTTGTTGCGATGCAAAAAAACAACGCCTGTAAGCCCTTAAATTTGCGCGATACAGCCCCGTTGGCGTATAAGAACAACTGTACAGATGTAGTTGTCTGTGTGCACCGGCCTTTGGGAGAGGGCCGCATTAATCGCTTTCTTTAAAGCGGGGGGTAAAATTCGTGAAAATTAGACCATCATGGGTGGCGGCATTGCCGCTGTCTTGTATGGCGATTCTCGCTGCGCCAACTTATGCGCAGTCTTCAGAAGAGAATGCCGAGCCACTGGATGAGGTTGTTGTTACCGGTTCTTATATCCGGCGCACTTCCCAGTTTGATTCACCATCACCAATCGATTCTGTCGATGCAACGGCGCTTGAAGCGATCGGTGCGAAGAACATCGCTGATGTGGTTCAAACGTTGACCATTAATACGGGGTCTCAAAACAACCCTGATGCGTTTACGCAGAACTCAACGGTAGGTACGTCCAACTTTAACTTACGCGGATTGGGCGTTGCCTCAACACTTGTCTTGTTGAACGGTCGTCGCCAGGTCCTGATGGGCTTGCCGACCAACGAAGGACTTAACTTCGTTGATACCAGTTCGCTTGTGCCCATGATCGCGGTTGACAACATTGAGATCCTAAAAGACGGTGCCGCCGCGCTTTATGGTTCTGATGCGGTTGCCGGTGTGGTCAACTTCCTGACCCGCGATAACTTTGAAGGGCTCGAGTTCACCGCGGACTACCAGTTTGTCTCTGACGAAGGGGATGCGAGCGAGTATGTGATTCAAGGCATGTATGGCGCACAAGGTGATCGCAGCAGCGTGATCGCAGCGCTTAGCTTCACCGATCGCACGCCGCTAACGACGGCTGAAAAACGACTCAGCCGACCACAGGATGATTCGAGTAACCTCGGTAGCCCTGGCTCCTATTTCATCGGCGCGACGCCTTTTATTGATCCGACAGGTTGCGCGACATCGGCCATTGATGGCGCAGACATTGGCGGTATTCCGGTGTTGCTCGCACCACCGGGAACGGTTCCTGGTTTGGATATTGGCTTGTGCCAATTCGACTTCGGTGATTTCTTCAACCTGCAAGCGGATGAAACCCGCTTGAACGGTTTTGCAAAAGCCACGTATGACTTGACCAGCAGCATTCAGGCAGTTGCAGAGTTCGGGTTTGCGCGTAACCGCTCAACACGCGGCAACTCGCCAACGTTCCCGAACTTGCGCTTCCCGACCGTTCCGGTAACCAACCCGGGTAACCCGTTCGGTCAGGACGTCAACTACTTCGGTCGTGCTATTGGTAATGGTGGCTCACCAGCGCCTTCAGTTAACGAGATTGATACCTGGCGTGCTGCGTTTGGCTTGGAAGGCGAGCTCAGTAATGGCTGGTATTGGCAGGTAGGCTATGTGGGCGCCAAGAATGAGGCGGTTAACACTACAGCCGATACGCTGGCCGATGAGTTCCAGGACGCGTTGAATGGTTTTGGCGGCACACGTTGTAATCCAAGCGCGCCGACATCTGTCGCGGGCGTGGGACCTTGCCAGTACTTCAACCCGTTCGCGAGTTCATACTCCATCTTGCCTAACTCGCAAGATGTGATTAACAGCTTCACGGCGAACCAGGTATTGGATACCACATCAGAGCTGCAAACTATTGATGCGGTCATCTCCGGCGAATTGTTCGAAATGCCGGCGGGTGTGGCGAGCATCGCTATCGGTGCGCAGTATCGGAAGGAAGAGTTGATTCACGACTACGATAGCCAGGCGAACGCTGACAGCTTTGCGTTCGTCATCGGTAACCCGGATTTCACCGGTAATCGTGATGTCAACGCGGCGTTTGTCGAGTTAGGCCTGCCGCTCGCATCTACGCTTGATCTGCAGTTGGCGGTGCGTTTCGAGGACTACGGTGGTGCCATCGGCAGCACGACAGATCCGAAGATTGCCGCGATCTTTAGACCAACGGATACATTTACGGCACGTGCGTCTTACTCGACCTCGTTCCGGGCACCGTCGCTGTTCCAGTCAAATGGGGGTAGCACTTCCTTGAACCAGATTTCAGATCCGCTGAATCCGGGTTTGAACTTTGCAGCGGTACGTTCCTCTGCGAATCCTGATCTGGTTCCGGAAGAGTCGGATGCCTACAACATTGGCGCTTCGTTTGAGCCTGTTGAAGGTTTGACGCTGGATCTTGATTACTGGTCGTTTGAGTTCACGGACGTGATCATTCAGGAGAACTTCCAGGCTGTGCTGAACGCGTTTACCAACGACACTACGCGCGTGCAACGTGTGGCTGGTCCTGGTTCTCCGGTAACGCAAATCAATGTTGGTTTCGTCAATGCCAGTTCGGTTGAAACGGCAGGTTTCGATTTCCGTGCGAAATACGAATGGGATACCAGCATTGGTATGTTGCAGCCGTTCATCGAAGGTACCTATATCAGCAAGTATGATATTGCAGATCCGCAAGCGGGTAATATTGATGGCGCTGGTCGTCGGAACTTCACCAACTTTGGTACGTCGACACCTGAACTTCGCTTCAACACCGGTATCGGCTGGCTGAAAGGCGCGCATTCCGCGAATTTGTTTGTTCGCTACACGAGTGCCTATGACGATGATCAGAACTGTGCTGACGAATCAGCGCCGGTGGCTGGTGTTTGCGCTAGTGCAAATGGCGGGTTCTTCGAGATCGATTCTCAGGTGACCGTTGATATGCAGTATTCGGTTGATACGGCGGTCTTGTTCGATCGTGAAGTCGCACCGATTCTAACACTGGGCGTGATCAACGCCGGCGGCGAAGAACCTCCGCAGGTCTTCACCAACGGTGGCTTTGACTCGAAAGTTCATGATCCGCGCGGTCGGATGATCTACCTACGATTGAAGCAGTCGTTCTAGGCTTCGGATAGATCGTCGAAAGACGAAAAGGCCACCAGCCTTGCGGTTGGTGGCCTTTTTTTGTTGTTGGCATCCGTCTCACATAGAATGTAGCGATCCCGACCTTCTAGCGAAATTCAAATCATGCATACCTACCTAGACCCGGCTGTTCGAAAAAAGCTGGTTGCGACAGGCAAGCTTCGCCGTATCGATGCCAAAGGGCGTCCCATGGATCCGGATGCCGCGCCGGAGCAAGATAATCTGGGGATCAATATTCTCGGCGCGATCCCGCTGCCGGTGAGTCTTGGTGATTGGCAGGACACGTTTCAATGGCATGCTGTCGTACGCAACACCGAGCTCGGTAAGGTTGAGGCCCTGGCAGACTCGCTGCGCGAGCAAGGTGGACAGCACCTATTTGCAGAAATGGCTTCATCGATGGCGGTCAACAGTGTGCTGATTCATGGTGACCCCAAGACGTCGGAAAACCCATTGGTGCGCGTTCACTCCAGCTGTCTTACCGGCGATGTTTTTGGCTCGCAACGGTGTGAGTGCGGGCCTCAGTTGTTAAGCGCGCTGCAGCAAATCGCGGCGCATCCGGGCGGTGGTGTACTGGTCTACATGGCCGGTCATGAGGGCCGTGGTATTGGCTTGTGGGCGAAAGCGGCGACCTATCTATTGCAGGATGAAGGCGAAGATACCTACCAGGCGAATCGGTCGTTGGGATTACCCGATGACAGCCGGGATTTTTCTGTTGCCGCTGCTTTGCTGTTGGATTTCGTAGGCAACAAGCCCTTTCAGTTGATGACGAACAACCCCAAGAAAATTGACGACTTGCGCACTGCGGGCCTCACCGAATTTACGCCACAAAAGCATGTGGTTGGTGTCAGTGACTGGAACCGACGCTATCTCGCGTCCAAGCAGGAGCGCGGACATCGCATTCCGAAGGCCGATTTGGAAGAGAACTAGCGTTCAGTGCGCTAACGACTTGACTCGGGTCTAGCCGGCACTCGCGTTGTTCGGCACGGCAGTATGGGATTTCTAGCCGCGTCCAGCTTGGCTATTGACGGCCGTATTTGGCCACGATAGCGTCCCGTTTGGCCGGATCCATATTGACCAATGACAGGTCACCCTGAATATGCGGCAAGGCCACGACGCGCGGGTCCATGACCCGAAACCAGAGCGCCGGGATATAGGCCAGCAGGTACATGCCAAAGTAACCGTTCGGTAATGTCGGCAAGTCTTCAAAATGCCGCAGAGATTGGTAGCGGCGTGCTGGATGCGCGTGATGATCGGAATGGCGCTCAAGGTGAAACAGCAGCAGGTTGCTGTAAATGTGGTTGCTGTTCCACGAATGATGCGGGCGACAGCGCTCATAGCGACCGTTCTCCTGCTTCTTACGCAGCAAACCATAATGTTCGATGTAATTGGCCGATGTCAGCTGCCACCACGCCATGAAGTTGTGAATGATCAGGAATGGGATCATCAGCCATCCAAACACCAGCGTGAGACCCAGTTGCAAGGCCACGGTGATGGCTAACGACTGAAGGATGGCATTGTCATAGTGCCAAACGGATGTGTCTTTACGGCCCAATCGTTCCGATTCTATTCGCCAGGCACGTTTTGCCGCGCCAGGAATCTCGCGCAGTGCAAAACGGTAAATGGATTCCCCCATTCGGGCACTGGCGGGATCTTCCGGCGTGGATACATCGCGATGGTGGCCGTGATTGTGTTCAATCCAAAAATGTCCGTATGCAGGGACAGCCAATACGATTTTTGCGAGGTTGCGTTCCAAGCGAGTCTTCTTGTGGCCGAGTTCATGGCCGGTATTGATGCCGACGCCGCTGGCGAGACCAGCGGTGTAAGCCAGCGCAATAAATCCCCAAAACGATAAGCCTTGCATGGCCCACCAGGCGGCAATGATCAAGCTGACAAAGTGTAGTGGGACGGTAATGAAAGTAAGAACCCGGTAGTAGCGATCCCTTTCCAGCTGCGGAACGATGGCTGCAGGCGGATTGCTTTGGTCTTCACCCAGCAGAAAATCCAGAATTGGGGTGATGACATAGCCAAAAATAATGGGCGTCGCGAGCCACCATTCGTTGCCGGTGATCGCGTGCGGGATAATGCCCATCAGTGGGAACAATGGATACAAGACAGATTGCAGCCAAAGCCAGCGCTTGCGATCGCGGTAGCTGATGGTCTCGCCGGTGGCGAGCTCTGCCGTTAATGTACCCATAAGACATTACCTGAAACGTTGATAACTTCAGGATAGCAGGAAAGAACGCAGGTTCGGAATAAGCATGGATGATTACCGCGAAATGCCAGTCCAAACTAAACCTTTTTGCGCTGTTGACGTCATAAGGGTAACAAATACGCCCTTCGATACGTCTAAGTACTAACAAAACAAAAAAGCGACGCAAGACCTATGGCAGCAAGATACAGACGGATTTGGTTGATAGCAGCATTGACGTTGATGTCGGCGAGCGCGATTGGCGAAATTCGGGTGCCGGAGGTCGATGGCAAAATCAAAGTGGATGGCGTGCTGGATGACGCCCTTTGGCGCGAAGCGGTAATGGTCACTTTAGATTATGAAACCAATCCCGCCGAAAACACGCCGGCAGAGGTCCGCACGGAAGTCCTATTGGTCGACAATGGCGATGCGCTATTGGTCGCTTTTCGCGCCTTCGATCCTGATCCCGAACAGATCGTCGCTTATCTGTCTGATAGAGATGCGGCATTCAGTGATGATTTCGTCGGGCTAGCGCTCGACACTTTCAATGACGAGCGTCGTGCGTTTGAGTTTTTCGTCAACCCGCTCGGTATCCAGATGGATCTGACGCTGGATGATATCAATGGCAATGAGGATGATTCTTGGAATGCCATCTGGGATTCTGCCGGCAAAGTGACCGAAGACGGCTATGTCGTCGAGATGGAGATCCCGTTTCGAACCATGCAGTTTCCGGCTGGCGGCGCTGAGAAAACCTTTGGCGTTGATTTACTGCGATTTAGACCGCGCGAGAACCGACAGCGAATTTCAAACAACCTGCGGGATCGAAATCTCCCTTGTTATCTCTGCCAGCTCGACAAACTGGTGGGTTTTAGAAATGCGTCGGCGGGGCGAAACCTGGTTGTTGCGCCTTCGTTAACAGCTGTTCGAAATGATGCGCTGGGTGATGACAATTCGTCGCTGGAAAGCGGTGATACTGATATTGAGCCAGCCCTCGATGTTAGTTGGGGCATTACGCCTGACATCCAGTTGACGGCGACCTTAAATCCCGACTTCTCGCAAGTTGAAGCGGATGTTGCCCAACTTCAGATCAATCAGCAATTTGCGTTGTTTTTTCCGGAGCGCCGTCCGTTTTTTCTTGAGGGTGCTGATTTCTTTTCGACACCATTGAATGCGGTGTTCACGCGTAACGTTGCTGATCCGGACTATGGTGCGAAGGTTACCGGTAAAGCGAATGGTCATACGTTTGGTCTATTTACTGCGAACGATACGCTGACGAATTTGTTGTTGCCGGGTAATCAGGGCTCTGATTTTACGTCGCTGGATCAAGGTAGCGATATTGCGGTCGGCCGCTATGCTTTCGATGTTGGTGAGAATTCCCGTATTGGCGCTATTGCGACTTCGCGTCGCGGCGATGACTACAACAACACAGTGGCGGGCGTAGACGGGCGATTCCTGTTCAATGACTACAACACATTCACTTTCCAATACCTAGATAGCACCACGCAATATCCACAGGCTGCGGTGGACGATTTCGGATTGGCAACGGACGAAGCCGACGGTGCCGCGTACCGCGTGCGGCTGTCCCGCAATACCCGCGAGTGGAGCTTGTTTGCCAGTCACGATAGTTTCGATGAAGGCTTTCGGGCGGATATGGGCTTCGTGCCGCAAGTCGACTTTGATAAGACCGTCGTCGGTATGTTCCGGTCGTTTATTGCAGAACCCGGGAAATGGTGGAACCAGTTCAATATCGGCGGTGACTGGGATATCACGCATACAAGTGATGGCCGCTTTCTGGAGCGTGAGCTTGAAGCTGAAGTGTCTGTGCAAGCCGCACTTCGCTCTTACTGGGAGATTTCGGCTGTTGATCGCACCCGGGATTTTGAGGGCACCCTCTACGATGAGCAGTCGTTTGCCTTTTATGGTGAGATGAATCCGAGTGGTGCGACCTTTCTCGGTTTCTTCATACGTAGTGGCGATCAAATCGATTTTGCGAATTCACGTCTGGGTAAGGCGCTGCGTATTAGCCCGAGGATCAATCAGCGCTTCGGTGATGCCTGGTCATTGCGGTTGCGTCATACCTGGGAAGCGCTCAGTCATGAGGGTGAGCGGGTCTTTACAGCCAACTTGACGGATCTCCGGACCCAGTATCAGTTCTCGGCTCGAACATTCGTACGACTGGTTCTGACGTATCGAGATGTTGAGCGGAACACCGCGAAATTTATTGACGAGGTTGCGCCATCGTCAACCGGTATTTCCAGTCAGTTGTTACTGTCCTACAAGATCAATCCGCAAACGGTGTTTTTTCTCGGTTATGGCGACAACCGCATTGAGGATGATGAGTTTGTATCGCTCACCCAAACGGATCGCAGTTTCTTCATGAAAGTAGGCTACGCCTGGGTACCGTAGTACTGGCGAAGCGTCCTCTCGCAGTCTATTCTTGGTCTTTCGCTTACCCGATAGACTGGAGTCTTCATGCTGTTTTTCGACTGCCAACCGGCACCTAGTCCTAGGCGTGTGCGCATTTTTATCGCCGAAAAGGGCATTGATATTCCTGTGCAGGAGATCGACCTTCGGTCCGGTGAGCACTTGAGCAGCGAGTTTCGGGAAAAGAACCCGGATTGCACGGTTCCCGCTTTGGCATTGGACAATGGTGTCGTCTTAACCGAGACGCTAGCGATTTGCACTTATTTGGAAGATCAGTTCCCGGAGCCCCCCTTAATGGGTCGGGACGCACTTGAGAGAGCGGATGTCCTGCAGTGGAACGCGCGAATCGAACAACAGGGGCTCGCTGCGGTTGCAGAGTCGTTTCGGAATCACTCTAAAGGATTCAAGGGACGTGCCGTAACAGGGCCGGTCGGGTACGACCAAATTCCGGAGCTCGTGCCTCGCGGGCGCGCTCGCGCGGAGCAATTCATGGCAATGATAGACGCTCATTTGGATGGTCGCGATTTCATTGCCGGTGATGGCTTTACAATGGCTGACATCACCGCACTCATCACCATCGATATGTGTGCATGGATCAAACTGCCAATCCCGGAAAGTCTTCCGCATTTGCGACGTTGGCATGCGGCGACACTGGCACGCGACAGCGCGCGGGTCTGAGTCGTATTCATGAAGGAAGCGCAAGTCTGCGATAGCGTGCTTGCCATTCGCCCGTGCCGCTTTCAAGCGAATGTAGAAACGGCGGCCAGTAATGCGTTTCAAGCGTCTGCACCATGGGAAGATGCCAAAGCATCTAACGCGATTGCAGAAGCGCAGTTTGATGGTTTGATCGAATGCTTGCTACGCCTGCATGTGAACTGCGTTGTTGTTGACGATACACCCGATCCGCATACACCCGATTCGATTTTTCCCAATAACTGGATGAGTACGCACGCGGATGGCACTGTCGCCCTGTACCCGATGGAGGCGGTCAATCGCCGAACGGAACGACGTAGCGACGTGCTGACGACCTTGGTTGACGCGCACGGCTTCCGGATCGATCGTCAGGTCGATTTATCGTCTTTCGAAATGAACGCACATTTTCTGGAAGGGACTGGAAGTTTGGTGTTGGATCGAAATCATCGTCTGGCGTATGCGTGTTTGTCGACCAGAACCCATATCGAACCGCTTGATGAATTTGACCGGGAAATGGGATATCGCAGTGTCCGATTTGTTGCGAAAGATGCATCGGGTCAGGTGATTTACCATACCAATGTCATGATGTGTGTCGGTCAGGATTTTTGTGTGTTGTGCGAGGATGCTATGGATGCTGAGGATCGCGTTCGAGTTCGGGATTCCCTGCTTGAGACCGGGCATGACATTATTCCGATCGGCTTTGATGCTTTGAATGGTTTCGCCGGCAATATGCTGGCGTTGGAAGATTCGCGCGGGCAATCAGTTATCGCGCTTTCACAACAAGCATTTGAGGCATTGGATGCTCAGCAAAAACGCCGGCTGGAACGCTATGGCAGTCTCGCGATTGCCGACATCAACCACATCGAGACCCAGTCGGGCGGCAGCGTGCGCTGTATGCTCGCTGAGATTCATTTGCCTAAGGGAAGTAAGGTCGCATGAGTATTCATTACACCGTGGCATCGACAGCTCCGGAAAGTCATTTTTTCGATGTCATGATCACCGTTCCGGAAATACCGGATCGCGAGATAGAGCTTGTATTGCCTGTCTGGATTCCAGGTAGTTATATGGTTCGTGACTATGCCCGCCATGTCATGACGGTCGAAGCGGTTGACCGAACGGGTCAACCTGTCACCGTTTCGCGTTCCGGCAAGTCTCGCTGGAGAGTTCAAACGGGTATTGGTGAAACGAAGGTCTCATTGGTCATTTATGGTTGGGATTTATCGGTTCGTGGCGCACACATCGACCGGTCGCACGCCTACTTCAATGGTGCGTGTTTGCTGCCCGAGGTTAAGGGCCACGCCGGGCCGTTTAGGTTGACGGTTTTGCCGCCGGAAGGATTGCCGGAAAGTGCCGTCGTTGCTACGTCAATGCGACCGGACCAAGTCGACGCCAAGGGCTTTGGTGACTACATGGCAGCGGATTATGATGAGTTGCTTGACCATCCATTCGAAATTGCGGATCAGCAGTGCATTGCCTTCGAGGCCGCCGCCGTGCCACACCGCTTTTTTATCCGCGGCACTGGCGGTTTTGATGAGGCACGGTTTCGCGTTGATTGCCAGAAAATTTGTGAAGCCCATCATGCGCTACTGGGAACGCCCACCGAACTCGATCGCTATGACTTTCTGAGCTATGCCCTGGACAAAGGCTATGGTGGTCTCGAGCACCGCTGGTCAAGCAGTCTCGCGCTTAGCCGCGACGCGTTGCCGCAGGCGGGTCAACTGACCGATGAACGTGCCTATCGAACCTTGCTGGGTTTGATTAGCCACGAGTATTTTCACTTGTGGAATGTGAAGCGTTTGAAGCCGGCGGCTTTTGTCCCAATGGATATGTCGCAAGAGGTACATACGACACTGCTTTGGGTGTTCGAAGGCGTGACGTCTTATTACGATGACCTGATTCTGGCGCGTTCTGGTGTAGTGTCGGAGGAAGTCTATCTGCAGTTGCTTGCAGAGAACTTGACCCGGATCTTGCGAACGCCGGGCCGCTTTCGCCAGACGCTAGCGGATTCCAGTTTTGACGCATGGACCAAATTCTACAAGCAAGACGAAAATGCGCCGAATGCGATTATCAGTTACTACGCCAAAGGGGCATTGGCCGCGTTAGCACTTGATCTGAAATTGCGCGCCGAAACCGAGACCACCCTGGACGCCGTGATGCGTGAATGCTGGCAACGATTCTATTTGACCGATGGCGCCGGTATTCCGGAAGATGGCTTTGAGCGCGTTGCCAGCGAACTTGCGGATCGTGATCTTTCCAGTTTCTTTGATCATGCAATCCGCTCGACGTCCGATATCGACGTCGCTGAATTGTTCAAGCCGTTTGGTATTCAAGTTCAATTGCATTGTGCCGCGGATTCCAGCGATACGGGTGGTATTGATCACAAGCATCGAAGACAGGTAGACAGTGGCATTCGTTTTGATCCCGGCAATTCGTCTCGCATACGTTCAGTGATCGCAGGTAGTGCGGCGGCAGACGCCGGACTGTCCGCCGGAGATCAGGTCGTGGCATTGAATGGGCGCAAAGCGGGGCGTAAGCAATTCGACCTGTTGATGCAAAGTGCCGGGCCAGGCGATACGATGGCAGTTCACGCGTTCCGACGCGACCTGTTAGCGGAGTATTCGTTGACGCTGCGATCGGCTGATGCCGATACCGCCGTGATCAGAATTGACCCGGATGCTTCAGATGACGCTATTGCGCGACGCCGCGCCTGGTTGGCGCTGGGACCGGGGGACTAGCGGTTTTCCGTTTTCGTTGCCAGGCCCAGAAAGCTCTGGAGCCAAGCAGAATGGCCAGAATCGCCGCATAGATGACGGGTTCAGTGATGTCTTTTTTGACTTGCCACCAATAGTGCCACACGGCGAGCACGCCAACGGCATAGGCGCCGTAGTGAAGCTGTTGCCAGCGTTTTCCGAGCCGACGTCTGGCCGCCAGTGTGGATGTTGCGCTCATAGCCATGAGCAACACCAGTGCCACCATACCGAGTGTAATGAACGGGCGCTTGATGATGTCTTCGATGACTGCTGAGAAAAGCAGCCCTTGATCCAGAACCAGGTAAACCAAAAAGTGCATGAGTACGTAAAAAGCGCCAAACAGGCCCAGCATGCGGCGGAACCAGGTGAGTTTGGCAAAGCCGGTGATCTTCCGCAGTGGCGTAACGGCAAGGCCGATCAAAATAAACCTGAGCGCCCAGTTACCAAAGAAATCTAGCAATGCCTCGATCGGATTTGCACCGAGGCCATTGCCCGCTAAACCGGCCGTTACTAGAGCGACCCAGATGGCTGGTGCTAGTGCGGTCAGGAAAACTACTGGTTTTCCTAGCCATCTGACGGGATCGCGACGTTGTACGTTAGACGTATTCATCTGACTTAGTAGTTCTTGCGAAGATCCAGGCCGGTGTAAAGGCTGGCGACTTCATCAGCATAGCCATTGAACATTTGCGTCGGCACCTTAGCCGCGAACAACGATGCACCGATCTGACGTTCGCGCGCCTGACTCCAGCGCGGGTGGGAAACCTCCGGGTTTACGTTGGCATAAAAACCATACTCGCGGGAAGCTGATAAGTTCCAACTCGTGGCCGGTTGCGTCTCCGAGAAGCGGATACCAACGATTGATTTGATGCTCTTGAAACCGTACTTCCATGGAACGACCAATCTCATCGGTGCGCCATTTTGATTGGGTAGCTGTTGTCCGTATACACCCACGGCCATGATTGTCAGCGGATGCATGGCTTCTTCGATCGTCAGACCTTCACGGTACGGCCAATCCAAAACGCGATAGCGCTGGCCAGGCATTTGCTCCTTATCCACGAGCGTTTCAAAAGCCACATACTTGGCACGCGACGTTGGCTTGAACGATTTCAGGATGCTGGCGAGCGGAATGCCAACCCAGGGAACGACCATTGACCATGCTTCAACGCAACGTAGTCGGTAGATGCGTTCCTCTAATGCATAAGGATTGATGAAATCCTCGATATCAAAAGTGCCGGTGCGTTCGGCTTCGCCTGTGACCGTAATCGACCACGGTCTTGTCTTAAGCGTGTGGGCGTTCTTGGCGGGGTCTGCTTTGCCAGTGCCGAATTCATAGAAGTTGTTGTAGGTGGTCACGTCTTCAAAAGTATTGGGGGTTTCGTCAGTGGAGTATTCGCTCTTGATGATGTTGTCGAATGTTCCGCCCGCCGTTTTCGCCGTGACGTTATTCTTGCCGTCGATCGGGCCGGCTTGTTCTTCAGCCGCCCGCCCACAACCTGCCGGAAAAGCCACGCCCGCTGCGATGCTGGCAACCAGCTTTCGACGAGACAGATAGGCGGTTTCTGGCGTGATTTCGCTAGGGCGAATATCGGCGGGTTTCTTGATCAGCATGATGTGCTTCCTTCTAATGGACGGTTGATGCTTACTCGGGCGAAGTGCCGTTCAAGCTCCAGTCATAATCGAGATAGTCAAAGTCCCAATCGTCGGTTTGCAGACTCGCCTTCAAAGCATCGTCGGTCACATAACGTGCGAGAAACTGCGCTAGGCTGCCTGCTTCCGCTTCGAACTCATCGCCGTACCATTTGAAGATTCGCGATAAGTCAGCCTGTTTCCGCTTCAAGTCGAAGCGATTGCTTTGCGAGTTGTTAATGAAATCCGCTGTGACGGCATTGAGTTGTGCATCGAGGGTATCAGCCGAATAAAGCGTATTGATCAGAGGAGGGCATGACTTCGACGAGCAAACGATCGCGAAATGGATGCGGGGATCGCCAGCGCTGATAATGTTTTCATGCTCGAGTTCGTAAAGTGTCATCGAGGTACCGAACACCTCATATTGGCGACGCTTGAAAAACTTCAGGCGGCTGAAAATTGAAGATGGTGAGAAACCGTCCAAAATGCCTTGAATCGACAGGGCGTTGTAAGCGTTGATATAAGTCGCGAGTCGTTCGTCGCTGGACGCTGACGCTGGCAGGCGTTCTTTGCCTAGTCGATTGATCATCGATGCATACGCTGTGGATTGTGCGAAGTCGGCATAGGTTACCTGGCCATCCTGAACGGATGATTCTAGTAGTGCAGCGAAAGGTGCAAACAGGGTTTCCGTCTCTGCCGCTCCGGCGGCCGGCACAGCGAATGCCAGTGCTGCCACCAGCAAAAAGCCGCGCGCATTACCAAGCAATTTCTTGCCCATCCCATGCAAAGAATTTTCCGTTGTCTTGCTCATCCAATTGTTCCAATACCTTTAGTAGGTAAGTGACCGATTGACCAACACTGAAGCGCTTTTTCGTATTCGTTGCATTAAACGGCGCGCTCAGGTCAGTGTCGACCGTGCCCGGGTGCAATGCAACGACCCGAATTTTCCGATGTGTCCGCTTCAGTTCGATCGACAGCGTTTTGGTTAACATATTCTGTGCTGCTTTGGCCGCCCTGTAGGCGTACCAACCACCTAAGCGGTTGTCGCTGATACTGCCAACGCGTGCAGAGAGCGTCGCAAAAATGCAGTCGTCTCTGCGCGGCATCAGCGCCGTCAAATGTTTGGCCAATAGCACAGGCCCAATACTATTGACCGCAAAACTGCGCTGAATATTACCGGGATCAACATCTTTTAAACGTCGTTCAGGTTGCAGGTCGGAACCGGCATGGAGTAGTCCGGCCGTGTTGATGATCCAATGCAAGTGTTTGGTTTGGCGAGCCAGCGAGGCGGCCATGGCTTCGATACTGGCTTCATCGGCGATGTCGCATGCGATGGGCACCAATCGTTTCGGATGTTGCTCGATGAGTGAGACGAGCTTGGCACTATCGTTTGGGCGCCGGGCGGCGCAAAAGACTTTATTCACGTCGGAGCGCTTTGCGAGCGCCTCAACAAATCCGGCGCCGATGCCGCGGCTGGCACCGATGATGAGCACCGAGAAGCTGCCTTCGTGTTCTGTATCGGTGATCATATTAATGTATTCGTCAGCATATTACGGACAGATGCAAGGCTAAGCACCGGCCGGGAAGCGCTGTGTTAACCAGTCCAGCATCAGTTGATTGACGGTTTTCGGATGCTCTTGCTGGGTCCAATGCCCACAGCGATCGATAACATGAACTTCAAGGTCATCGACGTACTGCTTCATGTTCTCGATGTGCTCTGGTGCGATCAATACATCATCATTGGCGCCAATAAACAGTGTCGGAACGGTGACTCGTTGAGCCACGTTCTCGGTCAATGCCCAATTGCGACTCCAATTTCGGTACCAGTTGATGGGCGGCGTAAAGCCGCTTTGCCGAAAAGCATCGACGAACACCTGTAAGTCCACATCATCTAACAGTGGTGTCCCAGGCAGTTCGGTCTTCTGCATTTCCCGTAACATACTGAATGGCTGTCGATCGTGCGCGCTTGTGGCATTGAAGGCAGCTCGGGTTGCTGGTAGGCGCCGGTACATTGCGCGCAGAAACTTTTCTGGGTCCGCATCGAACGTTCGATCGGCGATGTCGCTGTCCTGAAAATTAATGATATAGAAATCGTCACCGAGCATTTCGCGTGTCATGACCATCGGATCTACCGCGCGGCGCGGTGCGAACGGGATGTTGAGCGTGATCAATCCGCGCATACGTTCAGGTTTGAGCAACGCCATCTGCCAAAGCAACAAGGCGCCCCAGTCGTGTCCGACAAACAAGGCGTCGTCGAGCTGCCAATGGTCAAGGAGTCCGCAAAGATCATCGGCCAGCGTGAATACGTCGTAGTCGGTGACTTGCGGCGGGCAGCTGCTGGCGGCATAACCCCGCTGATTGGGCGCAACGGCGTGATAGCCCGCATCGGCGAGCGCCGGTAACTGGTGACGCCAGGAATAGGCGATTTCCGGGAATCCATGGCAAAGAATGATGGTGTCACCGACTCCTTGTTCATGGACGGAGAGTTGGATGCCATTGGTGGCAATCGACTTCGGTTTCGGAAAATTGATCATGCCCCAGTATCCCATGCCCAACCGTTGATCCCAAGGATGTCAGACGATCAAAATGCTAGGAAGGTTGCGTCCGGGCAATCACGCCGATTAGACTTGGCCTACGCAGTGATAGGGTCGAGTAGCAGGCTAGCGTGTTAGTGAGCGAGCGAGGACTGGTGGAAGCCTCGCAACACACGTCTGTGAATATCCCCCTGGAGCGGTACCCCGAAGATCCACCGAACGGCGGATTGTGTAAGCGGTAACGATTGGCCGGCGAAAGCGGCATCGGGTCAACCTGGGTTGACTCATCAAGGCAGCATTGCGTGAGCTTGCTGTGAAACCGGGTGGTAACGCGTATGAACGCCCCGGACGCTTTGAATAGTGTCCGGGGCTTTTTTGTTTCGGCGCGGGACTAAACGAGAGTGAAGACAACATGACATTCAAACCGGTAACCGGTCGCTATGATGGCCCCCAACTTGAACAGAAAGTGCTCGAGTATTGGCGGGATCAGGAGATTTTTGCACGCAGTCTTGAGCAGACCAAAGACAAGCCGCGCTTTAGTTTTAACGAAGGGCCGCCTACGGCCAACGGCAAGCCGGGTATTCATCACGTGCTTGCGCGTACATTCAAAGATGTGTTTCCCCGCTACAAGACGATGCAGGGTTTCCATGTGCCACGAAAAGCCGGCTGGGACACGCATGGCTTACCGGTCGAGCATGAAGTTGAAAAGTCGCTCGGCATTTTTGATAAAAAAGAGATTGAAGAGAAGGTCGGCATCGAGGAGTTCACGAAACGTTGCCGCGACTCCGTGATGCGCTACATCGGCGATTGGGAAAAGATGACAGAACGGATGGGCTTTTGGGTCAATCTGGATGAGGCGTACTACACACTAAACAACGACTACATTGAGTCGGTTTGGCACCTACTGTCGCAGATTTGGGATAAAGACCTGATCTATCGCGGTTATAAAGTTGTGCCGTATGACCCGCGAATTGGCGCCACGCTGTCTTCACATGAGCTCGCGCAAGGTTACAAAGAAGTCGAGGATCCATCGATTTTTGTGCGTTTCACGTTGGCCGATTCGCCGGATACGCACTTCTTGGTTTGGACCACGACGCCATGGACATTGCCATCTAATCTTGCGCTCGCGGTGCATGAGGACATTGATTACGACTACATCACGCATGGCGACGAGATATTGATTGTCGCCAGTGCGTTGCGCGAACGTGTCATGGGCGACCGCGAGCACCGGGTTCAGAAAACCGTTAAAGGCGCATCGCTGGTCGGGCAACAGTATCGGCAATTGTTCGATTACCTGAGTGTTGATGAAGATGTGCCGGCCTTCCAGGTTTTTCATGCGGACTTTGTTAGCGTTGAAGACGGTACCGGCATTGTTCATACCGCGCCGGCTTATGGCGTCGATGATTTGGCGCTTGGTCAGAAACACGGTCTGCCGGTGATGCATGGCGTCGGTCTCGACGGCAATTTTGTCGACGCCGTAACGCCTGTTGCGGGTTTGTTCTTCAAAGACGCCGACCCAGTCTTGATCAAATTGCTTAAAGAGCGCGGCATCATGTTCCGCAACGAGCGCTACCTGCATAATTATCCGTTCGGTTGGCGAACCGGCGATCCGATTATCTACTATGCCAAAAACGCCTGGTACATCCGTACGACTGATTTTAAAGACCGCATGGTCGAGTTGAATCAGGGTATCAACTGGGTACCAGAGACAATCCGCGAAGGTAGGTTTGGCAATTGGCTTGAGAACAACGTTGACTGGGCGCTTTCCCGGGAACGTTTCTGGGGTACGCCGTTGCCGGTCTGGACCACGGAAGAAGGCGATTATCACTGCGTGAGTTCTGTCGCTGAACTGAGTGAACTCTGCGGTCGATCAATGACAGACCTCGATCTTCACCGACCAGCGGTGGATGAAGTGACGTTCGAGAAAGACGGCAAGCTATGGCGCCGCGTGCCCGAAGTGATCGATTGCTGGTTTGATTCGGGTGCGATGTCTTATGCGCAGTGGCATTACCCGTTTGAGAACAAGGCGGAGTTCGATGCCCACTTTCCGGCCGACTACATCTGCGAAGCGATCGATCAAACGCGCGGCTGGTTCTATACGCTGCATGCGATTTCGACCTTGGTGTCGGATGACATCGCTTACAAGAATGTGATTTGCCTGAGCCACATCGTCGATGGCGAAGGTAAGAAGATGTCGAAGTCGAAGGGCAATATCCTGAATCCTTACGATGTGTTCGACAAGGTAGGCGCTGACGCGTTGCGTTGGTATTTCCTGGCACGCGTTGCGCCAGATGTACAGAAACGTATCTCTGTTGATATCGTTGCCGATGTCGCGAGTTCGTTCGTGAATACCCTTTGGAATACCTATTCTTTCTTCGTGCTTTACGCGCGCCTGGACGATGTCGATTTCTTGACGCGGACAGCGGTTGCGGATCGTCCGGAGATCGACCGATGGGCGATGGCGTTGCTTGCCGAAACGACCACGACGGTCACCGATGCGCTGGAGCGTTTCGATGCCCAGGCAGCAGGCGTTGCTATTGAGTCGTTTGTTGATCAACTATCGAACTGGTACGTACGACGAAATCGCCGTCGCTTCTGGAAGTCGGATGATCCTGCAGATAAAGCGGCGGCTTATCACACGTTGTACGAATGCCTTAGCGAAATCACGTTGCTGATGGCGCCGTTCGTGCCGTTCATCGCGGAAAATCTGTACCAAAATCTGATCCGTTCGGTCGATTCGACAGCGGTGGATAGCGTACACATGGCGAACTGGCCGGCAGTCCAAACGGAAACCCTAAATGCACCATTGCTCGAAGAGATTGAAGTCGTTCAGAAGGTGGTTGGATTAGGCCGCGCTGCGCGCTCGCAAAGCGGTGTTCGAACACGCCAGCCTTTGGGTCGACTCCTGGTGCGAGCGCCTAGCGAAGCGGCGATTGCTGCGGTGATGTCACATGCCCAGCAAATTCGTGAAGAACTCAATATCAAAGAAATCGAGGCCGTTGCCCGTGATGCGAGTCTGATTGAGTATCGGATCAAGCCAAATTTGCCGGTTGTGGGCAAGAAGTACGGCAAGCAGGTACCGCTGATTCGACAAGTATTGGCCGAAGCGGACGGTGATGCGATCGCATCGGCTGTTGCCGCAGGTGATGCTTTCGACATCGAGGTCAGCGGGAATACGCTGACACTGTCAGAGGAAGACGTCCTGATTGAAAGCGCTTCGGCATCAGGTTACTCCTGTGCTGAGGATGTCGGTTATCTTGTCGGTCTGGATACCGGATTAACCGACGAATTGCGATTGGAAGGTCTGGCACGTGAACTAATTCGTACGGTTCAGGAAGCCCGAAAACAAGCGGATTTGGAGGTTTCTGACCGTATAAGGCTTGGCATTGAGGGTGGCGCACCGGTGGCAGCTGCATTAGCGGAGTATCAATCCTTGATCATGTCCGAGACATTAGCAACGGATTGGCAAGTGGGCCAAACATCGCCTTTCAAAGCTGAAGGTAGTCTTGAAGATGCGCGATGGGTGATCGAAATCAGTCTTGCTTAAAGGTGTGACTTGCTTTGCAGCCGGTTCGTTTGCTATAAAAGTTTTGTCGAAGGGATTTTGACATTTACGCCGCGTTCCTGGGGGGTCTGGGACGCGGCGTTATTCACTCAAGGACATTCATACAGTTCATTCCGTGGGGAGAAGGCAGCCATGTCTGTCCTAAGAAACGCATTGCATGCCGCCTTGTTGGTGCTGACAGGGCCCGAAAATGCTAAATGCCGGCTACGTAGCGCTTGGCTAAACCATCTCAGCGAGCTTCCTATTGATGAAATGCCAGATGGTATACGTGAGTCCTATCAAGCGATTCGCGACGGCTTAACCGCACAGGTCCCCGTAAATAATGAGCATCCGGCAGAAGCCACCATTCGCAAGATGTCCCCGGTTCAGGCGGCGCGCTGGAATCAGGATATTGCAAAGCTCTATTTGAACCTGCTAGCGGATGACGTGCCTGTGCAGCTGCGGCTGGTTGAAACCGCCGATGTTGAAGAGCCTGCGACAGAAACGGTTCCGGATTTCCTCGTTCGACATTAGCGCTCGGCGACTGACTCCCTAACGCAACCGGAATACGCTCCCGCAGTCAGGGTCGCGTATGTCACAATATGTCTCCCTTGTGAATCCGGCCAAAGCTCATGAAAGCACCTTTTTCTGTCGCCCACCGTTTGTTGATGTTCTGCTGTCTGTTCTCGTTGGCGGCTTGCCAGCAGCGTGATACCACTGATGACCAGAATGCTGACGCACCAGCGCCGGCCGTGGTTCATGATGTCGCGAGTGACTTTGATGTAGAACGGCGAATTCTCGATTATGCACCGGTGACGCTTACGGCAGATCTTTCGGTGCTCACTGATGACGAGCGCCGCATGGTTGGTTTATTGATAGAAGCCGGCTCGATCATGGACGACTTGTTTTGGCGTCAGGCTTTCCGCGACAATTATGCGTCATGGTTAGATCGCCTGCCGAGCCCAGCTGCCCGGCGGTTGGCGCAAATCAACTATGGTCCCTGGGATCGGCTGGCAGACAACACCCCATTCCTAACGGGTATTCCGGCAAAGCCTGCCGGCGCGAACCTATATCCGGCTGACATGACCAAGGCCGAGTTCGAGGCTGCCGAATTTGACGATCAACGTGGTTTGTACTCGTTGGTTCGACGTGACGACGAAGGTGAGCTAGTTGCCGTGCCCTATCACGAAGCTTTTGCAACCCAGTTGGACAAAGCGGCCGGTTTACTTCGCGATGCGGCAAAGCTTACTGACGATGCTGACTTTAGGTCTTATCTAACCTTGCGCGCAGATGCTTTTCTGAGCGGCGAGTATCGTGATAGTGATCTTGCCTGGATGAACAGCAAGACGAGTCTGGTTGACGTCGTCATTGGTCCGATAGAAACCTATGAAGACCAACTGTTTGGTTATCGCGCCGCGTTCGAAGCCTATGTGCTGATCAAGGATGCTGCTTGGAGTGAGCGACTAGCGCGTTTTTCTGCTTTCTTGCCTGAACTGCAGCGTGGCTTACCGGTCGATGAAGCTTACAAGGCGGAGATGCCCGGAACCGACTCCGATCTCAACGCCTATGATGTTGTTTACTACGCTGGCGACAGCAACGCAGGGTCGAAAACGATTGCGATCAATCTACCCAATGACGAAACGGTTCAGTTGGAGAAAGGTACGCGCCGTCTTCAACTCAAGAATGCGATGCGAGCAAAATTCGATGAGATCCTGTTACCGATTAGTGAAGTACTGATCGCCGAAGATCAGCGTCAACACATTACCTTCGATGCGTTTTTCGCTAACACGATGTTCCATGAGGTCGCGCACGGCCTTGGCATCAAGAATACGCTCGATGGTTCCGGGACCGTACGTGAAGCATTGAAAGATGTGTCGAGTAGTATCGAAGAAGGCAAGGCAGATATTCTGGGTCTATACATGATTACGCGCTTGCATGAGGCGGGCGAGTTACCCGATTCCGACCTGAAAGATAACTATGTGACGTTTATGGCCAGTGTGTTTCGGTCCATTCGGTTCGGCGCTTCAAGCGCCCATGGCAAAGCGAATATGGTGCGCCTCAACTTCTTTATGGAGCAGGGGGCATTGGTTCGCGACGAGACGACGGGCGTGTATCGTGTCGACTTTGAAAAGATGACGGTAGCCATGAATGCGTTGGCCTCCAAGCTACTCGTGCTGCAGGGTGATGGTGACTACGAAGGTGCTACGGCGCTGACGCAAAAACGGGGCGTGATTGGTGATCAGCTGCAAGCCGATCTTGATCGTTTGGCCAGTGCCGGCATTCCGGTCGATATCGTCTTTAAGCAGGGTGCCACGGTGCTCGGGCTATAAGGCCTAGTGTGGCTGCTCAAGGTTGGCTTTGCTTAGGCTGAGCAAGACGGTGATCAAGAGCAGTATCGTCGTTGCGCTAACGATGAATACAACCAGTGGGTAAGGGGTGTCTAAACCCCAAATCGCGACAAGTTGCACGGCTAGTCCCGCGAACAGTTGCTGCGAGCAACCAATAATGCCGGAGGCGGTGCCTGCGAATCGTCGAGTTTGCAGCACTGCCGCACTTTGCATGCTGGGCGATGCTAATCCGTTAGACGCCGCCAAGAACGTCATGGGAAGAAATAGATGCCACGGTCCAAGCGGTTCGGACTGGGTCACGAGAAAGAGTGCGATCGCTGCAAGCCATGCGCCGAGCGTGCCAATCTGAACCATTCTGAGCATGCCGGCGCGCGACGCGACGCGCGAAGATGTCAAAGTGCCGAATAGATAGCCACCGGCGAGAATCATAAAAAACTGGCCGTAAGCAGTCGGTGGGAGGCCGAGCAAGTTTTCCATCACATAAGGGATGATGGCGATAAACGCATAGAAGACAGATAGCGACAATGCGCTTTGCAATGCAAGCGCGAGGAACACCGGCTTGCGGAATACACTGGCAGCGCCGGCGACAAACGACTCCCGCGGTCCGACCCGCTTGAGAGTCTCGGGCAATTTGGCCCATGCCAATGTCGTTACGACGGCGATGTAGAGGGCGGTGATCGCAAAGATCATTCGCCAACCAAACCACTCGGTGACATAGCCGCCGGCGAGCGGTGCGATCATGGGTACCATCACAATCACGGCAACAACCGATGACAGGCGAGCTGCCATGCCGTCGTAACCATACCGGTCACTCAGGACCGCCCGCGAAACAACCATGCCGCCAGCGCTGCCCATTGCCTGCAGCACTCTTGCACCAATTAAGGCAGACATACTGTCGGCAAAAGCACAGGCGACACTGCCGGCGAGGCAAATGCTCAAGCTAAGTAAGGCGGTACGTCGTCGTCCAAAGGCGTCCGCAATAGGGCCATAAATCAACTGGGCAGGCCCGACTGTGAATACAAAAGCGCTGAACGTGAGTTGCGCTGCGCTTGCACTGGCACCGAACTCGCCGGCAAGACTGGGTAGTGCCGGCAAGTACATCTGCATCACTAACGGTGACACCGCCGTTATGGCGGCAAGCAATAGCGTTAGACTTCGGTCGCTGATTCCCTCGGCTCGCGCCGGTGCGGTATTCAGCGAGACTGATCTCTACGTGCCGGAAGGCTCATTGCCGATCAGGTGCCGCGGCCGAGGACTTGAAGAAACTCGCTGCGTGTTCGCGCATCGCTGCGGAACGTGCCATGCATCTGACTGGTGACCATGGATACGTTGGTCTTGTGAATGCCGCGTGTCGTCATACACTGGTGCTTAGCTTCAATAATGACGCCAACACCCAAGGGTTTCAGGACGTCGGAGATGCAATGGGCGATCTGTGCCGTCAATTTTTCCTGGACCTGGAACCGACGAGCAAAAGCCTCAACAACGCGAGCGAGCTTGCTGATGCCAACGACTTTGTTATCGGGTAGATAGCCAACGTGAGCCTTACCAATGATCGGTGCCATATGATGTTCGCAATGCGATTCAAAATTGATATCTCGCAACACGATCATTTCGTCATAGCCCTCGACTTCTTCAAAGGTGCGACGCAGGAATTCGAGCGGGTTGTCTTTGTATCCGGAGAACCAGTCTTCGTAAGCGCGCGCGACGCGCGCTGGCGTATCGAGCAGACCTTCTCGCCTAATATCCTCGCCTGCCCATAGCAGCATCGTACGAACGGCATCTTCTGCCTGGCCGCGCGATGGCTTGCGTTGTTTTCTGGTCTTGGCTTTTGCTTTGGCTTTTTTTGCGGCCACGATATCTTCCTGATCAGTGCATCTAAAGGTTGAGTTTACCCGAACCTAAACCATGTTGCGCTACACTCTAGCTATGAAAGGTTTGTCTATGTTTTTTCTACGCGTACTCGCCGGGTTGTGTTTGTTGTCAGCGATTGGTTGCGCGAGCAATCCGCAAGCAGAGCTGCCGCCGATTACTACTGTCGCTTCCGTCGATCTCGAACGCTTCTCCGGGCGATGGTATGTCATTGCCAATATTCCTACGTTTCTTGAAAAGAAGGCATGGAACGCGACGGAAGATTACGCATTGATAGACGCGACGACGATCGATACAACGTTTGCTTACAACAAAGGTGCGTTTGATGGACCGCGTAAGACCTGGACCCCAGTCGCTACGGTTCGCGCCGGGACTGGCAACGCCGTTTGGGATATGCAGTTTGTTTGGCCATTCAAAGCGGAGTATCGGGTTATCTGGTTGGACGCTGATTACAGCGTCACTATGATTGGTCGCAGCAAGCGCGACTATGTTTGGATCATGGCGCGACAACCTGAAATTGACGCCGCCTTGCGCGAGAGGCTCGAGGCGTTTCTCGTTGCCGAAGGGTATTCGCTGGCCAAGCTGCGCAACGTTCCGCAGGATGGCGAACCCCGACCGATAAAATAAACCTGCGCGAAACGCTACGGAGTCGCAGCACCAATCGGGCAGCTAACACCGGTGCCACCGATACCGCAGTAGCCGTTCGGGTTCTTTGCCAAATATTGTTGGTGATAGTCTTCGGCGTAATAGTAAGTTTGCGCTGACTTGATCTCAGTGGTGATTGTCCCGCGCCCGGCTTCTGACAAGCTTGCCTGATACCTACGCTTTGACGCATCAGCTTGCGCCTGTTGTTCATCAGATTCCACGTAGATCGCCGACCGGTATTGTGAGCCACGGTCGTTGCCTTGTCGCATGCCTTGCGTTGGGTCGT
The DNA here is from genome assembly GCA_045110335.1 of Woeseiaceae bacterium. Classification (GTDB taxonomy): domain Bacteria; phylum Pseudomonadota; class Gammaproteobacteria; order Steroidobacterales; family Woeseiaceae; genus CALBPI01. The sequence goes on from JBGCGB010000001.1 coordinate 194,898, forward strand.
GCGCTTCCCAGAATTGACGCAGTAACATCTCGTAGCTGATCTCTTCCGGATCGAAAACAACCAGTACGGCTTCTGTGTGGCCTGTTCGTCCACTGCAAACTTCCTCATAGGTCGGGTTGGGCGTATGGCCGCCGGCATAGCCAACCGATGTCGAATAAACGCCGGGAAGTTGCCAAAAAATCCGTTCTGCGCCCCAGAAGCATCCAAGACCAAACACCGCTTGTTGCAGGTGTGATGCCCAGGGGCCCTTTAACGGGTTGCCATTGACGTAATGGTTGTCGGGCACCGCCAACGGCGAGCTACGCCCCGGCAATGCGTCCTCTGCGGTGGGGATTTCTGTTTTCTTGCTACTAAATAACATGGCGGTTCCGATGATTCGGTTTCTGTTTAATCAGTATGCGGTGTATCTTTCCAGATTCAATAGCCGCACTACGTTGTTTTGAACCCATGACCCAATCCTCCCAGTCCCAAAGCCCGGCGGCCATCTCGCGCCCGCAGTTCCTGCACTGGTGCGCGCTTTCCGCGCTGGTCGTTCTTTGGGGGTCGCGATTCTATGCGGTGGAGATTGCGCTCATTGCCTTTACACCACTGACTATTGTTTTCTTTCAAATTGTTATTGCGTCCGCGGTGCTCTATTTGGTGTTACGGATCCGGGGCGCGCGTTTGCCCCGCGACTTACGCAGTTGGTTGTTCTTCAATGCGATGGCGTTGATTGGCAATGTGCTGCCGTTTTTCCTCGAGTCCTGGGGCCAGATCGCGCTCGATTCCAGTTTGGTCGGCATTCTTTTATCGGTTTCGCCGTTGTCCGTGCTGTTGTTGGCGCACTGGTTGTTGCCTGATGAGCGTGCTACCGGATTGCGGGCGATGGGGTTCTTGTTCGGCCTGGTTGGTGTCGTATTACTGACGGGGCCGGATGCATTACGCGCTGTCGGTGGCAACGTAACGAGCATTATCTCGCAGTTAGCGATCTTGTTGGCAGCTGTTTGCTACGGGCTGGCCGCCGTCATCACAAGGCTAGCGCCGCAACACCCTCCATTGGTTGTCGCGTCGGCTGTAATGGTTGCCGCTGCAATGCAAATGGTGCCGATCTGGCTTTGGCAATCAGGTATGCCTGATTGGTCAACCGTTGGCCTTTCATCGGTATTAGCGATCATTGGCATTGGTATATTTTGTACGGCGCTTGCGGCGGTGGTCTTCTTTTTTCTGGTTGCGCATACGGGTGCAACCTTCCAATCGCTCGTTAACTACTTGTTGCCGGTCTGGGCGCTCGGCATCGGCACAAGCTTGCTCGATGAGCCTGTCCCGGAAAACGGGTTGCTAGCGCTTGCGTTCATTATGGTCTCACTGTGGTTAACACAGCCAAGGCCGGCTGCGCCGGAAACGCAATCGCCAACAACCTGAGGGGGTTATTCGGGGTTATCGTCGTCGCTATTCTGCGTGACGAGCCCGACATCATCGCCGTCGTCTGGCGCGGCTCGCGCCGATTCGGCAGCATCGAGTGCGACGTCTTCCTGTAAGTCCGGTTCCAACGGGCTTTCCGCTGTTTCCGGTTCATCGCTTGATTCTTCACGACCGTTGCGCATTGCTTCCACTTTAGCGATACGCTCGCGTTCCTTTGGCGTTAGACGCTCTTCCGAATATCGAAAATCATGTCGAAAAGTTAACCCTTGTGTTTGAACGGCATTGCCGTCACGAAAAGCGGGGCGATACTTGAAGGAGCGTAAGCCGCTCAACACTTTTCTATCCATCAGTCCGGCCGGTTGGCTATCGATAACATAGAGCGCAATCGGGCGACCAAACGGGCTTACCGTGAAACCGACCTCGACGAAACCGCGATCATTTTGGAAGACGCCGGATTGCGTGCCGGCACGGCCGCGCAGTCGTTTCCATGTGGCGCGTATCGGCTCCAATCGTACGGCTTTCGGTTCACTGAAGAGTTGTTTGTGAAGCGATTCGAGCCCCGGTGTCGTCGTGGTGATTTCCCAGGCCTGCTTGTATGGCAGTCGAGCCAAACGACCCTGACCATCGGAGGTGTGGAAATCGCCTTTCTTGACCAGTGTTTGCGCAAGCAAGGCGGGGTCATCTGTGGCGTGAAGTCGTGCGATTCGGACAGCTCGCGAAATAGCTTGTTTGCGAGCATTGTTGATGGCTGCCTGATCAACGTTGTCTTCGTCGTTGAATCCGGTAGGCGGAATGAAAGCAAGTTCGATAAGCGGCTGGATTAGCCGCTTGTCAGTATCCCCATGGATACGCGAGATGGATTGAATCGCTCTTGTGTAGGCGATTCTGGCGCGATCAGGTGATCTTACTTCGGTGTACCATCGCGCGCGTCGCACGACCGCATCAATGTATTGGTCAGAATCTTTATCGAATTGGCGCCGTTGCAAGCGAAACATATTCTCTTGCACTTTGTTGGCATCCCGAAGCTCGCCCAATGCGAAATAGGCACGGCTGAGCGCATCCATATCCTGGATTTGTCCGAGGTTATTCGGCCCGTCGTTGACATGCGATACATGAATGGCGCGCTCATACAGCGGCACCGCTTGTTCTGCGTTATCAAGCGCCATACTGGCGTCCGCTAATCCGCGGATAGGATTAATGAGGCCGGCATCAATAATGCTGTTGTTGGCCTCCTCAAGAATCTTGATAGCGACCACAAAATTCTCTCGTGCCGCGTCAAAGTTGCCGTTGTCGGTTTGGGTGATAGCGAGGTTTGTCAGGCTGGATGCTACTTGTTCGCTTTTTTCTCCCCAGATCATGCTGGCCAGGGATACGATTTGTTTGGCTGACTCTAGGGCATCTTCGGTTTCGCCGCTCGACAGCGAGTTACGAAATTGCTGCTGACGGTCCAACAGTAGGGCACCGTTTGGCGTCGCCGCGGTGTCTGCGTCGATCGCAATTAACTCAGGCAAAGCGCCTTGTTGATTTTTCGATTGTTGCGCGTATGCGAGACTAGCAGCGACAAGCCCTAGAACAACAATATGCAGTTTTAAAAGTTTTCCGAACACAAATATAACCCGATCAGCCATCCCTTAGTAATACACCCCGAAGCCTGCGATTTCCAGCGAACATGATCGCCGGATGGCGCCTCCGCGCGATTGGCAGCACGTGACAATTTGATAACAGCGCCGTAGTCTCTGACCGCAGTAGAATCGAAAAGTTTGCTGTTTAGGCGGTCTTTGCTGCCGTTACAGCGACAACCGGAGAAAACTGATGGCCTCGAAAACGAATAATGCCTGGCTTGCACCCGCCGTCGTACTCTTGTCGAGTACCGCGGCCGCTGATACAGCGGTAACGATTTACAGCAAGGCGCAGCCGGGCGCGGTAGACCCATCGCTGTACAGACCGGTCAACGGCAACCAGCGCGGTCAGACGGTGCCTGGTTATGCGATCGTCCGTCAGGATCAGCGTATTGAACTAACGGCGGGACGTAGCGAAATCCGATTGACGGACGTGGCTGCGCTGATTGATCCCACCACGGTGAGATTCGAGTCGCTCACGGATCCTGACGGGACACGTGTGCTAGAGCAGGACTTCCGGTTTGACTTGATCGGCACGCAGAAATTGCTCGACCGCTACATCGATACCAGAATCAGCGTGCAGCAAGTTGTCGGTGATCGTCTTGTCACGGTTAACGGCACGTTGTTGAGTACACAAGGCGGGTTGGTGATGCAAACTGAGGATGGCCGCATTGAAGTGCTCACCAGTTGGCAGAACTTGTCTTTGGCAGAGTTGCCGGGTGGTTTGATGACCCGCCCGACCTTAATCTGGGATCTGACGACACGACGGGAAGGCGAGCACAAGACGCGTGTCAGTTACGAAACCCAGGGCGCGACCTGGTGGGCCGATTACAACTTGCTTTGGCAGCCCGGTCGTGACGACAACAAAGGCACGCTGAGCGTTGCTGCATGGGTCAGTATCCTTAATCAAACCGGTGCCAGTTTTGATGACGCTAAATTGAAGTTGATTGCCGGTGATGTGCAGCGCGCAACGGCTGCTAGCAATATGAACCCGCGCCGCAACATGGTGATGCAACGTGCCATGGTTGCCGAAGACGCCGGATTTAGCGAGCAGGCGTTGTTTGAGTTTCACCTCTACACGCTCGAACGAAATACCAGTATTCCGCAAAACTCGACAAAACAGATTGAGTTGTTTCCACAAGCGAGTGGCGTGCCAGCGCGCAAGCATCTTGTTTTTAACGGACTGCCGGGATACGGCGGTCAGTTTTATGGCAACAATGACCGTAATTTCGGCGCCCAGTCCAATGCCAAAGTGGATGTCTATCTGGAGTTCGAAAATCGGGAGAAAAATGGCTTGGGAATCCCGTTGCCCGCAGGTCGTTTGAGAGTGTCTCAAGCGGATCAACGTGACGGTAGCCTCGAGTTTATTGGTGAGGATGTGATCGCGCATACGCCGAAAAATGAATCGTTACGAATTCGGCTCGGCAGTGCGTTCGATGTGCTGGGCGAGCGGAAACAAACGAACTACAAGGTGGATAACGCAAGACGTGTCGTTGAGGAATCGTTTGAGATCACACTGACGAATCGCAAGGACCAGTCACAGACAGTCACGATTGCCGAGCCTCTGTACCGTTGGGCTAACTGGGAGATCGTAGATCGCAGTGACGATTTTGAGAAAATCGACGCCAATCTGGTTCACTTTGAGGTCTCGGTGCCTGCGGATAGCAAACGAACGGTGAGTTACCGAGTTCGCTACACCTGGTAATTAATTGGCGAGCAGGCCAGAAACCAACATCGTTGTGCAAACGATGCCTGTGAGCAGTCGTCGTAACTGACGAAACCAGACCGGATAGTCTGACCAACTGACAAAGCGCTCTGTCGCGTACCATGCGGCGAACGTAGCGGCGAACAGCAAGGCTTTTGCAGCAAATGTGCTGGGCATGATGAGAATGGTCCATGCAAGCAGTGATGGGATGACGCTGATGAGATATCGCGTCGTCGCCCTGTCCGCGCCGCTGATGGCAAGCCCCCATTGCAGGGCACCTAGAAAGCTAAGAATGGTCGCGGCATAGGCCAACAACGCAAGCGTGATGGGGATGCCGGCTAGGATCGGCTGCCAATGCATGGCAATCGCCAAAGCGACGAACGGAATGAGGCCGCCGAGGCCCAACCATTGCGCCATTCTCGATGCACTATTGTCTTTTGTCGTGGCGAGATAATGCTGCAATTCCTGATGACCGCCGATCAAACTGTCACCTTCAACGACCAGGGGTAACATCGCCCAATCGTATTGTTTCTTAAGGTCTTTAAATGCTTGGCGTTGTGCTTCGGAGCTCATCGACATTTCTTTAAGTTGCCAGGAACGCCCGGACGCCTCCAGCGTCCGTGTAATGTCTCGGGCATCGGTGATCCGACTGACGTACAGCGTCAACATGGTCTTAGCCTAATCCTTCGCGACCTGATGAACATGCACGTCACGCTGCGGATACGGAATACTGATCCCGGCTTCATCGAGTTTAATCTTGATGCCTTCCGTGATCGCAAAACGCACGGGCCAGTAGTCTTTGCTGGCAACCCAGGGTCGCACGACAAAATTCACGCTGGAATCGCCTAACTCACTGACAGCGATTGTTGGAGCGGGCTCGGCCAAGATACGCGAATCGGCATCGATAACGCCCTTAAGCACGGCATGCGCGGCTTTGAGGTCATCGTCGTAACCGACGCCAATCACGAGATCAATACGGCGCGTGTCGAATGCCGAGAAGTTTGTGATCGCGCCATTGGTGATATTTGAGTTCGGCACCACGATGCGGCGATTGTCGGGTGTGATCAGTATCGTATTGAAAATGGTCACGGCATCGACCGTGCCGCTGACACCGCCCGCCTCAATGAAATCATCCGTTCGATAAGGCTTGAAGAAGATGACCAGCACACCAGCGGCGAAGTTGGCGAGGGAACCTTGCAGTGCCAAACCGACCGCGAGGCCGGCGGCCCCGAGTATCGCGACGAGCGATGTCATTTCGATGCCTAGTTGATCCAATGCGGCAATAATGACAACGAGCGTCAGTAGCACGCTGATGATGTTGAGTACGAAGTTCTCAAGCGTTTCATCAAGGTCAACGCGCTGCATGACCTTGCGTAGGCCAGACAATACGATGCGCACGACAACTCGGCCAACAAGAAAGATGGCGATGGCGCTGGCGATACGGATCGCAAAATCTACGCCCGTCGTTTGCAGCACCTCCAGGATTTTGGCGGTATCAAGAGAAAAATTATCCATGCGGTATTCCTGATTTTTTAATCGGTGAAATTAATATTGGTCGCAAAGTGTACGGGTTTGTTGCCCGCATTCAAGCGTCGTTGCGGGTTTCCGGCGACGTTTTTTCCATCAGAGCCAAGGCATTGCCGACGATGGCAATGAAGAGCCCGAGCACTGCCAGTGTGCTCCAGCGATAGCCTTCAAATGCGGTTGAGATTAGTAAAGCGATCACGGGCAGCATGACGGCGGTATAGGCCGCTTTGGCACCGCCTATTCGTTCGAGCAGCATCAGGTAAAGGCCGAATGCCACGGCCGTTCCCGGGATGGCCAGGAAAACCAGTGAACTCACGTAGCTGAAAGTCCATTCCATTATGAATGCTTGACCGGTCGCGATTGCAAATATCAGAGAGCAAAGGGTGCCGAAGGCCATGCCAAGCATATTGACGGCGACGACGGGCAGTCGCCGTCGCGTGTTGCGGATCGCGGCCATATTGCCGAACGATGCCATGAGCGCGCCGCAGATGATCAGCGCAATGCCCTTGACGGTATCGTCTTGCAGCGTCAAAACGCGAATCTCCGGCCAGAACATCATGCCGACGCCCGCTAACGCGCCGAGCCCGGCGATGACGGCCGTGCCGGTGATTTTCGTGCCGAAAAACAACCGCTCATTGATAGCGTTCATGAACACGAGCAGTGTGAATAACACGGCGACGAGTCCGGTGGTGACGTAAGCCGTCCCGGTATAGACGAAATAGTAATTCGCCGAAAACATGAAGAAGCCCTGAATCGCGACCATCGGCAAGTCTTGTTTGCTGACGGTCATGCGCCGACCTTTCCATTTTGCATAGGCGGCCAGGACGAGGGCGGCCAATGCAAACCGGTAAACCAATGACACCTGTGGCGGAACAACACCCAGTTGAAATTTGATCATGATCCACGTTGAGCCCCAAATAAGGACGGTCGCGATGTAGATAATTATGGTTTGCAAGGACTGGAGACGCTACGGGCGGAATCTGAAAATGCGGTACGGGGCGGTGGCATCCACCTCGCTGGCATCTTTCATGATGACCAGCGGTAGTGCGCTGTCGCCAACGTACAGAAAGTCATCCGGACCAAGCGCTAGCGCCGATGGCCATCTTAATTTTGAAGACTGCACAAGCGTCGTGATTCGCCGACGGCCGTCAATTTGCAGAACGCTGCCATGCTCCGGATCGGTCACGTAGACATTGCCGCCCGCCGCAACCGCAAGGGCATCTGTGAGAGGTTTATCGCTGTATCGTTCTGGCTTGAGCGGCGCTCTGCCGAGTCGGTCGAGTGATGTACGGAAGAGTCCATCATGGGACATGGACGCCTGATACAGCCAACGGTTGTCAGGACTGATTGACAGAGCATCGATGCCCGGCATGATCGAAAGCAGTCCACCCATTAACGTTAGATTGCCGCTGTCGCTTTCGAGTTGCCATTGTTGCGAGACGAATGCTGGATGATCGTTCAGGATGCGTTCGGCACTCTCATCCGCCACATTCACCAAAAGCAATGCGGGTGTTTCCCGCCAGAGGCTGGTGTCCGCGATAAACACATAATTACCGTCGGCGGTGACCACAATCTCCTGGAGCATCGAACCGCGTGGCGCTAACGCCGAGTCAAACGTGAGTGCAAAGACGCGTTCGCCGGTTGTTTGATCGAACGCTAGGAGCTGTGGGTTGGCGAAGCCGAAATTGCCATGATCGACGACCCAAAGTCGTCCGAGCGCATCTGTGCTGATCGCCGATACAGATCCAAAAACTTGCTGTTGTGTTGCGCCATCAGGAAACGGCAGTGCGATGCCGTCTTCTATGCGGAGTACCTGATTATCATCGGTGCGTGCAGCCGGGTGCACGCTGAAAAAAAGCGTACCGTCCGCTGCAATCGCAATATCACCGATGGGTTGGTCATAAGCGAAAACAGGCTCAAGTACGTCGGCCTCAAACACAGGGTCTGTGTTGACATCGCTAAATCGATGGCCGCCACCAAACTTCAGCCAAACGCCAAGTGCGAGCAGTAGAAAGAAAACAATGAATCCGAAAAAAACGCGTGCCATATCGTTGTTTTAAGCGACCGCTTGGTCGTCATATAACCTGCATATTTTGAGCGCTGCGGCTTGCGCTCGCGCTAGTTTTTCTTTCTCGTTCAGCGCTTCGGCCTGAAGCATCAAGCGCTGCTTTAAATAATGTCCTTCAACTAACGTCAGGAAATCGCTGGCTGCGCTTTCCGGCTCGGTCACGACGGAAAATCCGCGCTCGGTGTTTGCCCGGATATAGTTTGTCAGATTGGCGATGGTGGCGGCAGGGCCTGTTTCCCAGAAGCTATTCGCCAGATGGGAGAAGTCAGCCGTATCGCTAATCATCAGGCGATGCATGGCAATCACCTCATCGTCCGCTAACAAGCTAAGGAACCGTCGACCGGTTTCCGTCAGGGTCGCTGCAAGCGGTTGGTCGACCGGGAAATCCTCCATATCGAGGCCATAGTCCCGGATCTTGGTCAGGATGCATTCTCTGAACAGGGCTTCTTTGTTCTCGAAATGGGAATAGACGGTTTGCTTGGAGACGCCTGCCGCGTTGGCGATGACATCCATTGAGGTTCGCTCATAGCCTTCCGTGAGAAAGTGGCAAGCCGCCGCATCCATGATTGCGCGCCGCTTTTCATGGCTCTTCGGCCGGCCCATACGCCCTGAGTTGTTTTGTTGACTTATCAAACTAGACAGTTCCGTTTGGTTGGTCTAATATCAAACTGCAAAGTCTAGTATATCACCCAATCGGTCTCAGGTATCGCGCTTTTCGTGGCGTGCCCCATCCGGAACGATTCATTGAGGCATGTCCATGAATCCCCCCATTCAGTGGTCGTTTACATTATTACTGGCTGTCATTCTCTCGATGACGGCCTGTTCCCGGAATCATGAACCGACGGCAGCGAATCAAGCCGCTGCGTTGGCCGTATCTGTTCAGGTGCTTGAGTCGCAAGACAGTTATCAAGCGGTACAGCGCTATAGTGGCCAGGTCGAGGCAGCACGCCAATCCAGTCTCGGTTTTGATCTGGGTGGCTCGTTATCGGATGTACGTGTCGATGAGGGTGCCAGTATTAAAGCAGGCGACATCCTTGCGGTATTGGATCAGCGTCGCATCCTAGCGGCCCAATCAGAGGCAAATGCCGCGCTCGAGCAAGCCATGGCGCAGGTGGCGCTGAGTGATGCGACATATGAGCGCATCAGCGGCGCGCGGGCGTTCGACGGCGTTTCGCAACAAGAGTTGGATGAAGCAACCGAGCTTCGGGCGCGAACTCGCGCCGCAGCAGCTGCTGCAAAAGCGAGGGTAGTGCGTATTGATGTTGATTTGGCCAAGAGCACGCTCCGAGCACCTTACGACGCCGCTGTCGTCCGGCGTCATGTTGATGAAGGCCAGGTCGTTGCGGCCGGCCAACCTATACTTGATATTCAGGAGTTCGCTGCGCTTCGCGTTCGGTTATCGGTCAGTGGGGATGTGGTTAACGTCTTGCAGGCAGGTGCGACGTTGTCTTTGCTCATTGACGATCAGTCCGTTCAGGCGACCGTTCTTGCTGTAATCCCCCGGCGCAATTCGCGAACGCGCGCGATTGAGGTCATTTTTGAACTGGATCCCGGCGCCGCCGCACGCGTTGGTGATATCGCCGAGCTAAGCGCGGAGCGTTTGGTTGTGCAGCAGGGGTACTGGTTGCCACTTGATGCGCTAAGTGAGGGCGCGCGCAGTGTGTGGCAGGTATTGGCGGTGATGCCGCTTGATGAACGCGATTCGGCGTTGGCCAGAAACACAGGCGCTACCCATCGTCTGGAAAACAGACCGGTAGAAGTACTCTATGAAGAGGCCGACCGCGTGTTTGCCCGCGGTGCACTGCGAGATGGTGACAACATTGTCGCGAATGGTTTACAACGGGTTGTGAATGGCCAAGGCGTGCGGATCGCCGATGATGGGTTACGAGAATCTGCGTCCGCTGAGTCGGTGCCGGCGCAATGAGTCGAATTCATTCTGCCAAAAGCGTTTCCGGATTTGCGGAGCGTTTGTTCAATAATCGCTATCTGCTTTGGCTCGCGATCACGATCATTCTGCTCGGTGGGTATTCATCTCTAACGAACTTGCCGCGTATCGAAGACCCTCGCATCACCAATCGTTACCCGACCGTGATTACGCGACTGCCCGGCGCATCCGCTGAACGTATTGAAGCGTTGGTTACCGACCGGCTCGAAGTGGCTCTTGAAGAGCTGTCCGAAATCAAGAAGATCGAATCGACATCTCGTAATGGAATCTCGGTTCTGGCGATTGAACTGCAGGACAACGTGGGCCCCGATGAGAATGAACAGGTTTTTAGCAAAATCCGGGATCGCTTAGGCGATGTCGCACCGCGCTTGCCGCCGGGTACATTCGAACCCATCTTCGATGACAAGATTGAAGCTGTCGCGTTTAGTCTATTGGTTGCTATTCGGTGGACGGAACCGGGTGAACCGCCCCTTGGACTGATGTATCGATTGTCGGAGCAACTGGCCGATGAGCTTCGAGACTTGTCAGGGACCGACATTGTTCGTTACTACGGTGAGCCAGCCGAACAGATAACGGTTGATATGGATCCCGCGACGCTCGCCACTATGGGCTTATCGGCGAGCGATGTAGCCAACCTCATTTCAGCCGGTGACCCCAAGCTGCCTGCGGGTGCGCTACGTAGCGATCGCCGGAGTTTATTCCTTGAGGTTGAAGGAGAGCTGGACTCGGCTGCCGCCGTGGCTGCCACCCCTTTGATTGAGAATAGCGCCGGCGGCGCTGTCCGCCTTGGTGATGTCGCGACGGTTTCGCGTGGTTGGCAAGAGCCCGCGGCAGAAATTGCTTATGCCAATGGCGTTCGAAGCATCATGCTAGGCGTCAGGACAGAAGGAGATGTTCGGCTGGACCAATGGGCCGTCAAGGCGCGTGACATCGTTGGGGGCTATGACGATGGTTTAGGGCGCGGCGTCGAGGCGAGCGTCATCTTTGATCAGAGTTTGTACACTGAAGCGCGCTTGGCAAGTCTGGGCGGCAATTTGTTGGCTGGCGCTATCGTAGTAATGTTGGTGGTTTTCATCGGCATGGGTTGGCGTGCCGCTTTGATCGTCGGATCAGCACTTCCATTGTCGGCATCGATTGCTATTTTTGGACTCGGCCCAGCGGGTCAACAGATCCATCAAATGAGTATCTTCGGCATGATTGTCGCAATCGGTTTGCTGATTGATGCAGCCATCGTCATGACAGACGAAGTCAAAAAGCATCTGGACAAAGGGCGGCCGCGAATAGACGCGTTGCGTTTTTCTGTAGGGCATCTCTTTGTGCCGCTGTTGGCATCTACGTTAACGACGGTGCTCGGTTTTATGCCGGTGTTCCTGCTGCCCGGCGCCATGGGCGATTTCGTCGGGCCGATCGCGATCTCGGTCGTGATGGCGTTGTTGGCGTCCTTCTTTTTGGCGATGAGTATTATCCCCGCGCTGGCGGCGATGTTTATGCCGCGGCGTGAATCTGATGCCCCGCGACGCTGGTGGGTAGAGGGCGTCAAGAGTCGCCAGCTAACGGATCGTTATCGTGCACTTGTCGTCGGTGCGGTCAAGCGACCGCTCCTGACCATATTGGCGTGCCTGATGCTACCTATTTCTGGTTTCTTGCTGGCGGGCACACTGGGTCAACAGTTTTTTCCGGCAGCAGATCGTGATCAGTTTGATATTCAAGTCTGGATGCCGCGAGGCACGTCGATTACCGCGACGGAAGCGATCACTCGGCGCATTGACGCGCAGTTGATTGACGAAGCGGGTATCACCGATATTCACTGGATGATTGGCCACAGTTTTCCGACGGTCTATTACAACCGTATTATGAAAGTCCGTGGCGATGACAGTTATGCACAAGCGGTCGTTTTTACCGATACCGTTAGACGTGCTTCAACTTTGACACGAAGTCTCGCCGTGGAACTCGCCGATCGGTTCCCGGAAGCGCGCTTGGTTGTTGGGCCTTATTCTCAAGGGCCGCCGTTGGATGCGCCAGTTGCGTTTCGGATAGAAGGCCCGGACTTGTCCGAGCTGGTTCGGTTAGGGGAAGAAGTGCGCGCCATCATGCATCGTATTCCGTCGATCGCTCAAACGCGTTCAACGATTGAGGGCGGTTTGCCCAAGCTATCGTTCGTCGCGGATGAAGTTGCCGTGCGTCAAGCCGGTTTGACGCTTGCCGATGTGGCCGGGCAGTTGCAGTCGGGACTCGAAGGCCAAGTGGGCGGTTCTGTGCGGGAAGGGCGCGAGTCGTTGCCAGTGAGGATTCGCTATCCGGCCAGCAGTCGGGATGAGTTTTCGCGCATCGCCGGTATGAGCCTGGTAGGCAACGGGCAGTCCATCAATGCGATGAACCTCGGTGATCTAAAATTGACGCCAGAGGCGGCGATCGTCTCGCGTTACAACAGCACGCGAGCAAATAAAATTTTGGCGTACTTGAATGCCGATGCACTAGCTGTCGATGTTTCGGCAGCGGTGATGGCAGCATTGGAAGAAGAAGGCTTCGAATTACCGACCGGCTATGTTCTGCGCGCCGAGGGCGACTCGGATGCACAGGCAGATGCGATCGGCAATTTGCTGACGTATCTCCCCATTCTGTTCATGCTGATGCTGGCAACCATCGTGCTTTCGTTCCGCAGCCTCAGACTTGCAACAGTTATTGCGATTGTTGCCTTTTTGTCGGTTGGTCTTGGTTTGCTAGGTTTGTGGATTGGCGGTTATCCCCGCGGGTTCAATGCGATCATTGGTATTGCCGGTTTGATCGGTGTGGCGATCAACGGGACGATTGTCGTCATAGCGGCAATCCGGGCGGATGCTAGTGCGTGCGCGGGCCATTGCGACGGCATTGTTGAGCAAACCGTCGGCGCGACGCGGCATATCGTGTCCACGGTCTGTACGACGATTGGTGGCTTTGTTCCGTTGATCGTTTTCAGTGGTGGAGACTTTTGGCCGCCACTGGCCATTGTGATTGCCGGCGGCGTAGGTTTCTCCATTATTTTGTCGCTGTTTTTCACGCCCGCTACTTACCGTTTGTTGTGCATCTTGGGTGAGCGAACGGGTAGAAGTCTGGCGCAAGCGGAGTCTGCCTAATGAGTCGTTTATCACTGAGATTGGTCGCGATTCTAGTCACCGCAACGTTAGTCGGATGTTCCGTTGGCCCAGAGTATGTTGCGCCGGCATGGGAGCAGGATGTTGAATGGCGGAGCCGGATTGTCGTTGAAGAGGGGGCCGCCGCCGATTGGTGGCGCGACGGTGGTGACCCGATACTTGATGAATTGATCGCGCGCGCTCTGACCGAAAACAAAGATATTCGCATGGCGAAAGGTCGGATTGCCGAAGCGGTCGCTGGCCAACAGTCGGCGCGCGGCGCGCGACTGCCAAGTGTTGTTGCTGACGCTCGCTATACCGCATTTGAGCAGAGTATCGAATCGCCACAGACGGCCGGGCCTTTAATCGATGCGGGCATCATTCCTCGCGATGGCGAGTTCTATGCGACGACCTTGCAGGCAAGCTGGGAGATTGATCTCTTTGGTCTCCGAGGGCGGCAAATCGCTGCCGCGGATGCTCGCGCGGCAGCGCGTCTAGCTGAGGGCGAAGCGGTGGTTTTGCAAATTGTCGCTGAAACGATCATTGCGTACGCGGATTGGCGAAGTTTTTCAGCCCGTGCCGATGTGGCCACTCGCAATGCGAACCTGCAGCGTGAGTCCAAGAACGTGATCGATGGCAAAGTACGATTGGGCTTGGCACGTAAGCTGGACGGGGTGCGCGCCACAACGGCACTGGCGAGGTTGGAAGCTGATATTCCGGTGCTGGCGGCTAATGCGGTGGCTGCAAAGCAGCGGCTTGCCGTTTTGCTGGGCGTCATGGCCGATGCGATCGATGAAAATCTATTAGCGAACGACGTTGTTATACCGCCGCAAATATCCGTTGGAGAAAAATCATCCCTGTTACGACGCAGACCCGATGTGCATGTCGCCGAACGATTGCTAGCAGTGGCAACAGAAGATCAGGGCGCGGCTGCGGCCGCCTTCTTTCCGCAGTTGACACTAACCGCTTCGGGAGGATTCGAAGCCGGTGAACTCGATCGTCTGACGAACGGTGCGGCGCGGACTACCGGCATCGTTCCGTTTGTCCGTTGGCCTATTTTTCAGGGGAACCGTTTGCGTGCTGCTCGCGCGGCAGCGGATGCCAGGCAGCAACAGGCGATGGCTGAGTACGAAAAAACGGTACTGCTTGCGTTTGCTGATGCGGAATCGGCCATCGCGTCGCAAGCGGGTGCCCGGCAAGCATTGGCGTCTATTGTTGTCGCGGCGGATGCCGCCAGAGAGGCCGAGGTTTTGGCACGTCGCCTTTATCAACAGGGTCTGGTCGATTATCTGACGTTGCTGGATGCACAGCGACAATTGGCGGCGATCGAAGACGCGCGCATTGTTACCGAGAATCAGGTTATTCTTAGCGCTGCCCGTTTGTACAAAGCGTTGGGTGGTGGCTGGACATCGCCATCGCGTTGACTTGCTGATAGGAGATGTTCATGGCGACCCGATCCAATTTGCGCATGATGATGCCCGTCGCCGGGTTGGTGCTTCTAGTGGCCGGTGCACTGGGTTTGACGGCGTGTGTGCGCCTATTATCAACACTGATTGATCAAGGTGGCGATCGCGGGCTGTGGTTCGACTATGGGCTCGTTGCAATCGCATTGATTGCGGTCGTGCTGGCGGGTGCCAGCCTGATTTGGTCCTGGCTCACGGACAAGCAACGCGATGTTATTCCGGGGCCTGCATTGTATTTACTTGGCGTCTCTATCGTGATGTTAAGTAGTCAGGTCGTCATTCTGGGCGGCTATCTCATTGGTCTTGCAGGCGTCCTTGTTGGCATCGGTATCATGGTGCTTGAGTACCGAAGCGATTGGCTTTAGGTCAATTGGTGGTTTCGCCGACGGCATAGGCAATTTCAGCGAGCGCCTCGCCACAATCCATTTCTATTTTTAGGGTAGCGAGTTCGTCTGCACGCGTGACACCACGATTGATGATAAAACAGGGCTTGTTTAGTTCGGCACATCGGCGTGCAAACCTGAATCCTGAGAACACCATCAGCGACGAACCGGCAACCAGTAAGCCATCGGCGGCCGCAACAGCCGCGTAAGCATCCGCAACATATTGTTTGGGTACGTTCTCGCCAAAGAAAACGACCTCGGGCTTTACAATGCCGCCGCATTGATCGCAGTCGGGCACCAAGAATTCCGCGTAGTTCGCGTGCTCAATGATGGCATCTCCATCAGGTGCATCTGTAACGGCACCGATGTCAGAAAGCCATTGGTCATTTTGTTGTTTGACCTTCGTCTGCCAGTCAGCCCGCGGGGTTAGTTTGTGGCATTGCTGACAGCGCACTTCGTCTAGCCTCCCGTGTAAGTCGATCACATTCGTCGATCCGGCTTTCTGATGAAGTCCATCTACATTCTGCGTGACGATTCGCTCGACACAGTCAGCTTTTTCTAGTGCATGAATGGCCTCATGCGCTTTGCCAGGTTGCGCTTGCGCCATCCGCGGCCAACCAACGGTTGTGCGTGCCCAATAACGCTGGCGAACGGTCGCGTCTGACATGAAGTCCGCGAACATGACCGGTCGTGCATGCTTCCACTCACCGTTTTCGTCACGATAATCCGGAATGCCGGATTGTGTGCTGATGCCGGCTCCGGTGAGCAGTGTGATTTTTCTGCCTTGCTGAATGAACGCGGCGATCTGGGCCAGATCTTGTTGACTCATGACTAAACTGTCGTGAGGTTGATCACGCGGCCAGGCAACGCCTTGTGCACGCGTGCGCCGCCTTCGCGTTTGAGCGTTTTCGCCAATGCTGCGCCCGCATGGGGTTCGCCATGTACTAACCAAATTGGTGGTTGATTGCCCAACCCTTTGTACCAACGCAGCAGGTCTTGTTCATCACCATGTGCCGATAGTCCGCCAATGGTATGCACTGTCGCACGGACGCGTATTTTTTCCCGATGGATCTTGACGGTATCGTTACCATCAACCAACTTGCGGCCAAGTGATCCGGGTGCCTGGTATCCGGCAATAATGACATGGGCATTTTCGCGCCAGAGATTGTGTTTCAGGTGGTGTAGGATTCTTCCGCCATTGCACATGCCACTGCCCGCGATAATAAGTGCGCCTTTTTCCAACCGGTTGATAACTCTTGACTCAGCACCGCTGCGGGTCATGTGCAGATTCGGAAGCAACGGCATTTCATCGTCCTGTCGTCGGAGCTTTGTGGCCTCGTCGTCGTAAAGGTGTGGGTAGCGCCAATAAATTTCCGTGGCTTCGATGGCCATGGGGCTATCCAGAAAAATTTGAAAGTCATCGGTTTGCCAAGCGTTTCGATACTTGCCGAGCAAATAAAGCAGTTCCTGACTGCGACCAATCGCGAACGCCGGCACGATGATATTGCCGCCATTTTGCGTCGCGGTCCGCAAGACATCGCCGAGTTCCTCGATGGTGTCGTCGCGGTCTTTATGTTTGCGGCCACCATAGGTGCTTTCCATTAGCACGAGATCTGCACGCTGCAGGACTTCTGGGTCCCTTAGAACGGGAGTATCGTACTGCCCTAGATCGCCGCTGAAGACCAACCGTTTTTGGGTGCCTTGCTGGTCGGTGATGTCCAACTGGACGATGGCCGAACCCATGATATGCCCTGCATCAAAAAGCGTCATTTGGATGCCGGGAAGCACTTCGGTTTTCTCGTGATAACGTACGGTCTGCATTTGTTCGACGGCACGGCGTGCATCGGTATCGTCGTAGAGCGGTGAAATAGGCGGCTTTCCTTCACGCTGGCGCAAGCGGTTTGTCTTTTTTGCATCGTGAGCCGCGATACCCGCGGAGTCCCTAAGCAAAACACTGCATAAATCGCGGCTCGCGAAATGGGTGTGGATAGGGCCTCGAAAACCGCGACTGCAAAGTAGCGGTAAGCGACCGCTATGGTCTAGGTGAGCGTGGCTCAAAATCACGGCGTCGATGTCTTTGGCCTCAAACGGAAATGCGTCACGGTTTCGCGCTTCGTTTTTACGACTTCCCTGGATCATCCCGCAGTCCAGCAGGATCTTTTTGTCGTCAACACGCAGAATATGGCAAGAGCCTGTGACCTCGCCAGCGGCGCCAAAAAATTCGAGTGACATTGTCATTGCATTTCCCTTTTTGTGACCATTAGCCTTTTATGGTCAATTTTTTGCATTATTCTAATCCAACACTCCTATGATCGTGGCGTTTGTCACATTTAGTCAAACCATGGCTGCCGTCTCGATCAAAAGCCTGATACCTTATCTGGCCGGGGATAGGAAAGCCTTTGCTCCGTCCGACAGCGTTAGTCATTGATGTGCCCAACTTTGCTGGTGTTTTTTACAAAATATCTTTGGTTACATGTGATAAGCATCACGGACGAACTGTCGGTGTTCGCCTACAGTTAACGGCATAGAAAAGGGCTTGGGACACGTAGAAACGTCATGATCAAGAAACTCCTCATTGCAATGATAGCGATGTCGATTGTTGTTCTATTGGTATTGCTGGTTCGCGAATCGCGATCCGTCAGTGCACAGTTTTACATCGACTACAGCAGCTATGCTTCGAGCTTGCGGCAAGCGCAGCGCGATCACGAAACCCTGAGCGACACATTGACCACGGTTTCATCGCAAGCGCTTGGTGTGCCGAACACGGTTGAAACGCTTACCGGTCGCCTGGCTCAGAGTAAAACGGTGCTTCAATCTCCGCCCGAGACAATCGAGAGCGGTCAGGTCAGAAGCGCTGCCGCGCGATATGTGTCCAGCGTGAACATGGTGCTTGCCGCGGTTGAAAGATTCACCGAAGCCGAGAATGCACTTGCTGTTGCCGCCGAACAGTTGAGAGATGATGCGCCGCAAATCGTTCGGCAGTTGCGAGACCGAGGTAATGATGAGCTTTCCCAGACCTTGTTTGGGCTTACCGTTGAATTTCTGGATAACGCGACGGGCAAGACAGATACACCGGTAGGCGAGCTAGGCCGACGTCTTGATGAAGTGGTAGCGATGGCTGAGGATGCCGGGGCCGACTCACCCGGGTTCGTCGCGATTATTGATGCCGCCGCATCGACACCAGTGTCTCGTGCCAAAGCGGTCGCTGAACTACAGGCTTTTGAGAACGCTAGTTTGACGTCCAGCGCGCAGGGCCTTTATTCCGCGATTGCAGCGATGAATGCGAGCGTCACGTCACGCGCGGATCGAGCGAGAATTTTGTTG
Organism: Woeseiaceae bacterium; assembly: GCA_045110335.1. Classification (GTDB taxonomy): domain Bacteria; phylum Pseudomonadota; class Gammaproteobacteria; order Steroidobacterales; family Woeseiaceae; genus CALBPI01. Next base: position 213,443 of record JBGCGB010000001.1, read on the forward strand.
GGTGGCGTTTCTGCGATGCTAATTTTGGGCATTGCATTGATCGGTGTGCGGTTGCGTCAAAGCAACCAGGCATTGAACGAAACCAACGCCGAGCTAGAACAGTTCAACGTTTCCTTGGAGGAACGCGTCAGCGAACGTACACGCGAATTGAGCAAGGCTTACGAAGAGTTGCAAGAGTCGCAGGCACAGTTGGTTCAGGCAGAGAAAATGTCATCGCTTGGTGAGCTGGTGGCGGGTATCAGCCATGAGATTAATACGCCACTGTGGTATTTGTTAAGCAATACGACACTGATTAAAGAGCGGCTCGGCAGTTTTACATCGTTTGTCGGTGTAGCGGATGATATGTTATCGATGCTGCGCGCCGGCGGAAACGATAAAGCATCATTCATTCAACAGCTTAGACGTTTGGATAAAGCGCTGACCGACGACGGACTGCGTGATGATCTGCAAGAGAGCAACGACTTGCTGGACGACAGTGTTGAGGGGCTGGAGCAATTGTCGGAAATGGCGCAGTCGCTCAAAGACTTTAGCCGCCTCGATCGTGCGTCTACTGATAAGGTGAATTTGAACGATGGTGTTGAAAGAACACTGGTGATCGCCAAGAACGTGTTGAAGGGCGGCATCGAGGTTAACCGTAACCTTGGTGAGTTACCAGAGGTTAGTTGTTCGCCAGGACAAATTAACCAGGTTCTGCTGAACCTGATCAAAAATGCGTCCGACGCCATGGATCGCAAAGGCACGCTATCTATCGGCACGTGGGCAGACGATGAATTTGTCCATGTTAGCGTTAAAGATACGGGTATGGGCATGGACGAAGAGACGCTGGCCAAGGTTCGTGATCCTTTCTTTACGACGAAAGAAGTCGGTAAAGGTACTGGCCTCGGTCTATCCATCAGCCAGAAAATTATCGATGCACATGACGGCAAGCTTGAAATACAATCGTCACTAGGCAAGGGTTCCACATTCATTGTAAGCCTGCCACTAACAGACAACAGCCAGCAATCTGATATGGAGCGAGAGCTCGAAGAGCTGGAGAACTTCACCGGCGATTTTTCGGGTGGAGATGCGGAAGACTCAAGCGGTGACGAGATGGATCTCGTATTCGCAGCAGAAAAGACAGGATAAGTGAACCTGAATGGCCCTGACCCAACGACAAGAAGCAATGACAACAGACTCATCTGGTGTGAGAAAAGGTTTGCGTAAACCTTGCGTCGTCTTTGTCGACGATGAGCAACGCGTGCTTAACTCAATGCGCGCGTTGTTTCGCCGTGACTATGACTTGCATCTGACGACATCGGGTGAAGAGGCTATCCGCCTATGTGTTGAGCATGATGCTGATGTCATTGTTGCGGATCAGAGAATGCCTGAAATGGAAGGCGTCGAAGTCTTGGGTGCGGTTCGTGAGAAAGCGCCCCGAACGATGCGGATATTGCTTACCGGGTATGCCGATCTAGACGCCATTGAAGGGTCTATTAACGTTGGTGAGGTGTTCCGTTTTCTGTCCAAGCCATGCGCACCGGACAACCTGCGTGCGACCATTGACTTGGCGGTCAAAGCGGCCGAAGTCGCCATGCCGCCTGCCGATATGCCGATGCCAACGGCGCGGCAATCTAGCCCAGCTACTGACAATGTCGTTGAAGACGAGCTTCCCGATGCGTCGCTGGTGGCCGGTGATGCCGCCGAAAAGCCGGATCGACGTCATAAATCATTGATACCGGCGATGCTGGCAACGCATCAGGCAACGCAGAACATCAGTCCGGCAGAAGCGCCGAAACCGATCGAGCTTGAAGAAGCTAAGAAAGAAGAGACGGGCGAACAGGTTGTCCTATCAGGTGATCGTGTCGAGTATGGTTCAAGCCGCAGTTCGTTCAACGACATGGAAAACGTCGGCGTCGTCGTTTTCACGTTGAGCGAGCAATTCTTCAATGATGTTAAAGAGGCGACCGCCGGTCACTACAAGATTTATCACGCCAATCGTTTGATGAAAGTCCTCGAACTGATCACGCGCAACAAGGCTGGCGTACTCATTTCTGAAGTTTCCAGCGAAGGTTCGGTCTTGCGGAAGGTATTGAACAAATTCAAACAGCACTTGCCAGAACTCATTGCGATTGTTGTCAGCGATGACCGGGATGCAGCAGAGATGATTTCTTTGATTAACCAAGGTCAGGTGTTCCGTTATATGGCTAAGCCGATTTCTCATGATCGACTGTTGCAAAACGTTAATGGCGGCGCTTTAAGACATTTGCAGCTACGCTCGAACCCCAATCTGATTCCCCGTATGGCTGTTGAGCAGACAGACGAGCCGGATGCTGAAAACAAGGGTGCGATGGGCTCACTATTCACTCGTATCCGCTCGATTGGCAAGATCTGGCAACGAAACAAAGACTAGCTCATGGCAGGTCATGATTTGCAAAATGATGACGCGACCAAGCTGAGTCGCTCCAGCGATACACCACTTCTAATCATTGCTTTGATTGCCATCGTCGGCATGGCCGCGTGGTTCTTTCTGGGCTCTGATGGCCAGATGATTGAAGATGCCTCGATGGTCGAAGCACCCATTGAGATGCAAGAAGAAGTCCTCAGTGCGGTGATTACCGAGACACCGGAAGACGATTTACTCAAACGCGCCCGACTCGCCGTTGAATCCGGCGTATTGATTGAACCAGTCGGCGCCAACGCATTGTATTACTACTCGCTTTACCTTGAAGGTCAGCCTGAAGACGAAACCGCGATTGCTGAGGCTGACGTGGTGTTAGACCAGGTCGCTGGACGAATTGATCAAGCATTTGATGGCGGTGACTATTTGGTCGCGGCCGGTTTGGTCGATCAAATTCGTAACACTGGCTTAAGTCATCCTGTGATCGATGCCTTTCCCGATCGAATTCGTGCAGCGACAGACGACGCACGGGCGTCGGCCCTGAGCTCGGCGCGTGACGGAAATGAACAGGATGCGACGGATCGTCTCGCGGTGTATGAAGCTTTGCCCGGCACATCAACAGGGGACTTATTGGCGCTTCGCAGTGAAGTGCGTGATGCGTTGGATGCCAAGCGTTTAGCCGATGCTGCAGCTGCGGCTCAACGCGCGGCGCGCCGACAACAACAAAGACGCGCTGCCGCCAATGCTTCACGCCAGACAGCTCCGACGCCTGTCGCCGAGCGAGCGGCAGCCCGCGCGACACCTGCAACAAATACGCTGGATCTGGCGAGATCCCAGGTAGAGGCGGCCATGGCAGCCGGCGATTACTCCAGCGCCATTCAGGTCTATTCCGATGTTCCGGCGACAACAGAGGGGCGAATCGAGTTACAGCAGTTGTTAAGCAATCAACTCAGTGTTGCGGTGCGAACTGCAGCAAGTCGCCAGCAGCTTCCAGAGGCCGAAGCCGCGTTTGCCGGTTGGCGCTCGGTCGCTTTGTCCACAGACGACGAATCAGAGTTACAGGCGCTCGTTGACGAAGCCTATATCGCGACCGCGACACTGGAAACCGTCTCCGCGGCGACATTGCGTCGCGTTGAAACACTCGCGCCAGTGTATCCCCGTGCCGCCATCCGACGCGAACTCACGGGTCGGCTCAAGCTCGAATTTACCGTCAATGAAGATGGCACGACGAGCGGTATAGAAGTCGTCGATAGCGCGGCAGGCGGGATTTTCGATCGATCAGCGGTCCGGGCTGTTTCGGGATGGCGCTATGAGCCCAGAGAGGTTCGTGGCCGACGCGTCGCACAGCGTGTCTTTGCGTTTCTTGATTACAATTTGGAATAGATCAGGTTAGCCTACGGGCTTCACGCTTCAACTTGCTTGGAACGACTTTTGGATCTTCTCGACGCGGCCACCCTGAACTTTAGTGCGGATGCGCTGTTGGGACTCAATGTCTTGCTTGCGCTCATCATCTTTGGCATCGCGTTAGATATCAAACTCGACGATTTCTCTGAAATACGCCGCAGGCCAAAGCCGTTGGTCGTCGGATTGCTGTCCCAACTTTTTTTGTTGCCCGCGATCACCTTTGGTTTCATTTGGGTGGTGAATCCGCCCCCGTCGCTCGCGCTCGGGTTACTGTTGGTCGCTGCCTGCCCGGGTGGCACCGTTAGTAATTTCTTGGCGACGCAAGCCAATGGGAATGTCGCTCTTAGTGTCTCGCTGTCGACGGTTAGCAGTTTGTTGGCATCCGTAATGACACCGTTTTCGATTGCATTTTGGGGTGGTCGGCTAACGTCTGTCGAGTCGCTACTAAGTGAAGTTGGCGTGAATTTCGAACAGATGTTCGCGATTGTCGTCGGGGTCTTGATTGCACCAACGCTGATAGGGTGCTGGGTGGGGTTGCATCGACCGGAGCTGGCCCGGCGGTTGCGGCGGCCTCTGCGCAGCTTTTCGATAGCGATTTTTGTGCTTTTTATCAGTATTGCCTTCGTGGCGAATTGGTCTGTATTCCTTGCGCATGTCGAGGCCGTGGCCGGCCTCGTTATCGGACACAATGTCCTGGCATTCGCGGCTGGCTATTTGTTGGCTATGGGATTTCATCTCGATGAGCGCGACAGGCGTACCATTTGCATCGAAACCGGGATTCAAAACACGGCTTTGGGGCTTACGTTGGTTTTTACGTTTTTCGGGGGCTTGGGTGGCATGGCGCTGGTAGCAGCGTCTTGGGGGATCTGGCATCTGATCGGGGGTGGACTACTCGCGGCTTTTTGGCGGAGGCGACCTCTACCAGTTCTTGCGTCGGTCTAGTTGTCGCTGAATAATGATTCTATTAACAGTATCCTGATCGATAAGAAGAGTTAGGTTTGGAAGAATGTCGATGAAAGCAATTGCCATTTTTTGCTATGTTTTGTTCGGTTTGGGGCTTTCAAGGCCAGTTGCGGCAGAGGTGAGTGATGCAGCCGAAAATGGCTTTGTCGTTCGCCATCAGCTGCAGATCGTAGCGCCCGTGGAAACAGCCTGGCGAATGTTTGTCGGGCATATAGGCGAGTGGTGGGATAGCGGTCATACTTATTCCGGTGATGCGTCCAACCTATTCATCGAAGCTCGACCGCTCGGTTGTTTCTGTGAACGCCTGAGTGACTCGGATGCCGTCGTTCACTTGACCGTTACCGTGATTCGAGAGAACAAGCTGTTGCGTTTGACCGGCGGACTTGGCCCGTTAGGTTTGATGGGTGTTGATGGCAATATGACGTTGAGTTTCTCCGGTGACGAGTCTGTCACGAATGTCGCGATGCAATATCAAGTCGGCGGCTATAGCCCGGATGGTTTGGATAGTATCGCTCCCGCTGTTGATCAAATGTTGGGTTCGCAGCTTGCACGCTATGTCCGATTTGTGGAATCGGGTTCCGCGGAGTTTGAACCGATCGAAATGGATGAGCTGCCGGCGGTCGGGGAAGCTCCACTAGAGTAGCTTTCAGCCGTGATGCGCCGGTTTCTGCCGACATAGCCAACGGCGGGCGACACTATCGTTGATGTTGTTTTTAACAACATCAATGGAGTCTCCTAATGCGTTTTTCTTTCTATTTTTTAGTCGCCGGTCTTGCGGTGACTTCTGCGTTATCCGTTAACGCATCTGCCAGCGATCAGTGGCAGGCCTGTGATGATTGTTCGGTGGCTGCTCGCCAACAATTGGCCACACAATTGCCGCCCGACCAATTTGCAACGACAGTGGTCAATGTCATCGATAGGTCGCGTAAAGAATTTTCATCTTTTCGAGTCAGCGTTTTTTACGATAGCGAGTTTCGCCAGTTTTTTCGATTTGCGATTCCTGTTGGTGCTTCGTCTGACGCCTTATTGGCATTTCATGCCTGGCGGGACTTCGACGCAGAGCTTCTGAGCCTGCAGCAGAACGGTTTGCAATCCAGTGTGACGAATGCGGCGACATGGATACGTGAGCCGGTGATGGCTAGAAAAGCCGTGGATCAACAGCTAGCGGGTTCGGGTCTGCAGAATCGGTTGCTTGAGATGGGCAAGTTGTCACAACTGGTGGTCACTCATCGGCGGCATGTGTCGATAGTGTTTGCTGATCGTAGTCGGGTGTATGTCTCGGTGGGTGTGGCAAGCGCCGGTCTACCCGTGTTGCATGTGTTGCCGGTCAGGAATTCGCTGCAGGACCCGAGCGGCTTGCCGTTACCTGAAGACGAGCGCTCGCTTGAGCTCATGGACCAGATTGGCGATAACACTCAAACTGAATATCTTGGCGGTTACATTGAGACTGCCTGGCAGAGGGCGCAGTGGGTGCGTGATTCGATTCGAACCTTAAACAGATACAGAACGACTTGTTCACCGGCCTTTGATGGCTCCATGATTTGTTCTTCGGTATCGGTTGGCTAAGAAAAAGCCGGTGCAAACGTTTCGTCTGCACCGGCTATTCCTGAAAAGGCGGAAACCTTTATTCGTTCTCTAGGCTAGAGAATAGGGTTGAAGGCTGTCAGGCTGTCGCGGAGCTGAACGTTTCCGAGGCCATGTGCCGGGAACAATGCCTCAAAGTTCGCTTGTTCGCCGTGCAGCGCCATGTAGTTCAAAGCAACCGCCTCAACGAGCAAGTTCACATTGTTCGCCACTGGGCTGCTGCCTGTTTCGCCAGAACCATCACGTCGGAAGTAGCCGATTTGTTGGTGTTGAGCTGCCGTCAGATTGTCACCGGAGAATAACTGCGGTCTGCCAGTCGGGTTGTAGACGAGGAAGAACGATGCAGCGGTGCTTTGATTGTCACCGGTCCATTCGCCTTTGCCGCGGCCATCTTCCGAATCATCGATAGCACCATTACTGGCCAACGATCCATCACTGAAAACATAGAGGAACAACGGTACGCCTTGTCTCGCGGCATACTCAAGTGCTGCTCCCATACAACGGCCCGCACGCAGGTCACGAACTTCACCGGTGCGACGTCCGCCACCGTGATAGTCATAGCCGCCCATGGTTACCGTGCCGGCACCAGCGTAACCGCTAGCAACTAGCTTCATGATTGACGCGGTTTTTTGGAACTCACGATCACCGTCATATTCGGCTTGGGTGAAAATGCCTGTCGGTCCAACGAGGTTGTCATCAAGTGACGGGTTCAACTGGGACGGATCACCGAACCGGTCCGCGAGATCTGCAGACTTGAGATAGCCACAGGCAACGAGGTCCTTAACAACGGCATCGGCATCGATGCGTGTGTCTACGCGTCCGAGCTTCTGATCGCTTAATCGATAGACTGATTCCAACACCGCAACGGCGTCTTCTTGCGAGAGCAATCCGACAAGCTTACCGGTGTCGACGAGACCCGTAACATCCGATGGACGATCAACCTTAGTTGGTCGTACAGCTGGGTCGATAAAGTTAGCCGGTGCCATGGAGTTACCACCGGATTCGGAGCTTCTAGAGCCAATCAAATCGAGGAGTTCGCCCCGAGCGCCGGTGCGGCTGATCGCATACATCGGGTTGTGGGGATTGTTACCCGTATCGTTTTCAGAGCGAGCAACCATAACCGCACCATTGGTGTTGGCCAAAGTTGCCGGCGATGCTTTTTCAAGAATACCGCGCAGGAACGCACTATCCGAGTGAAATGCCAAACCAAGATCGGTATTGACGAAATCATTGGTGCCCGTGTCCGGGTTCACTGCGGCTGGCGTCATGTCACCCGGAAGTCCCATCTTGTTGTAGCCAGCGGTGGACAAGAAATCCATCTGACCGTCGGGTCCGCCGACCAACACGTTTGAGCCAACCATGTTCGCGCCACCGGCGAGATCGAAGCAGACGAAGGGTACTTTGCCAGCGCCGGCCAATTCGAGCCCACAACCACCACGCAGTGGTTGAAGATCGGAGGAAAGCGCCGCAGCAGCTTCGCGCGGGTTTGCAAACAAACTGAACAGTCCGCCACCGACGGTGGTCGCTGCGCCGCTCATTAGGCCCGTTGAGACGAAGTCTCTTCGTGTGACGGGACGTGCATGATCCGGGTGCAGCAGAGGTGCGTCAGGATGTGGAGTTTTGGTCATTTTAGCCATGTCTAATTACCTGTCTTTAAGTCTTACTGCACGAGCATCGTAGCGCTGCCCAACGTTGCTGAGCATACTGCGATACCAATGGTTTCTGTCCGGTCCGAGCTGCAGCCTGCGCCGCAAACACTGAGTCGGTCGATCAAATTGTTAAGTTCGCCCTTGATGTTGGCGCGATCCGGCTGTGACGCTAGATTTGTTCCAACAACCGCGTCTACCAGCGGATCAATCAAGAGATCCCGTCCTGCCGTCGTTGCGAATGCTGTATTAGCGGGCGCATTGAAGGAGAAGCCTGGGAAGAACGTTGCACGTTTCGCCGTGTCGTTGATCAACGCGTTGCAATACTCAACGGCCAACTGTGCGATACCGACCTGCTGCGCTGCCAGGAATCCACCAAAGTTCGG
>JBGCGB010000002.1:0-182824 GCA_045110335.1 Woeseiaceae bacterium
CTGTTTGCAGTCGGCGAGTTCGTCAAAACTCGCCGATCTACCTCTTTTAGCAGCGACGTCAGCTTTGGACTGCGTGGACGCTCGCGGCGGTGATCACGTCAACGGGAGGCACGCCAACGGGGACCGTCAACGGGGACAGGCGTCCACCTAGACGAGGACAGGCACAGATTACCAGATGAATAAGCAATCAAGAGGTGCTGAACAAAAACGATTGTTTTGTGCCTGTCCCTGTTCTGCACCCTGCTAGCACCCCGTCAAATATAGAACGCAACAATTGCGGTATTACTTTGTTGAGCTGCAGTATTCAGCCATTTAGAAATGTCGTGAAGCGGGTAGTTAAGGTCGCGCATCGGATCCTTAGCAGACTCACAGATGTCACTTGCCAAATAATGATCTACCTGCGCCTTATATGCTGTGACCTGGTCTGCCGACCAGTAACCATATGAAATATCGTCGCTGAACACATGTGACAGGTCGATTAAGCCACCACGGAAGACGAGCTGAGTACAATCGATCTCGAGGTCGATGGTTTGCGCGGCGCTGTTGATATCGAGTAGCCAGGTACTCGCACGTGCGACCGGAATCCAGTCTTCGAAATACCCGACGGAAAAGTAAGAACAAAGCAATTCGTAAGCGCAGGCGTAGAATTCGGGAGTGGGTGTTGAGCCCATTTTATCCCAAAGAATGTTCCGGAGAGCTCTCCTTAGTGGCGGTCGCCCAATTAGCGCATGCAGTAGTTCTGACTTCGATAGTTCGGTAGGAGTGGTGTGCAAATGCTCAGACCCGTTCTTTGAAATCTCTTCCAGTAGGTCACTGTCCCGGCATCCGACTGCCGATCTAAGCGCTTCTTCACGCACAATATAGACTGGAATCGAAGTACTCATTGGCTGCTCGGTATGTGGTTCTTACGGAATTAGCGAAATCATTAACGACCGCTCTGGGTCATTTGCCGTCATCCGGCGTTTTACTGGGCCAATGGCACCGATCGAGTGTAAAGCGGCCTCTAGCCTCGATCAAATCTGACAAAGACTGTACGGTCAGATCTGAGTTATCACAATTAGCGGGTCGCATTAGTCACAGTAACAGTACCCGTTACGTACCGCTTACCGAGAAGATGTCCGGATAGCCGAAGCAGCCCACTCAGTCTGCAACGTTCTTCCGCACCAAACAAAGCGAAAGTATAGGCTACCATTGACAGCACATGTACGCCTAGTACGAGGCGAAGTTTCAGTGCTTCTGTTTTCCCCAAAGAAAACTCAAGCTGGAAAGACGTCGGTTACTGAGCGCTTGCCACCCGCCCAACTAACATGCACAAAAAAAGGGCGCCCAATGGGCACCCTTTTCTTTTGAATGGTGGTGATGGGTGGAATTGAACCACCGACCTGCGGGTTATGAGTCCACCGCTCTAACCATCTGAGCTACATCACCAGTTTCTGTCTTTTTCCATTCCACCCGCCTCATCACGCGTGGAATTGATTCGGGACTCCTGTCCCTCACCCTTCGGGCGACTCCGCTCCGCTGCGTCGTCCAAAATTGCTATCCTGCAATTTTGTGAACCACCGACCTGCGGGTTATGAGTCCACCGCTCTAACCATCTGAGCTACATCACCATGGTTCTCTTCCGCCCCTGTTTTCAGGGGGAGCCAATTGTGAGGGTTTGGTCGTTTTTCGTCAAGCGATCAGACGTTGAACCGGAAGTGCATCACATCGCCTTCCTGGACTAGATAGTCCTTGCCTTCCAGTCTCAACCTGCCAGCCTCTTTGGCGCCCTGCTCGCCATTGCCGGCGATGTAGTCGTCATAGGCGATCACTTCAGCGCGGATAAAGCCTTTCTCGAAATCAGTGTGGATCTCGCCCGCGGCCTGTGGTGCCGTTGCGCCGGACTTGTACGTCCAAGCGCGCACTTCTTTGGGGCCCGCCGTGAAATAGGTGTTCAAACCCAACAACACATAGCCGGCACGGATCACCCGGTTCAAGCCCGGTTCGTCCTGGCCCAGATCCGCCAAAAACTCAGCTTTATCTTCGTCGTCCAGCACAGCGATCTCGGCTTCAATCGCCGCGCAAACCGGCACCACGCTGGCACCCTCTTCGGTCGCCAGCGCTTTCAGGCGATCCAGGTACGCGTTGTTCTCAAAGCCATCGTCATTGACGTTGGCGATGTACATCACCGGCTTGTCGGTCAACATCTGCAGGTCACGAATCTCGTGGCGTTCTGTGTCGTCCATCTCGAACGTTCGCAGCGGTAAACCCTCGCCCAAGTGTTCTTGAATGCGCGTCAGCAAATCGCGTCGGAAGATCGCTTCCTTGTCGTTCGCTTTAGCCGCTTTCGTCGCTTTTTGTAACGCCCGTTCCACTTGCTCTAGATCGGCCAATGTCAGTTCCGTGTTGATCGTCTGTGCATCATCAATCGGATCCACTTTGCCGGCGACGTGCGTCACGTCGTCGTTGTCAAAACAGCGCACGACATGGGCAATCGCGTGCGTCTCGCGAATGTTGGCGAGGAACTTGTTGCCTAAGCCTTCGCCTTTCGACGCGCCCGCTACCAAGCCCGCAATGTCGACGAACTCCATCGCCGTCGGGATCAATTTCTCGGGGCTCACAATGCCTGCGATCGCATCAAGACGCAGATCCGGCACGGTCACGACACCGACGTTGGGCTCGATCGTACAAAACGGATAGTTCTCTGCCGGAATTTCGGCCGCCGTCAATGCATTGAAAAGCGTCGACTTGCCGACGTTTGGCAATCCAACGATGCCACACTTAATACCCATTAACTTTCGTCCTTTGGTTCGCTTGCAGGCGTTGCTGCAGGCTTTGGTTTTTTCGGCTTACGGTTCAACTCGTTCATGACAATGCCCGGCCCTTTTCGAACCATCTTCGGCACGGCCTTGATCGCTCGGGCAACGGCATCATCCATGGCATCCTGTTCGTCAGCACCGGCGCGCTTTAACACATGGCTCAACACTTTCGAGCTTTGCCCGGGATGGCCAATGCCAATCCGCAGCCGGAAAAACTCGGGCCCGCAATGCTGGATTATATCCCGCAAGCCGTTGTGACCACCGTGACCGCCCGCTTTTTTCAACCGCAGTGTGCCCGCGGCCAAATCCAGTTCGTCATGTGCGACGACAGTCTCTTTGATATCCAACCGGTAGTAGTCCAACACGGCACGCAGCGGACCGCCGCTCAAGTTCATGAAAGACATCGGCTTGATCAGCCAGATCTGTTCACCGCCCACTTTGATCTTGCCAACTTCGGCATCAAAGCGGCGCTGAAACTTCATCGGCTCTTCATGTTTCTCGGCCAACTGATCGACAAGCCAGAACCCGGCGTTATGCCGCGTCTGTTCGTACTCGCTGCCGGGGTTACCCAGCCCGGCGATGACCCGAATCGCGTCTGCCATGATGATGCCCGATGAATTGACCGCTAAAAAAAAGCCCGTGGTTGCCTAGCAGCAAGCCACGGGCTTTGGAACGCCAGTGCGTTATGCGTCTTCGTCCGGAGCTTCGGTATCCGCAACGGTCGGCACTTCTGCCGCTTCCGGTGCACCTTCGTCTTCGGTTTCTTCGACTACAGCACGCGGCTTGGAGATCGACACGATCGGCTGATCCTGTGCATCTTCCTGAGCCATCTCCGGCATCTCAACGCCTTTCGGCAATTTGATGTCTGACAAATGCAGCATCTCGTCGATGCCCAATTCAGAGACATCCACTTCGAGATACTCCGGCAAATTCTTCGGCAAGCAAACGACTTCGACATCGTTGATCATGCGAGAAAGCACGCCGCCTTCCATCTTGACGCCCGGCGCCACATCTTCACCGAGGAAGTGCAACGGCACGTTCATGCGAATCGCTTCGCCAGCAACAATGCGCTGAAGATCGATGTGCAAAATGACGTTTTTGGCGGGGTGACGTTGTACGTCTTTCAGAATCGTTTCCTGATTCTTGTCGCCTACTTTGATGTCCAGAACACTGGAATAAAACGCTTCATCTTCGAGTGCGCGCAACAGTTTGTTGTGCTGCAAAGAGATAGCGCGAGGTGGACGTCCACCTCCATAGAGGATTGCAGGAACTTTTCCTTCACGACGCAGGCGGCGGCTCGCACCCTTGCCCTGGTCTTCACGAAGTTCTGCAACCAGATCGATTGTGTCAGCCATGACATTCTCCGGTTGAATTTAAATGGATAAAAACAGCGACGCGTTGAATCAGCTTGCGACCAGCTAAACCCGCGAAATGTCGCTGCGGGCGCGCATGATAAGCGATTCACGGCCTTGAAAACAAGGAAAAACCGCGAATTCAGCGCGTTTTCGGTGCTTTTTCGGAAAACCCCGCGAAAAGCGCCGGGATCAGTCTACGTAGAGGCTGCTGACCGACTCATCATCGCTGATCCGTCGGATCGTCTCGGCGAGGATTTCGGCCGTGCTCAACTGGCGAATCTTGTCGCAGGCCGCGGCGGCCTGAGACAACGGAATGGTGTCGGTGACGACAATCTCATCCAGCTCCGAGTTACCGATGCGGTCAATCGCCGGACCGGAAAAGACCGGATGGGTGATATAAGCTGCGACGCTCTTGGCGCCATGCTCTTTGAGGGCGGCCGCGGCATGGCACAGCGTGCCGGCGGTATCGACCAGATCATCAATCAAGATGCAGCTCTTGTCTTGAACGGTACCAATGATGTTCATGACTTCAGAAACATTGGCACGCGGGCGGCGCTTATCAATGATCGCCAGTTCGGCATCGAGCCGTTTGGCCAATGCTCTGGCACGCACCACACCACCGACGTCGGGTGACACAACCACCATGTCGGGATATTTCTTCTTCCAGACATCGCCCAGCAAAATCGGCGATGCATAGACGTTGTCGACCGGAATATCGAAAAAGCCCTGAATCTGGTCGGCGTGCAAATCTACCGTCAGCACGCGATCCACGCCTGCTGATGCAATCAACTTGGCACAAAGCTTTGCCGTAATCGGCACACGCGATGCCCGTGGACGTCGATCCTGGCGTGCATAGCCGTAGTAAGGAATGACCGCCGTGATGCTCGACGCGGAAGCGCGACGACAGGCATCGACCATAACCAGTAGCTCCATCAAATGGTCGTTTGCCGGTGGGCAGGTGGGCTGGACAATATAGGTTTCGCGGCCACGAATATTTTCAAGAATCTCAACGGTCGTCTCGCCGTCTGAAAACTTGCTCACATGTGCTTTGGCCAATGGGAGATGAAGATGCCGCGCAATGTCGCTGGCTAACTTCGGATGGGCGTTGCCTGAGAACAACGCAAGACTCGCAATTTCCACCGGTGCTCCCGTTCGTGCAATGCACATGACGACCCGGAATGGCTGGGGTGGCAGGATTCGAACCTGCGCATCACGGGATCAAAACCCGTTGCCTTACCGCTTGGCTACACCCCAAAATCCGTGTTCCGCTGACCGGACGTGCCAGTCAGGAACGGAATTGTCGTCATCAGAGCGACTCATGTCAACGCTATTGCGCACGCTCTTGGAATTCTTCGACGATATTCCAGTCCCGAACCACAATTGTCAGTCGGGTTGCGCCCGATTGCGCGACAATCCGGCGCGGCAAGTCGTTGACAGACCATTGACGATACTCGGGATATTCAATGGTCCAGCCGGCTTGGCGAATGACGGCCGCATGGCCTGCGTCGTCGAACACAATGTCGGCTTGCTGATCCGGAATCGGCACACCCAACAGCCAATAGCGCAGCCCGCCTAACGGCACGCGCAAGCCAGTTTGCCGAAACAGCTCGGTTTCGGGGTCGCCAACCGTCGATGTCTCAATCTTGCTGCCAGACAGCGTGACTGACTCTGGCGTGCCCACCAAGCGAACGCCGCCAATACCTAATGGGCCATCAATATCGGCCTCGAATGCGCGTTTGTCCTGGTCCCAACTGAGACTGCCGCTGCGCGCGTCTTCGGGCGTCTTGATGCCGATACGACCGCGTAGCGACCAAACATCCAGACGGGCCAGCACATCACGGCGCTGGTCCCAGTTTTCAAGTAACGGCAGCTCTTGCACGCCACGCGTAACGCAGCCGGCCAAAGCCAGCAGCGTCAGCGCGCCAAGCAACGTCCGGCGCATCATCAGCTGCGAGTCGTCGGCCCGTCGTCGAGCAAGCGCTCGATGGTGTCGCGCAAGTCGTCGTTGTTCGGGAACCGCTGCCAGGCATCTTGCAGCAACTGGCGTGACTCATCTTCACGACCCAAACGCCACAGCGTTTCGCCCAAATGCGCGGCCACTTCGGGGTCCGGAAACTCATCCCAGGCCCGTTCCAGATATTCCAGTGCTTCGGTAAAGCGACCGCGACGAAACAACACCCAACCTTTGCTATCGATGATCGCGGCGTTATCCGGTTCTTTCTTCAGCGCTTTGTCGATCAGGCGTTCGGCCTCGCGGAATTTGGTGGTGCGGTCGGCCAGCGTATAGCCGAGTGCGTTCATCGCATTCGCTGAGTCCGGGAAGCGTTTGACTACGGAGCGAAACGCCTCGATAGCATCGTCGAGGCGATCCGCCTGCAACAACACATCAGCGCGCGCCAGTTGCGCGAATTCTGCGCTGGGTCGCAATGCCAGATAGTCGTCGTACAACGCCAGCGATTGATCGAAATAATCGCCTTCGGCATAGGCCGCCGCGGTGACCAGACTCAGGGCCAAACCGTAACGCGGATGGCGCTTCGCGAAGCCCTCAACATGCGAGATGCCCGCCTCGATACCTTCGCGTTGACCGATAATGGTCGCGGCCCGACGCTGCGCAGCCACGACGAGATCACCGTGCGCGACTTGCGAGTACATGCGGGTGGCTTGATCGAAGCGACGTTCGCCCTCGGCAAAACGCCCGAGGTAGAACAACGCATCCGAAGTCTTCTCGCCGCTGATCAGCAATTCACGGAATGCCGTCTGTGCACCGGCGACATCGCCAGCTTGTAGCTTCAGCAAGCCCTCGCCCTGCAAAACATCGACATTGTCCGGCGCTTCTTCGCGCAGCTGGCTGACCATGTTCAACGCGTTTTCGCCCTGATCGGATTGCGCGTTTAAAAAGGCAAGCTCCAGTCGCTCATCAATCGTTGCGTTCTGATCCAGATACAGCGTCTCATCCGTGAACGCGGCATCGGCCTCTTCCTGACGGACCAAACGCGTAATGGCGATCAATCGGGCCGCGTTGTCGAAGGCATCAAGATCCTTCAGCGCTTCGAGGTACTTTTCAGCGCGATCATGCTCGCTGACACCGACCGCAGTCAGGGCCGCCAATCGCAAAACGCACGGTGTTTCATCGAACTTCTTCGCAAGCGCTTTGAATACATCGCTGACATCAACCGGGCGCGCATCGCGATCCAATGCTTCTTTGGCATGGTCGCAAATCGCATCCACATCGTCGGTGGACTCGATCAGCGCAGAAAATTGCGCAACGGCGTCCTTGATGTCACCACCGCGCACCGTCGCATAGGCGCGGTATTGGCGCGCCTCGGTCGACGCGGGCGCGATCACGGCCCATCGCTCGGCGGCTTGTACCGCGACCTGATCGAAGCCGAATTCGGTCGCGACGATTGTCGCCTGACGGGCTGTTTCCACCGAGTCACTGGCAAGCGCAGTGTCGAGATAACCCTGCACACCCGCTTTGTAATCGCCATCGGTCATGGCTGCTTCCGCGGCCCCCAGTAGCTCGGCGACAGACATGTTTTCGTCCGCTGATACGGGCTGTACGACCAGGGTGAGGGCCAAAACGCCCGTCAGCCAACCTTTTTGAATTGCCTTCAACATAAATTTATCCGGTTTCTTTTGCGGCAGCGCGCCGCGACTTCGCTTATCATAGTGCTTCCGATGCGTTTGGCGCACGAAAGTTCTCAGCACATGACCGTTAATATACTAGGCATTAACCATAACACGGCCCCCGTAGAGGTTCGTGAGCAGATGGTGATCGCCGAAACAGCACTACCAGACACCCTGCGTGAGATCAGCGCCCTGCCCGGCGTGACCGAAACCATCATCCTGTCTACGTGCAATCGGACCGAAATTTACTGGGCCGGCAGCAATACGCCGCGCGATGCCATCGCGGATGTGCTGGAACAATCCAAACATACCGGCACCGGTTTCCGCGATTCGCTGTTTTGCCACAGCGACGGCGATGCCGCACAGCATTTGTTCCGCGTCGCCTGCGGGCTCGACTCCATGGTGCTAGGCGAAACCCAAATCACAGGCCAGCTGAAAAACGCTTATCGGTTGGCACATGACATGGGCGCCGCCGGCGCGCATTTAAGCCGCGTGTTCGAACATGCCTTCTCCATCGCCAAGCGCGTGCGCACCGACACCGAAATTGGTGCCAGCCCGGTATCGGTTGCTTACGCGGCGGTACGCCTCGCCAAGCAATTGTTTGCCGGCTTTGAAAAGCACACGGCCGTGTTAGTCGGTGCCGGTGAAACCATCGAGTTGGTCGCCCGGCATTTGGAAGCCAACAACATCGGTAAACTGTTCATTGCCAACCGCAGTGAAGAACGCGCGCAGAGACTCGCCGACGAGTTCCATGGCTTCGCGATGCCGTTGTCGCGACTGGATCGCGCACTGCCCGACGCCGACATTCTAATCAGCTCGACAGGCAGTCCGGACCCGGTCGTCACCACCGCCATGATGGACAAGGCGATCAAAAGCCGTAAGCGCAAGCCACTGTTCGCCGTAGACATCGCCGTGCCGCGCGATATCGAGCCGGAAGTAGGCAAGCTGTCGGATGTCTATCTCTATTCCATTGATGATCTAAACAACGTCATCACCGATGGTCAGGAAACCCGCAAGCAAGCCGCTGTCGAGGCCGACAAGATCATCGAGCGTGCGCTGGCTGAGTTCCACAAAGCCGAGCGCCAGCGCGTCGCCACACCAACCATTCTCGGTGTACGCGAGTCTGTCATGCGCGTGCGTGACGAAGCACTGGAAGCGGCACGCAAACGCATTGCCAATGGCCACGATGTCGACGAAGTAATGAAGCAAATGGTGCATACGTTGACGCAACGCATTCTGCATCAACCGACCGAACGACTTCGCGAAGCCGCGGCCGAATCCGACGAACAATTCCTGCAGGTCGCGAGTGAATTGTTCCTTGGCAGACCCAAGACCGACGACGAGACGTCCGACAAGAACCCGGCTTCGCGCTCGCGTCGCGCGCAGCGATAAGCCGCGCAGTTAACATCTTATGAAAGCATCTATTGAAAACAAACTGCAGGGTTTGGCGGATCGGTTTGAAGAACTGGCCGCGTTGCTGGCTGATCCTGAAGTCATCAACAATCAGGAGCAGTTCCGCGATTTGTCGATGGAGTATTCGCGCCTGGAGCCGGTGGTTGGCCTGTTCACCACTTACCAGCAGCAACAGTCGGATCGCGCTGAAGCAGAAGAACTCGCGAGCGATGATGACCCGGAAATGCGCAAGATGGGCATCGACGAGGTAGAACGCCTCAAGACCACCATGGCGGAAGCCGAACTGGAACTGCAAAAGGCACTAATACCGGCGGACCCACACGACAACAGCAATTTGTTTCTGGAGATTCGCGCGGGGACCGGTGGCGACGAAGCCGCCATCTTCGCCGGTGACTTGTTCAAGATGTACACCAAATATGCAGAGCGTCAAAACTGGCAGGTCGAAGTTCTGTCGGCCAATGAAGGCGATCATGGCGGCTACAAAGAAGTTATCAGCTTGCTCAACGGCCGCGGCGCGTATTCATTCCTGAAGTTCGAGTCGGGCGCTCATCGCGTGCAACGCGTACCGGAAACCGAGTCGCAAGGCCGCATTCACACCTCCGCGTGCACCGTGGCTGTATTGCCGGAAGTCGCCGAAGTCGAAGACATCGACATCAACACCGCCGACCTGCGGATCGATACCTATCGGGCATCTGGCGCTGGTGGGCAGCACGTCAACAAAACCGACTCTGCGGTGCGTATCACCCACTTGCCCACCGGTGTTGTGGTCGAGTGTCAGGATGAACGCTCGCAACATAAAAACCGGGCGCGTGCGATGTCGCTACTGAAAGCGCGCTTGCTGGATAGTCAACGTGAAGCCCAAGACAGCGAGCAAGCCGAGAAACGTAAAAGCCTCGTTGGCAGTGGTGATCGCTCGGAACGCATTCGCACCTACAACTACCCGCAAGGTCGCGTGACCGATCACCGCATCAACCTGACGCTCTACAAGCTTGCCGAAGTGATGGAAGGCGATCTCGAGCCGGTCATCGGTCCTCTAACCAACGAATATCAGGCCGACCAACTCGCCGCACTAGAATCCAGCGACTCATGAGCGCCCACCGGTTGATCGACGCCATCGGCAATACGCCGTTGATCCGTCTCAATCGCTATAGCGATGAAACCGGCTGCGAAATTCTGGGCAAAGCCGAATTCATGAATCCGGGCGGTTCCGTCAAAGACCGGGCGGCATTGGGCATGATCCAGGCAGCCAAAGCAAGCGGTGAACTGCAGCCAGGTGCCACGATTGTTGAGGGCACTGCCGGCAACACCGGTATCGGACTTGCCATGGTCGGCAACGCGCTGGGGCATCGCACCATCATCGTCATGCCTAACACCCAAAGCGCAGAGAAAGTGGAAACGCTGGCTGCATATGGCGCCGACATCCGCCAAATCCCCGCCGTGCCGTTCAAGAACCCGGCGCACTTTGTACACGAGTCAGAGCACATCGCGAACGCAATGAATGACGCAACGCCCGGGAGTGCTTTCTGGGCGAACCAGTTCGACAACACAGCGAACCGTGACGTTCATGCACGAACTACTGCCGAAGAAATTTGGCAGCAAACCGATGGCGCCGTCGATGGCTTCATTTGCGCCGTCGGGACCGGCGGCACGCTAGGCGGCGTCGCTCGCGGACTGCGTCAGCATAATCCCGATGTGGCCATCGGACTGGCCGATCCACACGGCTCGGGCTTGCACCACTTTTTCAAACACGGTGAGATCAAGATCGAAGGTAGCTCATTGAGCGAAGGCATCGGCAACTCAAGAATCACCGAGAACCTGGCCGAGACACCGCTCGACCAAACCTACCGCATTAGCGATGATGTCGCCGTGCCGATGGTGTTCGACCTGATTCGGGACGAAGGTTTGGTACTGGGTGGCTCTAGCGGCATCAACATCGCTGGTGCCATCGAAATGGCCAAGGCACTCGGCCCTGGCCACACGATCGTGACGATTCTTTGCGATGGCGGACTGCGCTACAAAGCGCGCCTGTTTAATCGCGCGTATTTAGAAGAACGCGGTTTAACGATGCCGGAGTGGTTGTCGATTTAACGATCAACCCAGACTCAAGACAGCGCACGATCCAAATCGGCGATCAGATCATCGATGTCTTCAATACCAACGGACAAACGAATGAGTTCATCACTCAAGCCGATGGCTTCGCGCTGTGCCACCGGCACCGACGCATGCGTCATGATGGCCGGATGATCGACGAGGCTTTCTACGCCGCCGAGACTTTCCGCCAACGCAAACACTTCACAGCGTTCGAGGAACTTACGCGCCGCTTCGAGACCACCTTTGATAAAGAAGGTCACGATGCCGCCCGGGGACTCCATTTGACGCTCCGCAAGTTCAAATTGCGGATGGGATGGCAACCCGGGATACAACACGCGATCAACTGCTGCATGCTGACTCAGCCATTCGGCAATGGCGCGACCGTTTTCTTCGTGTTGTCGCATCCGGATATTCAACGTCTTCAACCCGCGCAGCGCCAGGAAACTATCGAACGGCCCGAGCACCGAACCGATGGAGTTCTGCAAGAAGCCCAACTGCTCCGCCAATGCTTCATCGTTGGTTACCGCGACACCGCCGACCATGTCGGAGTGACCATTCAAGAATTTTGTGGCCGAATGCATGACGATATCGGCGCCCATTTCTAGCGGACGATGTGCATACGGTGTCGCAAACGTGTTGTCAGCGACCAGCAGCAAATTGTGTTTCTTAGCGACCTTGGAAACCGCGGCAATATCCACCAGCTTCAATAGTGGATTGCTGGGTGTTTCTACCCAAAGCATTTTGGTTTTAGGCGTGATCGCGGCCTCGATGGCAGCCACATCCGAGAAGTCGATGAAATCGAAACTGAGCGCCGCAGAGCGCTCACGAACTTTGCTGAACAACCGTACGGTACCGCCGTACAAATCATCCATCGCCAGCACGTGATCACCGCTGTCCAGCAGCTCAAGAATGGTGCCGATCGCCGCTAGACCTGATGCAAAGGCGAAGCCCGCAATACCGGATTCGAGATCAGCGACGCAGCGTTCGAACGCCATCCGGGTCGGATTTTGCGAACGTGAATACTCGTAGCCTTGATGCACACCGGGACTGGATTGCACATAGGTAGATGTGGCGTAAATGGGGGGCATGATCGCGCCCGTAGACGGATCAGGAGATTGGCCGGCATGGATAACCCGGGTTCCGAAAGCACTTTTCTTATCGCTCATAGCATTCTCACATTTGTTTGCGCAGATGATTCAATACATCTGACCGGGTAATCAGCCCAAAAAAAACATCGCCATCGGTGATCGCGGCAAATTGTTGAACCTGAAGCATCGCCACGAGGTTGTTCACACTGGTTGCAGGCGCCAGCCTGACGAAAGACGTTTGCATCGCGGACTGCACAGAAGCCGACAGTAAATCCGGCTTACCGAACGCGAAGCGAATAATATCGTCCTCGGTCAGTACACCAACCAACGCGCCTTCATCCATGACCGGCAATTGCGAGACGCCGGCGTTGCGCAATCGGTTGTGGGCGGTCGTTAGCACGTCATCCGGACCGACGGTGATCGTCGCTCGTTCGTCATGCAGGCGGCCAATCAAATCCCGCAGATCGCCGTAAGCTTCGCGTTCGATGAAGCCCTGATCTTCCATCCAAAAGTCGTTGTACAGTTTGGACAGATATTTGTTGCCGGTATCACAGGCAAAAGCAACGACATTCTTCGGCTCCGTTTGCTCCCGGCAGTACTTCAGTGCGGCGGCCAACAACGTGCCACTGGATGAACCGGCCAGCAAGCCTTCCTTACGCAACAACGCACGCGCCATCTCGAACGACTCGGCATCCGATACCGAGTAGGCTTTTTTCACCATCGAGAAATCCGCGATATCCGGAATGAAATCTTCACCAATGCCTTCGACCAGCCAACTGGCGCTGTCGACAGTGCGGCCATGATTGATGTGCTCGGCGAGGATAGACCCCACCGGATCGGCTAGCACCAATTCGAGGTCTGGCGCGTGTTGTTTGAAGTACTGGCTCATCCCGCTGACCGTGCCGCTCGAACCCACGCCGACGACAACCGCATCAACCTTTCCGTCGAGCTGCTCCAGAATTTCCGGCGCCGTCGTTTTTTCATGCGCCAGTGGATTGTCCGGATTGCCGAACTGATTAATAAAATAACCGCCGCGTTCTTCCGCGATGCGCCGACCGAGATCCTGGTAGTACTCCGGATGACCACGCCCGACATCGGACCGCGTCAACACCACTTCCGCACCCATCGCGCGTAAGTTAAAGATTTTCTCCTGACTCATCTTGTCAGGCAGCACCAGCACCAACGGATAGCCTTTTCGGGCGGCTGCCAGTGCAAGACCCAGTCCGGTGTTGCCTGCGGTCGCTTCGACAATCGTATCGCCGGGTTTGATGTCGCCACGCGCTTCCGCTTGCTCGATCATCGACACACCAATACGGTCTTTGATTGAGCCACCGGGATTGTTCAATTCCAGCTTCAAAAACAACCGACAAGGCCCGGTATCGAACTGGCTGACTTCCAACATGGGCGTGCGCCCGACCATCTCCAGTACACTTGTGTAGACTTGCATCGCAAACTCCGAGGAACCGGCGCGTAGTGTACGAAAAAACCCCCGACATTGCAGGATGGCGAGATTATGCAATCTCGCAGCTGAAGCATGTCAGCGACGCGCCTCGCCTCGATGCCGAGCGCATGCTGGGTGCCGCACTGGCTAAACCGCGCACGTGGCTGCTGGCCCATGATGACCACCCACTCAAAGACGCCGAATATGAACAACTGAGCGACTGGCTGTCCGCGCGCAAAGATCATGTGCCCTTGGCGTACTTGCTCGGCAGCCATGAGTTCTGGTCACTGGAACTTAGCGTCACCCGGGACACGCTCATTCCGCGACCGGAAACCGAGTGTCTGGTGGAGCATGCGCTCGCACTGATCAGTGCGACGCAACAACCCCGGATCGCTGATTTGGGCACGGGTACCGGCGCCATCGCCATTGCCTTGGCGCACGAACGTCCCAACGCCACTGTCGTCGCGACTGATTTCTCCGAAGCCGCGCTGGCGATTGCCAAAGATAACGCCAACAGGCACGGGCTGACGCAGATCGATTTTCGCCATGGGCATTGGTGTTCGCCGCTCGCTAACGAACGCTTCGATCTGATTGTCAGCAACCCGCCCTACGTCGAGTCAAACTACCCGGGTCTCGGCGATGAGCTGAAGCATGAACCAATGCAAGCGCTGATCAGTGGTGAGGACGGTCTTGATGATATTCGGTTGCTGGCGTCGCAAGTCGCGAGCCACCTCCGCCCGTACGGGCACATCTTGATTGAACATGGCCATATGCAAGCGGCGGCGGTCTCCGGTATCCTTCGCGCTCAATCTTTAAATGTGGTGGCGACGCATCGTGATCTTAGCGGCCTGCCGAGATTCACTGAAGCCACGCTCAAAACCACCTGAATTAGGAAACCATCATGATTGTGATCGAAACCAACCACGGCGATATCCATGTGGAGTTGTTTGAAGACAAAGCCCCCATCAGTGCTGCGAATTTTCTCGCCTATGTTGATGACGGCCATTACGACGGTTTGATTTTCCACCGTGTGATTCCGAACTTCATGGTTCAAGGCGGCGGAATGGATGCCGACATGAACGAACAATCGACTAAAGACCCGATCAAAAACGAAGCCGACAACGGCGTCGGCAATGATCGCGGCACGCTGGCCATGGCCCGCACCAACGTCGTCGATAGCGCCACGTCGCAGTTTTTCATCAATCTTGCTGACAACACGTTCCTGAATCATGGTGGTCGCGATTTCGGTTATGCCGTTTTCGGCAAGGTCACTGATGGGATGGACGTCGTCGACAAGATCGCCGCCGTACAAACTGGCAATCACGGCATGCATGGCGATGTACCGCAAGAGCCGGTCCTCATGAATCGTGTGCGCCGCGCCGACTAATGATCGTGATGCCCGACACTTGTCGCTGCCGGGATTCGGCAGTGACGGTGTCGCGCGACTCCGAAGCGCCCGTGCGTTGGTCATTGGCGTGGGCGGCACCGGGTGTGCTGCTGCATCGGCACTGACCGCGGCCGGCGTTGGCCATCTCACACTGAACGATTTTGACCGAGTCGATGCCAGCAACCTGGCGCGACAGACGTTGTACGCCGAGTGTGATGTGGGTCAGCCGAAAGCCTCCACGGCGAAGCGCCGGCTTAACCAACAGAACCCCGACTGTTCCATCGACGTGCTCGAACAACGTTTGGATGCAGATGCTTGCCTAAAACAAGTCGCCACCCACGACATCGTGCTGGACTGCACCGATAACTTTTCAACGCGTTTCCTGATCAATCGTGCCGTTGTGGCAGCGGGCAAGCCGCTGATCAGCGGAGCCGCGATTCGCTGGGAAGGTCAAGTCGCTGTGTTTGGCCCGGACTACCGGCAGTCATCCTGTTTCGCCTGCCTGTTCAGTCCAGACGATGAGAGTTTGGAGGATTGTCAGGGCGCAGGCGTCATTGGCCCGCTTCCGATGACGATTGGTGCAACGATGGCGACTGAGGCCATCAAAGTGCTCACCGGCATCGGCGAGGCGCCGTCGATGACACTCTACGATGCGCGTTTCAGCGAGTGGCGTGCGGTGAGTGTGCCGAAGAACACGACTTGCGACGTTTGCAACACGCGCTAGGCACGATGCGCATTGCCTCCTTGGTTCGGCCTGATTGGCTTAGTCCCCTAATCCGGCGTTACTAACGGACGATAGACCGCACATCCAGAGCGTGAATCAAACTCTCTCCGTATCATCGTCAGGCATGGCAAGCGCATCCTTCGATACGCTTGCCACGCTGACAAAGTGCCCTACTTAAAGCGGCGCTCGAACCGTACGCCCAACGTCAACGTGCTCGACTTCAAGTTGTTATATCCCGCCAACGTTTCGTAATCCACGTAAGCCGACACGCCGTTTTCCATGACCATCGAAACACCGGTGGCCAGCTGGAAGAAACTGGAGTCAGGCGCATCGGTGAAGAACCGGAAGCGTGTGTTGGTCGGATCATTAACAAACCTGGCCGTCAGCACACGCTGGTCGGTTTCCAACTCGTGCTGCGAAGCAATGCGAAAATGCGGAACAAGAACGCCGATGCTCAGACTCTTGGTGTAAGACATTCTGACACCCGCCGAAATAATCTGCGACTCAACATCCTGGGCATCAAAAGCAAGCTCCCAACCCTGACCACGTGTTTCGCTGTAGCTATCAATCTTGGTGTTGATGTAGTCGTAGCCAACGAACGGTACAAACAACCATCCGCCACGTTGCAGGTTGTAGCCAAAGTTGGCGCTGATGACGGTTTGGTCGCCTTCGGTCAAGCCCAACGCAACGGTATCGACACCGAGCCCTGAATCTGCGAACCGAAGTGTTCGGAATGAATCGAAATCGATATCACCGAAGCCGGCCAACAAGTCCACATAGAGCTTGTCCGTGTAGTACGTGCCATACATGGAGTACGTCAGGCTGTCGGAATCCATCGCACCGCTGGTGTTGTTGTAGTCCACATCGGCATTCGCGAAACCCAGCGCGAAGCCGGCCGCGAAATCATTACGGAAACGATAGTCCGCGCCGGCCGTGACACCGAGTGTTTCAAAATCAAAACCGTTCTCGGTAGAAGTCGGCCCTTGATCACCGAAATTCAATCGACCATTCATGAAGAGTCCAAGGCGGCTGTCATCGAGCAATGCGTTGCCTCGCTCATCTTCGGGCTGACCATCGGCACTGGCGCCGCCGCCACTCCAGGTTTCTCTCGCAAACAACGTACCGGGCAGTGTCTTGCCGTTAACGCCAAGCGATAGACCTTGCACGTTGATGCCGCGAGCACCCCCGCGCAGTGCCGCAAGTCGGCTGTCGATGTTGTTAATTTGGGTATTCAAAATTTGCGTACTGATCGTGCTTTGGGCAAACACTTCTTCGCCAGCAATCTGGCGCAATGCGTCACGCACTGCATCGCTGTTGTCACCTTCTGGCGGATTCGCAAATTCGATCAACGCGGTACAGCGAGCCAACAGAGCCTGCTGCCCGGGCGTCAAAAGTTCTGCATCCACTGGTGCGGGATCCGGACCCGGCGGCGGTGAAACGTCGCTCGCCCGCAAGTTGGCGCAGACCGTATCAATCGCGCCCGCGATTTCGCGTTCCTCGGGCGACAACGCTAACGAAGTTAACGGATTCAACCCACCCGCGCGTTCGACGGTAATGGTGACCTCAGCAGCCCTATCGACCGTTGTGGGGTCGCCATCAGACACTGTGTAGAAGAAACTGTCGGTGCCGACGAAACCGGGGTTTGGCGTATAAGTCACCGTATTCGGCACATTGTCGAAACGGTTGATCGTCGCTGATCCGTTGCCGGGCTCGGTCACACTAACGATGCTCAGGTTTGCAGCACCACCATCATCGGTGTCATTCGCCAGCACATCGATTTCGATCGATTCGCCCTCAGGTAACTGAGCAACATCGTCGGCAATTGGCTCTGGCGTGCCATCAGGCGCGACAACGGTCACGGTGACCGAACTGACGTCCGAATCGTTCGCGTCACCACTGACGGTGTAGGTGAACGTATCATCACCGACGAAAACGACGCCGTTGGCGTCCGCAGCAGGCGGTGTGTAACGCACGCAACCTTGCGTCAAATCAGAATCGATAGCAACACACGTCGCAACATCGAGGAGCTCCGCCGTACCACCATTCGCTGGCGCGCCCACCGCGGAAATCGTATCACGCGCAATCAGTTGATCATTAGCCAGAATATCGATGATGACGGCTTCATTCACATTGGTTGTTGCTGTATCCGGTGTTAACGCACGAGTCGGTGTCTGTGTTTCCACCACCGTGACCGTCACGGTAGCCGTACTTGAGGCCGGGCCGTTCGACACCGTATAGGTGAACGTATCGGTGCCCGTAAAGCCGGCTGCCGGTGTGTAGCGTAAACATGCGCTGGAAATTTCAATAAACGTCGCGCTGCAAACTTGTTGCGATTGAATCTCGATCGTCGCGCCATTCTCAGAATCGCTCACGGACGATAACGTCTCGCCCTCTTGGCGATCATCGTTGCCCCGCACATCGATCACGACACCAACATCCTGATCCGTGCTCGCCGTATCGTCCAATACGACAGGATCATCCGGTACAACCGTTACCGTGACGGTCGCCGACCCAAGATCCAAATCACCACCACCCACGGTGTAGGTAAACGTATCGTCGCCGAAGAACGGTTGACCGACGTTGTTTGACGATGGCGGGGAGTATTCGACGCAATTGGTTTCAATGCCCGGAAACGTGTTAGCGCAAACGGTTCTGTCAAGAATACGTGCGAAACCACCGCCGGCCGGCGACGAAACTGCGGCTACAAAAGCACCCAATTGAACTGTGTCATTGGCAAGCACATCGATAACCACGGGCTCGAGAAATCCAGTGACCGCCGTATCGTCTACAAACTCATTAGTTGGCGTACCGATACCCACCGTGAAAGTCACTAAACCGCGGACACCCGTCGAACGGTCTTGGGGGTTATCTGTCACACAGTAAGAAAAAGAATCTGAACCGGCAGCAAAACCGGTGGCGGGCGTAAACACAACGTCAGTGGAATCTGGTGAGACACGGCTAACCGTTCCGTTCTGCGGCTGCTCCCAGCAAACCTCGTCCGTTAAGCGCAGCGTTTCGATACCATCGGCATCGAGCGCCGGACCATCGGGCGTGATAATCGGAAACACCAAAGGTTCGCCAACGTTAAACTCGAAGTTCGCCGTCGTAGTCGTTGGCAACGAGTTTCGTGGATCATCGCAACCCGAGTTGGTGTCAGTCACATTGGTTAACTGCCCATTGCCTCGCTGAAAAGCAATCGTGCCGGGACCCGCTGTCGTGCGATCGCCGGCAATCAGGCTGTAGTTCAATGTGAAAGGTAAGGACTCCACATTGTCGGCACCCCAGGAGACTTCGATACAGGCATTGCCGACACGTCTCACCGTGGCGCTTGCCGGCGCATCGTTCAGTGTTAATCCGTCCTGCACATAAACGGGCGCCGGCGTGCCGCCAGCCAGCAGTTCGTCATGCACGTTAAAGGTGATGGTTGTTGGCGTATCCAACAACTCGCCGAAGGTAAGGTCGGCAACTGTCGGCACGGCATAAGCTTGTGCGGCGGCCAGTGCACTGGCGAAAGCCGATGCACGTAAAAATCCCCTAACGAATCCAGATGGCTTTTTCATATCCATTCTCCGGTTGCATGTTTGCCATGCGTTTTATGTTCTCGCGCTCGCCGACCAAACGGCTAACGCATCAATTCAATGTTGGCACAAAAAAGAAATCGCCAACTTCATGTCCGGCACGTCGTAGTGCCTTAATCTCGGGTTCCTGCAAAAAGTCTTGCTGGCTCGCCGCCATCGCAACGCGATCTCGCAATTTTAAAAACAAGGCTGGCGTTGTTAGCAAGCCATTGTTGTTTTCCAATTCATCGACGAATGCATTCGCAAATACAGAGTTGCCATTGCCGCCTAGGTCTAGCACCGGCTTGTCACCGCCGGACGACACCATCAACCGCGCACGGCGGTCGAATCGTCGAGCCACGAATCCGTCGCTACTGAAGACACGTTCGTCGCCGCTCAAGATCATTTTCATGCCCGGATCGTCGCCGGCCAAAATGCCTGAGTAACAAGAGTCCGCAACCACCAAAACGCGCTTGGCTTTGAAGTTGCTCATATGACTCGTGATCTGCTCCGTCGGCACCCAGTAGGTATCGACCGGTGGACGATCCGCATTCACTGGCAGCCAATAGCCGGTTTCCGAATCACCGCTACCGGTTCGGCTGCCGTGGCCCGCGTAATAGATCAATAAATTATCGTTGGGACCAACCACCGAGTTGAGGTTGTTGATCGCCTGCAACACGGTGACGTCATTGGCGTCTTGAACAAGCTGAACGGTGAAACCGTATTTGTCTTCTAAGACACTCGCGACGCGGGAAGCATCCGACAGCGGCGACGTTAGATTTTCCATCGCCTGGTAGTTTTGATTGCCGATCACCAGGGCGTAATAGCGACCGTATTCCCGGTCGCGGGAATTGAGCGTGTCTTCATCATCGAAAGTCACCGCAGGGATGGCTTGCGCGGACGGCTGACGCAACCGTGACCGCTTTGCTACAACTTCGAGCTGCTCGGTTTCGATGTTCGCCTGCCATTCTCGCAGCTGCTTGAGCTCTACCTGCTGCTCGCCGGTGAGCGCGGCGGTCGTTTCGAGCGACTTGATCTGACTTTGCAGCAAGCCCAGCTGTGTATCACGCGAGGCAATCTCTGCATCGAGCGTTTCGCGCTGAGCGCGCAACTCACGATCAGCAGCTGAGCGGAAAATAATGTCATCTTCCGACAACCCCCAGGATTGTCGGTAAAGGTTCAACGCCTTGAGGCTGTCTTGCGGCACACCGCGCCCGGTATCGTAAAGCGTACCCAGATTTAGCAACGCTGTTTTGTGGCCTTGATCCGCCGCTTTCTGATACCAAATCAAAGCGGCCTCGTAGTTCGGCTCGCCCCCGACGCCGCGCTCGAAAATTTCACCGACGGTATTTTGCGCTTTGGCATCGCCCTCTTCCGCAGCGGCCATCCAAACACGCAACGCCGATGTCAGATCAGCACGATCATAGGCGACATACTCGCCACCCCGAACCCTACAATCGGCAGCGGTCGTTCTCGTGGGCCGACGCGGCGAAAGATACGTGCGACCGCCCAGTTGACGCACTTGGCCTGGCAACAAGCAGTCAACGATGTATAAATCCGCAACGTCGACGCGGCCATCAGTAGCTGCTTTGTCAACGGATAGATCAGGCGCCGCGCTACATCCTTCAAGAAACAGGAAAACGGCCAAAGCTACCAGCACATGCTTTTTTTGGAACATAGAAAACCCTTATCAGCCGCCGGTTATCTTATAATTTGATATCCGGCTGTTGTTGTTCGGTCAGGCCCCAGCGCGACGCACAATGCATCACTGTTGATCTAGGGCTGCCAATAATGACCCTTTTATCCCGCCAATGCATGAATGAGTTTGGTTATGTCAACTTTTTCACACCCCCAAATGATGACACGACTGCCCGCTGTGTCGTTGACATGCATATTGATGACATTGACCGGTTGCATCACACCAGCGGAGCGCTATCAGCAAGCCGCGGACGGCTTAGGCTTGACGTATACGGTCGCACTGGGCCAGACATTCGATCACCAGGTCTGGCGTAACCAAAACCGTAAGCAATCCGACGCAACGCTACACGTCTATATCGAAGGTGACGGCTCTCCATGGGTCGCCGGTGTACCCTCTGCCGACCCAGCACCTCGCCAACCCGTTGCGCTAAAAATGATGGCGGCTGACCCTACCGATGCCGTTTTGGTTGGGCGACCTTGCTACCATCGCAACACCGCCAGAAACTGCAGCCCTAAACAATGGACAAGCCGTCGCTATTCCAAAGCGACGGTCGACAGCATGGCACATGTGATCAACGCACTGCGCGTAGAGGGTGCATACCGTTCGGTGGTTCTGGTCGGATACAGCGGTGGCGGCGTTTTGGCCACGCTACTAGCCCGCAGGATCGATACCGTCGATGCCGTTGTAACGATCGGCGCGAATCTCGACACGACGGCATGGACAAACCACCATGGCTACAGTGAATTAACCGCCAGCGTCAATCCCGCCGAACTCCCTCGCCAGCCAAGCCGGTCACCCGAAGTTCACTACATCGGTCGCAACGACTCGGTGGTTCCGGCGAACACACGCAAGCAGTATTTTGATCGTCACCCCGACGCGCTTGAACGCATCATGGATGACTTCGGCCATGTATGTTGTTGGACTGAACGCTGGCCGGAACTACTCGACGATGCTTTGCGAACAGCCGCACAGAACCGTTAACGCCTCGTTGAACCCGCCGATGCCAGATCGACACGCAAGTCACGCAATTGCCGATGTTCTTTGAGGTACTCATTGCTTGATGCGGTTTCAATGTCACCAAGCAATCGTTGTCGGTCCGTATCTGTCTCGGCTGAAGCAGCCAAGGCAATCAGTGAATCCGCCACAGCATTCAAGCCTGCGATCGCCTCCGGATTCCGCGGATGAATATCGTAAGCCGCTGCAAAGTCCGTATATGCCCCACCGATCCAGGGCGGATCATTCGCGAGCCACGCTTGACCTGAATCAATAAAATCGCGAAACGTGACCTGCTGAACCGCCGTGAGCTCACTCCAGGCAATCGCCGGACCGGGTTCCTGAAAACTCCGGTAAGCAAAGAAACTGGCCAGCACAGCGAGAACCACAATCGCCGCCGTCGCCCAGCGTGCCGCCTTGCGTCGACCGGAAAACTCACGAAGGAATGTCGCCGCATCTGGCGTGCGATCTTCCCGCTTTAGCTCAAGACCGTGCTCAATCGCTGCCCACTCGTGACGCGCAATGTGCTTGATAGGCTCTGGCACCAAACCCAAAGCAACGGCTTCTTCCGCCGTTTTGCGATCAAATGGATGGCGGCCCGTTAACAACAAATAAGCGGTAATCGCCATCGCATAAACGTCATCGGACGGATGCGGGTCTGCACGCTGGAACATCTCCCACGCGGCGTAACCGGGCGTCAAACTGCTGAAGTCTCCGGCATCAAATAGTGTTTGCTCGGTATCTTCTTTGGGCCCGCTGTAAACGCGTGCACGCGCAATCCCGAAGTCGAGAATCTTGACTCGTTCGTCTTTGGTCAGGAATACGTTGCCGGGTTTGAAATCGGAGTGAATGATGTCGTGCTTGTGCGCATAGGCGAGGCCTTCTGCCATTTCTTTGATAATGCGGCGAGCAAGCTCTACTTCAACACCATCTTCATTTTCTTTTTTACGTCGCCGGAGCAAAAGATCCAGCGGCTCACCACGCATGAGCTCCATCGTCATATAAACGGTGGTTCCATCACGATCGAAGTCGTAAACCGTGATGATGTTCGGATGCGCCAGTGTTTGCGCTTTGCGTGCCTCGCGTTGCAGCGCGATCAATGCTTGCGGATGATCCCGATAATTGTCATTGAGCACTTTGACTGCGACGTAGGGATCGCGATCATTCGCTTCTTCCTTACGTTTGTCGCGCGCCTTGAACACGACGCCCATGCCACCGCGGCCGAGCTGGCGCTCGATCAGGAAACGTTGTTTAAGCACCATGCCCGGCCCCAACGGACCTTGATGACGCTGACTCCATTGCTCCGGGTTCAACCAGTTGGATGCGGTACCGGTAGGAAAGGCTTTGGACGGAAACACACCGGAATCAATGGGCGCCGTGGGCGCCAACTCTTCGATTTCCGGCCTCGGCACTTGGCCAATTGGCAGCGTGCCATCATCACTACTGGCACCAACAGCAGGTTGCTGCATTTGTGTTGGTGGCGGCACATCTGACAGTAGTTGCGTTTTCTCGGCAGCGGATTGCGGCGCATCATCGGGATACGGCACGTCCGCAATGGGCATCGTTTCGGCACGCTGCATATCAGGACGCGTCACATCAGCAATCTGTTTGGTTTTCTCGTACGACGGTGCGGCGTTATCTTGCTGGTCAATACGCACCGTTGGCGCTACGTGGCTGTTAACTTTCTGCGTCTTTTCATACCCGGCAATGTCGTCCGGCGCGGGTTTCCCCCGCTGCTGTTCGGCGGGCATTTCGTTGCCTTGGCTCGATGGCGCCAGCTTTGGCATCGTTGGCGATTCGGGTTGATGTGCGTCGGCGTCGTCATCTGTGGTCTCAGCACTGGCTTCAGAAAACGCTTGGCCGGCGTCGGCGAAAATCTCCGGCGCCTCTAAACTTGCCGCTTCAAGATCTTTGCCCCGGGTGGCGTCCGTTGGTCGCTCGAGGGGTGCCGTCGCCTCGGACCGGCTTAACGGCGCAGTAGATTCCGCGTCTGACTGTAAACCTACCGTTTGATCGGTGACTCGCGAATTCGTTTTTTCCGCGAGGGGACGCGTCGCATCGGGCAACATTTCTGTCGCCTCTGATGGCGGCGCTTCTGACATTAGCACGGTCGCATCCGCTGGAGCATGGTGTTGATCATCGCCGGGCAGCAGCGCCGTTAAATCCGCCTGCGGCGAGGTCATCTCTGCACCGAGCTCAAGATCATCCGGGATTAGACTCTTTAACCGTGAGGTTTGATCTTGCATCAATACCCGATCATCTTCGGCATCGACCGGTTGAATCCCATCGGTCACAAGACGCTCGGTAACTTCACCGCCATCATCCACTGAATTTGCCAACGGCGATGTAGAATCGCGTTCTCGATCGGTCGGTGCAACTTTGCCCATCAAACGGTCGGACAAGGCACGATACAGGACGGCGGGCAATCGACCGTCCGCCCGATGTCGATCCAGAATATTCAACGCGTGGTCGATGTCTTCGTTGGCACGAACCACTTGGTCGGCAGCTTCTTCAAGATCCGCGAACGATGCCGAGCGAGCAAAAAACTCGCCAAGCTTGCGGCTGAACTCCGTCATGCTGTCTTTCGCCATACTACTGATAGCGACCGTTTGTCGCCCCCGGTTATCGGCGCCGAATGGCGCACACTATGCTTGTCCACCCACCATATAAAAAGATACTGCCCGGTAACGGTACTTTGTCTCATTCCGGACGTTTCGTCTTGCGGATACCCCTAAGACCTCATATTCCCCGCCTGGTAAGCCAGCATTGATCCGTAAAGCCGGCCGCGAATAAAGAATCCAGCCAACTATTCAGAACTCGCGAATCCGACCTTCAAGCCCAATCGGCGCGCTACAAGATAAAGCAAACCATAAGCGAGCATAGAGATAACCAACCCTAACAATGACGGCAATACCCAGGCGAGGCCCGGTATCTCGAAACCCCGACTGCTCGCGATCGCAAAAGAGGCACCGATGATATACGCCAAGACAGCTATCGGATTCCAAGCGGGTAGCCGCTCCAAAGCGACGGTGTCGTAGTGCCGCTTATTCACGAGATAAAAGTCGACAATGACCGGACCAATCAACGGCGGGACCAGACTCGCCAGCAAACCGATCCAGTCCAGAAAATATTGATAGATCCCTAAGCCTAAAATGGTGCCGATAAGCCCGCAGATCACGGTCATCACTTTTTGCGGGCGCCGAAGCAAGCTCGACGTTTGCACCACGGGTAGATACAAGTTGGCATCACCGGTCGTCCACAACGCGAGGCTCATGGCGATCAAGCCGATACCACCAACGATCATGCCCTGCTGCAACATGTAGGTCGTGAACTCATAGGTGCCGGAAACGATACCGCCCATGGAACCGATGATCTGCAAGAACCACTGGGAAATGATGAGTACCACAAAGGGAATAGCCAATGCGACCCACGCTTTCTTGGCGAATCGCGTGTACTCGGCCATCACGACCGCACCAACGACCCATGAACCAACGGTTAGATTGATGGCGTCTTTCATGCTGAGCGGCGCTTCCGCCGACTTCTCCAACGACAACGCAAGAAAGGCATCCCAGCCGCCAGCTTGACTGATATTTAACCAACCCGCGTAAATGCCGACGGCAATCAAGATTGCCACCGAGGGCATACTGATTTTCTCGAGCGCCGAAACGCCGTAGTAAGTCGATACGGTGTAGAGCAGACCGGCGAACACCGCGACCGCGTAAAACGTTGGGCTATCGAAAGACTGTGCCCAGGCAAAGCCGAACGCCCCAACAACGATGCCTTGCCAACCAATGGTGAGCAATGCGACGAACAAGACGGGTAACCAGGCACCTAGGTTGCCGTAAGCAAAGCGATAAAGCAGCCCGCTATTGCAGGCGGTCTTGTAACCGATGTAGCCCACCAACCCGCCAATCACAAAGTTTAGAAAATTACCCAGGAAAGAGGCGACAACTAACTCGGGCCAAAACGGCAAGCCTTTGCCAAGCGCACCACCGGTGAGTAAGCCTGTCACGAGGAACCCCCAGCCGAAAGCCAACATGAGTAACGGTGCCGTGGCTCTTCGTTGATCTTCACGCAGGGGTGCGAAGGGATTGTCAGCACTCTGACTCTCTTTATCGAGATCGAGCGTCCACCATTGTTTAAGCTGCGCTTTCATCAATCTCCCCTAGCAAGTTTAGGTACGACTAGCCAAGCTCCCCGACAGACCCGTGCTCATCGTTTAGACAAGACACTAATATAGCAGCATCAAGCGGCATCGCCGATAAGTTAGCGTTACGTTAGACCTCTTTCATTCAGCAAGGCGGTAACGGTTGCACGAGCTTCGTTATTCTCGGGTTTATGGAAGACCTTGAACGCGAGAAAAAGCGGTAACAATGCGAAAAAACCAAAGCCGCTGCCGATCAAACCATAGAAGAACACGCCAACCATAAAGCCAATGAGGAATGCGCTAATAATTGCTTCAGACTTCATTTTCTTGGCTTCGGCAAGGAGTGCCTCGTCGGACAGTTTGGAAAAATCTTTTTCAGACATGATGCTCTTTCACCGTAGAATCGACCCTATGGTATCCCTGTTCTTCGTGAGATGTGTAGACAAACGCCCGGCTGGATCGGCGCCTTCCGATGCGCTTACTAATATCCCAACATCCGATTCGTCATGGACGGATATGCGCTTCCAACTCAATCTCAATCAATAACGGAGGAAGTGCCAGACCTTTCACTTCCACCCAGGTACTCGTTGGAAACTTACCCGAATAAATCGAATTGCGATACGCCGCAGCGTTTAGGAATCCTGCCATATCGGTCGTAAACACATTCTCTACAATCACATGCTCGAAACCCAAACCAAAATGCGCCAACACCTTTTCCAAATCTGCATAGACGTTCTTCATCTGCTGTTCTAGGTTGCCAATCGCTGTTGGATTACCATTAGCATCCATGCTGACTGCACCAGAGATCTTAACGTTATTGCCCACTCTTATGGCATGCGTATAGCCAAACATTTGCTCTACGTCGGGCCTTAATTGGAAATACTCAGGTTCGGATGAATCCGCGACCATCGGCGCACTGTTAATTGACGCACATCCTGACGCTAGAAGCGCAGCCAGTATGACGGTTGAGAACGCAGCAAAACGAGTGATGGGAAAACCTCTGATTTGATTCAACGCAATAGTCTAAACCAAACCACTTCGAATGGCAGATGCATAGTGTCATCGATCAACGTTGCCAATGCCTAACGACCATGATTCTGATGTGCCGCAACGCGTTTCAACATTCGATAGATAGAGATTGACGAAAGCGCGTCAGCAGTTGGTCAATGGATCATCTAAGGCAGCAGAATCGGTCCCGAAGGTGATCAATTGAACGATCTGCGCGTTGGCGCCGTTGTAAATCACACCATGAATCTCCATTTGTGTTATTATACGACCTTAATTAGCATAAAAGGACTGCAATGCGTCGATATAATCAAGGACTATTTTTCGTAAGTTTGCTCATGATGCTCGGCGGTTTTTCATCGCCCGCTCACGCCGGTGCCACCGCCTGGATCGACATTGAGGTGGTGGATGGCCTTCTCTGGATCGAGAGCGAAGTAGGCGGCCTTCCGGGTCGTTCAATCATTGATACCGGAGCGAGCGTCACCGCAATCAACGAACAATTCGTCAAAAGCTCAGGCTTGTCGTTCAAGGAAGGCCGCGATACAACGATAGTAGGCGCCGTATCCCAAGAAGAACGACCCACCTTTCTAGATGTTGATACCGTGATGTTCGAGACACCGCTGAAATTTGCAAAGGTGGTCGACCTCAACCTCGGGCCGCCCGAGATTCAACTCTTGCTTGGCGCGAATTTTCTCGATGGATATGTCATCCAGTTCGACTACCCGAACGAACGTATGCGCCTCATTTCCAGAGACAGCATCAATCTCAAGAAACTGAAAAACATCAAGTCCAAGAAGGGTCGCGATACCGATGGTGTATTGGTGCGTCTAGCACTGGATGGCAACAAGAAGTCATGGTTACTGTTGGACACTGGCGCCTCCATGGGACTCGTCGTTAGCCGGCGAATCGCACATCGAATGGACTGGGCCGGGAAATATCAAACACAAGAGAGTCGAACGGTAGGTGTTAACTCAGAAACGACCATGCAGAATTTTCGTGTGCCGTCTGTACAGATCGGGCCGTACAGTGTCGAGAACGTCTTGGTGTCGATACCGCAAGCGGATGACGAAATGAAACTCTTTGAACGAAATCAGGCCAGCACATCAAGGCTAAACCGTCGCAACGAGATGGACGGTGTATTGGGCTATGACGTGCTGAAGCACTTTGTCGTGACCGTAGATTACGGGAAAGGCTATGTGCACCTCGGACCTAGCGAGAAAGTCACGGAAGACTAGCCGCCTAACCCAATATAACCTTGGTCCATCGTGATATCCGTCGTGACGTGTTTAATGGCTAAAGCGCTGATGCTCTCTATGAGCGAGTTAAAGCCACATCGCCGAACCGGGGCTCACGCGCCGCTTTTCTAAACATCGTCTTGCTTATTCCAATCGCCCGTAAAAGGTCATGCGCGCGGATTCGGAAAGGGCAACATCCGGTTCTGTGTTGTAGGCAAGCACGACCAACATTCGGGTTCGATCACCGATTGTCGGCGTTACGCGATGCATCGAATTTCGACCGCGGAACAAGACCAACGCACCCGGCTCCATCGATAAAGCTTGCGGTTCAACTTCGCCGTCGAGCACTTTGGCAACCGCTGGATAGTTCATTTCGCCGGCATCTGCATCGCGCACATCTTTGACGTATTCGAAACGGCCGCCATCTTTCGGCGCCTGAATCATCAATGTAATCGCAAACGACGAGTTGTCGAAATGCCAACCAAGCTCCTGCCCTTCACTCGCATAATGCAAGTTAATGGAAGACAAGGAATCGGCATATCCGAAAAGTTGTTTCTCGCCGAGCACTGCACGAAGAAAGTCACGAAACGAAGCCGCATCGTAAAGCTTTCGCAAAGCCGATGCCCTTGAAACCTGATCATCGGTAATGCAGCCCTTCGACGACGACACCAAGCGGTTGCGCGGGTGCGCTCGATTCAACGAATCGTCCGAATGCGTCAGATAGATGTTGTGCTGTGATGCCGTGTAGTAAGCCAGGTGCCGTTGTCGATTACCCTCGGCACGAATGGCCGCGATCGCTGATGGTTTCAGAAAGTCACGCAGTACGAGCACGCCGTGCTCATTCAGCTGGGCACGACACTCTGACTGAAAGCGCTCATCGCTTAACGGACATCTACCAAAATCTACAATGGTTTCTAACGAACCGTTCATGCATCTCTCCAGTAGCCGCTAGTATAGCCCGATATTTGAAACGCGCCGGGCAGCTGACAGCACCCATCGTTAATCAGGTTTCCACGCAACCGATCGTATTCGTATTATCATCCTTCCAATGTCAGTCACCATCTATCTCATTCGACATGGCGAAGCCGCTGCGAGCTGGGGTGATTCGCCCGACCCGGGCCTGAGCCCTCAAGGCATTCTGGAAGCCGAACGTGCGGCTTCAGAGTTATCCGTTCGTGTACCGATTCCAATGACTATCGTTAGCAGCCCCATGCAGCGAGCCGTCGAAACGGCGCAACCACTCTCAGTCGCGCTCAATCAGCCGGCATCCATCGAACCGGTTTTCTCGGAAGTACCGTCACCTGTTCCAATAGCGCAGCGGCACGAATGGTTGAAAACGATGATGTCGCAAACCTGGGGCGAACAGCCTACGCCGATTCAGGCATGGCGTTCTGCGATCTTATCGAGGCTTAAGTCGATGACCGAGCACACAGCCATCTTCAGTCATTTTATGGTGATCAACGCCGTCGTCTCGAACCTGCTGGCGCGCGACAAGACCGTCTGTTTTTTGCCGGACAATGGATCGATAACAACGATCACGGTTAGCAATGGCCAGATTACGCTAGACACGCTGGGTGCCGAAAACCTAAGTCTAGTGAATTAACACCGGCGGTAACTCAGAACTCGTACCGGATCCCTAAAGACAACGTCTGCTCGCTGAAAAATTCCAGCTGTGCAACTGATTGGTATTGTGCGTAAACACTGACACCGCCAGATACCGGACCGTCATAGCGGCGCTCACGTCCGCCACGGATGACCGAAGAAACACCAACCGACCATAGATAGAAATCGCTATCGAAAGGGTCGGTCGCCACACTAAACGCAAAAGCCTCATTGCCAGCACCGGCATAACGCGCCTGGATTGTTCGCGGCGCATCTTGCAACTCACGGTGATACTCAAAGGTCACGTAAGGCGAAACGACTCCCCACGTTGGCGTCAGCGTGTACTGAAAACGTAAGCCAACCGTCGTGTCCAGCGACTGAAAAGTCTGCTCGGCAACGACCAAATTAAAACCATCATTATCGATCAGACCACTGAGTAAGCTGAAGCTGCGCGCCTCTTCAAACGCATCGATCGTGACATCGACATAATCTATGCCCAGGTACGGCTCGACAGTCACCGCACCGCGGGTCCATGCATAGCCAATGTCAAACGTGCCGGTGACCGTGGTGGCTTCAGGGGTACTGGTGGCACGCGAGTTTGAGTCCGGCAACGCCGCATTGAAAGACGGGTAGCGAATATCGCGTTGCAATTCGTAGTCGATTTGTTGACTCCCCACTGACGCCGAAACATACAGATTCTCGCCATTGATCAATGCGAACAGGAGTGCGCTGTTGCCTTCGCTTTCCATATTACCGCTGACCACGGACACCCGACTGGCATTCGGATCGAAATCAACCGTTTGACTGGAGTACCCAACCATACCGCCAATCACTAAATCCGGGCGTACCCGGTAATCCAGTCCGATCGTGAATTCCTGGTTGTCGAAGTCGAACGCATTCTCATTGCCGGTCGCTTCCCGGTCACCGCTGCCGGCAGTGCCATTGAAGAAACCGCCCCAGCGGGAATAACCATTGCCATCAGATTGGCCCGGGGATTCATTCAGTCCAAGACCCGCCAAAACCCCGCGACCCCAAGACTCAGGTGTTGAATTCAAACCGGCGACGGTAAAACCGCGGGCGCCGGATCGCAGTGCCGTCAGCCGCGACGCGAGGTTAGCCAATTGATTGTTGGAAAACTGTGTTGCCATCGAGCCCTGCACAGCCAGCTCCTCGGCGGCGGTCCAACGCAAAGCAGTACCTAGCCCTTGTTGGGTGACACCAAGACTGGCGATTGTCGGCCCCTCCCCCAGTAACGCATTTGCTGAATGGACCAGCTCTCTTGTGGTGAGATAAACGAAAAACTGAAGCTCCGAACAATTGTCCGGCCGAACAAAGCCGGTGGGAGCAGCAATACCGTCCAACTGGCCATTGGGATTGCAAGCCGTATCTAGCGAATCGAAGGTAGCCTGGTTTGCAGCGGCGGCGGATCGCTCGACGTCATTGGCATACACCAATCGTTCATCGAGTAGGCCCGGGCCAACATCGGCAGACTGTGCAAAGGCCTGCCCGGCAATCAGCAACAACGCCAGACCGCAGATCGGCCGAGAAAAGTGCCCTTTCAAGATTCCGTTACCCACGTGCGCTTCCTTCATTGGTTAAGTTGGCATCGACTTGACTTAAGATACGCGTATTGTCTGATGCATTTTGTGACAGAGGTCAGAAAGCGTCCAACTCACCCATTTTTACATTGACGGATTTGCATCAACGCGCCGGGTCGTCACCCAACAACTGACCCAAATCACTCACACCGACTATTGATACTTCTGCTGTATTTGCAGCATCTCGGCCTGAAATTGCTGTTGCAGCGCCATCATCTTGGCCTGACTGTCCTGCATGATCTGCATCAGTTCCGCTTGCGGCGCACGCCGTTTCTGGGCTGCAGCCATGGCTGTCTGAGTGGCCTGCAGATCTTTTTCATACTTCGCCTGAAGCGCCTTCATCTCAACATTCATCTGCTCATAGCGTTCTTGTTGTGTCATCGGAGGTTTGCTGGCACCACCGCGCTTCGCATTGCTCCATGTCGGCAAAGGCACAGGCGCATTCCAGGCAACCTTACCGGCTGTGCCCGTTGACACCGGAGGAAAAACCGCCATGGTCTTACGTTGTTTCTTTGGGGGACTGTTTTCTACCGACGGTTTTAGTGTCCCGGGACTCGCCAAGACCGCACTGGTCAACCTTCTGAGTTGTTGCTCGAGTTGTTTGACTTCGGCACTGCGGCAATCGCCGGTGCGCGCCAGCTCGACAAGACCTTCATAAACAGCAGCCTTGACCCGCAGGTTTGTCGGATTGTCGCTGCGCTTAGCGCCGCGATGCGAACCCAATTTGTCACGCAACGGGAAGAACTCCGGGTTCAACGTGTAGGTGGCTTTATACTCAATCCCGCCCGAAGTCGTAGTACCAAACTCGTCTGTCTCGATCACCACCGGTGTCGTGTAAGAAAAGGTTCTCGATCCCGATCCCGCGTCCAAACAAGATTCACCCCAAACGGCATAGGTGTGCATATATTTGTTCGCCACGTCGCGCAACAACTGCAATTGATCGACGTTGAATGCAGCATCGTAGGCAAGCGCGAACACCCCCGCACCAAGAACGGATGACTGCTCTGCCATAAACTGTTGCACGACCTGCTTGTGCATGTGATCGATCTGACGCACGTTGTCGAGATCACCGCGATAGATTGCATTCAGATAGCGACCGCCGCGCAGCTCGCAAAATGGACCATCACAGGCGGGGCCAAACTCATTCGCTTGCAGCCAAACCTCATGCGCTTCTGCGGCCGCGCCCAGCGTACGTCGCGACACGCGCACGAGCGTATCCCGAACGCCACGCGACTGATTGTAACGATAATCAATACGATCCCAGCGTTGGGCATCATCGGCACTGAAGCTATTGACGGTAAAGCCCGAGCCACCATCGCAACGACGCCCCACCAGATTGCCTACCACATTGCCGACCGCGTTCAAGTAGCTTCCACTAAAGACGCCGTCGCGTCGCTCACTATTAACACGATAGACGACGTCCAGTTCTCGATGCGCGCAAAGATCCGGTTTTGACGAGTACACACGATAGAATTCTCTATCGATTAGCGGTTCGCGCGCGCCACTATCACTTGTCTTTACGTCAATGACAGCACCCGAATTCGCCAATAAGTCGGCTAGCACTTGAGCGGTGCTCGGCGGTTGACGGTCTTTGGCGCCATACCAGGGCATATCGAAAAATTCCGTGTTCTCAGTGGTCCCCGCCTCATCGTGATCGGCGCACCATTTGATGGTCAACGGCAAATCGCTCAACGTCGGCGATACCGTCATCGTAAAGGTGCCCCATGCCGCATACGATTCGCGACTTGTCTCGCATTTCCGCTCGGATTCGTGGAACCCGAGATCGTAAAACTGCCCACGGACAAGGTAGCTATCAGCTCCCTGCCCTTCACCCGGACGTCGCTCGATGTGCGTTGCGACCATTCGGTTTTCGAGCTCCGCCCCATAAACCATATCGAATCGGCCATCCTCGAAACGAAGATACGCCTGCGAGAAAACAGGTAGGGGACCCGCGATTAAACGATAGCCGTTATCATCCAGCAGACTTTTCAGACCTCCATTGCCTATACTTGCCGTCGGGTTCCAGCCATCCGCACGGGACATCGTGAAGTAGTGAGCCTGCTGGGAACCATCGGCTCGAACGTCGACAGCAATGGTTTCGGCCTTAGGGCACAGCTTGAGAAAATGCGGCACGGCGCTGCGAGCCTGCTTGATCAATCCCGGCATCGCATCTTCGCCGCGTTGGTAGCCGGTTCGGGCAATCTTCATACCGATACGTTCGGCACAGGCTCCCGTATAGAAAACAACGTAGCCGGGTCGCGTCATTGTTGATGCTTCTACCACCGCAACGGCGGCATTTGCCGCGGACACCGTAAAACCCAATAGCAGACTGAACTGGATGAACTTTTTTAACATGGTTTTGACCCTTCACTGAGGGTTCAAAAATATCATGTTATGACCGTCAGCGGCGCGCAATTCCACGTGGCCCGCACATCGGTCTAATTGTCAGCCCTTTGATCATCGGTTCACCACTTTCCGGAGTGCGCGATACGCTCCGATAGCAAAACCGAATGCCAGCAGCAAATAGGCAAGCAGTAGGACGTAAATTTCATTGCCTTGCCAAACCCGATTCAGAATCATCGTGCTTGAGGTGACATTAAGACTGCCCTCAGCCAATGCTGGCATGATTTCAGAGGACACCAGGTAAGCAATGATCATTAGAAAAAACAAACTGATGACCAGAGACACGAGACCCAGCAGCGCGAACGCGAACTTTCTGATCACACGACCCTCCCTAAGAATTGGCAAGTCATATCAACGCGGAAACCGAAAGATGCATCCATGGCCACTCTGCATTGGCGTTACCAAGTCGACCGACAAGCATTAGCTCAAACTGACGACATAAGGTGCCGCCCCCCAATTGACCAACATCGTCGTTAGGAACGCATAGGACAACGCATACAGTGAGTAGTGCAGCTTGCGCCAAAGATTCCATTGCGTGCTTCGCCAAGCGCTCGGCAAACCCAACGTTAACAAGAGGCCAAACAGTGCCGCGAGCGTTGCAGCGGTCAATATCCACAACAACACCGGTGGCGGCCATTGCTCGAAGATCTCAGCGAAACTCAGATTCTCAATGTCGCTTATCTGCGCACCAAGCACCATCATCCAGATGAAAGGGGTAATACCGAGCAACGCCAGAAGCGATAAGAACCTACCTGTTGCCGTCTTTTCTTTGATGTGCCGAAAGCGGCGCCATAAGCCAAGCCAGGTCGTCACGGCAAACAGCACGGTGACACCAAACGCCATACCGACAAGATTGGGGTTCGTCCAAAAGGTGACGCGCTCGAGGTGCGTTGCCCCTAGACCGCTCATTAGCCGAAGTGGCTCGCCTTCGTCATTACGAATGATGGCGATCCGGCGACCGTCACGATTCTCCCAAAGGTTTTCACCGATACGTAAATAGGCTGCCTGATTGGGCAACAACAAATAACCGTCTTTTGCACTGACCTCCAATGCTCCATCAAACAACGCGAGCACCTTCAAGAAGCCGGTCGTAATGCGTCTGTTCGTTAGATAGGCACCCGCGATGCCTTCGGCAATCGCTTGATCGCCCTCTGCAGGT
The DNA here is from genome assembly GCA_045110335.1 of Woeseiaceae bacterium. Classification (GTDB taxonomy): domain Bacteria; phylum Pseudomonadota; class Gammaproteobacteria; order Steroidobacterales; family Woeseiaceae; genus CALBPI01. The sequence goes on from JBGCGB010000002.1 coordinate 35,323, forward strand.
TTCTCGCGTAAATCGAAGTCGGCAACACCGCGCTGCCGTAATGCCCGATCGAATACACGCTTGGGCAAACCCGCTAATGGCTCGAAGGAATCCGATGTGTTTTGTGAAATAAAGACGCCAAGACCCAATTCGGGGGCGATCGCGAACTTTGAAAAGAAGGCATTGATAGAACCGGTATGTCCGTAGAAAAAAGTGTCTCTGTAGGGCGCATCGGCAAATCCATGCGCGCGGCTTGGCCCGCCTGGCACTTCATCAAAATGGCGACTACGCAGCAACGCATAGGTGTCGTCAGACATGAGTCGCTCGCCATCAAGTGCACCACGATTGAGATGGAATCGCATCCATCGGGCCATATCATTCGCTGTCGTTGTCATGCCGCCAATGGGCGCAAACGCACCGAGATCCACCTGTGGCACTACGACCGGACCGGTGGGTTTCGCACGATAGTTTTTCGAGATGCTCGTCTCAGCCGCATTAGGACTGTTTTCTGACAGCACCGTCGCCGACATACCTAGTGGTACGAGCAGCTCACGGTAGAGAAAAGACTCATAAGTCTCGCCGGTCACGTCTTCGATAATCAAAGCGACCAGATTGGACCCCCAGTTGGAATACGCCGCGCGTTCCCCGCGTCGGAAGGGTTGCGCGGGTTGCGTTGCTGCCATGGCTTGATCGATGGGTAATGCGGCGGCCGCCTGCGTAAACAAATCGAGGTTCTCTTCGAAACCGGCACGGTGTGTCATCAGGTCGTTCAGCGTTAGCGGACGCTCACCGGACGGCACGGACAAACGCTTCAAATAGTCATTGACGTCACGATCAAGATCGAGAATGCCGCGATCAACTAGCAACATCGTTGCGGTCCAGACAAACGTTTTGGAAATAGACGCGACATAGAATCGAGTCTCGGCTGGACTGACAGGGACGCCCGCATCAATATCCGCATGGCCATAGCCTTTTGAGAAAACCGTGCGATCAGGCCTCACGACAGCAACGGTATAACCCGGAGCGGCATGCCTTTGTCGATAAGTCGCCATGACACCATCAACAAAGGCCTCCAGCTCGCGATCCTCCGGATAGACTGGTGCAGCCGTTTGATCAATGACTTGAAGTTCCTGAGCAGACACCGGCCCAGCCAGAAAACCAATGAAGGCGAAGAAGGTCAAAAATGCGCGCATGAAACATCACCCTAGCGGTTTTTCGTCCCAGACTAGAGACTCAGCCGAGGCGGAGCAAGTCCTGATCGAAGCTAGGCATATTGCCGCCTCTCGTCAGCACCACCGAAAATGATGTGCGCCACTATTACCGCCGCGCGGTGATGACCGTTACAGCTCAACCGGGAAATAGTAAACGCGCCGAATAAGATGACCGGAAAACTCATAAACTGACAAGCTACGTTGCTGGCGTCGACCCGATTGCGTATCGAAGCTCGCCTCCTCCAGCGCGGCCACACGAGAACCGGTTGAGAAAACATGTATGAACCGGGATCGGCAACTGGAGCAAGACTCGAAATAGGACAACATAGCCGCACGGAGCTGATCTTTGTCGCCTGTCTCTTCAGCGACCTTTTCGCCATCGATACTCAGCCATTGCAGGTCTTCAGTGACGAGCGCCATCATAGCTTCCGTATCGCGTTCATTGAAGGCGGTAACAAACTGGCGAACGGTCTGTTCATGCGTTCTCGGTTCATCACCATAAGCATGCGAACCAAAGGTGGTACCAAGCAAAGCGCACAGCACAAAGAGGGTTTTTCGCAACATGTTCTTGACCTTAGTAAAAGCGTATTTCAACCAAGCTAACACTTCGAACAATTCAAAAACAATTCCCTATGTGATCCAGAACCCAATTGCCTGAAGTATCATTGGCAGGCGGGGAACGCGCTTGTGCTTTCTATCGCCAAGCAGAAGTTTTTCTAGTGTTCGCCAATTCTCTGTGCTGAGAACACCATACGCTTTTGCGTTGTCAATCGAAGCACATCGAGCATCCTCAACCGCCAAAGCAAACCACCGAAATGGAAACAGACCTCCGCCGCTTGTCTGGATTCACATAGGAATGTCGTTGATCTCCTCGAAAAATAAGCATGTCGCCCTCTTTTAGGACATGATGCTCGCCACTGGCGACCAACTCGACCTTGCCACGCTCACAGGTCAAATACTCTCGGGTACCGGCCTTATGCGGGACCCCGATCATACTCCCGCCCGGCTCTAGCTCTGTACGAGTAATCTCAAGTCCGGAAATGGACTCGGGCACCAACGGCCGGATCTGAGCGCCCTGCTTTTTGCGTTCACGAACGGCCGCGGCAGGAACGAACCTGAAGTCGCTTCGTGATGGACCGACCAACTCTTCGATAGAAACATTTAGAGCGCCGGCCGCTTTGCTGAGTACAGCTAGCGTAGGGTTCGCCGCCCCCGTTTCAAGACTAGCCCATGTCGGTCGGGGAATATTTGAAAGATCAGCTAACTGCTGCTGCGAGAAACCATGCGATTCGCGGAGCCGACGGATGTTGTCGGCGAGATTCTGTTGGATATTCGTCATGTTGATAGAATATCAATCTGCTGCTTTAGTAGCAATCTGGTTGCCAAAAGAACAAATAGTCTTCAAATTGATCATTACATTAATAGGAGAACACGATGATCAATCGAATGGAACACGCAAACCTACATGTCCGGCATTTCGATGATGCCGTCCGATTCCTGACGACCGCTTTTCCAAATTTCCGGGTGCGTAGCAAGCACATCAAAAGCGGGCTACGGTGGATGCATATCGGCACTGAAGACACCTACATTGCCCTAAACGAAACGCATCTATCCCGCGACGAAGATCAACATCCTTACAGCGGAAAACCGGGCGTCAACCATCTCGGCTTTGAAGTCGATGATGTCGAAACACTGCGAAATCGACTACTGGCTGCGGGTTTTGAAGAAAGCACCTATCCCAACAGCCACCCCCATCGCAAACGCATCTACTTTCTTGACAAGGATAGAAATGATTGGGAATTCGTGCAGTACTTTACCGACGATGTAGCGCTGAGAAATGACTATGAAATGCCCGACTAAGCCATCGTGAGCATTCGTTTAGAACCGTTCCGGCGGCGCCTGTCGAAATGAATAAGCAATGAAGATAGCGGAGCTGGTTACTCTCCTCAGAAACGTGGCCAGTTCGTTGCCTGTCAGGCCAGCTTTTCTATTTTCTCTTTCAGCTCTATTGAGCTCGTCTTTCCTTTGATAATGAAATCAACGACAAAATCATGAGCGAGCGCTCGCTCGTGCTCTTCTGGTCGTTCGGATGAACTGAACATCATCACGACGCATGATTGATAGTCATTTTGCTGAGCACGCAAATCATTAAATTGCGTAAGAAATTCGAACCCATTAACGCGAGGCATATTGATATCAAGAAAAATCAAAACCGGTGGGAAGTCATCGCCATGTTTCTGCTTGTTTTCGTCGTAGTCAGTCAGAAACTTGAGCGCCTCCTCGCCATCGCCACACTCAAAAATTTTAGCATCAAAACCTGTCTTCGCTAGATCGCGCGTCAGCAAGTATCGATCAAGCTCTTCATCATCCACGATCAAGACAGTCAGCGGATTCAAGATTCTCTCCTAGCATAGGGAATTTTCAATTCGAAACGGGAGCCAGAAGCACCCGTCGTTAGTGATATGCTACCACCCAACGACTCTACATGCTTCTTAACGATGTAAAGACCCAATCCTGAGCCTGAAACACCGGAATGAAATCGCTTGAACATTTCGAACGGTGCATCTTCATCGACGTCCGGGATACCCAACCCATTGTCTTCGACCGAAAGCTCCAAGTGATCCGATTGATCAACCGCTCTTAACGCTACAAAGCGCTTATCGCGCGCTTTGTTAGCGTATTTAATCCCATTCGACGTCAAGTTATACAAAATTTGGTAGATACGAATATGGGGCAGTCGCGGCTGCACGGCGCAATCGATATCAACCTCGACAGCAACGCCCATTTCTTCACGAATGGCCTGTGTATTTTCGAGAATTTCGCTGGCAATACCCTCAAGATCGATTGGCTCTGCCACCGTCACAGTGAGTTCCGCTTTCGCGGCATCTAGAATACCAAGTACCATCGATTCCATTGCATCGGCGCGCTCAATGATCTTACTGGTATTGCATTTCGCCTCCTCAAGCTCACCGCTATCGATGTCGGAAACCATATACTCGGCCACTCGCCGAATTGAAGTTAGCGGCCCCTTTAGGTCGTGGGATGTCCGGTAGGCGAATTGTGCTAGCTCATAATTTGAGCGCTCGAGCTCACTGCGAACGGCGACCGCATCCGTAATATCCCAATACACCCCGATCATTCTTTCGGGCTCTCCATGCGCATTTAGTATAACGTCTGCAATACCCTGAAGATTTCGAACAGTTCCAACGGGCCAAACCACACGAAACGTAGCAAAAAACTTCTCTTTTTGTGCGATAGCTTGCTGGATTTCTTCCTCTGCACTTTGCCTGTCTTCTGGGTGCAGCCCGTTCTGCCACGCTTCAAAAGCACCGCTGAAGTCATCGGCCTCAATCCCATAGAGCGCGTACATTTGATCATCCCAAATCAATACGTCGGATTGTATGTCCCAATCCCAAACGCCAACACCCGACGCATCCAATGCAAGTACTAGTCGCCGATGCAGCTCTTCGATTTCTCGACGCGACTCGAATTCGCTAGTGCGATCGACGATAACCCCCGAAAACTCGATAAACTTACCGTCAACGTCGAACTTTGGAAAACCCTGCGATTCAAGATACTTCTCGGTGCCATCAACTAGTACTCGATAGCCCAACTTGAATTCTTTGGCTTCCGTTTGAACCGACGCCAAAATGTCCAGCATATGCTGCTTAAGTGATGCCCGATCCTCAGGCACAACCAGAGCCATGTGTTGCGCGAGTGTCAGCGGCCCGCCGCTGGCCGATGAACCGAAAATTCTGTGAACACCAGGCGCCCATTCACGGCTATCATTTTCCACGTCCCAGGACCAATGACCCAGTTTACCGATACGCTCGCCCTCAAACATGCGCTCCATGAGTGACTCCCGATCAACTTCGAGGCTCTTTCGTTGATGAATGTCTTCAAAAATGCCGTGCAAACCGATCAGGTCTTTTCCTTCATAAATCGGTTCACCAATAGCTCTCACCCAACGCCTTGCGCCGCGTGCCGTCAAAAGCTGTAGCTCGATATCCCAGGTTTTGTTGTCCCGAATCGCAGCATCAATGCAACGTTGAATGATTGGGCGATGTTCAGGTATGTAGTACTGAATAGCTTCATCTAGACTCAAGGCCTTATCGGGATCTTCGTCATGAATCGCATAAGTCGCCGGACTCCAATGAACAATCGACCCGTTCAGTTCGACGTTCCAAGTACCGATACGCCGCGTTTTTTCAAGTAGGCTTAGTAGTGCTTTTTCCATGCGAAATTCGCAGCCTCAATATGAGTTATCCGAGCAGAAAAACGAGCCGATCCTGTCCATTGGATTCTATCGACCAACGCGCAATTTACTATAGCAGGCCACTAGCCGCATTGGCGCCATTCCTGCCAAACGCATGCGACCTAACGAACTACGGCAACTCTTAACTCACTAAATTCACTGATGAAAAGCGTTTCTTTCGGTGATTTGTCAACAACTGTGCCAATCTAAATCTCTACGCCGCATCCGCGCGACTGGTCACGACTCGTTCATAACCCAGGTTCGGCGCCAACCAGCGCTCAACTTCGGCGATGCTCAAACCCTTTCGCGCTGCATAGTCTTCAACTTGATCACGATCAATCTTGCCCAATGCGAAGTAGCGCGACTCCGGATGAGAGAAATACCAACCGCTGACCGATGCGGCCGGTGTCATAGCGCAGCTTTCCGTCAACGCCATCCCGGTGCGCCGGGGCGCATCCAGCAATTCGAAAAGCGTGCGCTTCTCGGTATGATCCGGGCAAGCCGGATAGCCTGGCGCTGGTCGTATGCCCTGATAGGCCTCCTTGATTAACGATGCGTTGTCTAATGCCTCATCCGGCGCATAACCCCACCACTCGCGTCGCGTTCGTTCATGGAGATACTCGGCACCTGCCTCCGCGAAACGATCAGCCAGCGCTTTTAAAAGAATTGCCGAATAATCGTCCTGATCTTGTTCGAAAGCCTTCGCACGCGCTTCCACACCCAAGCCGGCCGTCACAGCAAAAGCGCCCAGATAATCTTTCAAACCTGTCGCTTTGGGTGCTACGAAATCCGCGAGACACTCTTGCGGTAGATCTGCACGACGCTGCTTCTGCTGTCGCAAACTGTGGACGGTTGCAATCGGTAGTTCACTACTGTCATCCGCATAAACTTCGATATCGTCGCCGTGCGTACTCGCCGGGAAAAAACCCACAGCGGCTTTGACTTCCAGCCAATCCTCACTGACGATTTTCTTAAGCATCGCTTGCGCGTCTTCGAACAGCGAGGCCGCTGCTTCACCGACAACGTCATCAGTCAAAATCGCGGGATAACTGCCATGGAATTCCCAAGCGTTGAAAAACGGCATCCAGTCGATGTAGGGGAGTAACGTCTTTGCGTCCAGTGACGTAATCGTTCTTGCACCGGTAAACTGCGGTGCGGGTGGTCGATACGTTTGCCACTCCAATTTCCTCGCCGCACGCCTCGCGGCGGGCAGTGACAACGCCGGTTTTTGACGCTTGCTACCGGCATGCCGTTCACGGCGTTGCTGACAGTCCGCTTTGATATCGGCGACATAAGCATCGGCCTTATCGCCCACCAAACTCTGTGCGACGCCAACGGCACGAGACGCATCTTTTACATAGATAACCGCACCTTCAAACGCCGGATCGATCTTGACCGAAGTATGCGCTGGCGATGTCGTCGCACCGCCAATCATCAGCGGTTGTTGATAGCCAAGTCGTTGCATTTCGCTCGCGACATGCACCATTTCATCTAGCGACGGCGTAATCAAACCGGACAAGCCGATCATGTCCGCACCCTCACGTGTCGCCGCATCCAGAATCTCCTGGCAGGACACCATCACACCAAGATCAACCACTTCGAAATTGTTACATTGCAACACAACACCAACAATGTTCTTGCCGATATCGTGAACATCACCTTTGACGGTGGCGAGAACGATCTTGCCGTTACTCTGCTTCACCCCATCCGACGCCGCCTCAATAAACGGAATCAAATGGGCCACAGCTTTCTTCATCACGCGCGCTGACTTGACGACTTGCGGCAGGAACATTTTCCCCGCTCCAAACAAATCACCGACGACATTCATACCGCTCATCAACGGTCCTTCAATGACATGCAAAGGCTTTTCGGCCGCCAAACGCGCCTCTTCGGTATCCTCGATGACGAAGGCATCGATTCCCTTCACCAACGCGTGGGAAAGCCTTGCCTCAACAGATTCTTTGCGCCAGGCGAGATCATTCTTGTTCGTCGCCTTTTTACCATCGCCCCGATAGCGCTCGGCGAGCGTTAGTAAATCTTCTGTCGCAGAATCCGATGTATTGAGAACAACCGCCTCCACGGCGTCTCGTAATTCGGTAGGTAAGTCTTCGTAGATCGCCAACTGCCCGGCGTTGACGATGCCCATGTCCAAACCTGCCTGGATCGCGTGATACAAGAATACAGAGTGGATCGCTTCGCGGACCGGGTTGTTGCCACGGAATGAAAACGAAACATTGGAGACACCGCCGCTAACCATCGCATGCGGCAAGCGCTTCTTGATTTCGCGCGCCGCTTCGATAAAAGCGACGCCATAAATGTTGTGCTCTTCAATGCCGGTCGCAATCGCAAAAATATTCGGGTCAAAAATAATGTCTTCCGGCGGGAACCCGACCGTATCAACCAGCAAACGATACGCACGCTCGCAAATGTCCACCTTGCGCTCAATTGTATCGGCCTGCCCATTTTCATCGAATGCCATGACAATAACGGCGGCGCCGTATGCACGTACCAACTGCGCTTGCTCGATGAAAGCAGCCTCGCCTTCCTTCATGCTAATCGAGTTAACGACCGCCTTACCTTGCACTCGTTTGAGACCCGCTTCGATCACTGACCATTTCGAAGAGTCGATCATGATCGGCACGCGTGCGATGTCGGGCTCAGCGGCAATCAAGTTTAGGAATGTGACCATCGCCTGCTCGGAATCGAGCATACCCTCATCCATGTTGATATCGATAATTTGGGCGCCGTTATCGACTTGTTGTCGGGCAACCTCCACCGCACCGTTGTAGTCATCGGCTTCGATCAATCTTCGAAACACGGCCGATCCCGTCACATTGGTACGTTCGCCGACGTTCACGAAAAGACTATCGGGTGCAATATTCAAAGGCTCGAGGCCCGCCAGTCGACATTGCCGCGGCGGGCTTGGAATGACGCGATGTGGATAAGCCTCACAAGCGTGTCGCAACGCCTCGATGTGCGCCGGCGTAGTGCCGCAGCAGCCGCCTACCATATTGAGAAAACCCTGCTCAGCGAACTCTGCAACGACCACCGCCATCGACTCTGGCGATTCATCGTACTCACCGAACTCATTGGGCAATCCGGCATTAGGATGTGCACTCACACCGGTGCTGGCAATACGTGAAAGTTCCTCTACATAGGGCCGCATATCACTGGCGCCCAACGCACAATTCAAACCAAACATGAATGGCTCGGCGTGACTCAGCGAGTTCCAGAAACTCTCCGTCGTCTGACCCGACAAGGTACGGCCTGAAGCGTCAGTGATCGTGCCGGAGACCATCACCGGAATGCTTTCGCCCAGCGATTTGCCAAGGTCGTTGATCGCAAACAATGCCGCCTTCGCATTCAACGTATCAAACACGGTTTCGACCATGAGGAAATCAGCACCACCGCGAATCAGCGCAGCGGCAGACGCACGATATGTCTCAGCCAATGCATCAAACGTGATGTTGCGAAATCCGGGATCGTTGACATCCGGTGACAAAGACGCCGTGCGATTGGTCGGCCCTAACACGCCCGCGACAAATTTCTGATCGCCGGTCTCCGCAAAGAAATCGTCAGCCACCTGACGTGCCAAACGGGCCGCTGACTCATTGAGCTCAACCACCAACGATTCCATACCATAGTCGGCTTGCGATGGCTCGTTACTATTGAATGTATTCGTTTCGATGACGTCTGCGCCGGCGGCCAGAAACTGTCGATGAATCTCGCTAATGATATCGGGACGGGTCAGCGTTAGCAGATCATTGTTGCCTTTGACATCCGACGCCCAGTTCGAAAAGCGGGACCCGCGATAACCCGCTTCCGTGAGCTTGTGACCCTGAATCATCGTACCCATTGCACCATCGAGATAGACAATGCGTTGTGCCAAGATTTTTCTAAGCGCGTCGAAACGCTCGCTGCGCTGGCTCATGCTGCCGCCTTGGCGTTTCTGACACCCAACGTATGACAAATCGCGTAGGTAAGCTTCGAACGATTCAGCGTATAAAAGTGGAAGTCACTGACGCCTTCGCGGCGCAGTTCATTCACCAGATCAATGGCGACGCTCGCAGCAACCAACTCACGCGTATCAGCTTCTTCATCCAATCCGTCGAAGCGGTCATGCATCCAACTTGGTACATCCGTCCCACACATATCGGCAAACTTCAGCATTTGGGAGAAGCGAGTAATTGGCAAAATGCCAGGTACGATCGGCACCGTTATCCCGGCCGCAACGCATGCATCACGAAAACGCAAGTAGTGGCTGGCATCAAAGAAAAACTGTGTGATCGCACGATTGGCACCGGCGTCAATCTTGCGTTTGAGGTTATCAAGATCTTGGGTCGCCGAGCGTGCCTCTGGATGCACTTCGGGATATGCAGCCACCGAAATATCAAAATCGCCAATTTTTCTGAGGCCGGCGACGAGATCCGCCGCGTAAGCATAGCCATCTTTTCTGGGTTGATAGTCTGGCTCATCTTTCGGCGTATCGCCGCGTAAAGCGACAATATGCTTCACACCATCGTCCAAGTAACCCGATGCAATCTCATCAATTTCAGCGCGGCTCGCGCCGATACATGTTAGGTGAGGAGCCGGCGTTAATGATGTCTCTTTTAAGACTCGCTTGACCAAACCGTGTGTGCGCTCACGCGTTGAGCCATCCGCTCCGTAAGTCACCGAGACGAACTTCGGTGCCAGCGGTGCCAGTTTTTCCATCGACTGCCAAAGCGTTTCCGCCATCGATTCGCTACCAGGCGGGAAAAACTCAAACGAAACCGAAATAGGCTCCCGTTGTAAACTCGATGAAGATGATTGACTCATAGTTATTCTCTTTCTTAGGCAGTCTTTTGATTGTGTGCAATATCAGCTGTAGCGACGGCAACCAAATACACTGAATGCCCATCGTAAACGTGGCGAACGACACCACAGCGTAAGCTCGCCTTGACGCAAAAACTGGCGATCGCTTCGGTCGACAGCGCCTGTTGATCAGCAACGATGTGCTCAATCAACAACAATTGTCCCTTTGCTCTCATGACGCGCTGGGCTTCTTGCAAAGCCAGTTCCGGGTGGGCTGATCCAAGCAGGACCTCATCCAGAATCACCGTATCAAAGCTTGCATCGTCGAAACTCAATCGATGCATATCGCCCTCCCGAATCGTGCAATTCGCTAACGATCGACGCGCGAACGAACGACGCGCCTCGCGTCGCAATCCAGGGTTGATATCAATGCCGATAGCGCTGGTTGCCCGACCCGCAAGCAATCGAAGGATCGCGCCGTTACCAACGCCGATATCTAATAGATCACCGACCGGGCGGGAGAGAAATTGGTCAAGAACCAAGCGATTAAACAAACGCAACGATGCCTGCTCATCTTTGATCGGCGCAGCGCCCAACACTTCGCGCATGCGAGCACGATCGCGGGAAAGTATCGGGTCGTCCGGATCGGTCATGGATAGCAGATGTGCGGCATGATCAGCACCGGCCGCATTGATCGGTACACGGAAGTAGACCCAGTGCCCGTCCCGAAATCGCTCCAACAAACCGGCGTCGCACAATATCTTCAGGTGCCTGGAAACACGCGGCTGGGATTGATCCATGACGGCCATTAGGTCACTCACCGTATGCTCGCCAATGGCACACAGATGCAACAGCCGAAGCCGCGAGAGCTCACCAACGGCTTTTAACAGTTGCTCGCTCGCTTCGAGGTTCACGAGGTTCATCAAGTATCCGTATATATGAATATAACGATATCTTTATATATAAACCCCAATATAGCAAGTAACCGGGTCGCGATCTGTGGGTTACTGAGATTACAGCAGCACTTTAGTCGGCGAACTGCCCATTCGACGCAACTTCATCCATGCGAATCAATCGACTGGTCGACACGGCTGCCTGACGATGCTTGACCGCTGCGCGATACTCATCGTCGGTCACCATCGCCAGAAATGCGGAAGCTGTCGGATAGCGCGCGATAAAGGCGGTATCCCATGCCTCGTCCGCCGGGCCAATCAATACGAGCGCGGGATTGCCCCGCCAAACGATTTCGCCGCCATTGCGGGTAAACACCGGCCCGCTGGCCTTACCATAGCGTGCGTAAGCTTCCCGGCCCGAGATCTGCTCACCATCAGGATATTCGGCTGCCGCGTGAAAACGTACGAGATTGAGCATCAAGATAGGCTCGTCACGCGGCAAATTCTTAAACTGCTCAAACTGTGCTCTATCCGGGTCAATGTAATGCGCCATCTTTTTATCTCCTGCTGATTACTTCAGTGAATACCTGATTGCCCAGGCACTGCGGCGGGATTGAACAATCGCCCCACATCTATTTCGTCTAGCACCCGAACTTTTCGGCAGAACTCACAGGTGATCTCGATTTTGTTATCGCGTTCTGCCAATAACAGCAACGCATCCGCTTCGCCAAGCACCTTAACGGCTTGCTCCGCACGATGATCATCGCAACGGCACGAAAACGCGCAGGATGCAGCGGGCCAGGCAACCACATCATCCTCGGAAAACAAGCGGTGGATCAAGGTATGACTCACGCCCTCGCGCAGCTCATCGGCGCTCAATGTATCGGCCATCAAACACAAGCGGTGCCAATCGTCATCAGCCATCGGTTCTCTATCCGGCATGCGTTGAAGCATCAACGCACACGCCCGTTCGCGACTGCCAAACAAGACAAAGTGCGCTTCCAATTGTGCGGACTCGGCGTAGTAGTCTTTGAGGCAACCCGCAAGACTTGATGCCCCCAGTGACACTATTCCCCGATAGCGGTCTTTGGCGTCCAAAGCGTCGACAGTTAAAGACAACTGCCCAGCGCTCATCAAACCCGAAAAAACCGTCGGCACTGGCGACTGTTCGACATCCGATGCCATTCCGCGGAACTGCAGCTTATCGTTGCATTGCACGATCAACATCGGCAAAGCACCCTGCCCCGAAAGTTGCACCGTCAACATACCTTCGAATTTCATACTACTGGCAATGCTTGTGACTGCAGCCACCGCCTGACCCAATAAATCCCGGACGGGTGTCGGGTAATCATGCAGACCATTGAGCGCTTGCCACTGCTTGGAAAATTGCAGCAAGACTCCACGCACAGGAATGTCATTAAACATGAACCGCACAAGCGCATCAGCGCGCAATTCATCATCGGTATTTTTCTCTGACATCAGTCGACCTTTTTCAGTCGCTCACGCAACATCGCATTCGCTTGTGCCGGATCTGCTTTGCCACGACTGGCCTTCATCACCTGCCCCACGAGAAAGCCGATGACCTTTTCCTTACCCTCGCGGAACTGCTGAACCTGCTCCGGACTCGCCGCCAACACGTCATCAACAATCTTGGCGATCGCGCCGGTATCGGTAATCTGACGCAAACCTTTCGCATCAATCACACGATCGGCATCGCCCTCGCCAGCCCACATGGCTTCAAAGACTTGCTTAGCCGCATTGCCCGAAATCGTCTTGTCTTCGATCCGTTGCAGCAGAATGGCAAACGCTTCGGCGCTGACCGGGCTGTCGCTCACCTCAAGATCTGCCTTGTTCAGGGCTGCCACCAACCCACCGGAAACCCAGTTTGCGGCGAGCTGCGGCGTAACCGACGCTGCCACTGTCTCAAAGTAATCCGCTAACGCGCGCTGGCTGACGAGAATACCCGCATCCTCAGGCTTGATGGATAACGCCGAAACGAAACGCGCACGCCGCGCGGCCGGCAATTCCGGTAACCCGGCGCGCACCGTTTCGACGTAGTCATCACTCAAGACCACCGGCAACAAATCCGGGTCCGGAAAATAACGGTAATCATTAGCCTCTTCCTTACTACGCATGGGGCGCGTTTCATCGGTATCCGCATCATACAAACGCGTCTCCTGAACAATGCTGCCACCCGCTTCCAGGATGTCCGCCTGTCGTTCCACTTCATAGTTGATGGCACGCTCGATAAAACGGAATGAATTCAGATTTTTGATTTCTGCGCGCGTTCCCAAAGGATCACCCGGACGCCTGATCGACACGTTAGCGTCACAACGGAAAGAACCTTCCTGCATGTTGCCATCCGAAATACCGAGATAGCGAACCAACTCATGGATACGGCGCATATAACGCGCAGCCTCGCCTGCCGAAGACAACTCAGGTTCCGAAACGATTTCGAGCAGAGGCGTGCCCGCCCGGTTCAAATCGATACCGCTTTGCCCTTGAAAACTCTGGTGCAATGACTTGCCGGCATCTTCTTCGAGATGCGCCCGCGTGAGATTGATGACTTTCGGGTTTCCCGCGTCATCTTCAATTTCCATCTTTCCGCCGGCAACAATCGGCAGATCAAGCTGACTGATTTGATAACCCTTCGGCAAATCCGGATAGAAGTAGTTTTTTCGGGCAAAAACAGAACGTCGGGTGATGTCTGCGTCTATCGCTAAACCGAAAATCACAGCCAGCCGGACGGCCTCTTCGTTGAGCACCGGCAAAACACCCGGGAAACCCAAATCGACGACGTTAGCCTGCGTGTTCGCTGGCGCACCATAAGCCGTCGGTGACGACGAAAAAATCTTACTATTCGTGGCTAATTGAGCATGAATTTCAAGCCCAATGACGACTTCCCAACTCATTCGTAACCCTCCGGGCAACGCTGGTGCCAATCGGTCAATAACTGATATTGATGAGCGCAGCTCAACATGCGCGACTCGCCAAATGCGGGCGCGATCAATTGCAGCCCGACAGGAAGATCACTGACCATACCGCATGGCACAGACATCGCAGGCAAGCCTGCCAGGTTAGCGCCAATTGTGTAGATGTCATTGAGGTACATCGTGATCGGATCGTCCGTTTTTTCGCCGAGACCGAACGCTGGCGTTGGTGTTGTCGGCCCGGCGATCAAATCAACGTTTTCAAAGGCATCTGCAAAATCGGCACTGATTAATCGCCGCGCCTTTTGGGCCTTCAGGTAATAGGCATCGTAGTAACCGGCAGACAATACATACGTACCAGTCATGATGCGACGTTTCACCTCCGCACCAAAACCTTCTGACCGCGAGCGGCAATAAAGGTCATTAAGATCAACCGGATCTGTTGCACGATGACCGAACCGAACGCCATCGAAACGGGAAAGATTCGAAGAACACTCAGCCGGCGCAACCACATAGTAAGTGGGCACCGACAAACCGATATTGGGTAACGAAATACGCTTGATGTCGACACCTTGCTCGGCCAACAGGGACAGCGCGGCTTCGACACAATCACGATTCTCCGCGTCCAGGCCTTCGCCCATAAACTCATCGACGACACCGATACGCAACCCTTTCAACGGTTGCGACAGTTGCGCCTCAAAGTCGTCAACCGGCTGGTCGACACTGGTTGAATCGAGTGGGTCAAAACCGGACATTGCTTGCAGCAGCAGTGCGGCATCCGCGGCACTGCGCGTCAGGGTACCTGCTTGGTCAAGGCTGCTCGCAAACGCGATCATGCCGTAACGCGAAATCCTGCCATAAGTCGGCTTCAGTCCGGTTAACCCGGTCAACGCAGCTGGCTGTCGAATCGACCCTCCTGTATCCGTGCCGGTCGCCGCACCCACCAGTCGAGCGGCAACAGCAGCGGCGGAGCCACCTGACGACCCACCTGGCGACGCACTGTGGCGCCACGGATTGTGTACATCACCGAAATAGCTGGTCTCGTTTGACGAACCCATCGCGAACTCGTCCATGTTGGTCTTACCCACCATGATCACTCCCGCATCCGATAAGTTCGTGACGGCTGTTGCCGAATATGGCGGCACGAAGTTCTCGAGCATTTTTGACCCGCAACTGGTGCGAACACCCTTCGTACAAAAAATGTCCTTGTGTGCGATCGGTAGCCCTTCGAGCGGCCTTGCCGTGCCCGCAGCAATACGCGCATCCGCTTGATCAGCAGCATCGGTGGCTCCTGTCGCCAACACGCTCACAAAGCTATTCAGCGTGCCATCCATTTTTTCGATCCGCGAGAGGCAGGCATCCACCAATTGTCTGGAACTGAACGATCCATCGCGCAAACCATCGCGCATCTGCGTCAGCGTCAAAGCATGCAATTCGCTCATTCGATCACCCTCGGCACCAAATACAGCCCGTCGTCGGTCTCCGAAGTCGTCGCTTGCAGCGCCTCTCGATCGATTTCGGCGTCCGCCACATCTGCGCGCAAACGCTGCGATTGATCCATGGGATGGGCCATTGGCAACACGTCATCGGTATTCACAGACTGCAATTGGTCTACGAACGCCACAATACTGCCGAGCTTCGCTGTGAAGTCCGCATGTTCTTCCCGGTCAAACTTAAGCCGTGATAACACAGCCAATTTGTCGATATCGTCGCTGGATACAGACACCTGTCTCTCCTGTTCAGGGTGATTTTCGCCGCCGTTCGAATGACGGTCTGGCAGAGGGCTAAGAATACACTCAGCCTTGCTGATTGTCCCCCCCGTTGCTAGAGTTGCAAGAATTTTTGGGGCCGGACCCACAACACCATGTTCAAAAACCTACTCGGTTATTTTTCCCACGATCTTTCGATCGATCTGGGAACCGCAAATACACTCATTTACGTACGGGGCGAAGGCATCGTGCTCGACGAGCCGTCCGTTGTCGCCATTCGCGAAGATTTCGGTAGCGGTGGTCGCCGCGTAGAGGCCGTCGGTCAAGATGCCAAGAACATGCTCGGCCGCACGCCGGGCAACATCACCGCCATCCGCCCGCTGAAAGATGGCGTCATAGCCGATTTCACCGTGACCGAAAAAATGTTGCAGACCTTTATCAAAAAGGTGCATGGCAATCGGTTCTTTACGCCACGCTCGCGCGTCCTGATTTGCGTACCCTACGGCTCGACGCAGGTCGAGCGGCGGGCCATTCAGGAATCAGCGGAAGGCGCAGGCGCCAGCAAAGTCATTTTGATCGCGGAACCAATGGCAGCGGCCATCGGCGCCGGCATGCCGGTTCATGAAGCACGCGGCTCGATGGTACTGGATATCGGTGGTGGCACATCAGAAGTCGCGGTAATTTCGCTCAATGGGATCGTCTATGCTGCGTCAGTTCGTGTCGGCGGTGACCGTTTTGACGAAGCGATCACCAATTACGTGCGGCGTAACTATGGCATTCTCATCGGGGAAGCTACCGCCGAGCGGATCAAACATGAAATCGGCTCTGCCTATCCCGGTGCCGAGGTACTCGAAATTTCTGTGAAAGGACGCAATTTGTCAGAAGGCGTTCCACGCAGCTTCACACTTAACAGCAACGAAATTCTCGAGGCACTTCAGGAACCACTGCAAGGCATTGTTGGTGCCGTCAAAGAAGCCTTGGAACAAACACCACCCGAACTCGGTGCCGACGTCGCAGAACGCGGCATTGTCCTGACTGGTGGTGGCGCGATGCTACGAGACCTCGATAAGTTGTTAATGGAAGAAACCGGCCTGCCGGTTGTCATTGCCGAAGACCCGCTGACCTGCGTCGCGCGTGGCGGCGGACGGGCACTTGAACTGATGGACGAGTATGGACCTTCCGTATTCGGCCTTAATTAAGGTGTGATCGCAACGGCATGCCGCCCACCTCGACAGGGACGCATCGATCGGGTCACAGCCGCGCGCTGGGCCTGAGGACCTTCCTGCTGTCTTTGGTCTGCATCATTTCCATGATGGTCGATCTCCGGACCTCTTTCGGCGAACCGGTTCGTGCACTCTTGATGAGCGCTGCCTTCCCGATCCAGCGTGTCGCGGCGATGCCGGCTAACTTGCTCAACTGGACGGAAAATTCAACGAGATCACGTGCTGAGTTAGCCCGGGAAAATGCACGATTGAAACGAGAGCGCTTACTGGCGGATGCTCGTCTTCAACAACTCAATGTTATCGCGGCTGAAAATGCCCGCCTGCGAGAGATGCTCGATGCGCGCCCGCGCGTTGGTGCCGATGTGCGAGTTGCTCAAATTCTCGATGTCGACTCAGATCGTTTTCGGCATCGCATTGTCATTAATAAGGGCACCAATGACGATGTCGTGGAACAACAAGCATTGGTAGATGCCAACGGCGTTGTCGGGCAAGTCATCGCCGTCGGGCCATTTTCATCGAATGCAATGCTCATTAGTGACCCCGGACATGCCGTGCAAGTTGAGGTGGTCCGCAATGGTCTTCGCACCGTAGCCTTTGGGGCCGGTGAATTTGACCAACTTGAGATCCGTTTCCTGCCGAACAACGCCGATATTGTGGTTGGTGATCTATTGGTCACCACCAGCCTTGGAGGCGACTACCCGCCCGGTTACCCGGTCGCTGAGGTGGTCAGCGTAGAGGTTCGTCCGCGCCAGGAGTTTGCCAAGGTAGTCGCATCGCCGGTTGCCGCACTAACTCGGATGCGCGAAGTCTTGCTGCTACGACCTCGCACAGCACCTCCTGCAGACCCGGAGGTCGCCAGCGATGGCAGCTAAAGCGAATCGGTCTGCTGTGGTTTACCTAGCGCTAATCATCGCGTTGGCGCTTAGCGCCCTGCCGCTTTCAGAGACTCTAGCGCCATACCGCCCTGACTGGGTAGCGCTGGTACTCCTTTACATGTCAATCTACACGCCAAGGCAATGGGTACTTACTTGCGCACTGCTTGCCGGTCTCATGATGGATGCGCTTTATGCCGTCCCATTGGGTCAACACGCACTAGCGCTCGTCATCGCTACTTACGCACCACATCGACTCCATCTGCGACTCATGCTGGTTCCCATATGGCAGTCTATTGCGACCGCTGTCGCCTATATCGCGATCTACCAGTTCATCCTGTTCTGGATCAACGGCGCAACAGACAACGACATTGGTGCGGCGTTCTATCTTTGGCCGCTAATTAGCGCGATCATCGTCTGGCCGCTGACATTGGTTATACTGGACACTGTAAGACTAGGTCGACAAACCAAGAGTTAACCAAAACATGGTGAATCTGCGGGCAATTAAAGACACCGCTGCCGAGCAACGGATGTTCTTTGGCCGGCTCGCATTGGCGGTCATCTTTGTCATGCTAACCAGTGGCATCTTGCTCGCGCGGCTGACCCAGCTGCAAGTAGTTGACCATGAGCGTTACAGCAAGCTCGCCCAAAGCAACCGGGTTCGGATTGAGGCCGCACCACCCACACGTGGGCTTATCCTCGATCGTAATGGTGTGATTCTCGCCCAAAATTTGCCCGCCTATCAGCTCGAGATGATTCCCGAGCAAGTACCCGATATCGACGATGCGCTAAACCGACTAACCGCGGCTTCCCTGCTCCAGGCGGATCGCCTCGACGACATCAAACAACGTATCCGGCGTACGGCCAAATTCAACCCGGTTACCTTGAAGTCGCGAATGACCGAGGAAGAAATATCCTGGTTTGCCATGCAACGGCCCTATTTCCAGGGCATTGATATCCGCGCCCGCCTCATTCGCGATTACCCACTAGGCAGTCTCGCGGCCCATGTCATTGGCTATGTGGGCGGCCTCAGTCCGCGCGATCTGGAACGCGTTGATACCGCCAATTACGCGGGCACATCACAAATTGGAAAAACCGGCGTTGAACTGACCTATGAAGATCTCTTGCACGGCAATGTTGGACACAATCATGTGCAAACCACCGCCGAGGGACGCGCAGTTTCATCAGAGATTCGAGATGCACCAACACCCGGGCGTAACGTCTATCTGACACTGGAAGTCGGCCTGCAACAATTAGCCGAAACGCAAATGGATGGTCGCCGCGGTTCCATTGTCGCCATCGACCCGAACAGTGGCGAGATCCTGGCGATGGTCAGCTCGCCAGCCTACGACCCGAACAGCTTTGCCCGCGGCATCAGTCAAACGGAATTCAGTGCGTTGCAGAATGATCTGGATCGCCCAATGTTCAACCGATCGATTGCCGGCCGCTACCCTCCGGGTTCAACGATCAAACCGATGCTTGGCTATGGCGCCTTGATTAGCGAAAGAGCCAACGTCAATACGACGGTCAACTGCAAAGGCTTCTTTAGCCTGCCTGGCAGCACGCACCGTTATCGAGACTGGAAACCGGAAGGCCATGGATCGGTAGATCTTAAGGACGCCATCGCCCAATCGTGTGATGTCTTTTTCTATCAGTTGGCTCAGGACATGGATATCGACCTGATGCGCGACCATCTGGTGGAGTTTGGTCTCGGCTCAGCCCTCGGTATTGAAATTCCCGGAGAAAAAGACGGTATCGTTCCATCGCGGGAATGGAAGAAAAACAATTTCCGGCGACGAGCCGATCAAGTCTGGTTCCCGGGCGAGACGGTTATCGCATCCATTGGCCAAGGCTATATGTTGGCGACACCATTACAGCTTGCGCATGCCACGGCGACACTTTCTTTACGCGGCTTGAGAATGCGACCGCATTTGACAGCGCAGTTTCAAGATCCGCTCACCGGCAACGTCGAAATACATCCTCAGGAGAACTTATCGTCGATGCCGAGCGGTGGCAACGACCATGCCTGGCAACATGTGATTGAAGCCATGCAAGACGTCTTGCAGTCACCCCGCGGCTCCGCATTTGCAACAGGCCGTCAGGCTGACTATGCCATTGCGGGCAAATCCGGCACGGCGCAAGTTTTCACCGTTGCCCAGGAAGATGAGTATGATGATCTGGAGCTTGATGAGCGTTTGCAAGACCATGCGCTGTTCATCGCATTCGCCCCTATAGATGCGCCGGAAATTGCTGTTGCTGTCATCGTCGAGAATGGCAAGAGTGGCAGTTCGGTCGCAGCACCCATCGCAAAAGCGCTAACTGATTACTGGCTGAAACGCTAAACATGTTTAAAGAAACATCCGAATTTCATCAGCCGCGCACCCAAACCGCCGCCACGCTATTGCATCGGTTACACATCGATGGGCCGTTGCTGGCTGGCATTCTGGTCATCGCTGCGTTCGGTCTATTCGTACTTTACAGCGCATCCGGACAAAACAGCGCCCAGATCATTGCACAGAGCATAAGACTCGGCGTGGCGTTGGTCGCCATGCTCGTGCTCGCGCAAATATCACCTGCGACGTATCGACGTTGGTCTGGCGCCGGCTACGCACTCGGATTAGCCTTACTACTAGTGGTTTTGATTGCCGGCGTAAGCGGCAAAGGCGCCCAACGATGGATTTACATCGGCTTTCGCTTCCAACCGTCGGAAATCATGAAAGTGGCCGTGCCATTGATGGCGGCCGCCTATCTGCACGCGAGACCGTTGCCCCCCAATTTCAGGACACTGGCTGTCTTGCTCGCCATCATTGCAACACCCGCCTTTCTCATTTCACGACAGCCAGATCTCGGTACGGCCATTCTGATTGCGGCATCCGGCTGCATCGTTATCCTGCTCGCTGGTCTACGCATGCGCGTTATCGTTTCATTAGGCGCGCTCGCCGCTGCCGGCTTGCCACTGCTCTGGCATAACATGCACCAGTATCAACGCCAGCGCGTTTTGACATTGATAGACCCGCAAAGCGACCCCTTGGGAGCCGGGTACAACATCATCCAATCCAAAATTGCGATTGGCTCGGGCGGCCTCTTCGGCAAAGGCTGGACCAATGGCAGCCAGGGTCAACTGGAATACTTGCCGGAACGCAGTACCGATTTTATTTTTGCCGTGATCGGCGAAGAGTTTGGTCTGCTGGGGCTGGCCGCTTTAATGACAATGTACCTGTTTGTCGTAGGACGAGGGTTGTTCATCGCCAGTCAGGCAGGAGACACCTTCACGCGACTATTAGCCGGCAGTATCAGCCTGACTTTTTTCGTTTATGTACTCGTTAACACCGCCATGGTCACCGGATTAATTCCCGTTGTCGGGGTCCCGCTACCGCTAATCAGTTATGGAGGCACGTCGATGGTGACCCTGATCGGCGCTTTCGGTATTCTGATGTCTATTCACACTAGAAAACGCCTGCTGCCCCGTTAGGGCCGGAGATGCTTGCCATGAAAACGTTTCGTTCATTTATCGCTGCTTTGAGCCTTAGCTTGCTTGCTGCTGCCAATCTGTTTGCTCTGGACACTAGTCGGGAGGACGTCAATGCCTTCATCAACGAACTGGTAGAAGCGCACGATTTTGACCGCGAGCAATTGGTGACGCTGCTATCGGGCGCAAAAAAACAACAGAGCATTCTCGATGCTATCAGCCGACCTGCGGAACGCAGTAAGCCATGGCATGACTACCGCGACATCTTTATTCAGGACAAACGTGTAGATGCCGGTGTCGTTTTTTGGAATGAACATGCGGAAACCATCGCGCGAATCAGCGAGGAAACCGGCGTTCCGGGAGAAATTCTTGTTGGCATTATTGGTGTGGAGACCTACTTCGGTCGGATCACCGGCAAGTATCGTGTCTTGGATGCGTTGGCAACCTTAGGTTTCGATTATCCGCCGCGCGCCAAGTTTTTCCGCAAAGAGCTCGGACAGTTCCTGATTCTGGCTCGCGAAGAACAAGTGGACATTGAAACTGCGCTCGGCTCCTATGCCGGAGCCATGGGTTCGCCGCAATTCATCCCGTCAAGCTATCGCGCCTATGCAATCGATGCGGATGGTGATGGAAAGCGCGATCTTTGGTCAAACTGGGAAGACGTGATCGGCAGTGTCGCGAACTATTTCGTGCGTCACGGCTGGAAAGAAAACGATCAAGTCGTTGCCGATGCCAGTTTAAGCTCGACATTCAGCGGCACGTTGCCCAAGAAAAACACGCTCAAGGCGACCGATACCGTGGCCAGCCTGTCCGGGGATGGTGTCTTGTTCGCAACCGATAAAGATGCAAATGCAAAAGCCAGATTGATTGCCTTCAAGGGCGAAGCAGGTCCGCAGTATTACGTCGGCTTCCACAACTTCTATGTCATCACCCGATACAACCGCAGCGCAATGTATGCGATGGCAGTTTGGCAACTTGGCAATGATATTTCTGACGCGCGGACCGCGGCAATGGTCAGCAAAACGCAATGACCTACCGGTCGCTCGTAGTATTGTCGGCGCTGCTTGCCGGTTGCGCTGTGCCTACCGGCGGTGACGGACCGCCAGCACGCGACAAGCGCGTACCAAACGCCGTTCGGGTACCACAACCGGAACCCCGTAGCGCATCAGGTAACCCCAGGTTTTACGATGTCTACGGGCAGCGTTACTACGTCATGCAAGATGCGCGGGGCTACAAAGAGCAAGGCGTTGCCAGCTGGTATGGTAAGAAGTTTCATGGTCGGTTGACGTCATCGGGCGAAGTGTATGACATGCATGCTGTCAGTGCCGCGCACAAGACGTTGCCGTTACCGACTTGGGTACGGGTCACGAATTTAGCGAACAACAAGAGCGTGGTGTTACGCGTCAACGATCGCGGGCCATTTGTTGACGACCGCTTGATCGATCTGTCCTACGCTGCCGCTCGAGAACTGGACCTGATCAACGCCGGTACCGGACGGGTTGAGGTGGAAGCCATCAACTTCGCACCCTCGGATTCGCAACCGACTGAGCCACAAGCCGCAAACCCGATCTATATGCAAATCGGTGCATTTTCGGACCGCGACAATGCACTGCGACTGAAAAACCGGGCCGCCCCTCTTATCGAACAGGAAGTTGCCGTCTACGCAGCCGAAACGGGTCGCAAGACAGTCTATCGGGTGCATGTCGGCCCGATCGGCTCGGTGCAGGAATTCGATGGTATCGCGACGACCCTTGCCGCCATCGATATACGCCAGGTCAGACTGGTCTCGCCACCACCAGCAGCCCAACGCCGCAACTAAACGCGCTCGCGGTTGTCGAACAAATTGGCTCCTTCGAGCCAAGCTGTGAAATAATAAAAATACGCATCCAAAGGAAATCAAATTATGTCGGTCAGTCGATCCCTGATCCGCGGTTTAGTTCTGCTTTTATCGTGGTCGGCCGCCCCAGCGATGGCTGCCGGCTTACCCATTCCGGCACCCCCGGCACTGAACGCGAGCAGCTATGTCGTCGTTGATGCGAATAGCGGTGCCATCGTTGCCGCGATGGCGCCAGATCTGCAAGTAGAACCTGCTAGCCTGACCAAGTTAATGACCGCCTATGTTGTCTTCCAGGCACTCGGCGCAGACCAAATCACGTTAGCGGATGAGGTACCCGTAAGCAGAAATGCGCGCCGCACCGACGGCTCCCGAATGTTCATCGAGCAAGGCTCAAAAGTCAGCGTTGAAAATTTGCTGCAAGGCATGATCGTACAATCCGGCAACGATGCCAGCGTCGCGTTGGCCGAATATGTCGCTGGAACCGAATCGGTATTTGCAGAATTGATGAATACGTTTGCTCAAGAGCTGGGCATGGTCTCCACCAACTTCCAAAATGCAACGGGCTTGCCGGGTGACCAGCATTACTCAACAGCGCGTGACATGGCCACTTTGGCACGTGCGATCATTGTCGAGTTTCCGCAATACTACAGTTGGTATAGCCAAAAGACGTTTGAATGGGGCGGCATCAGCCAGGACAACCGCAACAAACTGCTTTGGCAAGACAGCACCGTTGATGGCATGAAAACCGGTTATACCAAAGCGGCCGGATACTGCCTGGTCTCATCCGCCATCAGAAACGACATGCGACTAATCTCGGCCGTCATGGGTACGCAAAGTGCCAAAGCGCGCATCGACGCCAGTCAGGCATTGTTGAACTACAGTTATCGCTTCTACGAAACGCGTCAACTTTATGCAGCCGGCGCGACTGTCGACTCAGTGCGCATTTGGAAAGGTGAAAAAGACGAGGTCGCTTTGGGCGTTACCCGTCCACTTTACGTGACGGTACCACGCGGATCGTGGGATGAGTTAACGCCCACGGTTAGCGTCCGGCGTTCGCTTTACGCACCAATGACCGCAAGCACAGAAGCGGGCGAATTGCGCATCGTGCTGGACGGAGATATTTTGGCCTCAGCGCCGCTCGTGCTTTTGGAAGACATCGCAAAAGGTGGCCTCTGGAAACGCATGACGGATGAAGTATCGCTCTGGTTTGAGTGATCTCGCGATGGTTGCATAGATGGCTAACGCTCCCTTAGACATTGCTTGGTACGACGGTCGTTTGCAGCCGATCGCCGATATTCATATTTCCCCGCTGGATCGCGGGTTCCTGTTTGGTGATGGCGTCTATGAGGTCATCCCTTTTTACGGTGAACGCGCGGTTGGCCATCTTGAACATCTCGATCGATTAGAAAAAAGCCTTCGATCCATCGCGCTACCGATGCCGATGCGCCGGGCGGAACTTGAACAAGTGCTGCTGCAAGTCATCAATGCGAACGACTGCAATACGCAAGCGCTGTATCTTCAAATTTCTCGCAGTGGTGACGTCGGCCGCGATCACCAGTTTCCTAAAGAGCAGCAGGCCAATCTGTTTGTCATGAGCAGCCGGATGACCGCGCCGAGTGAAGCGTCCTATGCGTCTGGACTAAAAGCGATTCTGCGACCAGATGAACGCTGGTCTCGTTGTGATATCAAGTCAACCTCACTGCTTGCCAACGTTATGGCCAAGCAGGACGCCGGCACAGCCGACGCCGCCGATGCTGTTCTCTACAGAGACGATCAGATTACCGAAGGTGCCGCCAGTGCCTTCGCCTGCGTGGTGAACAACACGCTGGTCGCACCACCGTTGACGAAAGCACTGTTGCCCAGCGTCACGCGGGAAATCACGTGGCGGCTTGCTGGTGAAATCGGTTTGGCGACGGCCGAACGCGATCTCAGCGTGCCTGAATTTCTAGCGGCCGATGAAGTGATTCTAATGTCGAGCACGAAAGAAATAGCGCCGATCGTCAAAGTGGATGACCACGCAATCGGCGATGGCACACCCGGACCCGTATGGCGACAATTGTTTCAACGTTACCAGGATGAGAAGCAAACAGGATGACTGACCAACCAGAGATTGAGCTGGAGTTCCCCCAGCCGTTTGCCATCAAAGCGATGGGCAAAAACGATGCGACATTCGCCGAGCATGCACAAGCCCTGATTCTGGCGCATGGTGAGCTCAGTGGCGACGACTCAATCAAGACGCGTGATAGCAAGAACGGAAAATTTCTCTCCGTGACCATCGAGATCACCGCAACCAGTCGCGAGCAACTCGACAAGATTTATCAATCATTGACCGACGATGAACGCGTCATCATGGCGTTCTAGAAGCGGCGTTTGCTGATGAGCACGATCAAAACGCTGGGCTTGCAAGACTACGAACCGGTCTGGCATGCGATGAAAACGTTTACAGATGAACGCGATGCCGAAACACCCGATGAGCTTTGGTTTTGCGAGCATGAGCCCGTTTTCACCTTAGGCATGGCCGCTAGTCGCGAACATGTGTTGGCGCCGGGAAACATCCCGTTGGTACCGATCGATCGCGGCGGCCAAGTGACCTACCACGGGCCTGGCCAGTTGATGATCTATCCGTTGATCAATGTTCGGCGTGCCAAGCTGGGGGTACGCGGACTCGTGTCCGGCCTCGAGAATAGCGCTATCCGTTTACTCGCCGAATGGGGCATCGATGCTGCGTCCCGTTGCGATGCTCCCGGGGTCTATGTCGAGGGCAGGAAGATTGCCAGCATTGGTCTTCGTATCCGGCGCGGTTGCTGTTATCACGGCATGGCATTCAATATCGACATGGATCTTGAGCCTTTCAACAGAATCAATCCATGCGGATTCGAAAATCTCGAGGTCATCGATTTGGCAACGCTCGGCAAAACCTTGTCGGTTAACGAAGTCTCCGAAGCCATCACGCCTATGCTTGCCGAAGAACTAGGCGTTACGTTCGACGTTAACGATTAACTTTGGCGGCGTATGCCCGAACCGAAGCCAAACGCTCAGGGGTCCCAACATCGAACCAATCCGCCACTATCGGAAAACCGGACAGTCGACCTGCATCCGCTGCCGCACGAAGCATCGGCACAATCGAAAAGCGTTCACCGGCCCGGGTATGATCAAAGAAACGTCGGTGATAGCAGGCAATGCCGCTATAAGTCAGACCCGGCGTTCTCTGGTTCGTTACGCTACCTTCGCACAGCGTAAAATCACCTGACGCCCGGTAGTCCGGGTTTGCCACGAGCCCGATCGCCGCATCTGTGTCTTTCAAAACGCTGGCACCGGCCTTCGAATAATCAAACGCGGTCCAGATATCCGCATTGACCACGAGGAACGTATCCTCCAGATGCGGGAGCGCTTGCGCGATTGCGCCACCGGTATCCAACGTTGGATAACCTTCCGGACTGTAAACGATACGTAAGCCGTAGCGAGATCCGCTATCGGCATGTTCCACGATACGCTCACCGAGCCACCCCAGGTTGATGACCACCTGTTCGAACCCCGCATCACTCAATGCGCGTAGATGCCTGCCCAGTAACGTTTCACCGTTAACGTCAACAAGGGGCTTGGGCAACTCGTCAGTCAGCGGGCGCAAACGTTCGCCGCGACCGGCACAAAGCAATAGCGCCTGTTTCATGGGAGCAAGCCCGGCAAACAGTGCTGCCGGATAAAATGGTCTATCCATTGAAGCTCGGGATACCGCTTGCTTACCGCCGAAATGTAACCGAGCGTGCGCGGAATGTCGGGGAGGTAGCCCCACTTGTCATCGCGCAGCGCTAGCCGCGCGAAGATACCCGCTGCCTTCAATTGACGTTGGACGCCCGTCAAGTAAAACCAACGCAAACATTGCGCCTCATCAAATGGAGCAGCCAACGGAGAATCGTTAAACCAGCGCAACGCCCAGCGATCCGTCTGATCAAGTGGCCAATCGATATAACAGTCACGCAGCATCGACACCAGGTCATAAGTAAACGGACCGGCAACAGCATCTTGAAAATCAATGACCGAAACCTCGAAGTCGGCATCGACCATCAAGTTTCGCGAATGATAATCGCGGTGTACGAGGGTACAAGGTTGGCTCAGTGAGTTTTTCACCAACGTATCGGTCAATCTTGACCACTCGCCGTTATCCGATGCATCCCAGTCTAATCGCAAGTGCTTCTTGCAAAGCCAATCGGGAAACAACTGCATTTCACGGCGCAACATCGCATCGTCATAGTCGGGCAAGTCCGACAAGGCGTCATGGTCAATCGCTTGCATACGGTGAATCCATCCGCCGGCTCGGTCATACATCAAATCGGCCAAAGCGGGTTCTTGCTCAAGCACCCCCAACAACGATTGATGACCGAGATCACTGAGCAAAAGAAAGCCGCGCTCCAAGTCCATGGCGAAGATCATCGGCACGGCGACACCGAGTCCTTCTAGCAACTGTGCAACCGCAACAAAAGGACGACTGTCTTCAAGGTCTGCCGGCGCATCCATCAGAATGACGCTCTCACCAACATCGAGGTTACCCCGCTCATTGTTAAGCGGCGCCGTTAGTCGGGCCCGAAAATATCGTCGAAAACTGGCGTCTTCGGATGCAGACTGAACATCGCGTAGTCGAATGCCCTGCCCGGCAGCCCAGCCTAGCGCGTCCTGAAGACGGGAATCTTTGCGAGAATGCTCATCACTCATCCCGCTATGGTATCGCGTGCAGGGCGCTCAGCCATAGTCAATCAACACGTTGATCGAAACATCTATTACAATTCCGGCTTAGTTCGAAGAATGACCGGGTGCCCCATCAACGCTAGATCGCTGTTTTTAGTCTGTCTCTGCATGACACCGCTTTGGTCGGTGACGGGCAAGGCCGACGATGAGCTACCTAGTGTGCTTTGCGAAAACACCGGCTTCAGCGCACCTGAAACCGATGCGCTGCCTATCGAAAACGAGGCATTCAACCTCGAAAGTGGCAGCGGATCAATTACCCTCGGCGGTGACGCTATTCTCAAGGATGGCGTGCGCGCATCCGGCGGCGGTTATGCCATCGAAGCGTCCGAGGGACGCTATGAGCAAGCGGCCGGGGCGCTCTCATTGCTTGGCGACATACGCTACACGGGCATGGGCGCGGACATCGCGAGCCAGACCGCCTTGCTAGACTACCTTTATGGCAAAGTTGAGTTCAGCGATGCAGAATTTCGACTGGGGAATGGCGCCTCTCGTGGCGCGGCCGGATTGCTGCGTCTGAATCGACGCGGCAAGATTCGTTTGGAGGACGTGAGCTATACCTCTTGCCCGGAAGGCAAGGACGACTGGATCGTGCAAGCGCGCAAGATTCGGCTGGACACCGAAAACGGTGTAGGCGAAGCGAATGGGTTGTCGCTCCGCTTTAAAGGTATTCCGGTTTTGTACGCGCCCTATTTGTCGTTTCCGATCAGCGCACAACGCAAGACAGGATTCTTGTTACCCAGAATCGGTCAATCCACACGCAACGGCGTAGACATAGCAGCACCATGGTATTGGAATATCGCACCTGCATTCGATGCGACTTTTACGCCAAGAATCTTGTCACGACGTGGCGTGCAACTAGGGACGGAATTCCGTTATTTAACCAAGCGCAGTACCGGCACGATGCAAGCCGTCTACCTACCCGGTGATGACCTCACCGGTCTTGATCGCACGCTGTTCGAATGGCAAAACCAAACTGATTTCGCATCCCGCTGGCGCGCTTTCATTGACGTCACCGATGTGTCTGATAATGCCTATCTGGAGGATCTGGGTGGCAGTTTGAGTAGTGCGGCCGCCACGCACCTCAATCGAAGTGTCGGTTTGCGCTACCTGGGCACGCGCACCACCGCGGAGGCGCGACTCACCCATTATCAAACCATCGATCAGTTGATTGGACCCGCAGACGTGCCCTACCGACTACTGCCGGCGGTGCGCGTCGACAGCCGATATCCGGACTTACCGCTGGGCATCGAACTGGGCTTGAACGCCGAGCTCACCGGGTTTGATCGGGATGTCGGTGTCACGGGTGCGCGCTATCACGTAGCGCCATCCATCTCGTTACCCATCGAGAACAGCGGCTTCTATCTGGAGCCGCGCCTTCAATGGATGTACACGCATTACAAACTCGATGAAGATTCGACAACGGGTGATACGTCTTTGACGCGGAGCATGCCGATTGCAGAATTTCGCACGGGTATCAGGCTCGAACGGGAACTCTCTGATGGCAACCTACGGCAGACGCTGGAACCCCATCTTTATTATGTTCATGTGCCATTCCGCGACCAAAACGATATTCCCGTGTTCGACACCATCCAACCCATTGCCAGTATCGAACAACTGTATCGCAACAATCGCTTCGTCGGCCTGGATCGAATTGGCGATACCGATCAAGTTACGGTCGGTGTGACGACGCGGCTCATTAATAGCGACGACGGCAAAGCCATTCTTACCGCCACATTGGGGCAAAGCCGGTATCTTTCGTCGCAAACCGTTGCATTGCCGGGCCTGACAGACACCACCGGGAACTCGTCAGATTATATCGCCGAACTCAGACTGGCAGTTTGGGGCAACTGGAATATCGATGTCGCCCAGCAGTGGAACTCTGAGAGTAACCGCACCACCAAGTCGGAAATCCGGCTGCAATACCTCCCCGGTCGTAATCGAGTCGTCAATATCGGCTATCGGTTCCGGCGCGACTCAATCGATCAAGGTGATATTTCATGGTCATGGCCAATTTCATCGCGTTGGAACGCCGTTGGACGGTATAATTACTCTTTCCGCGAAGAAACGACACTCGAGCGCTTTGTAGGATTTGAGTACCAAAGCTGCTGTTGGGGGCTGAGTATCGTTTCCCGCCGGTTTATCAGCCGACGCGATGGCACATCAGATAGCGCCATCGCCATTCAGCTGGAACTCAAGGGTCTAAGCAGTGTCGGAGACCCTGTAAACCAGTTGCTGGAACGTGGCATTCTGGGTTATGGAAATCGCTAGACCGAGATCAACAATTGAGAAACACACGAATATGATCGATCGAATTTTAATTTTTCTCGCCGGCATCTTTCTGGCGTCATCTGTCATGGCTCAACAAGCCGCTGAGAGAGTCTCTTTGGACAGTATCGTTGCCGTTGTGAATGACGGCGTGGTACTGCGCAGCGAATTGACCTCGCAAACCAAAGCCATCGTTGATCGACTCAAAGAATCGGGACAGGCGTTGCCACCGGAGAGCGTGCTTGAGGAACAGATCCTCGAACGTTTGATCGTCAATCAGCTGCAGCTTCAGCGCGCAGAGCGCATGGGCATTCGCGTATCCGATGAGATCCTCAACAATGCACTGGCGGATGTCGCGCGTCGTAACCAG
Source organism: Woeseiaceae bacterium (assembly GCA_045110335.1). GTDB lineage: Bacteria > Pseudomonadota > Gammaproteobacteria > Steroidobacterales > Woeseiaceae > CALBPI01. The sequence goes on from JBGCGB010000002.1 coordinate 65,873, forward strand.
ATTCCATTCGAAGAACTGCCACAAGTGATGCAGGCACAAGGACTCTCCTACTCTACTTACCGCCAGGATATGCGCGAACAGCTGATCATGGATCAGCTGCGACAGGTCGAAGTGTTCCGTCGTATCAATGTGACAGACCGCGAGCTCCAACAATGCCTCGCGCGTAATGCAGATAGTTTCGGCGCCAATGCCGAGTTTAATCTTTCACACATTTTGATTGGCGTACCCGGCACAGCCACCGCTGCTCAGTTTCGGGCAGCCGAAGAAAAAGCGAATCAACTTTATGCACAGCTGACTAATGGCGCCGATTTTTCTGCATTGGCCATCGCCAATTCAGACAGCGAAACCAGTCTAGAAGGCGGCGCGCTGGGCTGGCGTAGCGGCACGCAAATTCCAACCTTGTTTATCGAAGCCGTGCGTGAAATGGCGGATGGCGACGTTGCGCCGCCCATTCGTAGCGGCAGCGGCTACAACCTGATTCGTCTCAATGAAACACGCGGCATTACCGGGCGTAGCGAAATTGAGCAAACACAGGTTCGACACATTCTGGTGTCACCGAACGAAATTCTGGACGAAGCTGCTGCCAAGCAAAAGCTTGAAGATATTCGCGCCAGGATTGTTGACGGGGAAGACTTCTCCGACCTTGCCAAGCTCAACTCCGATGATCCGGGCTCCGGCAACCTTGGCGGTGATCTCGGCTGGACAGAAGCCGGTATTTTTGTACCCGAGTTTACTGAGGTCGTTGATCAACTTGAGCTGAACCAGCTCTCCGAAGTCTTCCGTTCGCGGTTTGGATTCCACATCATGGAAGTCACCGGTCGTCGGGTTTACGACAATACCGATGAAGTAAAACGTAACGAATGTGCGCTCAGCTTACGCAACGCACGTGTCGGTGAAGAAACCGAGCTATGGCTGCGACGGATGCGCGACGAGGCATTCGTCGACAAACGCATCTAACGCGATATGGTCATCGCCCTAACAACCGGCGAACCCGCCGGCATCGGGCCGGAAATCTGTGTCGCTGCGGCGATGGAATCGTTGCCGGCGCCCATCGTCGCCATTGGTGACCCCGAGGTTTTAGCCGCGCGTGCACGGCTCATCAATGCCAATTTGACACTGGTGCCAGCCGAAGAAAAAATGTCAACCGAACACCAGCCCGGACGACTGCCTTATCTGGCAACACCATTTGCCGTACCGGATTGCCTCGGTGTGTTGCACACCGAGAATGCCCAGGCGTTGCTGGATGGTCTGGACCTCGCGGTCGCGGGATGCCTTTCCGGACGATTCTCGGCGATGGTCACAGCGCCGCTACAGAAAAGTATCATCGCAGATGCAGGTGTCAACTTCAGCGGACATACCGAGTATTTAGCGGAGCGCTGTGGTACCAAACTGCCCGTCATGTTGCTTGCTGGAAAAACGATTCGGGTTGCGCTAGCCACCACGCATATGCCGCTGCGCGCAGTGCCCGACGCACTCACCGATCAATTACTAACGGACACAATCGACGTTCTCTACGAAGACCTGAAAACGAAATTTTCACTAACCTCACCTGAGATCGCTGTTTGCGGCCTAAACCCGCATGCGGGCGAGGGCGGCCATCTTGGTCATGAAGATGATGCCATTATTGCACCGGTCATCGCACGACAACGCGAAGCAGGCCGCAACATTCACGGCCCCTACCCCGCGGATACGATTTTCAATCATGCCGGCGAAAATGCCGACGCCATCTTGGCGATGTATCACGACCAGGGCTTGCCGGTCATCAAATTTGCAGGCTTCGGTGATATCGTCAACATCACACTAGGTTTGCCCATCATCAGAACGTCCGTTGATCACGGTAGTGCACTGAACATCGCCGGCACTGGCAAAGCCAGTGCAACCAGCCTGATCTCTGCGATTGAGCTAGCTGCCGAATTGTCACGTTCTTCAACGACAGTCTAGTGGCACATCGGGCACGAAAACGTTTCGGTCAAAATTTTCTCGTTGATGCAACAATCATCGACCGAATACTCAAGGCAATCCATCCTCAGTCCGATGATCATATTGTTGAGATAGGACCCGGACAAGGCGCACTGACCGGTTGGCTTGGCCGACAAGCGCGCAGGCTCACTGTGGTTGAAATTGATCGGGATCTGGTGGCTACACTGGAAAAGCAGTATGGCGATGACCCCAAAGTGCAAGTGGTATCCGGCGACGCATTGAAAGTTGATTTCCGTCAGTTCGGCGATGCGATGCGCATCGTCGGCAATTTGCCCTACAACATCTCCACCCCACTGCTGTTTCATTTTGCACAATATCTGGACCAGATTCATGACATGCATTTCATGCTGCAACGCGAAGTTGTCCAACGTTTGGTGGCAGAGCCGGGCAGCAAGACCTTTGGGCGCCTGTCGGTCATGATCCAAAGCCGGTTCGACGCCACACCTTTGTTCGATATTGGCCCTGAGGCATTTAATCCAGCGCCGAAAGTCTGGTCAGCCATGGTGCGCCTGACGCCGCGTCAGTCTCCTATCCACATCCAAAACGAATCACTGTTCAGCCGGGTGGTCACGCAAGCCTTCTCGCAGCGCCGAAAGACACTGAGAAACTCGCTTAGACAAATGGCTGACAGCGTTTTGATCGAAGCAGCCGGCATCGATCCTGCGGCAAGACCGGAAACCCTAAGCGTCGAAGCATTTGCCGAACTTGCGAACCTTCTGGATACTAAATGATTGCGCTACCGCTCGTGCTTTGTTCAAATGATATCGATGACTGAAGCCCAACCCATTTCGATCCGTGTCCAAACACGCTTTTTGGAAGACCAAAGCGAACCGCAATCCGATCGCTATGTCTTCGCCTATACGATCCGGATCGCCAATGTTGGCAGTCAAACGGCGCAATTGCGACGACGCCATTGGGTAATCACGGATAGCAATGGCAAAGTTCAGGAAGTGCGTGGAGATGGCGTTGTCGGCGAGCAACCTACGTTGAGCCCTGGTAGTGAGTTTGAGTACAGTTCCGGCGCGATCATCGAGACACCGGTCGGCAGCATGCAAGGTAGTTACGAAATGCATGGTGCCGATGGCAATGCATTTGAGGCGCCCATCCAACCCTTCACGCTAGCGGTACCGGGCATCCTGCAGTAACCTTTGGTCGCATGGCTATCTATGCGATCGGCGATGTGCAGGGCTGTTACGACCCGCTGCTGCGATTACTGAGTAAAATCAAATTTGATCCGGACCACGACACGCTCTGGCTGACCGGAGATCTCGTCAATCGCGGACCACATTCGCTGGCGACATTAAGATTTCTTCATGGTCTCGGCGATAGCGTTGTCACGGTGCTCGGCAACCATGATCTACACCTGCTGGCACTAGCCGAAAAGCCGTCCAAGAGCCTGTTAAGAAAACGCAGTGACTTGAACGCCATTTTGGAAGCGCCGGATGCCGACATTCTGTTGCGTTGGTTGCGACACCGCCCACTCCTGCATCACGACAAAGCGCTTAACAAGGTGCTTGTGCATGCTGGCATCCTGCCACGATGGTCCATTAGGAAAGCCGGTCGAAGAGCGGCCGAAGTCGAGGCGGTTTTGCGAAGTGACCAACATCACGAGTTGCTTCAAAAACTCTATGGTGACAAGCCTGCGCTTTGGCATGGTGACTTGACCGGTATTACGCGTTGGCGCTATATCATCAATGTGTTCACACGCATGCGTATGCTGACCCGCAAAGGCGGCCTCGACCTAAAAACCAAAGGTACACCAGAGTCTGCCGGCGAACAGGCGCATGCCTGGTATTGCGTGCCCCATAAACGTGGCGATACCGAGGTCATTTTTGGTCACTGGTCCGCAGTTGGATATTTTCGACGGCATGGCGTCGTCAGCCTCGACACCGGATGCGTGTGGGGTCGCAGTTTGACGGCCATTCGTATCGATGAACAAGATTCACAACCGGTGGGATTAGATTGTTCCGGGCATTAACCCTCAACCGGTACGGGTGCGCTACAATCTAGCCATCAAAACAATTGCCAGAATTATGCGAGATACCTCAACCGAAAAACCCGCGATGCCGCCCTTGTTTGCGTTCGACCTAAAAGGCTGGATTGAACGCCATCGACACTTGTTACAGCCACCGGTTTGTAATCAACAAATTTTCGAAGACTCAGGTTTCATCGTCATGATTGTCGGCGGTCCGAACTCGCGCGATGACTATCATTATGACGAGGGCGAGGAATTTTTCTATCAGATCGAAGGTAGCATGCTGCTGAGAACCATGCAGAATGACCAACGTGTGGACGTGACGATCAATGAAGGTCAAATTCTGCTGCTACCAGCGCGCGTTCCCCATTCCCCACAGCGGTTCGAAAATACCGTAGGGCTGGTGATTGAGCGACAACGTGCTACGCATGAGCTAGACGGCTTCATGTGGTTTTGCGACGAGTGCGACCATTTGCTGTACGAAGAGTACCTGCATATCGATGACATCGTGAACCAATTGCCTCCCGTGTTCGATCGCTTTTATAACAATCCGGCACACCTCACTTGCGACCGGTGCGGCCATAAGAAAGCGACGAATGGCGACTAGCATGCACCGTTCAGGAAAAAGCTTGGCGAGGCGACTGAATTTTGACGGGCAACAGCCCAGCTACTACGGTGTTGCGCGTGCTGAAGCGACGCCAATGAAGGCCGGAAGCTTTGTTGGCGACACTCGTCTAGGTGGTAGTTGCAATGCGAGCACGCTTACCTTGAATCCGCATTGTCATGGGACTCACACCGAGTGTATTGGCCATGTCGTTGACCGGCGCTTGCATGCGTTGGACGTGATTCCCAGTGCATTGCTAAAGGCTAAACTCGTCAGCCTTAGAAGCGTCGCTGCTAGCCGTTGCACCGAGCAGCTCGCCGCAGCAACACAACCGGGCGATCGTGTTTTGACGCTCGCAGCGTTGCATGACGCACTGGATGAGACACATCCCATTGAAGCACTGATCATTCGCACTCGCCCGAATCCATTGACCAAACGCACACAACAATACACCGACAGTGGCGACTACCCGTTCTTCACCCGCACTGCCGTCGACTGGATGGTTGAACAAGATATTCAACACCTGCTTATCGACACACCTTCGTTGGACCGTCTAGATGATCAGGGTGCGCTTGAGCTCCACCGGCGTTTCTGGCGGCTGCCCCAGTCAGGTGGCCGGTTGGGTCGCCAGTCGCGCCGCAAAGCCACCATTACCGAGATGATCTATGTTGAAAACAAGATCTCCGATGGCGATTACCTGCTCGCCCTGCAGCCTGCCCCGTTTAGCGGAGATGCCACGCCGAGCAACCCCACGATTTTCCCACCGAGCACCGAACTATGAGCCAAGCGCATCGTCATGCCGATGAAGCCGATCAACAGGACGCCCTGAAACACTATCGTCAGCAGTTCAACTGGCCAACCAGTGCGACTGACCATGACATCACTTATCTTTGTGGGAACTCTCTCGGGCTGCAGCCGCATGCGGCCGTTGACCGTGTACTGGAAGTCATGAATGACTGGGCTACGCTTGGCGTCGAAGGGCATTTCAAAGCAAAACGTTCGTGGCTGCATTACCACCAGCAGGCGGCGCCGCTGTTAGCGCGCTTGCTCGGCTGCAACGAAGATGAAGTCGTTGCCATGAACACGCTAACCGTCAACCTTAATCTACTGCTGCTAAGCTTTTATCGGCCCACTCCCGAACGCTTTAAAATCCTGATAGAGGCGGATGCGTTTCCGTCTGATCGGTACGCCGTCCAGTCCCAGCTGGCCTACCACGGTCACGATGCGGCTGACGCGATCGTTGACTGGCATGCCGACGATACCGGCCTGCATGCCGATGCGCTCGATGCGCTGCTGAAGCAACATCCTGAAATCGCACTCGTGCTGCTCCCGGGCATCCAATACTTATCTGGCGAATGGCTGGATCTCGAAAGCATCGCCGCAGTCACCAAAGCGCATGATGTCGTGCTGGGCCTCGATCTTGCGCACGCCGTCGGCAACGTACCTATTAACCTCAGCGCTTATGATGCCGATTTCGCCGTATTTTGCACTTACAAATATCTAAACGGCGGGCCAGGATCGATTGGCGGTGCTTACGTCAACCAAAGACACCATGGCAGCGATGTACCGCGTTTGCATGGCTGGTGGGGTAATGACGAATCGAGTCGATTCTTGATGAGCAACACCTTCGACCCAGCGAAAGGGGTCGATGTCTGGCAACAGAGTAACCCGCCGATATTGTCGCTTGCGCCGGTCATCGCCTCACTCGAAATGTTCGACGAAGTTGGTATGTCGGCGTTACGGGAAAAATCGCTGGCGCTCACCGGATTCTTGCATGAACTTATCGACACGCAACTCTCCGATCATATTGATATCGTCACGCCAGCTGATCCCGCTCGACGCGGCGCTCAACTGTCGTTGGCATTAAAGGCGCCAGCCGAGGCCGGTCGGCGTTTGTTTTCGTCACTGGAGGCGGCCGGCATCATCGGTGACTGGCGCGAACCGAACATCATTCGGGTAGCACCTGCCCCGCTCTACAATAACCACGCCGACGTCATCCGTCTGGTCGATGCACTGCATCAAGCCATCGCTGAAAAATGAACATCGACGGTCAACACATCACGATTGTCGGTGCCGGACTCACGGGTAGTTTGTTGGCGGTCATGCTATTGCAACGCGGCGCTCGCATTACATTACTGGAGCGCCTCAGCGATCCGCGAGAAACCGAAACAGAAGCTGGACGTTCGATCAATCTCGCGATGGCGGCTCGGGGACTACGCGCACTGAAACATGTTGGATTGGATGAAGCGTTAAGTGACCTACTTTGCCCCATGCCGGGGCGCATTCTCCACGACAAGTCTGGCGATCTTACCTTCCAGCCGTATGGTAGTCGCGAGATTGATATCAATTACTCGGTCAGTCGTGCCGGCCTTAACAAATTGCTCATCAATGCCGCGGAATCGGCGGGCGCTGACTTACGATTTGAACAAAAATGCGTAGGCTATGACGCACAAAGCAATCGCTTGCTCATGCAAGACCTTCGAGGCGAACCGCTGGCGTACCAACTCGCCACGCAGCGAATCATTGCCGCGGATGGCGCAGGTTCACCCATTCGACGTTCGCTGCGTGATCAGGAAATCATCGACGGTAGCGAGCAATTACTCAGTCATCGTTATCAGGAAATTACCATCCCCGCTACCGCCCACGGTGGCTATGCGATGCCGCCGGAAGGATTGCACGTTTGGCCGCGTGGCGCCTACATGCTCATTGCATTGCCTAATCCTGAAAAGGACTTCACCGCGACACTGTTCATGCCAGAGACTGCGATGCCCGAACAACCGTCATTTGAGTGGTGGCGCCAGTCCGGGAAAGCCGCCGCCTTTTTTGCCGAGACCTTCCCCGATGTACCTGGGCTGGTACCTGACCTCGAACAGCAGCTCGAGCAACATCCGCTCGGCATTCTCGGCACGATTCGATGCACGCCATGGCACTTCGGGGATCGTTGCCTGCTAATCGGCGATGCGGCACATGCCATCGTGCCTTTCCATGGTCAAGGTATGAACGCCGCATTCGAAGACTGTATCGTCTTCGATGGGCTCATCGACGAAACTGAAGATTGGTCGCAATTGTTTGGCCGCTTTTCAGATGCCCGCCTACCCAATGCCGATGCCATCGCGGAAATGGCATTGGAAAACTACACCGAAATGCGAGATGTCGTGCGCGACGCTGGCTTTCAACTCAGAAAAAAACTGGCGTTACACCTTGAAGCGACCTGTCCGACATTCTTTGTGTCCAGATATTCCATGGTGATGTTCCATGCAGACATCCCCTATGCGACCGCGCAGCAGCGAGGCGCCGAACAGGACAGCCTGTTGCGCCAGTGGACAACGAACAAGCAGTCCTTGGAAGACATTGACCTGGCCGCTTGCGAGCGCTACGTCGTCGAAAACCTGCCACCGCTAAGAAATTAGGCGCCCGGTGTAACCTTTTTGGACTTTTGGCGCTATAAGCCCTTAAGAAACACATGAAAGGACCCTTCAGATGAAATATTTGGCCATCAGCCTGCTGCTTCTGATCGCAGCGCCGGGATACAGCGAGATTAGCAAAACCGAACTTCCCGCGGATTCTCATTGGTACCTGCATGTCGATCTGGATGCCATGCGGACCAGTGGTTCGGGCAGACAGCTCTACCAATGGGTCAATGAAGAGATATTTGATGATGTCCGTGACGACACCGGTTTCGATCCGGACACAGAAGTATCCGATATCACGCTGTATAGCGCCGGAACCGATCATGCGACGTTGGTCGTGCGCGGCGATTTAAGACAGGCCTCACAGGATAAGCTGATCGCCGTGTTGGCGGCAAAGAGTGAATTTGAGGTAGAGAAACAAGGACGTTTCAACTTCTATCGCATCAAAGACATCGACATCGAGAATGACGAGCTACAGATTGATCAGGATGAGTTGTTCGTAAGCTTTGATCGAAAAAACACCTGGATTTTTAGCACCCAGATGAACAGCCTGTTGAGCGTCCTTAGCGGTAAGCAAGCAATGGCCAAGCAAGATGGCGATGCATTGTTGGTGTTATCTGCCAAGAAGCCATCCGTGCAGGCAGGTGTTGATTCAGAAGGCTTCGGCGAACGCTTTAGTTCCGGCGTGCTAAGGAACGCGAGACAGTTAGCCTTTCGACTATCTGACGACAGCGGCAACGCCGACATTGAGCTCAGGATTACCGCACGAGATGCGCAAACCAGTAACGCGTTGGCTTCCATTGTTCGCGGGCTAATCGGACTACAAGCGTTATCCAGTGATGTCGATAACGAAATCGGACCGCTACTCAACGCACTCAAAGTCGAAAGCGATGCTGAAGGACTTTCACTGCGACTGAACATCGCACCAGAGAGTATTGTCGAGATTCTCAACTAGCCATCGTGTTGAATGCAGAACAAGCCTTGATCGCCCGCGCCAAATCGGGCGATCAAGCCGCCTTCACGATGCTAGCGACACAGTATCGCGATCGGCTGCTACAGTTTCTTTGGATTCGCTGCGGCCACCAGCATGATGCTGAAGATGCGACGCAAAATGCATTGATCAATGCGTGGACGTATTTGTCCAGCTATCGCAGCGATTGGCAGTTCAGTACCTGGCTGTATCGAATCGGACTAAGAGAACTGGGCAAAAGGCCGGTTATAGACACCGGATACGCCACCGAGCCGACAGCGCCGGATCGCACGGAGTTAGCATTGGACATTGAAAATGTCTGGCGGAAAGCACAACAAGTTTTATCAGCGGATGCCTGCACAGCACTCTGGTTACGGTATGCTGAAGATGCCTCGATTGGAGATATCGCCGAAGTCACTGGAAAAAGTCAGGTATCGATCAAAGTCGGTTTAATGCGAAGCAGGAATCGACTGGCGAAAGAATTACGGGATGAGACGAACCCATGAGCAACTTTGAAGACCGACTAAAACGCGATGCACGCGCCGTGCGTCAAATACGCAGTAGTGACGAGAACGCAGATCAATTGCGTCGACAAATCAGTACGACGCGACAAGTATCGGAACCACCCACACCGATACGCGCCCCCGCATTCCAGGGGTGGCTTATACCTTTTGCGGCCGCGGCGGCTTTGGTACTGGCAATCATGGCTTTGCCGCAACGCGGCACTAATATACCTACTGCCAACCCCGAAGCGACAACGGTCGCATTGGGTGAAGCAGCGACACCATCAACGACCGAGTCCCCGGCGTTGGAAGCGGCCACGTATACCGTAGCGCCACTGGAAGAAGAATGGGAACGCATTCAGGGCGATCTGGAGAGCGCCCGAGATAAGATTCAGCAAGATCTGTCTTTGCAGTTTTAGGCGGGGTTACGCTCAAGCACTTGAAACGTGCAATCCGGCTCTTTGTTTTCGCCCTTCAAGAAATGATTGCACGTAACGTGCCACGCTTTTATGTCCGGCAACTCAAAAAAAGCATCAGCAGCGTCCACAGTGATATGAACGCGCGTCAGGTATAGCCGGCTTACCAGCGGTAGCGCCTGTTCATAAATCATCGCGCCACCAATGATCATGATCTCGGCAGCATCTTTGCAAGCAACGATCGCCTGCTCCAGCGAACTCACTACATGCGCGCCATCTGCCGAAAATTGGGCATCGCGCGTAATAACAATGTTGTCGCGGCCGGGTAACGGGCGACCGATAGATTCCCAGGTCTTGCGACCCATGACGATAGGCTTGCCCATGGTGCGTTGCTTGAAATAGCGCAAATCAGCCGCGAGCCGCCATGGCAACTCGTTCCCTTTACCAATCGCACCATTGTCAGCGACAGCGACAATCATCGACAGTCGGTCTTTCGACGTCAATATACTATCAGCGCAGTCCGCTCCAACGGCCTGCGCGATGTTTTGATCTGCTTGTAGCGTCAAGTTCCCCCCTGACCATCGCAGCGATAACTAGCGACTTACCTTACAAGGATTCGCGAGAATACGCGACTTTGCCGGTCAATCTGAGCCTAAACAGCTACCTTAGCGCGGATGAGCGGGTGCGGATCATAGCCTTCGAAAGTGAAATCTTCCATCGCGTAGTCAAACAAGGATGCGGGTTGTCGGGCAATCTGCAATTTTGGCAGAGCCCTGGGCTCACGACTCAGTTGCTCATCGGCCTGTTCGAGATGATTTAGATACAAATGACAGTCACCGCCTGTCCAGATGAAATCTCCGACATCCAGACCGACTTGTTGCGCCACCATGTGTGTCAGCAACGCATAAGACGCAATGTTAAATGGCACGCCGAGAAAGATATCAGCACTGCGCTGATAGAGCTGACATGACAAACGGCCGTCCGCGACATAGAACTGGAAGAGGCAATGACAAGGCATCAATGCCATCTCATCGAGCTGGCTCACGTTCCATGCAGACACCAAAATGCGTCGTGAATCCGGCTGCTGCTTTAACTGCTCTAGAACCGTGGACATTTGATCAATGTGTCGACCATCCGGCGTTGGCCAGGACCGCCATTGGACACCATAAACGGGGCCGAGGTCACCCTGCTCGTCCGCCCATTCGTCCCAAATCGAAACACCATGTTCTTGCAACCAACGGACGTTGCTATCGCCACTTAGAAACCACAGCAGCTCGCCGACGATAGACTTCAAATGTAATTTCTTGGTGGTCACCAAAGGAAATCCGGCACTGAGGTCAAATCGCATCTGATGGCCGAAAACACTGAGGGTTCCCGTACCGGTGCGATCTTCCTTGCGCGCACCTTCGCTGCGCACTCTCTGCATGAGTTCAAGATATTGCTGCATCGCTAGGCGGCCTCCACAACCTTTTTCTGATAAGCGCTAAACATTAAGTAGGCGCCGAAAATCACCATCGGAGCGCTCAGTATTTGACCCATGGTCAACCAATCGAACGCGAAATAACCGTATTGTTCGTCAGGGACTCGAACGAACTCAACGAGAATTCGAAATAAGCCATAGCCGATCAGGAACAAGCCGGATACGGCGCGCGTCGGGCGCGCTTTCAACGAAAACCACCACAACAAAATGAACAGGACCAGACCCTCGAGAAAGGCTTCATACAACATCGATGGATGGAGTACTTTACCGTCCACGAGGAAACCCCATGGCACGTCCGTTTCACGACCCCAGAGTTCCCCGTTGATGAAATTACCGATGCGCCCACAGAATAATCCCAACGGTGTAAAGACGGCGACGAAATCGGTAATTTGGAAAAACGTTCTGCCATGCTTCCTGGCGAACAAAGCCATCGCCGCCAGCACCCCAAGCAAACCGCCATGGAAAGACATGCCGCCTTCCCAGAAACGATAGATGTAGTGCCAATCGTTCACGACCTGCTGCCAACCGTAAAACAACAGGTAACCGACACGCCCGCCAACGATGACACCCATCGCACCGTAAAAGATAAGGTCTTCAACCTGCGCCGGTGTAACCGGAGAATCAGCTCTTGCCGCGCGCTTGCGTGCAAACAGGAACGACAGGAGGAATCCGGCGAGATATGTCAGTCCGTACCAATGGACTTTCAATGGGCCAAGCTTAATAGCGACCGGGCTTATTTGCGGATAAACAATCATTTCCGGATTGTAACATCGGCAAGACCCTTCTGAAGCCTTCGGATATCATTACGACTGACTCTTATATGATAAAGACAATACCGTGAACAAACTCTCCGACCAATCGAGCCTCTACCTTCGCCAGCACGCCGATAACCCCGTTGAATGGTGGCCCTGGGGACAGGAAGCGCTGGATGCCGCGAAGGCCCAGAACAAGCCCATCCTATTGTCGATTGGCTACGCCGCTTGTCATTGGTGCCATGTAATGGCCCACGAGAGCTTTGAGGACCCAAAGATCGCTGCGCTCATGAATCAAGCGTTTATCAACATCAAGGTCGATCGCGAGCAACGGCCGGATCTGGACAAGATTTATCAAACGGCGCATCAACTGATTGTGCAACGCCCGGGCGGCTGGCCGTTGACGATGTTCCTGACACCGGATGAACAATTACCCTTCTTCGGCGGCACTTATTTTCCGCCAACGCCGCGCCAGGGTATGCCAGGCTTCACCGAAGTTATTAGCAAAGTCGCGGAATTCCACGCGGCCAATCCGGATGAAGCAGCAAGACAAGGCGGCGCTGTCCGTGATGTATTCGACAAGATGGAACCCGCGGCTAGCAATGCAGCGGTGGACGTCGATGCTGTGACGCAAACACTACGCAAGACACTGGGCGATCATGCAGATCAGACTCATGGTGGTTTCGGTCGGTCACCGAAATTTCCCCAGGTGCCTTCACTCCTATGGCTACTCCACCATTGGCGCAGCACCGCCAAAGCAACCTCCCCCGATGTGGAGGCACTATTCCTTTCCGCACTCGCCCAAACGCGGATGGCAGAAGGCGGCTTGATGGATCAGGTCGGCGGCGGTTTTTTCCGATATTGCGTCGACGAACGTTGGCAAACGCCGCACTTTGAAAAAATGCTGTATGACAATGCCCAGTTGTTGCAGGTCTATGCGGAAACCTGGCAAGCGACCGGGGAGACGCTATTCCGCGACACCGCCAGCATGACCGCCGATTGGTTGTTGAACACGATGCAGCATGAACAAGGCGGTTTTTTCTCGGCCATTGACGCCGATACCGAAGCCGGTGAAGGCGGGTTCTACACCTGGAGCGTTGACGAGCTACGCGGAGCACTCAATGACGATGATTTTGCTTTCTGCTTCGACCGGTATGGATTGGATGGCACACCAAATTTCGAGGGGCGTTGGCATCTGACCGTATCCAAGCCTATCAGTGAGATCGCCGAGCAGCACGGCACGTCAACGGATCAGATTCATGAACGAATCTTGCGTATCAATGGAACCTTGCAGACGGCAAGACAACAACGCGCTGCACCGGCCGTCGACCGGAAAGTACTGACCAGCCATAACGCACTAGTAATCAAGGCATTGAGCATCGCAGCAAGAAGCGTTGGTCGGCAAGACTGGCAAGACGCAGCACACCAATGCGCACGCTTTTTGCTTGCACAAGCCTATGATGACGGTGTACTGACCGCGAGCTGGCATGACGGTCACGCGGAGTTCAATGCTTATCTGGACGACTACGTTTTCCTCGCCGATGCGTGTCTGGAATTATTGCAATCAGAATGGCATGACGATTGGTTGAATCTCGCCATGCGTTTGGTCGATACGCTACTCGATTCGTTTGAAGACCCCGAGTCAGGCGGATTCTTTTTCACGGCGACAAGTCATGAACAGTTGATGTATCGCCAAAAGCCGATCGCCGACGAGGCCATGCCGGCAGGTAACGCGATTGCCTTGCGAGTCCTATTGCGACTCGGACACTTAATTGGAGAACCACGCTACCTTGATGCGGCAGACCGCTTAAGTCAGTTCATGACATCCGCATTGCTTGAGTTTCCCCAAGCGCATGTCTCAGCCATTGATAATCTCTGGAATGAACAGCGCCCGACGGAAATCATTGTGCTGCGTGGCGATGAAGCACTGATGCAGCAGTGGCAACGCGATCTGCAACGCGTTTGCGCACCGCATCGAATGATCTTTGCAATACCAGAGAATGCCGTGTTACCTGACGGACTGGCCGCCCGCCAGTCACCGGCTACCGGCGCCCTCGCTTACGTCTGTCGCGGCACCCATTGTTTCGCCAGCATGGACAACTGGGTGGCGCTTGCAGAAACGATTCGCACGCTATAACGGTGTTCGACGCCAGCTATCGCCGTCGCTTTCAACCATAAAACCTGGCCAGTATTGAAGGTCGAGTTTTAGCGTGATGACTTGCGGCATGTTGTTCCAATCCAGCGTCGTCAGTCGCAGCGATTCACGATCTTTCTTGTCGGCCACGGCCGCGAGAAAACTATCCAGATCAGGCGTCGGCTGTTCATTCACTTCAACGATTCGACGACCCGCCCACAATCCGTATCTTGTGGCCGGAGACCCATAGCTGAAGTAAGCGACATACACACCCGTGGGCGCAATGCCTCGCTGCCTTGCTAGCTCCCGATAAGGGTCTTGCAGCAATGCGCCAGCCCATTGAACCACCCGCTCGGCGCTTCGCCCGTCGAGCGTCACCGTTTCCACGTCGGCGGTGATTAACTCATTGTTGCGCCAAAACTCCAGCGTGACACTAGGCGCCTGGGTAGCCCGTTCGAGCTCACGAAAACTGGACACGAGGTTGCCGTTAACCGTCAGCAGAATATCGCCGGGCTGTAAGTGTTCAGCCGCGTTGGTTGCTGCCGCAATCCGATTGACTGATAGCGCCTGTCGGCGGCGTCCGTTGTGGGCCTCTAACTTGTCGAGCCAGCTCTCAGGCAAACCCAATTTTCGCGCACTGGCCAGAGGCATCAAACCCCATTCAGTCTCCAGTGAAAAAACAGGCCGCCCTTCCCGAACGATCTCTACAAACTCTTCGATAACAGCCGCCGGAATACCACGAGTCATTTGACCGCCATCGCCTTGCAAGGCGAAGCTCGACCAGCTGGCCACGACATTGCCACGGGCATCGCTCAGCACGCCATCAACGTTCGGCGCATTGACCACAGAAAGCGCTTCAATATTAAAGTCTCGGAAACGCAATGAGCGCGACGTTGGCAGTACTAACGGGTCTTTCGACGCAATCCTGGTTTCCTGAAGCACGACCCGATGGGCCGGCGTCAAACCGACAACCCAGACTTGATCGTCCGGTTCAAACTCACGCGATTGTAGCTTCGCAGATTTGACGGGCGTATCGCCGATCAAGGCCGGATCGTATTGCACCATTGCCAAGTTATGCAGCGGATGGACATAAGCCACTTTCGCCGGAATTTCTAAAGACCCGGCAAACGTGATGGTGACATCACCCATCGCCATCGGCACCGTATTGCGGTCAACGACGACGTAACCGCGGTCTGCATCTACAACGATACCGGTGCCGTAATAATGACGTTCGCCTACACCGGAGATCGTGAACGGCAAATCAAAATTCACTAATACCAATGACGAAGACAAGCGGCGCGCACGTGGATCACTTTGCGGCGGGAACGTCGTTGTTCCCCCCGCTACGGCTGTCGCCTCAGGCCCGCGATCCAGCGCCTCGCATGGCCAAACACCAGTGGCGTCGTCTCGTTCGCAAAGACTGCCCGCATACCATGTGCGATCAATGCGAAGAATTCTAAGCTCCCGGCGTTGCGGGGATTCCATCGTGACATAGCGCACCGGCACGCGTGCGTCGTCAGGTAGCGTTGCCAGAATCTCTTTGAGGGCCAAAATATCGGCAACCGGCTTCCCGTCGATTTCTACAATCACCGCGCCACGACTGATCGCCGAGTTGCTAAAAAGATAGCCCGGATTGGCAATGTAGGCACCTTCCGGTGGCAGGTTGTAGTGCCGCGCTTGTTGGTATGACAGCGTATTGAGAATCGCATCGCCGAACTCAAGAAAACGCCGCGGGGTGATGCTGTGCAAATCCGTCACCGGCAGCATCACATCACGCGATACGCCACCACGCTCAATCGTCAACACGACAGATTCGCCGACCTTGGCATCGAGCACTGACTCTAATGGCACAAACTCAGAGATAGCCTGACCATCCAAAGCCACCAGAATGTCGCCCGAGCGTAGTTGATCGCTGGCTTCCGAGCCTGGCAAGACATGCTGCACGACCAACATACCTGTTTGATCCGCAAACTGTTCGCGCATCATCGCTTCTGTTTGCGAACGTAAGCCCAATCGCCGTAGTTCGTCGTAAGGCTGGCGGCCAAACGTAGTTTGAAGTGTGCCACGGGAAACGCCCTCACCGGCGCGAATCAACTCCAACGCACGTACGACGCGATGCAGGGGCAAGAAAAAGCTCGAGGCAGCACCGCTGCTACCACCAGCATTCAAAGCGAGCACATCACCATTCACATCGACGACCGGAGAACCCGATGAGCCACCGGAAGTACTTGAAGCCGCTTGGTAGTAGAACGTATTGAAATCGTTATAGTTACCGCGACCATACTGGGGGGCGGGCCGATCCAGTCGTGCCAGCGTACCCGCCAGAATCGACAACTTTTCACCGGCATCATTCCCGATCACACGAATTTCGCGACCCACTCTGGCCGCCGCCGGCTTTAACTTCAGCTCGGCAGGCTCAATGTAGCGAAGCGCCTTCGGATCGTAGCGATAGAGACCGAAGTCATGCACCGGATCGTAGTAAACCGGCTTCAGCGCAACCTCTTCGTTGTTCAGAAACACGGCTTCAGCGACAACGGGGCCCGGCGTAACGACATGACGGTTGGTCAGAATAAGACCTTGCTCTGCATCGACGACGAAACCGGTCGCCTGCGATGTGACGTTCCAGCCGGTGTCGAACGCACGGGTACTATCGATCTTGATCGATACGACACCGGTAGAAATTCGTTCAAGCGTCTCAGACCACGCGCTGGTTTCAGCGAACGCGCAGACTGACATTGATGCGCCAATCACGCATCCCATCAAAAATCGTCTCATGAAGCTAACTCTGCCTATTGGATTTGTTGTTCCAGTCTAGGCTAGGACAGCGTTAGTCTCCAGCAGTTGCACGCCATGCGATATCTAACTCACGCGCCGCTTTGACATCATCTAGACGTCGTACCGGCATATTCTGTGGCGCGGCATGAATCGCGTCCGGGTCATTGACGATTTTTTCACCCAGCCGAACCATCGCATCCACAAACGCGTCGAGCATTTCTTTCGCCTCGGTCTCCGTAGGCTCAATCAACAAGCACTCAGGTACCAAAAGCGGGAAATAGGTCGTCGGTGCATGGAATCCTTCGTCAAGCAACGCCTTGGCAATATCCATCGCTGTAATATGATGCTCACGAGCAGCACGTTTCATCGTGACAATAAATTCATGACTGGCGCGGCGCTCCGGGAACGCCAGCTGGAATCCCGCATCGCGCAATTTCGCCATCAAATAGTTCGCATTCAGGGTCGCAAACTCACCGACACGACGCATGCCGTCATCGCCGAGCATGCGCATGTATATGTAGGCGCGCAACAGAACACCGGCATTGCCCATGAACCCGGAAAGTCGCCCAATACTATCGGGCAAATCCTTTTCATCCAGCCAACGATAGCCATCATCGGTTTTGCCAATCACCGGAATAGGCATGTAAGGCAGCAATCGCTCGCCCACACCAACAGCACCGGACCCGGGCCCACCGCCACCGTGCGGCGTTGAGAAGGTCTTATGCAGATTCATATGAATCACATCGAAACCCATATCACCAGGGCGCACTTTGCCGAGAATGGCATTCAAGTTAGCGCCATCGTAGTAAAGCAAGCCACCAGCGCCATGCACGATTTCCGCAATCTCTTCGATACGGCGTTCGAAAACGCCCAGTGTGGATGGGTTGGTCAGCATAATGCCGGCTGTGTTTGGCCCGACAGCGGCTTTGAGCGCGTCGATATCAACATCGCCCTGATCATCGGTTGGTAACTCAACAACCTTGCAGCCACACATGGTAGCCGTTGCCGGGTTTGTACCATGGGCAGCATCCGGCACGAGAATTTCGTTTCTGGCTAAATCGCCGCGTGCGCGATGATAGGCGCGAATCATCGCCACGCCCGTCAGCTCGCCTTGCGCACCCGCCATTGGCGTCAACGAAACACCTTGCATTCCGGTCACCGACTTAAGCATCTCTTGAAGCTCAAACATGGTTTCCAGAAAACCCTGGCCATGACTCTCGGGCCCCAACGGATGCCGATTCAGAAAACCGGGCAACATCGCTAATGAATTACAAGCCCGCGGGTTGTACTTCATCGTGCAGGAGCCCAATGGGTAGAAATGCGTGTCGATTGAAAAATTCTTTTGCGATAACTGGGTGAAATGCCGAACCACTTGAAGTTCCGAAACTTCGGGCAAGACCGTCTTATCCGTGCGACGCGCTGAGGCTGGAATATCGGTACCTGCCATTAACGCATCAACGCTCTCAAGTGGCGCCTGAGCATTGGCGAAACGACCTTCGCGAGACAATTCAAAAATGAGGGGTTGTGTCATATTGATTCTCCTACCCTGCATCACGCAGTGTCGCGCCGGACAATGCATCGGAAAAGACACTGACGTAGCGGGCCAGATCTTCTTCTGTTTTGGTTTCTGTCGCACAAACCAGCATGGCATGACCCAACTCGGGATAATCCGCTGATAAGTCCAAACCGCCCAATACACCCTCGGCGGCCATTGCCGTCAGAACCGGCGCAACCGGTCTATCGAGCACAACGACACCTTCATGGAAGACAGGCGTCGGGAACGCCTGCCGAACCGCCGGCAATTGATTGAGCTGTTTCAACAGCGATCGTGTGTTTTGGTGACTAGCGGCCGCGACACGAGCGAGCCCTTGCTCACCCAGCAGCGACAAATAGATCGTCGCGGCCGTGACCATCAAACCTTGGTTAGTACAGATATTGGACGTCGCTTTGGAGCGACGGATATGCTGCTCGCGCGCCTGCAATGTCAGCGTGAAGCCGGGCTTGCCATCGACGTCCAACGTACGCCCGACTATGCGTCCGGGAAGCTGCCTGACCATCGACTGGCGAGTGGTCATGAAACCAAAGTAAGGACCGCCGGATGACAGCGGTACACCGAGCGGCTGCCCTTCGCCACAAACGATATCGGCACCACGCTCGCCCCATTGGCCTGGCGGCTTCAACAAAGCCAGCGCCGTCGGGTTGACGACCGCAATGACCAAAGCGCCGACCGCATGCGCCGCATCGGTTAGCGCGTCCACTTCTTCGATACAACCAAAGAAGTTGGGTTGCGAGATAACCACCGCGACAGGCGCATCTTCGCCGCTAGCAATCGCAGCGGGATCCGCGAGCCCCGTTTCTTTAGAAAACGGAATCTCGTCGAACAGCAACCCTTGCGTACCGGCAATCGCCTCAGCCACTTTTTGATAAGTGCGATTCACGCCACCGGCGAACAAGATCCGTTTCGATTTGCTCTTTCGATTCGCACGTACGGCCATCAATGCCGCTTCCGCAACTGCCGACGCACCGTCGTAAAGCGAGGCGTTGCTCACATCCATACCGGTCAAGCTCGCAATCATCGATTGGTACTCGTAGATGACCTGCAGCGTGCCCTGGCTCGCCTCCGCTTGATAGGGCGTATAAGCACTATAAAACTCGCCGCGGGTTGTCACCTGCCAAACAGCCGCCGGAATGTGATGCTCGTAAGCACCGGCGCCAATGAAACTCAAAGCATCGGCGTCCTTGGCAGCCCGATCATGCATCAGCCGTGTCACGGCCATCTCGTTGATCGGGGCAGGGACACCCGCGAGTGAATCAATGCGTAAAGACGCGGGAATCTCATCGAACAACTCGTCGATAGAGTCAGCGCCGATCGCTTGAAGCATCGCTTCAATCTCGGCATCAGTGTGCGGAATAAACGGCATGGTCTTGTCCTGGTATTCGTTTAGTCTTCGAGGTCATCCAAGAACTGCTGATAGCTTTCGGCATCCATCAGTTCTTCGAGCGCAGATTTGTCATCGGGTAGAATTTTCGCAATCCAGCCTTCGCCATACGGATCGGAGTTGATCAGCTCGGGCGCATCGGCGAGTGCTTCGTTGGCTTCAGTGACTTTAGCGTCCAACGGCGCGTACACATCCGACGCAGCTTTGACCGACTCGACAACCGCGAGGCCATCTCCGGTCGTTAACACCTGATCGATTTCGGGAAGCTCCACATAAACAAGATCGCCCAAAGCTTGTTGCGCATGATCGGTGATACCAACGACGACACTGCCGTCATCTTCGATACGTAACCATTCATGTTCGTCGGTAAACTTAAGATCGCCGGGTAGTTCAGACATCGCTTGTTTTCTCCTGTCTCATTCTCACTAATGCAAATTCTAGAGGTCGATCATCACTTTGCCGCGACGGACAAAAGGCGGTGCCACAACCTGTACGGCCAATCGGCGTTTCCTGACTTCAACGAACGCGGTTGCATCGACCGATGTCGCGACGCGAGCCAGAGCGATTGACCGTTGTAGTGTGGGTGAAAACCCGCCACTCGTCAGTTCACCAATCGCATTGCCATCGTTGTCTACGACCACTTGATGGTCGCGCAAGACACCTTTGTCTAGCAACAACAAACCCACCAACTTTTGATCGTTGGGATTCGGCGATTGGCGCAAAGCCGCTGCGCCAATAAAATCGCGCGTGTCCAAACCGGCAACCGTCCATGCCAGATTTGCAGCATAGGGTGTGGTTACATCATCCATGTCCGAGCCGTAAAGATTCAATCCGGCTTCTAGTCGCAAAGTATCGCGTGCACCTAAACCGCAAGGCTCGATACCTTGCGCTGCGGCCGACTGCCAAAATTCCGCCGCCTCAGACTCTGGCAACACAATTTCCCAACCATCTTCACCGGTGTACCCGGTGCGGGCCACAAACCAATCGTCGGACTCAACCGCATGGAACGGTTTCAACGCAAGCGCCGCGTCGCGGACCGTATCCGGCAACAGCGATGCAGCACGCTCGCGTGCCTTCGGGCCTTGCACGGCGATCATCGCCAGTGCGGCGCGTTCGGTCAGTGTGATTTCAAAGTTTGCGGCAACTTCAGCCAACCATGCGAGATCTTTTTCGCGCGTCGCTGCATTGACCACGAGTCGATAGCGATCTTCACCACGCCAATAAGCGATCAGATCATCGATGACACCGCCATCTTCGTTAAGCATACAAGTGTAGACAGCCTGACCCGGAACACCGGCTTTGTCGATATCGTTGGCCAACAGCTTTTGCAAAAAGTCGCGCGGCGCGCCTGGCTCACCCGCAATATCGACAATCGTCATATGCGACACGTCAAACATGCCACTGTCGCGCCGGACCTGATGGTGTTCATCAAGTTGCGAGCCATAATGCAAAGGCATTGACCATCCGCCGAAATCGACCATACGGCCACCGGACGATTCGTGAAGATCATGTAAAGCAGTTTTCTTTAACATCTCGACTCCGATACAGACAAACAGACAAAGCGACCATCATTCTGATGATCATCATCGCCCCTCTGTCCGTGAACCTGAGAGATGTCATGCAGCATGCTGCACTTCTCACCTTCGGTGGGCTAAATAGCCGCTCTCCAGAGCCGATCCGAGCATGCTGTCCGTGGTACCTGAGCGTTTCCGGGCTGGTTGCGCCTTCGGTGTTCCGAACGTGCCGAAATCTCTCCAGCACACTCCTAAGATCGAGTGGCGATCATAGCTTACACGTCTTTGGCAGGCTAGCGCGTGAAGTACCTTGGCGAAGAAAACGCTGGCAAGACAAGCTGCTGCGAATGACTTATCGGATTGGCGTTAAGCGCAGACGTAGCGCAAGAGGCCAGCGACGCGCAGAACATACGATGTTACTCGATGAAACCAGCTTCGAGGGGTAGCGCGGTTGTTCGCTTGAGCTGCCTGAGCACGAAGCTCGTATTCGCGACATTCACGCCATGATCCGAAAGCAAACGCTTCGTCAACAGTTGGTCAAAGTCATCCACGCTGCCAGCGACCACCTTGAGTAAGTAATCGTATCGGCCACTTAACGAATGGCACTCGAGAATGGCATCCGTCGTTGCAACGAGATTGGTAAACTTCTTAAGCGTTTCTGGCCGGTGATCGCGCAACGATACATGCACGAAAGCCATGATCTGCAAGCCAACGGCACCGCGATTGATATGCGCACAATATCCATCGATCACACCATCTTTTTGCAGGCGCTGCACGCGCCTTAGACAGGGCGACGGAGACAAGCCAACCGTCTCTGCAAGCGCTTGATTCGAGATACGCCCGTCGCGTTGCAGTACATCTAAAATCTTGAGATCAAATAAATCCATGGCAATTTTATTAACTAATCACGACTCTATATATAAGAATATTGCGCTATTAGACAAATTTAGACATCTATTTGCAATAAAAAACGAGTAATCTAACGTAAAATAGCGCTATGAATACCAACTATCAAGATACGAGCAACAGCCAGCCACCTGCAGGCTACGTAGCAAAAACACCGGATGCCTCGGGCTACATAAGCTACACCGGCGATGAAGATGCAGTTTGGCAGACGCTTTACGAAAGACAGTTGGAGGTCCTCCCCGGCCGGGCTTGCAAGGCTTACATCGATGCCCTTCGCACGTTGAGCTTGCCGAATGACAGAATTCCACAATGCCCGGAAATCAGCGAGCGTCTTAACAGCTTGACGGGATGGGGCGTGACACCGGTGCCGGCCATCATTCCCGCACAAGACTTTTTTGATTTGCTTGCAAACAAGCAGTTTCCGGCGGCGTCTTTTATCCGGCGACGCGACGAACTCGACTACCTAGAAGAGCCAGACATTTTTCATGAGATTTTCGGCCATGCACCGCATTTAACTGACGAACGTTTTGCCGCCTTTACCCATGCTTATGGGCTTGCCGGTCAGACAGCTTCCGAAGCGGATCGCCTTCTGCTCGCCAGACTCTATTGGTTTACGGCAGAATTCGGGCTGGTTAGAACTGACGAAGGCGTGCAAGCCTATGGCGCCGGTATATGTTCGTCGCCCGGCGAGACGCGCTACGCCGTGGAAAGCGAGCAACCGGAGCGAAGACGCTTCGATGTTCTGGATGTGCTGCGAACCCCGTTTCGTATCGACACGTTTCAGCCAATCTATTATGTGATCGACAGTTTTGACCAACTCTTCGAACTCGCCAGCATCGACCTGAGCGCAGAGCTATCGAAAGCCAAAGAACTGGGTGATTTCGAACCGGCTTGGGACAGCGATTAGCTGTTGCTGAATCGCCCCATTAGATCAACACTAATGCGAGCCCGCTCTGCCGGTGAGGCAGAATCCTGATGATCCCGAAGCCATTCATCAATCAGCTCGAATCGCGGTTTCAATCCATGGCCGTTGGCAATCTGAATATTGAGACCGGGTCTCGCATTCATTTCCAGCATGAGCGGACCCAGTGTTTTGTCGATGACTAAATCTACGCCAAGATAACCTAACCCCGAAACCTCATAGCCCAAAGCAGAGATATCCAAAATGCGGTTCCAATGCGGAACAACATTCCCGGCGATCGGCGACAAGGTATCGGGGTGCTCTTCGATTCGCTCATTGCCCGAAGAGGCAAACAAAGTGACCCCGGTCGACAAATCAATACCCGCCCCTACCGCGCCTTGGTGCAAGTTCGCTTTGCCATCTGACTGGCGCGTGGGCAAGCGCACCATCGCCATCGCCGGATAACCTCGATACACAATAATCCGGATGTCGGGAACGCCCTGATAACTGATCGCATCAAAGACACTATCAAAGCGAACACGATACTCAATCAATGCAGCGTCAGGACCGCCCGTTAAACTGTACTGACCACCAACAATATTGGAAGCATGATGCAGTAAGGCAGACTCGAGAATCAGGTCACCGTTAATGCTCCGGTAACGATCACCGCGCCGTCCATCGATTACGATAATACCGTCGCCGCCACTACCGTTAGCGGGCTTAATCACGAAGCTTTCGCGGTCTGCCAGCAACTCAGGCAAGCGGCGAACGTCGCCTTGCGTCGTTGCCACCGCAAAACACTCTGGAACCGCCATGCCGGCGTCTTCAGCCAGACGCTTGGTCAACACTTTGTCATCAACCCGGGGATACAAATGACGCGAGTTCAGTTCCATGATGAAACGCGCATTGCGTTCGTTCAGGCCAAGCACGCCGGCCGCATCGAGACTGCGCCCCCAGATCGTCACGAACGCTTACCAGAGAGCACTTTAAATCTTGGCAACTCGACCAGGCGATAGCCCGTGTAGCGCCCTGTTAACAGGACAAGTGCAAGTACAACCAGCAACAGCTCGGGGAAAGTAAAGAACAAATGCTCAAGAAGATCGAGCCCCATCACAAGATAGGCGAAACCAGCGACGACCAAGCTGCCAAAACCCGCTTTCATGGCGTCAGCTGCGCCCCGCTCCTCCCAAATCACCGACATCCGCTCGATCGTCATGGCGATAATAACCATCGGGAACAAAGCGACCGAAAGCCCGGTCTCCAAACCAAGCCGCTGCGCCACAATCGTGATCAACAGCATCAACAAGACGACAATGATCAGCACCGCTGTTAGTCGGGGCACCAAGAGCAATCGCAGGCGCTCCAATAAGAACCGGATCGCCAACCCCAAGCCCGTCAACAACGTGAACAGGAAAACGCCGGCTAGCAAATCGGTCTCTCGAAATGCCAATGCAATCAGTACAGGCATGAAGGTTCCAAAAGTCTGGATACCCACAAAGTTTCGGAGAATCACCATGACGAATGCGCCAATCGGAATCATCAACAGGACCGAGTAAACGGCTTGCGTTTGGATGGGCAAACTAAATAGCGAAAATTCAATAAAGTGAGAACCCAGTCGACTGGCTCTTTGCTCGGCAATGTCTAGGCTGTCGAGCAGGTTTCGGCGAACCGCAAAATTTAGTTGCAGACCACTGCCGCCCTGGACATCTGCGAGCGATTCAAGCCCGCGCCACCAAACATAAAAATTCTTCGGCAAGCCACGTGATCCGCTTCGCGCATCATAGAAAATCCAGTTCACGCCATCATGAATTTCGAGATAAGAACGGATTGAAGCATTACGTTGCTCATCCGCCAGCAGAAGCCCTCGGACAGCTCGCGCCGGCACACGCGCGAACGCTAATAACTCAATCAATCGAGCAACGCGCCGTGATGACGACTGCGCATCAGCAAACAACAGCGCAATATTCTCATCGCTTCCCGATGTGTTCACTCTGCGAATAAGCTCTGAGACTAATGAGGCAGCATCAGCGGATTGTTCGCGGACTTGTGACATGAGCTCAATCGCCGCGGTGTTCTCGAGTTCACTTAGATTTGGCACATCCGGGAAAGGCGGTGTCGTATCGGTCTCTTCAATCGACGGATCACCGTAAACGACGACCCGGTAATACAAGCGCTGCTCGCCTTCAGCGCGCCGAATCGCCCATTGCGCCAGCCGGCCGCCATCTGCGTAGTCGATGTTGTAACCATAGCCACCCGACACACTGTTCTCGGACAGCGTTGCAAAACCTGGTGTTAATGCAGGCACACGTAACTTCGCCTTGATCGGGCCCGGTCGTGCGTCGAATTTAAGTGTCGCTTCAATCGTCCAGGCGGCGCGATCCGAGTCGTCTGTTAACGGCAAGCCCAAAACAGAGACTTTATAGGCAAAAATACCGAAGCCAAGCGCCGCACAGAGAAAGGCGAGTACCTGAACATATCTGATCGTCATGAAGCACCATCCCGAGCCGGTAACACACCTAATGCACGACCCATTGCATGGCCACCGGCCAGGCGCTTGATCAAGCCACTTCGTTCGAAAACCTGCATGCCGCGTCGCCGCAGGTCGGCAACGATGCCCGCGTCTCGAGCGAACAGGCGATTGATGAGGTCTAAACCATACAAGGTAGCGAGGTTATCCGCTTTGCGTCTTCGTCGATAGCGTCGAAGCCATGGTGCATCACCTAGATCGGCCTGGCGAGCGTCTCGGGCGATAGCGGCCAGTACGGCAACATCAGAGAAGCCCAAATTAGCGCCCTGCCCCGCCAACGGATGAATTGCATGTGATGCGTCACCGATCAACACCGTTCTGCAACCAACGGGATCATTCGCATACTGACTCACCAATGGAAACGCCGCTGTAGATGTCACGGGTGTAAGCTCACCCAGCACATAGTCGCTCGCTTTCGAAACCGCTTCCGCGAACGCATTTTCCGGCATCGATTTCAGCTCGGCGGCATGCTGATGCGTTGTTGACCAGACCAGTGAAACCAGACCACCGGGTAATGGCAGTAACGCCAACGGACCATTCGGCAAGAAACGCTGCAGCGCACATCGCTCGTGATCCACATCCGGTTTCAGATGCGCAACAACAGCAGACTGATCGTGCGACCAGCCCGTGACCGGCATACCGGCCAATTTCCTAACGCTGCTATTTCGACCATCTGCACCGACCAACAATCGCGTGCTCACGTGTTGCCCGCTATCCAGCTTGACTGCAACACCGGACGCGCGGGCATCGGCACTATCCACGCTCGCCGAGACAACCTGAATCGCCGGATTCGCTGCCACTTGCGACCAAAGATTCCAGCGCAGCATGGCATTATCCGTGATGACGCCCAATTGGCCTACACCCAGTGCTGCCGCATCGAAAAACACACCCTCACCACAGCTAACACCGGCATCCCAGACACGCATCGATGAAAAGGCCTGCCAATGCGTCTTCGGCATCGATGACCACACGCCCACATCGGACAACATCGCAATCGATGCTGGAGTGAGCGCTGAAACACGTAAGCCGCACAAATCATCCGTAGGCTGTTGCGGAAATGACGGGTCTACAATGAGTAAAGACAGCGTCGGGTCTGCAGCGCTGATGGAAGCGGCGGCCAACAATCCGACAGCACCGCTTCCCGCGATCACGACATCTATGTGCTCTGCAACGTGCGAGGAGTCCACCATTAAGCTGCCGCCCGACTGGCGCCCGCCATCCAACGTTCAATCTCGTCCGCATCTTTTGGCAATCCCTTGCTGAGCACATCCGGGCCTTTTTTCGTCACCAGAACGTCGTCTTCAATCCGGATTCCAATGCCCTGCCAACGCGCATCAACAGCACTGCCCACGGGAATATAAAGACCAGGTTCAACGGTGATCACCATACCTGACTCGAGCAGTCGCCACTCATCATCGACCTTGTAGTCACCGACATCGTGCACGTCGATGCCAATCCAATGACCGGTCCGGTGCATGAAGAAAGGGCGATAAGCCTCGTTCCTAATGAGTGTTTTTAGTCCGCCTTGCAAGATACCCAAGCGCTTAAGCCCGGCTGTAATCGCATGACATGCAGCCTCATGGGGTTCATTCCAATGATTGCCAGCACGCGTCGCATCAATCGCCGCCAGCTGCGCCTCAAGCACAATGTCGTAAAGCAAACGTTGCGACTCACTGAAGGTGCCGTTGACGGGGAACGTCCGCGTCACATCAGACGCGTAATAGTCAATTTCGCAACCTGCATCGACCAACACCAAATCACCATCCTGCAATGCTGCTGAGTTCTCTGTGTAGTGTAGAACGCAACCATTCCTGCCACCGCCAACAATGGGCGGATACGATGGTGCGCCATCATGCTTGCGAAACTCATGCAGGTATTCGGCTTCGAGTTCATATTCAGGCATACCCGGTACAACGGCACGCATCGCGCGTTTATGCGCCGAAACGGCAACCTTTGCGGCTTTGCGCATCAAGGCAACCTCGTGACGACTCTTATATAAGCGCATGTCATGGAGATAATGTTCAAGCGCGACGAACTCCGTCGGCGCGTCGACACCCATAATATTGCGGCCGCGCAAACCGCAAACCCATTCGGTGATGTGCGCATCGAACTCGGGATACCGGCCCATCGTGTAAAAGACACGTTCTGCGCCTTCCATTAAGCCCGGTAAAATATCGCTCATATCATCAATCGGGAAAGCATCATCGGCACCGAATTCCGCACAAACCCCCTCGGTACCTGCGCGTTTCCCATCCCACAGCTCACGCTCGCGGTTGCGTTCACGACAAAAAATGACAAACTCACCGCGCTCACGCCCGGGCATCAGGACTGCTATAGATTCCGGCTCTGTAAAACCCGTTAGGTAGAAAAAATCACTGTCCTGACGAAAACGATACTCAACATCCCGACTGCGTGTGCGCACCGGGGACGCCGGTATGATCGCTATGCTGCGATCGCCCATCATTTTCATCAATTGCTTCCGACGGCGAGCAAACTCCGCCTGTGACGTCTTTGTCATCAAAATCGACCTATCAAACTATCAGTGAACTTGCTGGGGCTCGGAGGACTCTTGCGTCACTCGCATTGCATGGAGATTGTCGTATGCCAACTGACACGCCACGCGCAAAAACTCGACCAGTTCAGTATATGCCGTCTCCGCGCCTTCTGGGTCAGCCTGCAGATCTTCATCAGCAATCTCTGCCTGTGTGATTTCAGTGAGGTCGCGAATCAACTCCGAGAGTGGCTCTTGCTGAATTTGCTCGCGCGCAGCGGCGCCGCGCAATGCGGCACCTTCTCCGAGCCCGGATAGAAAACCGGTACTCCAATGCGCCAGCGCGTCAACGCGGTCGCGAATATCGTCATCATCATCAGGCAGACACAACACCGGCAGACCTTCGCCCTGTTCTATAACGTCAAGCCGTTTGGCGGCTAACAGCCTCAGCGGCTCAGCCCGCTCGATACGCAGCGCATCGACCGTGTTGTCGTCTCCGGACAGAAGATCTTGTAGCCAAACCAGCATCGCGTCAGGCCCGAGCATCGCGGCAAGACCCGTTAGCCGACCATCCGCCTCCGAAGCGGTTACCTCGATATCTAACTGCGCCAGGAGCTGCTCTGTCAGCAGAAAATCGCTTCCGTATGTCTCAGCCATATGTGTCAGTCAATCCATCCCTATCAACGACGCATTGTAACACCGCCAGATTTGTCTGGCGGCAGCGGCAGCCCATTGACCGCTCAGCAAACGGGCTCTATATTGCAAGGGTGAGTGATTCAAATACACAATATTTCGACCAAGAGCTGCGACGTCTAGAAGAACGTATGAACGAAATCGTGCGCGTCTGCGACCAACTCAAAGAAGAAAACCGCTCGCTAAAAACGCGTCAGGACACGCTGATCGCCGAGAGAGCCAGTCTTTTACAGAAGAATGAACTGGTTCGAGGCCGCGTTGAAGCGATGATCGGACGCCTGAAGGCAATGGAAAGCGCAAGCTAACCCTGTTAACACGGGCAACTAAAAGGTGACTCAAGAATGAGTGATGTATTCGCGCATGTGACCGTCAGGATTCTGGAAAAAGAGTATCAAGTTTCCTGTCCGGTAAACGAACGTACCGATCTCCTTGATGCCGCCGAATTGCTTAACAATCAAATGGCAGAAATTCGCGACAGCGGAAAAGTAGTTGGTTTGGACCGCATCGCCGTGATGGCAGCACTTAACATGTCCAACGAACTACTCAAACTAAAGACCGCAGACGATGCTGTACGCTCCACGCTTAGTACACGCCTGAAAGCACTATCAGAACGCGCCGATACCGTATTGAATGATACGCAGCAACTGGAACTGTGACCAAACCCACATTTCTACCCGTTAATTGAACTGGCGTAATGGCCGCGTCTCGTGCCACACTAAGAACGTGTCTCCTGCGATGTTCGATATCGTCCTGGAAACCTTTCGACCCTAATTATTTAACTTCGGGGTCATGCCAAGAGGGTGAATGTGCGCATTACCGATTCGTCGGAAAGCCTTTTTTACTCCGGTGGACCCCACCTTTCTCTCAGGTTCGAGAGTAATGGCCGGTCACGGCATAGGCGGGAGACACACTCCCTCCGCCTCACACAGCACCATGCTTTTAACTAAGCAAGCGGCCCGAAAGAACGGACTCGCCGCTCGCCGCCAATTAAGCCTCCGGGAAAGACACGCGCTTTCGCGCAGAATTTGCTGCAGGATCATTCGATTCATCCGGCTTAGAAATATTCAAACTATTAGCGCGTATGTCGCAATGCCCGATGAAGTCGATCTCTCATCACTCATCGCATGGTGTCTACAAAACGACAAAAACATTCTCGTACCAAGCATTGGTAGCATGCACAAAATGGCTTTTAAACCGATCGAAAAAGGGACGCGTTGGCGCACAGCAAGCTATGGAATCAAAGAACCTTTTATCACCAAACGGTTCGCATCGAATACAAACTTCGGAAAGCCAATCGAATTGATTTGTGCGCCACTTAGCGCATTCGATGCGCATTTTAATCGTACCGGCATGGGTGGCGGCTTCTATGATCGCTTCATAAACAGCGCTTCATTCGGACCAAAATCACATTTCTTGGGTGTCGCTTTCACGTGCCAACAATCACCGATGTTTGCCACTGAGTCACATGACATCGCATTAGATAAAATCGTTACCGAAAAGTACATTTACCAACGTTCAAAAACACGCTAGCAAAGCGCAAGAATTAAACAACGACGCTAAACCCCTTTATTTATGCTGGTTGCAGCGTATGCACACCCTTAGAGCGGAGCATTAACAAAGCGATCGATCGCATGAGTTTGACTGACAAACGGCAATCACCAAAACTCAAGTCTGCATGTTTAAGGTCGATAAAGTGCGGTCTATCTTTCAATAGATAACGTTCGATTTGGCAATGCGATTTTCACCAACAGGGTTTTAGTCTTGTTTTCCCGATAAACGACTACGTCACACTATCTTTGTACTTTGTGGAATTTTGCAATGTTATGTATATACTCGGCATCGGGTACCCGACACGGAGAAATAACTATGGCTACCAAGAAAGCTTCAAAGAAGAAAACTTCTACGAAGAAAAAAACCGCTGCTAAACGTAAGGCACCTGCCAAGCGTAAAGTCGCATCGAAAAAGAAAGTCGCTAAGAAGCGCGTTGTAAAGAAAAAAACGGCTAAGAAAAAAACAGCCAAGAAAAAGGTTGCTAAGAAAAAAGCAGCGAAGAAAAAAGTTGCCAAGAAAAAGGTAGCTAAGAAGAAAACAGCGAAGAAAAAAGTTGCCAAGAAAAAGAAAAAGGTAGCTAAGAAGAAAAAGGTTGCTAAGAAAAAAGTAGCCAAGAAGAAAGTCGCTAAGAAAAAGAAAAAGGTTGCCAAGAAAAAGAAGGTAGCCAAGAAGAAGAAAAAGGTCGCTAAGAAAAAGACCGCCAAGAAGAAAACAGCGAAGAAAAAAGTCGCTAAGAAAAAAGCTTCTCGGAAAAAAGTAGCCAAGAAGAAAACGGCTAAGAAGAAAACCGCTAAGAAAAAGACAGCGAAAAAGAAAGTCGCTAAGCGGAAGGTAGCTAAAAAGACCCGTCGTAAGGTCAGCAAGAAACGCTAGTTTCTTGACTTAAGCCGGTCTGATCAGGCAATTGATGAGATCGGTGCTATCTAGGCAATATGCCCGCGCAAGCGGGCATATTGCATTCTAAGTCCCAGAATTCGTGAGCTGGCGTCAAGAATTCTTTTCCTCCGACTGATATATTGTTCGACAACAGACCATGGTTTACACATATGTCTATTTCAGACCATAAAAAGAAAGCAGCTTTAGCCTCCCTTCGCTACCTTGAAGACGGCGTCGAGACGCTCGGCGTGGGCACAGGATCCACGGTTAACGCGCTAATCCCATCGCTAGTTGAGTACCGCGATCGATTTGAAACAGTGGTTTCAAGTTCCGAGGCAACCACCCAACTTTTGGGCAAAGTGGGCATTGAGGTAACAGACCTGAATAACGCAGGCGCTGTGGATTTATATATCGACGGTGCCGATGAAGTCACCAAGCATCTGGATATGATCAAAGGTGGTGGCGCCGCGTTGACGCGCGAGAAGATTATCGCCGGCGCAGCCAGAAAATTTGTCTGCATTGCTGATGAGTCCAAACTCGTCGGCATGCTCGGAACATTCCCTCTGCCGATTGAAGTTGTCCCAATGGCACGTTCATTTGTCAGTCGTCAGATTATCAAGATGCGTGGCCAGCCGGTTTGGCGCGAAAACGTACTTACTGATAACGGCAACGAAATCATCGATGCACATAACCTGGCTATCGCCAATCCCAAAGAGTTGGAAACCAGAATTAATCAGATTCCCGGAGTTGTCACCGTTGGATTGTTCGCACACCGTGGCGCAGATGTGTTGATTCTGGCCGGCAAAGGCGGCGTTACCGTAATGCAGCGATAGACGCTGTTCTTTCCAGAGATACGCCACTGCTTTACGCATAAAAAAACCGCCAAACGGCGGTTTTTTTGTGAGAGAACCAATGTCTACGATGTCTAATGTAACATCAAGCCCTCTGAATCCTCTATCTCAGTGCATCGTTTGTCCAGCAAACGAGCATTGAGCGCTAACGTTAACGCTTCGAGAATTGTGTGGCGCGGCGTGCTTTTCGCAAGCCCACTTTCTTACGCTCAACTTCGCGTGCATCACGCGTCACAAAGCCCGCTTTACGCAATTCCGGACGCAAGCTTTCGTCGTATTCCATCAACGCACGCGTCAGACCATGACGAATAGCGCCAGCCTGTCCTGTGGTGCCACCACCGACAACGTTGACGGTGACATCAAACGTATCTAGACGCTCGGTGAGTTCCAGCGGTTGACGAACAATCATTCGGGCAGTTTCCCGACCGAAAAACTCATCAAGAGATTTGTTGTTTACGGTAATCGCGCCATTGCCCGGACGCAGAAAAACGCGTGCGGTTGAGGTTTTGCGACGACCGGTGCCGTAGTAGCTAGCTGTGCTCATAGTTCAATGCTCATGTCCCGTGGGACGTAAAATGTCTGAATAAGGTGATTAGCTCGCGATATCAAGCGGCAACGGTTGTTGCGCTTCATGCGTATGTTCTGCGCCCGCAAAGATTTTCAGCTTGCGATACATCTGCCGACCCAATGAGTTTTTGGGCAGCATACCTTTCACAGCGTTACCGATGACCCGCTCTGGCGCTTTATCAAGCAACTTCTCTAAAGAGATACTCTTAAGGCTTCCGATGTAGCCAGTATGATGGTGATACATCTTGTCTGACATCTTGTTGCCGGTTACACGAATCTTCTCAGCATTGATCACGACTATGTAATCGCCGGTATCCACATGCGGAGTATATTCTGGCTTGTGTTTGCCGCGAAGTCGGGACGCAATCTCTGTGGCCAAACGACCCAGTGTCTTGCCGGTCGCATCGACCAAGTACCAGTCGCGCTTAACCTCTGCCGGTTTTGCTGAAAAAGTCTTCATGCTCATTCTCTTTGCTGTGCCCCCACGCATTGGCGCTGGCGCATCGTTAATTCTGCTCGGATAGGCTAGCCCGCTATTCCAACGCGATAACCTGCCACCCAAATTTTGCCGTCGATTCAAACGACCAAAAAATCGTTATAAATCAACAGGGAAATAGCTCTGTGGACCGATTTCGACGCGCTCGGAGGGAAAGGTTCCCACGCAAGATTGCCTCGTCCGGTCGACGAAAGGCCGGTAATATTAGGCTTCGACCGGCTTTTTTGCAAGTCTTTTCCGAGCGTTTACGATCTGAATATGGCGGTCTCTTAGTCAGAATGCATATTCAAGAGAGATCGCCGTAAATCGGTCTGTTTTCTCACTACCGACAGGTACTTCGGAGTTGTAGCGAACCTGATAGGACGCCACCAGAGCCAAGTCGCCCATTAAGCGCGCCTTGATAGACAACAGTGACTGCGCCGCTGTGTTCTCTTCGCCGGATTCCACCGCAAAAGCCGCATTGAACTCACTGTTCTCTGAAATCACGTACTTGTAGTCTGTCGCAGCGCGTAAGACCGTTTCGTTTTCACTGGTTCCATCACGCAAGTCTGACTGACGTGCACCAGCACCGATCTCGACATTCCAAACAGAAGTCTCGTTATCGAGCAAGACACGCCCATAACCCACCGTTTGCGAGGCCTGTTGATCGTAGCCGGAGAACTTATCTTTGTTCCAACGCGCCAGACCAAAAAGGTAGCTACGATCATTGATCGCCCACTCACTCTTGCCGCCAGCCGTATAGGCTTCTGCAATAGACTGTCCTTCGTTATCCGCACCCAATGCGCTAGCGTCAAATGTGTGAGTCCAGCGGTCATGACCGTAGACCAACTCTGTAGCAGCATTAACACTGCTGCTTTCACTGTTACCACTGGTTGCCAAATAGCCCAATGATGCTTTGCCGGAAAAACCATCTTCGGCAAAAGCGGCTGGCGCCAGAGCCAGTAAAGCCGCTGACAACAATAATTTCTTCGCGTTCGAACTCATGTCTAACTCCCGAGTAATGACACAAAATTTGCGCAGCATTATGCCTAGTTAACGAATCAATTGCAGGTTTTGTTATCATTGTTTACATGAAGAAAACACTACAAAGCATGCGTCAACCCAGCGTAAGCCCGCTTGACCGACTCGTTGCCAGCGCGGATAACGCGCTGCGCACACTACTCGTAAGACAACCACAAGCCGCGCGCGATAACCCGGCGGTTAGCAAGGCTCAATCATTGGGCGATTCGGAGCGGCGACTATCTGGTGGACTAATGAGGATCAATCATGCCGGTGAAGTCGCCGCACAAGCGCTTTATCAGGGCCATGCGCTGGTTGCTCGATCAGACAGATTACATCAACAGTTGCAACACGCAGCCGAAGAAGAGTTCGATCACCTTGCCTGGTGCCGCGCGCGTCTCGATGAACTAGGCGAGGCACCTAGCCTACTTAACCCTGCCTGGTATGCGGGCGCTTACGCAATCGGCGCCGCGAGCGGTTTGGTTGGCGATCAATGGGGGCTCGGGTTCATCGACGAAACGGAACGACAGGTTGCAGAGCACTTGGAGGGACACATCCAAAAACTGCCCGCCGATGACCAGCGCAGCCGGGAGATTTTAAGAACGATGAAAGAAGAAGAGGAAGCACACGGTCAAAATGCTCGCGATGCCGGCGCAGCTTCATTACCAGCACCGATAAAAGGCGTGATGCGCGCTGCGGCCGCGATCATGAAAGCAGGCGCCTACAGAATTTAGCGTCCTTATCAGCCGATGGCTGCATGTTTGCGCAAAAACAAGGTAGACTTAACATATAACTAGAATCTTTCTGTCTGTGGAGGACTGTGCGGATGGCAACGAATGCGACCAAACCTTTAAGTGAAGTACCGGCAATTAACCGGTTTCTAAGCTACTGCCGCGTCAGAACCGTGCCGTCTAAGACGGTCATGATTCACGCAGGTGACTTGCCGGATATCCTTTATTACATCGTCGACGGTTCTGTCGAAGTGATGATCGAGGACGAAGACGGCAACGAAATGGTTCTGGCCTACCTGAACAAAGGGCAATTCTTCGGCGAAATGGGCTTGTTCTATGAGCAGCCAACCCGCAGTGCCTGGGTCCGCACGCGCATCGAAAGCGAAATTGCGGAAATGACTTACCCGCGTTTCCGACAGATCGCTAGCGAAAGCCCCGGCCTCGTGTTCGAACTGGCGACGCAGCTTGCTACCCGATTGGATCGCACCAACCGCAAGTTGGGTGACCTTGCATTCGTCGACGTCACCGGTCGGGTCGCGCATGCCATTATGGATCTTTGCAACGAGCCCGATGCGATGACGCATCCCGATGGCATGCAAATCAAAGTCAGCCGTCAGGAACTTTCACGTCTCGTGGGGTGCAGCCGCGAGATGGCTGGCCGCGTTTTGAAGGTACTGGAAGAGCAAGGTCTCGTCAGTGCCAGCGGTAAGACGATCGTTGTCTTTGGTGCGCGACCTAAGCGAAAAATTTAGGTCAATTCACACGATCAAAACGCTTGCTCCTTGAAGGGGCCAGCGTTTTTTTTTCGCCTATTGATTATGCCGCCGCAATATTCGCCTGCATGGCGGCAATCGTTGCCGCGTAATCTTCGCTGCCAAAAATCGCCGAGCCCGCGACAAACGTATCGGCACCAGCCGCAGCGATTTCACCAATATTGTCTACCTTTACGCCGCCATCTATTTCCAATCGAATCTCGAATCCACTTTGATCAATACGGCGACGTGCGTCGGCTAACTTGTCCAGTGATGCCGGAATAAATTTCTGACCGCCAAAACCCGGGTTCACTGACATGATCAAGACTAAATCTACTTTATCCATGACGTAGTCCAGCCATGAAAGTGGCGTAGCGGGACTGAACACCAGCCCTGCCTGGCAACCGCAATCCCTTATGAGACTGAGTGAGCGATCCGGGTGTTTCGTTGCCTCCGGATGAATGGAAATAACCGACGCACCCGCTTTCGCGAAGGCCGGTATGATTTCGTCAACGGGTTCCACCATGAGATGCACATCAATCGGCGCTCGAATACCGTACGAGCGCAGCGCAGCACATACCATGGGACCTATCGTCAAATTCGGCACGAAATGATTATCCATGACGTCAAAATGGACCCAGTCAGCGCCGGCGTCGAGAACCGTCTCAACCTCTTCACCAAGCTTGGCGAAATCGGCAGACAAAATGGAAGGGGCAATCAGTGGCTTGGTCATTCGTTATTCCTAAACATGATTTTGGTTACTTAAAGCCACGCCGATCACGCAGCAACTCATACGCTTCGCGAACTTCGCGTGTTTTCTTACTGGCCGCTTCCAGCTCAACAGGATCCGTAACGGTACCCGCCAGTTTATCCGGATGGAAACGATTCATCAGTTTTCGGTACGCCCGTTTGATTTCCGCATCAGACGCATCCGGGTTCACGTTGAGTAATGCAAAAGCTTTCGTCGCGCCTGACTGCGGGTCGGCCGGACGCGGCCCCTCACGACCGGTAAATCGTCGATCAACTCGTGCAGCCGCCTCGATCTGTGCGAGCTCGACCCGCGAGATGCCAAACTCCTGGCAAGCCTGCCAAAGGATGCGACGTTCATTGGCGCTGGCTTCGTCTTTCATCAGCAACACCGGCAATAAGAGATTGATCAGCTGTCGACCGATCAAATGCGGCGATCCGCTTTCTTTTCGCAGCAAGGCGAGATCTTCCGCCGGCGCATAACCGGGCTGCTTACCCACGTTGAAGTGCCGCATCGCCGCTTGTGTGGCATCACCGTCCAAGTCCATCGCATGCATCGCTTTTCTGGCGAGTCGAATCTCATCCTCGCTTACGCGTCCGTCGGCCTTGGCCAAATGACCCATCAGGGAAAACGCTACTCTAACAAATGACTTAGGCAATCTTCCGCTAGCGTACTTGGCATAGCCACGGTCGAACTGGTGCCCGAGTACGACACCGAAAATAACCAACGCCCACTTCCCGCTGGCAAGGCCGGCGACTCCGCCAATCACTTTTCCGAGATAGTTCATTTCCAGC
Organism: Woeseiaceae bacterium; assembly: GCA_045110335.1. Taxonomy (GTDB): domain Bacteria; phylum Pseudomonadota; class Gammaproteobacteria; order Steroidobacterales; family Woeseiaceae; genus CALBPI01. The sequence goes on from JBGCGB010000002.1 coordinate 103,208, forward strand.
GTCCGAAAGACTCGTCTTGCGTCAGAGCATGCATCGTCGCATTATCCCAGCTTTATGAGCCCCGGGTCGAATCATGACAGCCATTGATCGCGTATTTGAGTCTAGTATCCCTGCATTGACGCGTGTCGCACGCGGCAAAGTGCGCGATATTTACGCGGTTGACGATGCGCATCTCGCGATTGTTGCCACAGACCGACTATCCGCCTTCGACGTGGTGCTACCAGACCCTATCCCTGGCAAAGGCATCGTACTGACGCAGCTGTCACGCTTCTGGTTTGATTTTTTTGCAGCGTCTGTGCCAAATCACATGACCGATTTGAAGCTGACTGACGTCGCAGGTGACACAGCGGAAAATCGCGGACTGGAGTCGAGAACGATGATCGTCCGTAGACTCGAACCATTGCCGATGGAAGCCGTCGCACGTGGCTATCTCATCGGCTCGGGTTGGAAAGACTACCAAACGGACGGCACGGTTTGCGGTCATCGTTTGCCCGAAAATCTGCAACTAGCCGAATCTCTGGCATCGCCAATCTTTACGCCGGCGACCAAAGCCGAAGTTGGTGATCACGACGAAAATGTCAGCTTTGAGCAGTTGACGACTATTATCGGTGCCGACCGCGCCGAAACGGTCCGCGGCCTGACACTTTCTATCTATCAAGCGGGCGCGCAGTATGCCGCCCAACGCGGCATTATCATCGCCGATACGAAGCTTGAGTTTGGCGTCGATGATCACGGTCAGATTTTCTTGATCGATGAGGTACTAACACCAGATTCATCCCGTTTCTGGCCGCAAGATCAATACACCATGGGTACAAGCCCGCCGAGCTTCGATAAGCAGTATGTGCGGGACTATCTGGAGACTCTAGATTGGGACAAAACCGCCCCCGGTCCGGTTGTTCCGGACGATGTCCTGTCGCGAGCTGCAGAGAAGTACCAGCAGGCGTTTCAGCTGCTGACTTCGCCACGCACATAGCCTGCAGCATGCCATTGCCGAACAATAGCGCGCAACGCCTCCAAACCATCCGTTAGTGCGGCCGGACCTGGCTGCAAGATCATCGCGGACTTCACCTCGAACATTTGACCGTTGGCCACGGCCGGCACCTGCGCCCATCCTTGGCGCTCTGCAACCCGCTCCGGGCGAAACTTCTTCCCGCACCATGAGCCAATAATAATGTCCGGCGCCGCATCGATGACGCGTTGTGGATCCGCAATGATTCTGCCTTTCGCGAGCGATGCCATCGCATACTCGGGAAAACACTCCTCGCCACCCGCTAGCTCAACGAGCTCGGATACCCAGCGAATACCGCTAATCAACGGATCATCCCACTCCTCAAAGTAAACCCGCGGTGCAGGACGCTCGTCTAACGCCTTATGCAAGCCGGCCTCTAGTCCCGCGGCATAGTCTTCCGCTTTTTGTTGACAACCAATCATGCCGCCGAGCACACGAATCATCTGTAGTATCTCGGCGACGCTGCGATGATTAAATACATGCACCGTTACACCAGCCTTGATCAGGGCTGCTGCAATGTCAGCCTGGATGTCCGAAAAACCGAGAACAAGATCCGGTTGCAGTGCGAGAATCTTGTCAATTTTTGCGCTGGTAAATGCGGAAACACGCGGCTTTTCTTTGCGCGCACGAGGCGGACGCACCGTAAATCCGGAAATTCCAACGATGCGATTTTGCTCACCGAGTGCGTACAACGTCTCGGTCGTTTCCTCAGTGAGGCAGACAATGCGCTCGGGATAGGATTTCTTGATCTGTATCATGTGGCCGACACCAGAAAACTGTTAGATTATCGCCATGCTCGCGTTCAATGAAAAAATCAAAGCAGCACTGTGGCACCAAAACCTCGGTAACGCACCATGGTACCAGCGTATTGCCATCACGGTGTTGCGTTACATTTATGCGTTGTCGCGTGATCTGGTCGGGGGGCAGCTATCACTGCATGCGATGAGTCTTGTGTATTCCACACTATTGGCGACAGTCCCACTCGTCGCATTCAGTTTTTCGGTTCTAAAGGGGCTGGACCTTCATTTAGAACTGCAACCCTTACTCCTTGACCTGGTTGCCCCGTTGGGCGAACAAGGCGTCACGATAACCAACGAAGTCATGGGTATGGTCGACAAGGTTAGTGGTGGTGTACTCGGCGGCTTAAGTCTCTCGATTTTTCTCTACACCGCGGTATCGATGGTTCAAAAGGTCGAGACCAGCTTCAACTATGTTTGGCATGTCAATCAGCCCAGAGGGATTGCGCGTCGCATTGTCGACTACGCGACCATCTTGCTGATCGGCCCTCTCGTTATGGCGCTCGCGATCGCATCGATTGCATCGCTCGGCAACAATGCCGTTGTTCAGGCTGTGTCGGATTCAAGTATCGTCAGCCCCATCACGGCGCTCGTTGGTCAGTTTGTCCCTTTCTTGTTGGTAATGCTGTTATTCACCGCCCTGTACAAGTGGATGCCGAATACTCGTGTGCACTGGCTCGCGGCGCTGATCGGTGGCGTTGTTGCGGGCTGTCTTTGGGCATTGGTTGGCTTTTATTTCAAGACGTTCGTGTTGTATTCAACAAGAGCACTGATCATCTATGCCGGTTTTGCCATTGCAATCACAACACTCATTTGGCTTTATGCCAACTGGCTGATCCTTCTGCTAGGCGCCCGCTTGGCTTTCTATTTTCAAAATCGCGCCTACCTGCTCATTGGCCGCCATGATCCTTCACTCTCCAACAGCACCAAAGAATCGTTAGCACTCGACATCATGATCATGATCGGCCGAGCGTTTCGTGATCAACGGCGGGATATCACCACCCGCAGTATCGCCCGAAAACTCGGGTTGCCTGGCGTCATTGTCGGTAAGGTCGTCGCACAACTGGAGAAAGCGCGCTTGATCGCCGCCACCGAAACGGAAGAACTGATGCCCGCGATGGATATCCACGCCATGAAATTGACCGATATCGTTCATGCTGTTCGGTCGACCGGAGATAGTGGCATTGCCACCGTACCGAATTGGTCGTCGGAAGTTCAACAATTGAGACAGGCAATTGACGAGCAGCTTAGTGTGGCCATCGGCACGAGAACGCTGGGCGAATTGCTGACCGACGAGCAGGCAGCCGCCGAAGCTTAGTCGTGGTGACGACTAACAACTAAGCGTAGGAACCTTGGCGAGGGCTGCTTTCGAGATCACGATCGCATGGCAGTCTAGACCGGTACCGTGCCTCGCCAACGCAGTCAGTCATACCGGCGTCAATCCAGCCTGAATCGCGCCTACTCCGGAGACGCCGCAGACCCTGCGAGGATGCCTCCGTCGATAGTCAGCTCCGCACCGGTCATGTAGGCAGCCTCATCGGAAGCTAGCAAAACAGCGATCGCAGCCACTTCATCCGGCGTTCCGAATCGTTTCATTGGCGTGTCTTTCAGAAACAAAGCCATGGTGTCCTCGCGGTCAGGCCCATCACCCAATATGGGTTCCCACATCGGCGTCAGAATAGCCGCCGGGTGAATTGAGTTACAGCGAATGTTCAACCCTTGTTCGGCGCAATAAAGCGCGACCGTCTTGGTGTGATTTCGCACTGCCGCCTTCGACGATGCGTAGGCACTCGCGGCCGGTATACCTACCAAACCCGAACGCGATGAGATATTAATAATCGAACCGCATTCACGCGGGCGCATCGCCTGAATCGCGTACTTACAGCCTAAGAAAACGCCATCAAGGTTCGTTCGATGAACGGCGTGCCAATCCTCCAAGGCAGCATGTTCCGGATCATGCTTTATCGGGCCCTGTTCAAACCCGGTGATACCCGCATTGTTGACGAGTATGTCAACGCCTCGGACCACATCAAAAACATGCTGCCAGTCGGATTCAACACGTACATCAAGCTTCAAGAATTCGAGTGCTAATTGCGACGCTGCACGCCTACCCGTTTCCTCATCAACATCCGTCAATACGACCCGCGCGCCTTCCGCCTTGAAAGCACGAGCGATCGCTTCTCCAATACCGCGCGCGGCGCCGGTGATGATTGCTGTTTTGTTGACTAGTCTTTGCATCTTTCATCCTTTGTGGACACATTCTGATACCGCGCCAGGATCATTATGGCTCGCGCCGACCAACAGACTCAATCCAATGACCATGAATCGCTAGTGAGCCTTTTGTTGAGCGCGACGATGAATCCGGTATAGCGGCGGACAGCTTTCGAATTGACCGCCCGTCAGCGCTGCCTGTCAATACCGGACAATCAACGGCTTCATGCTGGCGAGGCAATAGACCCGCGTGCCAGCATTTTCTTCGCCACCGACTATTCACGTCTGCTAGGATCTAGCCGATGGTGGTTGGCGCAAGGATCCATTCATGGCGGCACAAATAGCTCGGTCGATATTGTCCAGACCCCGTGCTCCGCTGAGACGTTGTAAGCGCCTGCGCCGTTTCGGGTTTGTATTGGCAATCGTATTGCTGCCGGCGACACTGTCCGCCTATGAACCAGATGCAGCACTGCGAAAATCCCTTGCCAAAGCCTTCAAGAAAGAACTCGTTGCTGCAACCCCGCAAGCCCAGCGGTTCTCAGTTCGCGTGTCTTTTTCGACCAAAGGCGCTTTTCGCGACTATGAACGTCTAGCCAAAAAGGCAGGCTTTCCGGCCTATGATGATTGCAGCATAGCAACTTTCGCCGAAGTTACGAATTGGCAAATCCTGCAGGGCAATGACATTGAACCGGAACGCATCAAGACACTCGTCAAGCTTTGTGAAGCATCACCTACCACGGTGTTAGGTCCGAAACCGTTGCCGCAAATTCAAGGTGATCGGGAAATATTGAGAGGCATGTGGCAACGTAACCTGGCTTTTGTCGGTCGCACGCTGCGTGACGAAGCGCTAGCGCAATTCGTCCGCGAAGATGCACGCAATCAGTTTTTCTTGCTGCATGGTGAGCCTGCTGACTGGCGACTCACGGCGAATGGCTTTAAGCCAACCGAACAACCACCAGAAACCGCTTTGCCGGATGCTGCCGATCCAACTGATATCGCGGTTGCAAGCCCTCGCTCGACAGAAGCTCCTCGGGTCATACCTGCCGACGAGACGGAGAATGACTTTCAACTCATCATGCGAACCGTCACACGTTATGGCCTCTCCGGCGTCTATGTAAAAAACGAAACCTATCTGCTGTTGAACGACGGTTCGATCAAGCGACGCCTGACTAAGAGCCCACATACGCTGGATGTCGTTACATCCAAACGGCAGCAATCCGACGATTGGGGGCGCTGGAAAAAAAGCGGCGATCAGATCGAGGTACGTTGGCCGGGAGATGAAGCGGTCATTTGGAAGAAATGGTTTATCACACGCCCGGCAACCAGACCATCGCTACGCGGACGCTTTCAGTCAGCGGACGGTTTCGGTGGAGGTCGTGTTGCGAACTTCAACACCGTTGCATTCGACAAAGACGGTCGTTTCAGCTGGGCCACACTCAAAGGCGGCGATACCGGTGCGTGGCTGCCCGCCTATTCGGATCGGGAAAGAGCGGGCACTTATGAGCTGGACCAATTCTCGATCCATCTACGCTACAACGACGGTACTATCGAGACCTATGCGTTTTGCTTTTATCCGAAAGACAACCAGCACCTTGTTATCGGGTCGAACCATTTCAGACAATTGGATTAAAGGCAGTCATGGTTGAGCCCGGCGCGCGATAAGCGTCCACCGTGCGAAGCGGCCATTCAACCCGTCAAATCGAGCAGCGCTAGCAGCCCTGCCGCGGCCTCGGCGTCACACAACGCGCGATGATGCGTCTCTAACGGAATGTCATATTCACGGCAAAGCGCTTTGAGACTGTAAGAAGCATGCCCCTTAAATTGTCGACGCATCGAAGCGCAAGTACACAACTTTGGATATCGAAAACGCTGTCCGATCCGTTCAAATTCAGCCTTAATAAAGCTGTAGTCGAAATTGACGTTATGCGCGACAAAAATCCCACCTGCTAGAAACTCGCTGAATGCTTCTGCGACTTCCGAAAAAAGCGGCGCATCCGCAACCATTGAATTTGAAATACCTGTCAAGCGTGTGATGTGCGGCGGGATCGTTCGCATGGGATTGAGCAGTGTTGAAAAGCGGTCAATCACGACACCATTGCAAACTTTGACAGCACCAATCTCGGTAACACGATGATTGCCGGCGCGCCCACCGGTAGTCTCAACGTCGACAACAACATAACACTGATCGGGATTCGCCACCCACTCAATGCGGATCACTTCCGTAGGGAATCCCGCAGTTCGTAGCCGATCAATACAGCGTAACTGATGTCGTCGCAGTTGATCCCCGGGCGCTTTGATTTCAACGAAAACGACGGAAGCATTATCAACGAGCATGAGATCGGGATAACCGGTTTTATGCGCCGCATAATCCTGACACATAGGACGTAACACATTGGCAATCACCAAAGGGTCGGCGTGTGTTAGCAAGGCTGTGAGCGCGGGCACGCTATTTCGCCGCCATCTGAATACACCATTGAACTTGCCAAAGTTACCTGTGATGGTCTTCAACAATCGTTGCAGGGTTTTACGAGCGCCTCCGTTCATGGTGAGCCGCTTTTCAATTTCATCCCGATGCTGTGCGTAGAAAGTCTTCTCACTGAGGTGCGTCGGCAGACCTTCAAAAGGCGAATGCGTCTTCGCATATTCACCTTCGAACAAGAGGTCCCAAAACAGCACACCAAACAAAACCCGCCACAATTGGTTTTCGGTGCGAAACGCTTGTCGTCCAGAACCATTAAAGTGATCGATAGCGGCACGTTCTGGCGATCCCCGCCAGTAAGCATCCAACTGCAAGACGTCAGCGTCGATCAGTTCCGTGCGCAAGTCCGATCGGCGCTTTTGTCCAAAGCGACTTTCCAAAGTGTCTATCGCATAACACTGCGCATCATCGCTGCCTGGCGAAACTATTTGTTCTTCCAGACACACGCGCGCTTCACTATGCCTCTTTTTGGAAACGAGCAACCGCACAGCGGAGCGCAAACAATCGACAGAGTCGCCCTTTCTATAGGACACAATCGCACGCTCAGTCTGCTTTCGCTCCTCGGCGATCCGACCAAGCCTCAGTGCTAATTTGTCGCGAGCAATGACGGCAGATGGGGTGTCCGGCTCAGGCCAGCTTGGCATTCGAGCGAATACAGCATCAATTTCAGTCCTCAATCCCGAACGGATACGCCGCCGCTCACATGCATAAAAAAAGGCAGTTTCGGCTTCGAGCGCCGTCGAAAATCGTGGTTCATAACCGAAAGCGCCCTGCTCTTTGACGATGCCGAGGTCACGCAGCGTTATCTGAGAGGCACCATCAAAGAGTCGCCCAAAATAGAGATACTGAAGGAAATCGAACGTGTCGCAACGGGCTGCAACGACGAAACCCCGCCGCTTTGCTTTTTCAATCACTGGAAGCGCCGGCACATGCTCCAGCGCAAAGGCAACGCAGTCCGCTTTGCGCCATGCTTGCTTGATAGCGGGATGCGCCGCAAAACGCAACAACTGAGGTTTTGAAAGCGTATGCAGCAAACGCTCATAGTCTCGCTCCCCAACCGGTCGGACGAAACCGGCATCGTGAAGATCACAAAATGAGGCGTCGATATCTCCAAGCTCCGGGTATTTGAGTTTTCGGATATCGAACATCGTGCCCTTGCGATTCAACAATCGTACAAAAAGACACTGCGCATCCTGTGGCAACTCATCGAACGCACGAAGCGCAGATAGATTTACCGAACCAAGCACATGCGCGTAATGAGTTTGGACGAAATCACGCAGTTCGTTGAAGTGATCCCGATAATAGAAGGTGGGCAACCGGCGTCTCTGGCGAAACCTGCCCGGGTTGGCCGCGATTTCGGCTGCAGGTTTATCTAATTGATGGTCACTAAACATGAATTGTCAGTTTTGCTGTAGCTCGCCACTGACTATAACCAAATTCCGCCACTACTGTATATAAAAACAGTTTTTTGTGCTGATTGAAGAGCGACCAGTCATGAAACGCTGGATGCAGCGAACCTATGATTCCTGTTGATAGACCAGTGAAACCGCGGCGTGCGAGCGATCCAGCTCAATCGCAACCGCCGATCTTTCTGACAACCCCGCCAAATTGGCTCGCGTGATACGTTCGTAATGCTGAATGAATCGAGCCACATCTGCGTCGCTCATAATAGCCGTTCCGCCAGCGCCAACAGAAGTCCGCAATTTTTGCTCTTGCTTAAGACGCCATTCATGGACCACTTCAAAATCGGGTGCACGCAAAAAAACAAGATCATCCAACAGGTCGAAGAGCGCCTGGTAATCCGTCGTCAGTTTTTGATTTACGTAGTGACGCCAAATGCCCTCCGGATCCTCGTCGCGCTCCAATGAATTGATCGGTTCTTGCAATGCCGCAACGTCACATGGCACTGAACCGACACACCAGCCTTCAAGAATGATCAGGTCCAATGGACCCTCAATCCGATCCCAGCACGACGCTGGCGCGCGGTCATCTGTCGACTTATCAAACCGCGGAACTTGAACCGACTCAGCATCACCCAATAACGTCAGCTGACGGATCAAAGACAAACCCAAGGCGACATCATGGGTACCAGGCACACCCCGCGTCCGCAAGAGCGGATGCACCTTTGTGGCTAGCACTTCGCGTTCCGTTCGCGTCATGTAAAGATCATCAATGGACAGAATCGCAACGCGACGATCATACGTACCGCCCATCACGTCCGCCAGCAAGGCGGCCAGTGTCGATTTCCCGGTTCCCTGAGCGCCATTGATACCTAGTACATAGGCCCCGCCCTGTGCGCGATCAAGTTGTGTATTCAACCAACTTGCCAGCGGGAGAAACGCCCGCCGCGCCGATTCAACGTAAGCCTGAGGTAAGGCGTGTTGTTCGATAAAGGCGTCAATGCTCACTGATTGGTCAGCCATACCGATTGATAAGGCGCGAGCACAATCGATGATTGAGTGTCTTCGATGACAAGGCCGCTAATCAAATCTCGCCATCGATCAGTGCTGACTAAATTAATCGCGGATAACTCGAGTTTTTGCGTCGACGCACTAATATTCGAAATGCTGAAGATGTCTTGCCGACGATCAACAGACTGTCGCCAGATACCAAACAGTTGCAGCCCTAGTTGCAATGTAAACTGGATCGCATTGGGATGAAACGACGGTTGCTGACAACGCAATTCGATGAGAGCTTTTAGTCGCGTCAATACTTTGGAGTGACGATTCTCTGGGTCCGCCAGATAGCCTTCCAGTCGCTCAGAATCCCAGCGATGCCGATTGATCGCACGGTACTGCCCTGTCCGAGCCAGCCCTTCAACGTCATTTGGTGTCCCGAGAAGGCTATGGATATAGATCCCGGGCACGCCTTCCAGCGCCAGCATGATGGCGTGAGCGCAAACAAATCGATCAATCTGAAATTGATCTGCTCCTTGCTCGGTGCCGGCAAGCGCATCAATCAAGCTGATGTTCACCTCGTAAGGACTCGTATTGCCGTCTGGCCCCGTGCGCATTGAAATCTTGCCACCAAAACCGGTCAGCGTATCTAGCAAACGTGAGCGCTCCGCATCGGAAAGCAGGCCATCCACCGGTCGCAACCCGATACCGTCGTGGGATGCCAGAAAGTTAAAGTAAGTGGTGCCGCCACGGGCCGGCGGCATGCTCATCATCCACGTCTTTAGATGCCGGCAATCGCCGGTCAGCAAGGTATGGATCAACAAAGGCGGTAGCGAAAAGTTGTAAATAGCATGCGCTTCGTTCGCGTTACCGAAGTAAGTCAAGTTATCCCTGTTAGGCACATTGGTTTCGGTAATCAACATCACCGATGGGTCCAGAAAATCGATCAACGTCCTCAGCAGCTTGATCACTTCATGGGTACGCTGATCATGCAGTGAAGTTGTGCCGGGTTCTTTCCAAAGAAACGCGACAGCGTCTAACCGTAAAACACGAATACCTTTCTCAAGATAGAAACGAATGATCTCAATGAAGCGAATCAGGACCTCCGGATTACCGAAATCCAGATCCACCTGATCCGGCCCAAACGTACACCAAACCCAGCGCTTGCCATCTCGCGTCTCGACTTCAACCCGCAGTGGCGTCGACCTTGGTCGAACGACCTGGCTGAGATCATCCTCGGGCGATGTCTCTTTGAAATAGTCTTTACCCGGGTCTTTTCTCGACAAGAAATTCTGGAACCAGGAGGATTGACTCGACGCATGATTAATCACCACATCAGCCATCAGCCTGTAGCGGCTGGCGAGCGTTTCAACATCGGCCCAGGTCCCCGCAGGTGGATCAACCTCCAAATAGTCTTTCACGGCAAACCCGTCGTCTGAACTCCAGGGGAAAAATGGCAAAACGTGTACGCCATTAATCGCCGGCGCCAAGTGATCATCACAGAACCGACCCAGCGTCTTAAGCCCCGCTTCATTCGCTTTCTCGATGGAGTTCGCGTAAGCGATCATCCAGCAATCCGTCTGGTCCCAGTAATCTTGATACGGGCGCGGCTCCTCAACGACTTCGGGATAGCGCATCGCGGCAATGACTTGGTCACAGAGCTTCTGATCGTCGTTGCGATAGATAAATTCCAGGTGCGCTGAAACGCGTGCCAACAATCGTGCTCGTCCCGTTGATTCTGCGGTCTCGGTCACGGCGCAAACTCTTCCATGTCAGCATCAACGGCGTCGAGGATGGACTCGAGCACATTCGGGACCGCGCTAATCACACGGTTCCATGGCGCGATAAACGGTGTATCCATAGGATCATCACGAAATTTATCACCGGCAGCCACAATGTTGGCGGCGAACAACTCGACCGCAGCCTCTTCGGCATGGCGATTAAATTTGAGACCATTCATCGTGGCATCTGCCTCAAACAACTCTATGAAATCGAGTGCAATCCGGTAGTAAGTTGCTTTCAACGAACGCACTTTTGCCGTGGAAAAAGTTTCGCCCTGAATCGCCAACTTGCGATACATCGCTTTCGCGATATCGATACTCATGCGTGACAGCCCACGCGTTTGATCATCAGGACTCAGTATCTGATGCTTGTGATCATAGACATCGGCAATATCAACCTGACAAATACGATTGCTTGAGTAGTTGCGATGCATTTCGCTGAGTACGCCAATCTCGAGCCCCCAGTCGGTCGGAATGCGGAGATCATGGATAACATCCGTGCGCATCGCGAACTCGCCGGCCAACGGGTAGCGGAAACTATGCAAGAAATCCAGATAGTCGTGACTATCGCAAACCAGCTTTAATGCCAGAATGAGTGGCGTGACCAATAAACGTGTCACCCGACCGCCCAGCGTTTCGCCATTCGAACGGGCGTAGAAACCTTTAGCGAAGTTAAAGCTGAACGCGGGATTTGCCACGGGATAAAGCAATCGCGCCAGCATGTCGCGCTTGTAGGTCTTGATGTCAGCATCATGCAGCGCAACGGTAGCGGCTCGGCCTGACGCAAGCATGTAGCCATAGCAGTACCATACGTTGCGGCCTTTGCCGGGTTCGGTGGGTGCGAGACCTTCCTGCTTGAGCTGATCATCAAGCGCACGAAGCCGCGGACCGTCATTCCATAGGACTCTATGATGCTGCGGTAGCCGATCAAAAAATGACAAAGCATGTTGGTATTGGGACTGCGTTGCCTGATCGAGACCGACGACGATTTGATTGAGGTAGGGCACACGGGTCAGCTCGCAAACGATATTTTCAAGCGCGGGCGTTTCAAGCTCCGAGTACAATGAAGGAATAACCAACCCCATTAAGCGATGACGCGAAAAGTCGATCAGTTCGCTTTCCAATGCCTCCACCGGCCGATTGGCCAGATTGTGCAAGGTCGCGATTTTTCCGTTTTGGTGAAAGTCTCCCAAGATCAAATCTCCACTGTAGTGACTGGCTAGCTACAAGCCGTGAGTTTCAAGAATTCCCAAGATAGCCTGATTCCAGCCCGCCGGACCAGCCAGCTTGGCATGATGAACCGTGCCGGCGGTAGTAATCGACATCGCATGCGCATGCTTGCCGGGCAGGACAACAGCAATATCCGTAGCGCCAAGCATACCGAGATCATTGGGACCATCGCCGAGCGACACCGACATGAATGACTGCGAACTGTCATCGGCAGCGAAAGCAGAAAGTAACGCATTGACCGCATCTTCCTTTCCGACATCACCCATCAAGTGCAAGAACCGCCCGCCCCTGACACATCTGAGACCTCGCGTCGCCGCTGCGTCTACGAACTCACGTTCGCGCACCTCAGTGTCGCGCCAGCGGATCGGTTCCGACGCTGTCCGCTTGTCTGCTTGTTGCGCCTGGGCTGCCGTTAACCCGGTCTCACGGACAATACCCTCAACACCCAACTCAAAGAAAGCCTCGCATCGAAAATCGCCGAGTATTTTGATGTCCGTGTAAGCGTTCTGGAGTGTTGCACGCGATACTGGCACTGATACCGGCAAGGCGTTTGCGAAATAACCATCGGGTACCGATATCACAGCGCCGTTTTCGGCAACGATCGGATCATTGAGTTCAAGCGCAGATCGATAGCTTTCCATCTCGACCGCCGTCTTGCTACTGACAAGTACGACGGGGATCGCGCTTCTGGAGAGCGCAGCCAAGGCCTCGGCAGCGGGCGACCAATTATAGGTGTGATGATCCAACAGCGTGCCATCAAGATCCGTGAACACAACGAGCTTTTTGTTGGTTTTGAAACTAATCTAACTGGCCCGAATCAACCTTTGTTTATCATGCCCGAAGCTAACCATTCAGGCAAAAATCACGCTACCTGATGAATAGTTCGATCGACTAGCTACCGGCGATCGTCATCGAATCAATCAAGACACTGCCACATTGAAGCGCTCCACGCGCATCGACATCGTCGCCAATCGCCTGAATGCCGAGAAACATCTCTCTCAGATTTCCGGCAATCGTAATCTCACTGACCGGATAGGCGATCTCGCCGTTCTCCACCCAGAACCCGGCAGCACCGCGACTGTAATCGCCGGTCACCATATTAACGCCCTGCCCCATCATCTCGGTGACCAACAACCCTTCTTGCATTTCGCTAGCAAGCGACAACATATCGCCGCCGGTAGACGCAACCAATGCGTTGTGCACACCACCAGCATTGCCCGTCGTTTCCAAGCCGAGCCTGCGCGCCGAATAGCTTGAGAGTATAAGACTCTGCAGCACGCCCGCCTTCACGATATCTCGCTCTTCAGTTGCGACGCCCTCAACATCGAATGCCGAGCTGGCTGGCGCGCCTTTGATAAAAGGCGCCTCACGAAGTGATACGAAATCAGGAAACAGTGTTTCGCCAACGGCATCCAGCAAGAAACTTGCTTTGCGATACTGGGAACCACCACTGATCGCGCCCAGCAAATGACCAAAAATCCCCCGCGCAACGTCAGCGCGGAACAGCACCGGTGCGGATTGCGTCTTGATTTTTTTAGGCGACATTCTCGCCAGAACAGATTGTGCAGCACGCCGACCCACTTCGCTCGCATCCATCAACAGATCGGGATTGCGATTGCTCGTGTATTCGTAGTCTCGCTCCATGTTGTCGCCGCTCCCGGCGATCACGGCACAACTGATACTGTGTCGTGATTTCTGCTGACCCGCTTTGAAACCGTGACTATTGCCGTAGATGCCAAAACTGCGATTGGTATTGACGGCGGCCCCTTCGGAATTGGAAATCTGTTTATCCGCATCCAATGCCGCCGCTTCCGTTGCAAGCGCCAGTTCCCGCATCTCGTCAACATTGATCGACCATGCATGATCGAGATTCAGGTCGGGAAAATCCGTGGCCATACGATCTGCATCAGCCAGACCTGAAGCAGGATCCGCGCCGGTCTGTGTCGCGATGTAGAGTGCCTTTTCAATCGCATCGTCAATGGCTTGCTTGGAAAAATCGGATGTACTAACCGAACCCTTGCATTGATCACGATAGACAGTGACGTACATGTCGCGGTCATTTTGATATTCGATCGTTTCGATATCCCGCATGCGCGCTGAAACGCTGACGCCGACATCCTGCCCGACGCTCGCTTCCGCCTGATCGGCACCGGCTGCTGCGGTCCGCTCCAACACATAGTCGATAATGTCTGAAAATTCCTGCGCCAATGTATCGGGCAGCGCTATCCCTTGTGCTTGTTTTGAAGATTCCATGCCATGGATATTACACCGCTCAGGAGGCACGCGTGTAAGTCACTTGCATGGTATCCTTCGCAGCCATATTGAGATTCGAACATCTCGACAACATCCTCAATGATAGGCGTGGCCATGGCCTCCGAAAGACCCAGCAAATCCGCCAAGAAACGCGAAGCGCATGCGATCCGTGCGCTGGCCGATGAACTCGTCGCGCTCAAGCCGCAAAATTTGGCGAAGGTGATCGATGATCCCGATATTCTCGCCGCCGTCAAAGACGCGCAAGAAATGGGCAGCCATGGTGCAATGCGACGCCAGAAACAATACATCGCACGTCGTATGCGCGAGCATGACCTCGATGCGATCAAGGCGGCTATGGCGCAGCTTGCCGGTGATCCAATGCGCGAGAAAAAACAGTTCAAAACTGCCGAATCGCTACGCGATGCCCTATTAAAAGCGGAGCCTGATGACATTGGAACGTTATTGGCTGCGCAATCACTCGCACCGGATGCCGCGGTTATTGATCCGATCAAAGCTTTCCACTCAGCGAACTCGGACAAAGATCGAAAATCCGCATCCAGGAAAATTTTTCGTGCCGTACATGCGGCACTTGGCGACCTTCCGGTAGACTAACATTATGAATACTCAAGTCGGCATCATCATGGGGTCGCAAAGCGACTGGAGCACAATGGTTTCAGCAAGCGAGGCCTTGTATTCACTCGGCGTCGCCCATGAAGTCAATATCGTTTCAGCGCACAGGACACCAGACCTTCTTTTCGAGTATTGCGAGCAGGCTGCCGGGCGCGGCATCAAAGTCATCATCGCCGGTGCTGGAGGTGCAGCGCACCTGCCGGGTATGGCTGCCGCCAAGACGACACTGCCCGTGCTGGGTGTGCCCGTCCAATCGAAAGCACTGAATGGCATGGACTCGTTGCTTTCAATCGTTCAAATGCCAGCCGGGATTCCGGTAGCCACTTTGGCCATTGGCGTGCCGGGCGCGACCAATGCCGGCTTGCTGGCCGCGGCAATTCTTGGTGTTCATGATCCGGAGGTGCGCGAGGCTCTGGAAGCATTTCGTGCCGCACAGACAGAACGCGTGTTGGCCAACCGCGACCCGAGAGATGGCTAGCTGATGCGTGTTGGTATCATTGGCGGTGGCCAACTGGGCCGAATGCTCGCATTATCCGGCATTCCGTTAGGCCTGCAGTTCAGTTTCCTGGATCCGGGCGACAACCCCTGCGCTGGCGCTTTGGGTGATGTCGTCAAAGCTCCGTTTGACGACGCCGAAGCGATCATTGCGTTTTCCAAACAATGTGATGTTTTGACCTTTGAATTTGAGAATATTCCCGCCGAGCTTCTCAGCGATCAAAACGTCATAGACATCCAACCAGGCGCTAATGCGCTGTACGCTGCGCAAGAACGATCCCGTGAAAAAAGTCTATTCGAACACTGCGATATTCCGGTCGCACCGTGGCGCGCGATTGATGACCAAACCGAACTCGACCAAGCCATAGCGGAACTAGGTTTGCCGTTGATCGCCAAGACACGCTCGCTGGGTTATGACGGCAAAGGTCAGTCGCGAATCAAAACGGCATCGGATGCCAATGACCTGTTTGCCGAAATGGGAAGCGTTGGACTTATTGTCGAACGACTCGTCGATTTTGATAAAGAAGTCTCGATCATTGGCACGCGCGACGCAGCCGGCCATTTTGCGCTTTACCCGATCACCGAGAATCGACATCACGACGGCATTTTGATCCGTAGCGAAACCGCAACGCAAGATAAACACCTTAGCCGTCAGGCCATCCGTCACTTCAAGGCACTGACCGATCATCTGGGTTACGTCGGTACGCTGGCTATCGAATTTTTCGTCAAAGACCAACTATTGCTTGGCAATGAATATGCGCCCCGAGTGCACAACTCGGGTCATTGGACACAAAATGGCGCACCCTATTCCCAGTTCGAGAATCATGTTCGTGCCATTACCGGTTTACCGCTTGGTCCGACCGATCTGTGTCGCCCATCAGGCATGCTCAACCTCATCGGACAGATGCCGGAAGCGGCTGATGTCATCGTGCCCAACAGCTTTTTCCACCATTACGCCAAGGACGTCCGACCCGGGCGGAAGGTCGGGCACATTAACGTGATCCGCAATGACCAGACTGAGGTTGGCACCGCATTGGATGAGTTATCTGCTTCACTGGGCATTTCTGCGGGATTCAAGAGCGATTCTATCGCCTGATTTCGGTATACTGCCGCGATGTCCTATGAAGAGCACTTCAATTTGACGGAGCAGCCGTTCAGGCTGACACCAGACCCCGATTTCGTATACTGGAGCGAGCAGCACCAGCGTGCCAAATCACACCTGGATTCAACCATTTGGCTCGCCGACGGTTTTGTCATTTTGACCGGCGAAGTCGGCAGCGGCAAAACCACGCTATTGCAGTCGTTTCTTCAGGATCTCGACGACAATGTCGAGTATGCCGTCATTTCCCAGACCCAGCTGTCTCCGGAAGAATTCCTGCAAGCCGTCCTGGTTGAATTTGGTTTCAAACCGTTTGGTAAGGGAAAAGCAGAATTGCTGGATATGCTCAACACGTTCCTACTCGAACAATATAGCGAGGGACGGCGTGTTCTGTTGATTATCGACGAGGCACAAAATTTGTCGCGTCGTGTGTTGGAGGAAATCCGGCTACTAAGCGGCCTCGAAACCCACAAAGAGAAGATTCTCCGAATCATCATCTCGGGTCAGCCAGAGCTCCGTGACAAAATCAATCGTGATGATCTTCGGCAACTAACGCAGCGAGTTCGTCTTCGCTATCATCTCGAACCATTGAGCGAGGAAGACCAGGCTGCCTATATCCGGCATCGCCTCTCCGTCGCGGGTGCGGAAGATCGCGAGCTGTTCGACGAAGACTGTTTTCCCATCATATTTGAGTATACCGGTGGCGTTCCCCGACTGACCAACACGCTATGCGACACAGCTTTATTATGCGCTTTTGCTGACGAGCGGCAAAACGTCGACGCCGAGTTACTGAGAGCCGCTATCGAAGAACTGGGCTGGCAAAAGAAGACAGGGCCGCAAGCCGCCTCCGATGAGACCTCGGATCAGCCGGGTATTTTCGCTCAGCTGGAATTACGCGAGAAAGACAAGAAAGTTAAAGACTTCGAACTCTCGCAAGGTCGCATTGTGATCGGCAGAACAGACGATAACGACATTATTATTGACTCAAAATTCGTGAGTCGGCATCACGCCCAGATCACGACAACACGAGAAACGTCAGTGATTGAAGACCTAAACAGCACGAACGGCATGTTCGTTGGCGCCAAGCGGGTCAAGAAACGAAGACTCTGCGATGGCGACGCCATTGCGCTCGGCAGTCACACGCTAGTCTACAAAGAGTTTCGTGACACGGAAGCCGATCTGCTGGAAGAATAACTTAGGCGGCGCTTATTGGAGCGTGTCGTCCAGATGGGACTGCCGCGTTCGGTAGTCTCGCCGGCGCAGCCAAAGCACCAGCCCATAGATCAAACAGGCAATGCCCAACATCAGCAAGATGGTTGGCCACACCCAATAATCTAGATAGAGAGACAACGCCAATAAGGCTAGTCCCACGATCAAATAGACGTAGGGTACGGCCTCATAGACTGGCTTCGACACCCACATAACCTTCTCCCCAAGGCACTCCTATGCTATGAGCATACCGGTGCTTAAGCCCCGCGGAAAGCGTTTGTGCAATTCCTGCTAGTCTTTTTTCACACCGAGCATGCGCAACAATCGCGTACCCAGCGGTTCCTGAAAGCCTTCAACGCCGTAATCCACACTGGGCTTGACGCCATTCTCTCTCAAGCTGCGAGCGAACTCCTGCGCCGCTGGATCCAAATCCGATTCGGTCATTGTGTTGTCAAATTGCATGGGTCGATCCCCTGATAAATATTGGAATCGAGTATGCCGACTGAAAATTTCGAACGCAGTGATAACGGTCACAACCGCAGCATTCAGTCGTTAGACATAACGCACTAGCCGGTACCGCCAACTGTAATCGCATCGATTTTCAGCGTTGGCTGACCAACGCCCACGGGAACGGATTGCCCTTCTTTACCACAAACGCCAACACCGGAATCAAGGGTCATGTCGTTGCCGACCATGCTCACCTCGCGCAGCACTTCCGCACCGCTACCGATCAACGTGGCCCCTTTCACGGGCGCACCAAGCTTGCCGTTCTCTATCAAGTACGCCTCACTGGCAGAGAAGACAAACTTGCCGGACGTAATATCGACCTGACCACCGCCAAAATTCGGCGCATATAAACCCCGTTCCACTGAGGCAATAATCTCGCCAGGATCATGTTGACCATTCTGCATGTAGGTGTTTGTCATTCGCGGCATCGGTAAATGCGAAAACGATTCCCGGCGACCATTGCCGGTGCTGCGAACGCCCATCAAACGGGCGTTCATCTTGTCTTGCATATAACCTTTCAGGATCCCGTTCTCAATCAACACCGTACACTCGGTTGTCATACCTTCATCATCAACCGAGAGCGAACCGCGGCGATTTGAGAGCGTACCATCATCAACGATCGTGCAAAGCGGTGACGCCACTTGCTCTCCTATCTTGCCACTGAAGACCGAGGTTTCCTTGCGATTGAAGTCGCCCTCCAAACCGTGACCGATAGCTTCGTGCAAGAGCACAGCCGGCCAACCCGGACCTAACACGACAGGCATCATGCCCGCCGGCGCCGCGACTGCCTCCAACTGAACCAAGGCCTGCCGAACGGCTTCCCGACCGTATTCAAGGCCAAGATCTTTTTCAATAAAAACGTCGAGCGGATAGCGTCCACCGCCACCAGCATAACCCTGTTCACGCCGACCATTCTCTTGCACGATCACCGAGACATTGAGCCTGACCAATGGCCGCGCATCGGCAATAAAGGTGCCATCACTCGCGGCAATCAAAATGTCATCATGACTGGCTGCAAGGCTGACCACGACTTGCTCAACTCTGGGATCCATCGCACGAACGCGTTGGTCTAATGACTTTAACAATGCTGTCTTTTGGATATCCGTAATCGACTTCAGCGGACTTTGGCCGGCATATAGCGCCGGTGCCGCGCCGACACTCAGGATCGGAGCAATCGCGTCCTGGCCCTGCCGTGCAATCGCTCTTGCTGCTTTCGCGGCATTGGTTAGTGCCGGCAGCGCAAGATCATCCGTATAGGCAAATCCGGATTTATCACCACTGATGGCACGGACGCCAACACCCTGCTGGCGCGAGTAGCCGGCATCCTTGATGACGTGATCCTCTAGCGTCCAACTTTCGCTTTCCGATCGCTGGAAATAAAGATCAGCCAAATCGATCTTGCGTGTCAGCAAAGTATCGAGAGTTTGTTGTAAAGCGGGCTCGCTGAGTCCATTGCTGGTCAGAAAACGGTTTGCTAGTTCGGTCGATTCATTGGCACTCAAGATGAGCTCCTCAAAAGATGATAAATGCTAGGGTAGCAGGACGTTTCGTTAGTTGCCGGTATTCACCAGACAGCCCGCCAACTCCGCCGTCGCGGCGAACCGGGCCGAGTCGGTACGATCAATGCTCGGCTCGTCCCAACCACCATTGATCTGGTAAAACACTTCCGTCATACCCTGCAGTGGCTTCTTGAAGATTTGACTGAAAATAAGTAACGCCGCACCCACTTGCGGGCCAGCAACGACAGCACCAACGGCGGGCAATGTATTACCCACTTTGACACTAACCACGGCCGTTTGGTTGTAGTTACGTCGATCAAGACTCGCGCGACCAATCAAACCGACGTCGGCGGAAGAACCCTGCAAGTTCAGGTTACAGGTATAGGCATCGCCATTGACGATACGAAAGTCACCTTCAATGAGATCAAAACTGAATCCCTTACGAAAGACATCACGAAAATCGAGTGCCAATCGGCGAGGCAACTCGGCAACACTCATCAAACCTACAACCCGCCCCGCGCCGGGCTCTACGTCATCCAGTGTGCCATTGCTGATAGTGACCTTTGCGCTACCATCCAGGCCTGCCAAGAAGTCTGCACCTGGCCCGCCACCCCAGGACAACTCCACCTCGCTCAACAGTTCATTCGCATTGATTCCCGGCTGATAGCCGAGACTATCCATCATCGCTTTGACATCTTCGCTCACAATGCGTGCATTCAATCGTGTTCGCGATCCCGACACCTCAACCGGATCCAGTAACCAATCGCCACTTGCCGCGATTGAAAATGCCGATGCTGTGGTTTCTAACCGGGTGATCCGGACACCGTTGTCGACCTTCGCCACATCCGCCGTCAACGCACCAAATTTCTTTTCGGCCAGCGCGAAGCTGCGTGCCCGAATCGCCAGTGCCGGTAAGGCCGTTGGATCCGCATCGCCACCAGATTCCGGATCACTTTCAAGCAAATTTAGACGTTCCATATCAAGCGTCACTGTAGCCTCGGGATTGTCTAACTGTCTCGGCACAATAATATTGCCGGCAACCTCCGGAGCGTTCACATTGATTAACCATTGATTGTCCGTCGCCTGCAACGTTGTCGTCGCGCTCTCTATTTGCTGACCGAACGCAAACAAAGTCTCTGTATCCAGTGAGATCGACTGTAGTAATTCCGTAATGCCGGACGAACCTTCAGACCCGGAGTCTAACCAGTCATCTACTCGAATCCAGTCCACTTTGCCGTCTACAAAAAGGCCAGGCACTACAGGTAACAATGCCTTGCCAACGCCTAAGTGAACGGTGCCGCGATCGAAACTCAATCCGCCATCTTCATTGCTGTTCATAATCGCGACAAACGACACACCGGACTGCCGGGTAATATCGAAAGACAAGCCATTCTCGACGATCAATGAGACCTCTGTTGGCGAGCTTGCCTCAGCGAGCTTACCGACCGGATAGGGTAAGCCAATCGCTAACCCCTCCAATGACGACTGCCAGTCAATCTTTATCGGTTGGGCAACCGCGTCAGGACTTGTTTTAGGCAACCAAATACGGGCGGTGTAAGGGGCTTCACCATCGAGCTTGCCTTGCAACGGAATCTTCAAATCCTCCACCATAGCTGTCGATGGCATAACGCCGCGGACATCCAGCTTGAGACCGTAGCCGCTATCGGCCTCTGCAGGCCCCATATCCAGCAGAACAGCTCGCTCAAAGGCCACTGCCTCGACATTATCGGCATAAACCCCCTTGCGATCTAACCGGACCGTGCCACTGATACCCGTCGTAGCGAACGGTAGATTCGACAATCCGAACTGGCCATCTTCAGTCTTGAGGTTTGCGTCCAACGTAAATGTCTTCAGCGCCTTTAACGGAACCGTTAGATCAATTTGGTAACTCGCGTTGCCATCGACCTCGATCAAGTCGAATGCATTGCCAAAAAGATTGCGAATAGGGCTTCGTGACGAGTAGGTGTAGATATCAGGTAACGGCGCACGACCGGCCGTTTCGATTGACAAGATGCCTGATCTAAGATCAGCGAACGCAACCTTGCTGTCCTCGAACGCAATGCCGCCACTGCGACCTTTGTTCTCGTTTGTCGACAGCCGCCAACCATTTAATGCGACTTCGGCATCGAGTGAAGTGACTTCGGGCCAGGTTTTGGCATAACGCAATGTGGCGTCGCGTGTACTGCCGCTCGCACTAAACTCACCATCGCCTGACTCGAACGGAAACGCTTTCATATTGCCTGACAAGCGGAAGCGGCCGTCTTCAATTCGACCGGCCAACAGACTTTCACGCAACCAAGCAACGAGCTTTTCGGACATCACTTTGTTCGGCAATAATGGTGACACTTTTGCAAGATCGTCAATTGACCAACGCGACGATAAATCAACCACTAGTCCTGAGTCATCCGCGGGAATAAAGAGCTCGAGACCAATATCCTGGCTGAGTGGTTGGTTTTGCATTCGAATGGAATCGGACAACACCGTGAAGCCTTTATCGCTCCGACGCCATACGATGGTGCCATCCAGGCGCTGGATCGGCACTGCCGATGAAAACAACTTTTCATAGGTGAGCGATCCATCCACAGTCTTGAAGTTCAAACTTCCTGCACTGGGTTTTACCCGCAGGTCCCCACTAAGGTTTGAAAACCCGGGCAGCCCGTCGATAGGAGCAACGCTAAGCCCATCGAATTCTGCATTAAGATCATAATCAGTTAGTCGCGACCAGGCAGTGGCATCTTCAGCAGTCTCGCGCATGAGCTCTATGAAACCGGACGCTTTAATGATGGTCCCCGCTAGCTCGGTCGCACGTAGGTCATCGGCCAACGCCGGTGGAAGAAAAGCCGCCAAATAAGGCATGTCGTAAACGGTGACATTGGACGCATCAAAACCGATTCGATCCAATGAGTCGGTTTGGTCTGACTGCAACTTAAGCGAAGCCGCTGGCCACTGTCGGTCCGAAACACCAACGACGAAATCATCAATCGCGCATAGCCAACCATCATCGCGACGGGTCCACTCAGCGCGACCGCTCACTGCCGCTTGGGAACTGCCCCCAGCAGGTACCAATTCATCTGCATCCAGCGTAACAGCAACAGAACGCAGACCTCCATCTGACCAGTGCACGTCCGCAACCGCATTGCCCACCCCTGCCGTAGGCAGCTGCCAGTCGCGCGGCAAAAGACTGCGCATGAGTTCAGCAGAAACGGCATCTAACTCCGCGGATGCCACCCAGTCGCCATCAATAATCTGTTCAACCCTAAACCCATCAACTTTCCCCGAAAGCAACAAGTCAGCATTGGCATCACGCACATCAGGCTGGCGAAGCTCTGCATCAAAACGCACATTTCCGCGAGCCAACGCCATCCCGGCACTCACGATCTCCAGAAGAAGCGGCTTGCCGTCAGCGGTGGCGTCCATATAACTGACGGTGACTTCCTCAATACTAATATCCAATGGGCTGAGTTCGGACAGCCGATCATTGGTAGGCTTCTCGACATCCGGGTCTTTAAGTGTCAGCGCCAGCGCCTGAACCCGCCAGCCGGCCTCATCGCGAAACACGCCCAAACGAACACCCGACACACCTATCCGGCGAATCACGAGCTTTCTTTCGAGCAACAAATCAGATACGGAAACACCAACCCGGAGTGATTCGATAACAATGGGCTCAATCGACTGGCCACCAATCTCCGGACCAATGACGAAATTCTTGAAGACGATTTCGGGGCCCAAGAAGCGCCAGCGTGCGTCTAGCGACTCGAACCGGACATCACCGTCTATGGTTTCGGCAATTCTTGCCTGAATCTCGTCGCGATACTCGGGCAATTGCGGCAAAGCGATTCGCAACAAGCCGAGCGCAATCGCCAATAGAACAACTAGTGTGGCTGCGGCATAGGCGAGAATTTTGAAGAGTTTACGAAACATGACTCGATAGTGTCCTAGAGCAACACCACGTCATACTGATCGGGCGCATACAAACTTTCGGTCTGCAACCGGACAGTCTTCTCGGTAAATTCCGACAGCTCCGCCAAGGCACCTGATTCTTCATCCAGCATGAGCTCAATGACATCCTGATGCGCAAGGATCATCAACTCATCAAAGCTGAACTGGCGGTGCTGTCGAAGAATCTCCCGAAAGATCTCATAGCAAACTGTCTGTGCGGTTTTGACGAAGCCACGTCCGTCACAGGTTGGGCAAGCTTCACAAAGTATATGCTCGAGACTCTCGCGCGTTCGCTTGCGCGTCATCTCGATGAGACCCAATGGTGAAACCGGCATCACTTGATACTTCGCGTGATCATTCACTAAAGCACGTTGTAATGCCTCGAGCACTTTCTCGCGATGCGCGGGCTCAACCATATCGATCAAATCAAGAATGATAATACCGCCTAAGTTGCGAAGGCGGAGCTGGCGAGCAATGGCGACTGTCGCCTCCAGGTTGGTGCGGTACAGTGTATCTTCCAGGTTACTGCTGCCGACAAAAGCACCCGTGTTCACATCGACGGTGGTCATTGCCTCGGTCTGATCGAAGATCAGATACCCGCCTGACTTGAGCGGCACTTTACGTTGCAGCGCTCGGGTAATATCTTCTTCGACACCATACAAATCAAAAATCGGTCGTCGACCGCTATAAAGCTCGATTTTCTCCGTCAACTCCGGTAGAAAACTCGCTGAGAACTGTCGCATGCGTTCAAACTGTCTTTCGGAATCTACACGAATACGCTCGATGTCCTGCTGCACCCGATCCCTAAGAATTCGCAGTGCAAGCGGCAAATCTTCATGAACGATTTTGCCGGCCGTCGTATTGCCCGCTTGTTGACCGATGCCTTCCCACAGACGATCCAGAAACATCATATCGGCACGCAATGCATCGTAGCTTGCCCCCTCCGCCGCGGTACGCACGATGTAACCGTTTTTTGAGCCCTCGGGCACGATGTCTTCCAACAATCCGCGCAAACGCAATCGTTCGTCTTCGTCATCGATCCGTGCGGATACGCCCAGCGTGGCACTGCCCGGCATCATAACAAGGTAACGCGACGGCAACGTAATGAAGCAAGTCAGTCGTGCGCCTTTGGTTCCTAATGGGTCTTTGAGCACTTGAACCAAGATCTCGCCACCTTCGGCAACAAGATCATTAATCGACGGCATCGGCTTTTGCATGATGCCAGTCGCTTCTGTATCGGCAGAGGTATCGGGCGTCGGTTTCGAGATATCCGATGCATGCAAGAACGCGGTTCGCTCAAGGCCGATATCAATAAACGCGGCCTGCATACCCGGCAACACCCGACTAACTCGACCTTTGTAGATATTGCCGACGATGCCTCGGCGCGCCGCGCGCTCCACAAAGAGTTCATGCACAACACCATTCTCAACCACGGCAGCGCGTTGCTCGTTCGGCGTAATATTGATCAGCAATTCTTCACGCATGGTGTTTTTTTCCTGCATTCAATTCCTCACTCATCGAGCGCAACATCTGCCAGGTTTCATGAACCGGTAGCCCGACAACTGCAGAATGGCTACCGTTTAAATGCTCCACGAAACGGGCACCGAGTCCCTGGATCGCATAAGCGCCTGCTTTTCCTTCAGGCTCACCAGACGCCCAATAGTCCCGCGCATCTCCCTCGGTCAGTGCCGCGAAATGGATCTCCGACGAAACCACGCGTACCTGAGACTGAACGCCCCACAATACGGCAATACTGGTCAAAACAATGTGCGCTCTGCCACTTAATCGCAACAGCATCCTGACCGCGTCTTCTTCATCACGCGGCTTGCCAAACACTTCTTCATCCGACACGACGATCGTATCGCCGCCAAGCACAGGCATTGGCATTGGCAATCCCGCTGTCACACCGAACCGGGCCTTTTCAATCGCTAAACGGGCAACAAAGTCTGCTAATGGCTCATTTGACTGGCGCGACTCATCGATACCTGCCGGTAACAGATGAACATCGAGACCCATGCTTTCCAACAGTTGCCGCCGGCGCGGTGATCCGGAGGCCAGTCCAACAATGGCAGGAATTTCAATCACGGTGATAAGGATGCCGTTCGATAATAGTATGTGCCCGATACAACTGTTCGATCAGCACAACGCGCGCAAGTTCATGCGGCATTGTAAACGGTGCCAGTGCCAGACAAAGGTTTGCACGCTGGCGACACGCGTCAGCGACCCCATCAGGCCCGCCAATTAGAAAGACGAGGCGTTCCCCAAGATCACGCCGGTTGTTAATTTCTCCGGCGAACTGGCGACTGGTTAGGCTGCGTCCACGTTCATCGAGTAAGACCAAGGTAGTAGCTGATTCAATCTTTGTGGAGATACGCGACCACTCGTCCTGCTTGCGCTGAACGGCGCTGTCGCTTTTTTTTGAAGGCGCCAGCAACTGGACTGACGTCTTCCAGGTGGATGGCAATCGCTTAAGATAATTTTCTGAGGCGACATCAACCCATTGGCTTGGCTTCGATGCAACCGCAATGACTGACACCGTCACGACGGTTCGGCAGAGTCATCCCGCTTTCGGGCTGGCGCGATGTCCCATAGCTTTTCAAGATTGTAAAAGGTTCTGACACGCGGGAGCATGACGTGAACCAGCGCGTCTTGCATATCCACAAGCACCCATTCGCCATCGTTCTCGCCTTCCACGCCCAACGGACGCTGACCGGCTTTTTTCATCGTATCAACAAGGTTGAGCGCCACTGATCTGACATGGCGGTCAGAGGTACCACTCGCAATGATCATAAAGTCCGTCATGCTGGTCAGTGGTCGCACATCAATGACTTTGATGTCCTGCGCCTTGCCGTCTTCTAATGCGGCAACAATCGCTGCTGCCACTTCCTCTGGTGTGTTCACAATATGCTTATTCCAAAAATCAAAAATTTCGCTGCGATTAATCGACAGCGGTCAATTCAGCCTGCGTATAGCAACCGGCATTTGTCAGCACTTCGCGGACACTTTCCGGCATCAAAAATCGGGGATCATGTCCGGCTGAAATCAATGCGCGAATGCTGGTGGAAGAAATCTCCAGTTGCGTCACTTCACGAACGAAAATTGCACCCGCCAATGCCTTATGCAAATCGCTGACAAGATCGGTGCCACGATCACGCAGCAGATCCCCAAGCGCGCCTGTGGTTGGTGCAGTCCAACCCGGGCGGTGGGCAACGACAATATGTGCCAACTGCAGAATCTCTCGCCATTGGTACCACTTGGGCAATCCGAGGAATGCATCCATACCGACGATTAGACACATCGGATGGTGCGGAAAATCTTCCCGTAGCGATCGCAACGTGTCGACAGTATACGACAGTCCTTCCCGAAGTACTTCACGCTCATCGAGAACAAAGCCGGGCTGTTCGATAATGGCACTCCGGACCATCGCAACCCGCAATTCTGCGGGCGCTTTGGGTGCGGCTCGATGCGGTGGATTGCCACATGGCATGAAACGCACTTCGGATAGATCAAGCCCTTGCAACAATTCGAAGGCACTTCTCAGGTGTCCGAAGTGAATCGGGTCGAAGGTACCACCAAAAATACCGATCGGGCCCTGCAATTCGAAAGAACGCGTCACGCGGCGCGACCTGCTGACTGTCCGGTCGCGAGAATCACAATGATCTGCGAGAGCAATTCCCAGGCGTCTTCACTGCTCTGACCTTTCGCAGCACGATCGGCTCGCTCGGTAAGCTCAATGAGCTGATACGCGAATGGTCGGGATAGTCTTGCCAGCGCCTGTCGAATCACGGGCTGGCGGTTTGACCAAACACGGTGCGCTTTCAGGACATCGGCCTCCCGTTGTCCGGCGGCAACCTGCTCAACCATGGCGGCAATCGCACGCGACTCTCTGCCGAGTGCCCATAGCACCAGGACCGGGACAACACCCTCCCGGCGCAATCCACCCAACATTCTGAGTGCGCGCGTGACACGTCCCGCGAGTGCTTCATCGGCTAGCAGAAATACGTTGTACCGCGCGCTATCGGCGACCGCTTCATCAACGTTCTCTGGCGTAATTTCCTGGCCATCATGAATCAAAGCCAGTTTGTCGATTTCTTGTTGGGCGGCTAACAAGTTGCCCTCGACGCGGCGTGCCAAATGCAAAATAGCATCGCGCGTAGCTGTCAAACCCGCACGCTTCATGCGGGATTCGATCCAGCCCGGCAAATCACGCGCTTCCATCGGCCAAACACGAATCACCGCGCCGGCTTGATCGCAGGCTTTTACCCACTTGGAAGCCATCGCGCTCCTGTCTAACTTCGGCGCACTGATCACCAGCAAGGTATCCTCCGGCGGCGATGCCAGATACTGGCAAATCGCATCACTGCCGGGCTTGCCCGGTTTGCCGGTCGGCAAACGCAGATCAATCATTTTCTTTTCGCTGAACAACGACAGGCTTTGGCTGGAGACCGTCAACGACGACCAATCGAAACCTCGTTCGGCGACGAGTAATTCCCGTGTCAAAAAATCTTGCTCGCGCGCCGCAGCCCGCAATGCGTCCATCGTCTCACCGACAATCAACGCCTCATCTCCGGTGATCAAATAAACCGGTCGAACGGACCGCTTCAGATCGTCAGCAACTTGCTCCGGACGCAGCTTCAAGGCTGCCAACAACCGGCAGAAAAATCATAGGGGTGATAGCGCAATGGACTCTGCCTCCAATAGTGCCACCAGGCCATCTTTCACCGGATAGAGTCGCGCACCATCACGAGTGATCAGCGCACCGGATAACGGCTGTTGCAAAGTCTCGCCACGGTGATTCTCGACATCGCCATTCACGATGTCGATATTTAGCTTTTCTAACAAGGACTTATCGGCCTTCCGTAATGGCTGCCGCGAGACGGGACAACACGCAATATCGAGTAGCTTCTCATTCATACCCATATTGTCTACAGATTCCGGCGGTATCGCCACTGTTTCGCCATCGAAAGCGCATTGCCGTCCAAAATGTAATGTTATATCATTTTGGGATATTCTCGGAGCAGATCGTGTCCATCGCAGAACCCCGTCGACATTCGCGCACAGACCTTATCGGTATTGGCTTATCAATAGCGTGCATGCTGCATTGCATGCTGCTGCCTGTGCTTTTGTTGTTCGGCCTGCTTGGCGACCATTTCTTTGTATCAGGTGATTGGACGCACATCATTATGTTGGCCATCGTCGTCCCCGTCAGTGGTCTCGCGCTTTACGGTGGTTGGACGCGACACCGACGGGTCGATGTGCTCAACCTTGGACTAGCCGGATTAGCCTTGCTCGCCTTTGCAGCGTTCTTTGCTCATGATGCGCTGGGTCACACGACGGATGCAGTACTCACGACGCTCGGCGGTGTGCTTCTGGCGATCGCGCATTGGCGCAATCGGGATTGTGGCTGCAGCAGTCAAACGCCGCCGCTAGGTCGAGCCTAGTTAGAGCGCATCCGCATAACTTCGATCCTTCGGGTGCACATCAAAATCGGACGAAACCTGACGACATGCAGTCAGCAATGTCTTTGCGGCTTGCCGGTCGTCGTCGGCGGCCAATCTGGAGAAATAGTTTCTCGCCAATTGCAGACCGGGCTCGGGAGACTCCCAGATCAACATTTCATCAATGAACCACTGCCACGCTGTCGGGTCTTCCTCTTCAAACGAATCCAAATAGTGCTTCAGCCGCTGCATGCCGCCGGCAGGATTTCCTCTCGAAAACATCGGATAAGACTGATCCAGGGCAGTACGGCGTTCAGCCAGCACCCGTTTCATGGTCTCTTTGGCCTGGCGATCGTCTAACGACAGCCGTTGAATCGGCACACCCAGTGCCGCGTGGTGATGGAACACGACAACACCGGTCGCGACGAACACTGCCATGACCTGGGTGCAACCCAGCCAAATCGCCAAAAACGAAAATCCCAAACCCGGCATAGAGCGGAGCAGTGCCGCGAAAACGCCCAGTAACAGCCAGACACCAATGATCTTCAGATAGTCCAATCCGACAATTCGAATGATGCGAATCAGGCCGGGCACATGAAAAACCTGTAATGGCTGGCGACTGACACAAACGACGGCAATGCCGGCCGGCAACAGTGGCAACATCAACGCCGCGAGAACCAGTGCCGGTGTTTGTCCGAGCGATTGCCAAACCGCAAGCCATACGGCATTAAAAAGCACCAGCGCTATCCATGGAGCAAAGGCCCACAATTCGCTGAAATAGTGGAACACAGCCGAATCTGCTGCGGGCGGCTCGCGGCCCAAGGCAATAGCACGCGCCGCGACCGTCGCGTACTTCAAAAAAGCAGAAGTCGCGAACAACAAGAAAATGCCCGCCGGCACCCGAAACCAGGGTGTTCGCATCAAGCCAATACCCATGGTCACCAGTATCGCGACGAATCCGACCAGCAAGATCACCGCCGTACTAAACAACTGATCGCCAAATTTAGCGCCGAACGCTCTCATCGACATTGAGGCTTGTTTCATCGGCGGTCGTCCTCTAACCGCTCTGGAACCGGATCAAAACCATGTCCACCCCACGGATGGCAACGACCGATACGACGTATCGTCAACCAACCGCCGCGTAGCGCACCAAACCGGTCAATGGCAGTCAGACCATATTGCGAGCAAGTCGGTTCGAAGCGGCAATTGGCGCCTAACAGCGGGGATAAAAGCAACTGGTAGCCACGCACCAACCGGAGCGCAATGCGTTGTCCGATCGTTCGCTTAGCAGTCATCGCCAAGATGGAATGCCGCAATCGCACGAATGCGTTGTAGCATCGCATGCAGACCGTTAGCCCGGCTTTGGCTCAAGTGTTTATCGAGCCCCAGCTTCTCAATAAACGTCGCCGGATAGTCGACGATGGACGATGCCGATTGCTGGTCGTACAAACGCAACAACACTGCAATCAGTCCCGACACAATCGTCGCATCGCTGATCGCCCGAAACGAGAGCTGCCCGGCATCGCCGCTTGCCTGAAACCATACCTGCGATTGGCATCCGGCGACCTTGTCGGCATCGTTACGCTCATCCGCTGGATAGTCGGGCAATGCGCGGCCCAGGTCGATCAGGTACTGGTAACGATCCATCCAGTTATCAAACAGGCTGAACTCGTCCACAAGCTCGGATTCGCGCTCTTGAATAGGGTTAGTCATTGATCAACTTCCTGACGAGCGACGCCATGTGGTGCCATCAGCGCCATCGCTTATTTGTATGCCATCGGCCAGTAGCTGGTCACGAATCTCGTCTGCGCGCGCGTAATTCTTACCTTGCTTCGCCGCCGTGCGCTCGGCAATCAGCGCATTGATTGACGCAGCGTCATTGTCATTTTCTTCCGCTGCCGCAAACCATGCAGAGGCCGGACGGCCCAACAAGCCGATCAATTGTCCCGCCTCCCGCATCGCTTGCGCGAGACTGGCGATTTCTGCCGCGTTCTCGCTGCGATTAACCGCGCGCGCCAGATCGAACAATGCGGCAATTGCACGCGGTGTGTTCAAGTCGTCTTCCAATAAATCCGCTACTTGCTGAACGTATTTTTCGACAGAGGCAGCATCAGGCTTGGCGTCCAACATGGATTCCGCTTTGCGCAAAGCACCGTACAATCGGTCCAACTTGCGTGTAGCATCCGGCAGCGTTGACCCTTGCCAATCTAGCGGTTGGCGGTAATGTGCCGACAACAGCGCCAATCGAATCGCTTCACCATCGGCATCATCCAAGAGCTCGCGCACCAGACGCACGTTGCCCAATGACTTCGACATTTTGGTGCTTTCCATGTTTAGAAAACCGTTGTGTAGCCAGAAGTTCACGAACAGCTGCCCATCGTGTGCGCATGCGCTTTGCGCCAACTCATTTTCGTGATGTGGAAAAACCAGATCCTGACCACCGCCGTGGATATCAATCGTTCTCCCCAGATGCTCTCTGATCATCGCGGAACACTCAATATGCCAGCCCGGACGGCCGCGCCCCCACGGACTATCCCAGCCAGGCGTATCGTCATCAGACGGTTTCCAGAGCACAAAATCCGCCGGATGCTTCTTGTAAGGTGCAATCTCGACTCGGGCACCCGCAATCATCTCTCGTAGATCGCGACCCGATAGTGTGCCGTAGTCGTCATATTTTTCGATATTGAACAACACATGTGACTCGGCGACATAAGCGAAATCGCGCTCAATCAAATCGCTGATCATGTCCTGCATCGCCTGCATGTTTTCTGTGGCGCGTGGCGAGATATCCGGCTCGATGACGCTAAGCGCCGCCATGTCTTCGAGATACGCCGCCGTATACTCGTCGGTTATTTCGCGAATGTCTTTGCCGGTGTCTCGTGCGGTCTGATTAATCTTGTCGTCGACATCGGTGAAATTGCGGGCATAGACAAGTTTGTAATCGCGTCGCAACAGGCGCGCGAGCACGTCAAACACGACGGGCGGGCGGGCGTTGCCGATATGCGCAAAGTTATAGACCGTGGGGCCACACACATACATCGTGACCCGCTCCGGGTCCACAGGTACAAAAGGCCGCTTTTCGCGGCTGAGCGTGTCGTAAAGCTGCAATGCCATGGGTAAGTTCAGAAGCTGTTACCAAATCAACACGAATTCTATCATGCACACGTGCTGACACAGCAGGGGAACAACCCCGTATAATGACTGCTTTAGAAATTGCCTCAGGAGTTAGCCGACATGGCTGAGCCACGATTCGCCCCCCGCCAGTCCATCGAACAAGTCGAAGAAGGGCATGAACTTGCACCGAAGTTCGACGAGCATGGGCTGTTGCCCGTTGTCACCACCGATTTTACGTCGGGCGAACTGTTGATGCAGGGCTATATGAATGCCGAAGCGCTGCGCCGCACGATCGAAAGCGGCGAAGCCCACTATTACAGCCGCAGTCGCGAAGTGCTCTGGCACAAAGGCGCGACCAGCGGACTGGTTCAGACGGTGCGCGATCTACTGATCGACGATGATCAGGACTGTGTTTGGCTGCGTGTTGACGTTCACGGCGGCGCGAGCTGTCATGTCGGTTATCGTTCTTGCTTCTATCGCAGCGTCCCGGTCGGCAACGCTTATGCGGCCAACCAACAGGATGGTGACGTCTCTCTGACATTCACCGAAACAGAAAAAGTCTTCGATCCGATCGAAGTCTATGGCGATGCGCCGAATCCGACCAAGCTCTAGGTGTCGCCAATCCTAGAAAGAGGGCAGCACTTTGCTGCCCCTTTTTTTGTGGAACGATCCCAGTAACTAGAAAAGCTTGAGCAAGCTGCCACCCATCAAGCCTTTGCTTTGAAAGCACGTAAACGCCCTGCACATAACCGGCATTCAGTTGAGCAATGACAGACCACTGCCAGCATCGTCAGTGAATAAAATCTATCGCCCGTTTCTGCTAAAAACTAAAGATTGCGGACACGCGCGCGTTCAGTGGCTCACCCGTCGAGATGTTATCGTTGCTATGAGCGTCCGGAAAATAGCTTTCATCCAGTAGGTTCTCAACGTTGAGCTGCACCTGGAACTGATCGCTAACTTGATAAAACGCTGCCGCATCAACACGCGTGAAACTCGGCACTTCGACGCTGTTGTCCTCACGCACAAAGAAACTATCTTGATACGATGCACCCAGTCCCATGCTCAAACGATCGTTGATCTGATAGTTGCTCCAGATTGAAAACATGCTGTCCGGCGTCTGCCGCGTTGCATTGCCGTCGTTCCCACTACCGTCAGCTCTCAAGACTTCCCCATCCAGGCTGGAATAACCGCTGGTGACTGACCAGCGGTCCGTTAGATTGCCGGTGAGCTGTAATTCAAAGCCACTCGTCTCCGATCCCTCAATCAAAATGACCTGCTCCGGATCCTCCGGATCAACAGAGGTGAAACTCTCGCGCTCCAGCTCAAAAATAGCTGCCGTAAGACTTAGATTGTCACGAAAATCCCATTTCAGACCGATCTCCCGATTCTCGAAGAACTGGGCACGGGTGCTTTCCGAATCCAGATTCAGTGTCAGGAATTGCTCACCCGATCTTGGTAGGAAGGTCTCACTGTAACTGGCATAAATGGATATGTTTTCAGCGGGTTTGTAGATAAATCCGAAACGCGGCGTGATCTCATTATCTTTTCGGTTGAAGTTGCCATCGACCGCATCTCCATCATTTTGTTCAGTGATGTCGAGAACATCAATATCAAAGGCGTCGTATCGGAAACCGGCAACAAGCTTGAAGTTCTCGGTCAGGTCAATCTGATCTTGCACATAGAGCGATGTGAAGCTGACGTCGGACTCACGGTCTCTAGCCGGCGCTGAAAAACTAAAACCAGGCACCGCCAGTGGATCGGAAAACGGAATGACTAACTGGTCAGCACCATTGAAATCAAATACGTTATCCAGGCGTGCATTGGCGGTTTCCTGATTGCCAATCTCGACACCCGCTAACATCGTATGACCGAACGCACCGGTCTCAAACTCCATGACCAGATTGGCTTGCGCAATCAAATTTTGACGCTCGGTGGTATCACGATAGCCATCCAGTTCGACGTCTGGAAAAATGCCATTGGTGACGATCACTTCTTCACTTGCATACAGGTTCTGATACACCTTGTCGTAGTCGGCGTACTGAATGGTCGCGTTACCGCGTAGCGCGTCAGAGAACTCATGATCTATCCGAGCGCGCATGATATGTGCCTTAAGTGTCGTAAAGTTATCCGACGCTGATCCAAACAACGTTTCATCGAAGCCTTCAAGTGGCACATCGGGCCCATTGTCGACGTTTTGCGAGGGCACGCCGCGATCTACGAAACGATCGTCATCCAAATATTCATAAGAGAAAATCGCGACGGTCGCTGGGGCCATCTGGATTTTAAAGGTTGGGTTGATCGCAAAGCTGTTGCCTTCATAAAAATCACGATGATTATCGAGCCCTTGATAGTAGGCGTTGACCCGAAATGCCGAGTTATCACTGACATCAAAATTGGAATCAATGATGCCGTTATAAGCACCGAAAGTGTCAGCGCTGATGTTCGCCGAATTGAAACGGTCACCAACAACCGGCTGCTTTTGCACCCGGTTGACGACCCCACCGCCGCCGCCACGACCGAACAAGAGCGCATTTGATCCACGCAGGATTTCTACTTGCTGAACGTTATATAGTGGGCGGTAGTATTGAACGTCATCGCGTAGACCATCAACAAAGAAATCGGCAGTCGACTGGATGCCGCGAATGATAATCGCATCCCGATGCCCCTCGCCCTGACTGACCGATAAGCCCGGGGTGTAACGCAGTACATCGCCAACATTCTGGAACGCTTGCTCCTGGATTTGCTCACTCGTCAAAATAGACAGACTTTGCGGCACATCAACGATCGGTGTGGGCGTTTTGACCGAGTTGATTTTATCGATAGATAAGTAGCGCCCCTCAACGATAATTTCGTCCACAGAGGCATCATCGGCATAGGCGCCCGAGAACATGAGCAATGCCGCCAGCGGCAGTCCGGAAGAAAGCCCGCGGGCCAAGGAAAAATGTCGCATCTTTCGATCCAATCAAACAAAAGTTCAAGCCGAAACAGTAATGCAAATGAGAATGATTCGCAATATTATTAACTGCAATTTGGGACCTTTTTGTATTGTTTGTTGATGCGCTTCACTCGGGCCGACACAAGACTATAGAGAGCGACTTTTTAGCTAGTAAAAACAATTGCTTAGAAGTAACGATGATTTCAGGCCGATAGCCGTCAACAGGCATTTAAGCATGAGAAAATCGACGTTCACATCAATTTGCGCAGATGATCCCGATACCAACATTCACAACCAAAACCAACCAAGTGGTCCACGAAAAAGGCCAAACCCCTTTCAGGATTTGGCCCGTTTCGTGGCAAGCCTGCGGCTCACCATATCCGCATTGGAACTAATTGCCGATCATTGATGCTTCATAGTCTTTGACCATATTCGCACCACCCAGCGGTTTGTTTTGACCCTGGTGACACGTCGAGCAATAAGCTTTTGGTGCATCGCCAGACGGTCCCAAACGATTGTCTGGATAGACCGGTTGTAACGGATCCAGGTATTCGCTATTCAAACCACTGACCATCCGCAAGCCATGCCAGGCTGTTACGCGCTGAGGTGGGCTCTCTTCCCAGGAACTAAAGGCACGTGAGTTGTGGCAGAACGTACAGTTCACACCCAACGACTCGGACATGTGCATCATTAATGCATAAGTCCATTCCGTATCTTTGATAGTGCCGGTTTCATAAGCCGCGCTCGGCGATTCACTCACCACTCGAATGTCGTCATAACCGCCCACAAGGAACCGCGTCATTGGATCACCGGGTAGCGATGAGAACGCCGCTGTTGCCGATGCCTTATTCTGACCGGCAAGATTACCGGCATAAGGTGATGACTTATCCTCGGCGGGATCAGCGGCAAACCAAATGTATTCGGGAACGTTGTTGCCACGATGGCAGGTATAACAAGTGACACCCGCACCACCGACATGCTTATCCCAATTCTGATTAATATCACGGGTCATTTGCAACATGCGGCGTGAAACCACTTTGGTATACAAACCGTCGTCCGCCATGTTCTGCACGTTATGGCAGTAGCCACAACCTTGCTCCGGCGAAACCCAGTTAGTCATTGCTTGCATGGTTCTCGTGAATTCCCCGATCGAGAGATCACCCAAGACCTGAACGTTCTGATAGATCGCCCCCGCCTTCGGACCGGCCGATGCAGCAGCAGGTAACACGTCAGGAATTGTGTTATCCGGCTGTTCCATACGGGGATTACTAACCGTACCCATTGCCGTGCCACGATAGCCGATTTGCTCTGAGTCGATCGGTGGTCTTTCGCCACAAGCGACCGTTAGGCAAGCAAGTGTGGCAAGCATTACTGTCTTCATCATGCTGCTCATTACTGGCCTCCCAAAGCTGGATCAGCGACTGGTTCCCATGACGTTGGATACGCCGGTGCCAGCCCGTGCTCCATACCCCATAAGTACCAGTTATCAACGACGGTGCCGGTCAACAAAATACCGATACCCCCGGTCAGTGGACAAAGCACAGCGAACCACCACGCCCATCGGTGAATGGACTCCATACTCGCGTTAAAGCCCATCGTCCAACGCCAGAACAAGGCCCCCCTCTCGGAGGCGGTTCCGCGATCAACGATCTGCTCGATCTCCCGATGCGCGCCGTACTTATCGGTCGCAAGGATCGTTGCACCATGCATGGCGAACAACAATGCCGACCCATAGAGGAAAGCAATCGAAAGCATATGGAACGGGTTGTAGAACAAGTTGCCGTAACGAATCGAGAAGGCAGCCGTCCAATCCAGGTGCGGGAAGATGCCAAATGGCACCGCTTCAGACCATGAACCGATCATGATGGGGCGAATAAAGCCCAACACCAGATACAGCCAGATGGCAGCAGCGAAAGCCCAAGCAACATGCGTCCCCATGCCTAGTGCACGTGCACGTCGGTACATGCGCAGCCACCACAGCAAAATGGATAGCGTTAGGAAGAATCCAGCCAATAGCCACCAACCACCGTCATTTAGTGGCGGAAAGCCGAGACCATGTTCAGCCGATGGCGGCTCCAGAGCCAGCCAAGGCAGTTGCCGGACGAATTCAATAGGATCCCAACCTACCGACGCCATCATGTTGATGCCGATGATTTCGAAAGCGATAAAACCGAACAGCAAAGACAAGAGTCCAAGGCCGCCGAGATAGAACGGACCGATCTGCGCATCGCCGATCTTACCGAACCAATAGTTCATCAGCGCTTTAGTGCGCACATACAGTGTGTCGTCTAAT
Organism: Woeseiaceae bacterium; assembly: GCA_045110335.1. Taxonomy (GTDB): domain Bacteria; phylum Pseudomonadota; class Gammaproteobacteria; order Steroidobacterales; family Woeseiaceae; genus CALBPI01. The sequence goes on from JBGCGB010000002.1 coordinate 140,522, forward strand.
GGCACGCCCGGATCGGGGTCACCATGAACTTGCACACGATTAAAAATATTTTGGTATTCAATCATGATAAATGACTCCCATTAACCCCAGATTGGCAGCGCAAGCCACCAGTTCCACCATTCCGGCCATCCGCGAGTCCAGAAAGGCCCACTGATGACGATACAAACCGCACTCCAGAAACCCGAACTCAATGCCAGAAACAAACCAAACCGGTGAATACCCAATGACCCAATCGAATAACCAATCGTGTCGCGGAAGAATGAGTTCTCATGCTCCGCGGTTTTCACTTTTTCGCCCTTCATAGGATTCGTTGCAGACAAAATCGCTGCGCCGTGCATCGCGAGCGCCAACGTTGTCGTGAAGAAGAACGTTACCGCCAGCATATGTGCCGGGTTGTAATGAAAGTGTAAGTACTGGTAGCCGGTGTTTGAGACCCAATCAAGGTGACTCATGATGCCGTACGGGAATCCGTGACCCCATGCGCCCATCAGAATCGGACGGATCACAACTAACGTGACATAGGCGAAAATCGCGACGGCGAAGGCAACCGGTACGTGGTACCCGATACCCAGCTTGCGACAGATTTCCACCTCACGAAGCGCCCAACAACCAAAAGCGCCAATGGCACACATCGTAATGATCTGCCATAAACCGCCTTCTTGCAGGGGAGCCAGCGACAGACCATAACTGAGGTCCGGCGGCGCAATACTGATTTGCCATATATTCCAGGTCGGTCCGAGTGACGCACCGTACAGAATTAAGGCGGTGCCGAGGAATGCAAAAAAAGCACCCATGACACCAAAGAAACCGACATAGAACGGGCCTGCCCAGAAATCAAATAGATCTCCCCCAAGCAGGGTCCCTCCCTTTATGCGGTACTTCTTTTCAAAAGTTAACATCGACATTTTTTATCCTCCGCGCTTTATCCAACTACCTCGGACTTAGTTGGCTCGCGGCGCATGCGTGAGCAAAAATTAAAAACCCGGCTACCCCCTGGCGGCTGCTGTCTGGCCCCCGCCAGAGAACAGCCGGGTTTGGTCCTGACCTGCTTCAGACGAACGTGTCCAGCACAGTCGACGCGCGAGCGACGGCCTGTGACTGATCAAGTTCGATGACTGAAGCACTAGGGCCTTCGATCCAATTGAAGCGGTCTGTAGACAGCAGCACAAAATGGATAAAAAACGCCAGTACGGCCAGAAATGCAGCCATTGCAATCAACGATCTACGAGGATCGAAAAGTAACCATATTTTCCACATAGTTATGCTCCTTATCCTAGTAGTGTCGTAGCGACAGTAGTTACAGTATTTACGGTGTCTTGAAGCGCCGCGCTGTACCCGCCAGTTCCAGGGAACCAGGAGCGCCACTGCCAAACGAGGAAGTGAGCGATGATCGCAACAACCGTATAGAGGATGGTGCTAGTCATAAACAGACTATGATATTCCTTAGCACCTTTTTCAGTTAGCCCAGACATAGAGCCTCCCGTGTTATCTGTCGCAGAACTTCCAAAAGTAAGCGCTTTGACATCTTGTTACCGCGTAAAATCCCACGCGGCGAGGATACCTACCGCACCCATTTCTGGATGCGACAAATTTCAAGTCACACTGACAACGCAATCGCAGCCGCCGTCTTGGCAGCTGTGACAGCTTCGCGATAGACCGATCGATAGCCACTGCGTCCCGGCGGCCAAGGCTGCCAGCGCCAATTAGACAATCTCGCAATCAAAGCGACAGGCAGCGTGCCCACGAAACAAAAAATCGATAGCAACCGAAATTGCATCTGACTTTCCTGAGCTGCTCTCGCACTGTGTGTTACTACTCTCATCTCTTTCTCCCTCTGACAGCCTGTTCAATCAGGCCGCAGCATGTCGCGTCTTGTTGCAAACGCGTTCAACATCTTCCAACTCAACCGATCGACTACCACGTGCTCTCGCATCGGCATCCACCGCATCTCGTAATTTCTTCGCCGCCGAAATCCGTACTAAAATCGGCTGCGCTTCGATCAACTCATCGAAGCGTGCTTTCGCGGCATCAGACCATGCCGTTTGGTTATCAATTCTCGAAGGCGTTTGCTCCACTTCGTCCAGAGCCGTGCCCAGCGGAAGGATGTGAAACAACGCATCAAACAACGCGTTGCAGACTTCCTGGACAACGTAAGTAGCGCCGCTATATCCCATGAAAGGCGTGCCGGTATGGCGACGTATCACCGCACCCGGAAACGACGCGGGGATATACATCGCCTTGGAACCAATCTCCGCGAGGTACATACGTTCGTTGTAACTACCGAACATCACGAGCGGTGTCTTTTCTTGGGTCAGACGCCGCACTTCTTCATTGTCGGTTTTTTTGCCGGGGGCTCTCGCCACAGAAAAGGAGCATGGCAAACCCAAATCGTTTTCAAGGAAATTTCTGACGCCACGCTCATAGGTCTCGTTAGCGACAATCGCAAAACTAGCCGTCGAAAAGAAATCCTGCGTAACAGAACGCCACAAGTCCCACAACGGCTTAATCGTTGTGTGCTTCTCGCGCTCAATGAAGGGCTCCGGGTCGAGCTCTAGCAACTCGCCTAACGAACGCAAGAACGACGTTGTGCTGTGCAAACCAATCGGTGCCTGTAGATAAGGACGGTCTAGCGTCTCGCACAAGAGACGACCGAATTCGCGGTACATGCAGACATTGACTTCGCCATCCGGCAATTTCTTGATGTCCGAAAGATGGCTCGTCAACGGGAACACCAGATTGACTTCAGCGCCAATCCCTTCGATCAGACGCTGAACTTCAGCCAAATCTGAAGGCATATTAAAATGACCATAAGCTGGTCCAATAATATTCACTTTTGGTTTCGCGCCTTCCGCGCGTTTTTTCGGTGCCCGGACTTTCTTCGGTCCAAACTCCGTCCAAAGCCAGTTCAAGGCGCGGTCTGCGCTTTGCCACTGGTCTTCGTCAATGGTACGTGGCAGGAAGCGTCGGATGCCGGTGCCTTCGGGGGTGACGCCGCCACCAATCATCTCTGCGATCGAGCCAGTCACAACAACACTGGGTAGATCTGGATGCAACGCTTCATGCGCACGTTTCATTGCCCCTTCTGTGCCATGCTGACCTAACTCTTCCTCGCCGAGTCCGGTAACCACAATGGGTAACTCGTGCGGTGGTAGGCCGTCCGTATAGTGCAGGACAGAAGTGACTGGCAGATTTTCACAGCCGACGGGTCCATCAATGATCACTTGCAGGCCTTTGACGGCGGTGAATATATACACCGCACCCCAATAGCCGCCTGCGCGATCGTGATCGAGAACCAACATCAGACTATCGACTCCGCTACGTCTTTTTTGACCACACGCCGTTTGCGCGGCGCGGGTGGTTTCTTGGGCGTATCTTGCCAAACACCGGTTGCGTGCCCGGTGCCTACACCTTCGAAAAATTCTTTCATGCCATCAAAGCGTTCTTGCTGCGCGATGGCGCTATTAATCATTTGAGCGAGAGAACCCGGCCCCGGAATCCCCATCAACGGACGCGCCGAAATCAGGTTAGTAAAATACAGTGCCGGGATGGCGCGCTCTTTTGCCGCTTGAACAACCGGCGTTGTACCAATCGCCAGGTCGGGTTTGAACTCGGACATCGCGGCCAGGTCTTGTTCAAGCGAAGCACGGAACTGGACCTTCACGCCTTTGGCTTCCAGCCATTCACGATCAGCATCAGACCACTGTGTCTTCGGACAAGCACTACCGACATAGCGCACATCTGCGCCACATTCGACGAGCAAACGTGCCACCAATAGCTCGGAACCTTCGTAACCGGACATCGTAATCCGCCCTTTAATCGGCGAATCTGCAACGGCGCCTGTCAACGCCGGCAATATTTGATTCTTGGCTTTGCTGATCGCCGCGGCATCAACCCCGTAGGCTTCACCAATCGCGCTTAGCCAATCTGCCGTACCATCACGGCCCACCGGCGCAGATCCAACGATCTTGCGTCCGGCCGCTTCGAACTCGCGGACGGAAGCGGTATAGAAAGGATGAATCGCACCGACAACATTACAATCCAGCGCTGCGTACAATTCTCGCCATTCGCGAGTCGGTACCACAGGGCCGGCTGCCAAACCCATCGGCTTCAACATCTGGTCGATGCTAATCGGGTCTGCTGGGAACATTTCGCCCAATAGTGCAACGCGCGGCAAATCACCGATCGCTTCACGTGGTGCCGCAACCGGGCCGAGTTCCGCTTCAGTGCGTGCATATTTCAACATCGCGCCGGCTAACACATCTTTGGCTTCAGCATGGGTAGGAATACCGAATCCCGGCACATCAATGCCGATGATCCGAACGCCGTTAATTTCTTTCGGCAGCATTTGCAACGGAATACCCGACGCCGTTGGTACGCACAAATTCGTGACGACCACGGCATCGTAGTGTTCGGGATCAGCCATTTGCTCTACGGCTTCACGAATATCTTCGTACAGCTTGCCGGTTACCAGTGTCTCGGAATTGAACGGGACATAGCCGACAGTGCGTCGCGCGCCGTAAAAATGTGAGGTAAATGTCAATCCATAAACACAGCAAGCTGATCCGGAAAGAATCGTTGCCGTCCGCCGCATCCTCAAGCCAACACGCAACGAACCGAATGCCGGACACATACTTTGCGGTTGGTCATGCGGACCCACCGGGTAGTCCGCGGCATAGCGATCCAGCACTTCTTTCTTACCCGCTTTGCTAGCGGCGTCGCGCATCTCATCCTTCGCATGACAGCCTTTGCCATCCACTTGCGTCGGTTTGATTTCGTTGTCGTTTACATCTGTCATGATTGCCTACGATTTAAACAGCGTCGTAAATAACTTCTAAGGATTCTTTCGGCTCGAAGCTCACGCCTCGCATGTCTTCGGCCGTCGCGGGCTCAAGCACGTAATCAGCACCGGTTTCGCGACTTGAAAACAGATTCAGCAACCCGTCCTGATCGAGTGGTTTTGGCTGTCTTGGTTCAGCGCTCGCAATCTCCGCAGCGAGATCTTCAAACAACGACGCCCATTGACCGCCCGGCTTACCGACAATCTCGTAGTTGGCACTCTTCCGACGAATATCTTCATCAGCAGGGATTGCGGCCAACACCGGAATACCGACAGCTTCTGCAAATGCAGCGGCTTCGCCAGTACCGTCATCTTTGTTAATAGCAATGCCGGCAACGCCAACGTTTCCGCCGAGTTTTCTGAAGTACTCCACAGCGGAGCAAACGTTGTTCGCCACATACAGCGACTGGAGATCGTTTGAACCGACAACAATGACTTTCTGGCACATGTCGCGGGCAATCGGCAAACCGAAACCACCACAGACAACATCACCGAGGAAATCGAGCAACACGTAGTCGAAATCCCATTCATGGAAACCGAGTTTTTCGAGTAACTCGAAACCGTGAATAATGCCGCGACCACCGCAACCCCGACCGACTTCAGGTCCGCCGAGCTCCATCGCGTAAACGCCATCACGCTTAAAGCAAACATCACCGATGGCGACTTCTTCACCTGCCGCCTTCTTGCGGGACGATGTTTCAATGATCGTCGGGCAACTTTTGCCGCCGAACAGAAGCGATGTCGTGTCACTTTTTGGATCACAACCCAGCAAGAGCACTTTCTTGCCCTGTTGCGCCATCATGTAAGACAAGTTGGAAAGCGTGAAGCTTTTGCCAATACCGCCTTTACCGTAGATCGCAATAATTTGTGTTTCTTTGGTGACCTCACCACTCGCAACCGGGTCGGGATCGACACTGGCTTCGTCACGTAAGGCATCACGCATTTTTATCTGAGCATCCACTTTGATCTCAGTTACATTATTTTCAACACTCACTCGTATCGCTCCAGTCAAGGATCATTTTCAAACAGGCATCATCGGAAAATGCCGTGGTGTAGGCGTCAGCTGCATCAACCGCAGCGACGGTGTGCGTAATCAAACCACCAAGGTTCAACTCACCTCTATCCGCCATCGCAACGACATGTTGCAAATCAGCGGGCTGCCACTCGGCAGCAATGCGAATCGTCAACTCACGCATAAACGCCGGCGGGAAATCGAAACTGACTCGACTCGCATAGAAGCCCGCCAGGATCAGCTCGCCCTGAGGCGCCGCGCGTGAAATCAATTCATCCAAAACACGTGTGTCGCCAGAGACATCACAAATACAGCCATAGTCACGTCGCTGGTCCGTCGCCGGATCAATCACCGGATACGCAAACTCACCCTCACGGCGTGCGGCATTCACTTCCCATACGGTTGGCGGTGGATGGCCGTCCGCCACAATCAATCGTGCGATGAGTCTCCCGAGGACACCGTGACCGATGACCAAATCCGGAGCTGCTTGATGGCGCGCTTTTTGACAGGCGTGCCTGGCGGTTGCCGCCAATGCAAGCAAGACGCCTTTGGCTTCAAGCGCCGATGAAATCGCGATCGCCTTTTCGGCAGGACAAATCAGGTTGGATGCTGCGCCACCGAAAAGTCCGCGAACCTCGCCGTAACAGCGAGCGCCCGAGACAAAAACAAGTTCACCAATTCGTGATTCGAGGCCGACTGCAGCATGGGTGATTTCACCGACCGTTTCGTATCCCGGCACCAATGGATAACCCATACCTGGGAACTCGGGCATTTCGCCAGTCCAGAGCAGTCGCTCGGTACCCGTGCTGATGCCACTCCATCGAACTTGGACCGCTACCTCACCGTCAGCCAATGGCGATAACGGCAAACGGCTCAAAGTGACCGTGCGCGGCTGTTGCATAACGACAGCAAGCGTCTCCATCACAATACCCGCCTGCTTTTAGACATGTTGTGGACAAAGATTGGAGGTTTGATTCATGGGAGTTGAGTTTACGCCGAACGCCCCAAGTGTCAAGTTTGTGAGACAGCCGATAGTGTCAACTAAACTGGATTGCTGAGCAGGACACTACAGATAAGTGGGACAGGTGTTCGACGTTCTTGAACCGGAGAAAAACCACTAGCCAATAACAACTCATTGATTTCTTTCGGCGTTCTAGCTCTTCCGCTGCCCATAGCCAGTAAATAGAAGCCAAAGTAGGCGTCACCAACGGTCTCAGCGCCTTTCGTCGCCGCCAACGGTTCGGCGATCATTAGCGTCGCTTCCGGTCGAATTCGCTGGCGAATATTCTTTAACAGCGCAAGGACCGTATGGTCATCATGATCATGAATGATCCGCACCAGCGTCACTAAGTCCGGCTCGGCAGGCAGCTCGACGTCCAAAAAACTACCGCCAACGATATTCAGGCCCGATTCTGGTCCCACACCGGCCACAACACCAGGCAAGTCAACTAGTGTCCGCTCGAGCGACGGGTAAGCACTGCCAATCGCACGCAAGAACGCACCTGTGCCGCCGCCAACATCCATCACATGCCGGAACTGGTCAAACTTCATTGAGGCGAGCACCTGCTCCACGATCATGGGTTGCGACGCGGCCATCAATGCACTGTATTCAGCAACGCGGCCTTTCGACAAACTAGCGGGGTCATCCGATGTGGCGTATCCCCAATACTGACTGAGCCCGGAATCAATATCACCGCGCAGCAGCGCTAAAGGCGCCCGCATGTCTTCATAGAAAAGCCGATGATGGGCGGCCATTGCCGCAATACCTTGGTCACCGATCATCGCCGCGCCTAACGGACCCAAAGCAATCATCGAAGACGGGCGCTTTTCTAATAAGCCCAAGGTTACAGCCGCTTTGGCTAATCGATCTGCCGCGGCAACCGGCAATTTGGATTCGATGGCCAGTTGATCCAGAGCAACCGGTCCGGTGCGTAATCGTTCGAACCAATCAAGCTCAACGCAACTCATCAATACCTTGCTGTAAACAAAGCCTGCCGATAGATCGAAGAGTTGCCGCGCACGGCGACGGGCGATCAGCCGAAAAGGCCAAATCTTGCCGAAAAATGCACGAAAAGTAGGCTGGCTTAACCAGCGATTACGCAGATCCGAAAGCGCGTATCGCACTTATGCAGCGGCGCGAAGACGTCGAAGCTTGCGAACCACGTTGTCCGCCTCAGCTTGCACGAGCTGTTGCAAAGGCAACCGGCCGGTGCAATCCGGAATACTATCCGTTGCTTCGCTGACAAATCGCTGCAACTGCTGAACAGCATCATCAAAATTCCATGCTGTCATGACGGTCGGGCTCGCATTACGAATGTCTTGACCCGCAGGCTTGCCGATTTGTTCGGCCGTGCCATGCTTATCCAAGATGTCATCGGCAACCTGATAAGCCTGCCCTAACTTTGACCCCAAGGTGTGCCACGCATCCGGCATTTGACCGGCAGCCGCTGCACCGGCCGCTGTCGCTGCGGCAAATAAAGCACCAGTCTTGGCCTTTTGATACGCGACCAGATCAATGCCAGGTTCACACTCATAAGCTTGTCCGGCAATGATGCCATTCGGCGCTCCGACGGACTGGCCAACCAAACGCATCAGGACCTGCAGTCGCGATGGTTTCGCGATAGCGCCAGCCGCCAACACCTCGAATGCCATGACAATCAGTTCATCACCGCACAACAGCGCCAGGCGTTCGTCAAAGGCGACATGCACTGAAGGTTTGCCACGGCGCAAATCCGCATTGTCAAAACAGGGGAGATCGTCGTGCACAAGTGACGCGCAATGCAGCAGCTCTATCGCGACCGCAGCGGCATCAACACAAGCGGCATCATCCGCGCCGCAAGCAGCGGCAACAGCATGACTCAATTTGGGTCGTATCCGGGCACCGCCCGGTACCACTGCGTATCTGACCGCTTCCGCAAGACGTGGCGGGCAAGCATCTGACAGATGCAAATCCAGAGCGGACTCGATACTCGCTTCAATACGCGCCGACATTTGCATAGGAACTCTCCGCTACTGACTTGCTCTGACACCTACTATTGTCAAAGTTTATTGTCAGATATAGTGTCAGGAAGAATAGACACTAGAGTAGATTGCGTCAACCAACGATGACGCAGAAATGAATGATGGCAAAACCTCTCGAGCAATTTGACGAACAAAAGTTCAAGCCCTTTGATCAATACTTCGACACCGAAGTCCCGGAGGGCGGCTATCGATGGTGGTACGCCGATGTGATCAGCGACGATGGCAAGACCAGTTTTGTGGTCATCGGCTTTATTGGCAGTGTTTTTTCACCTTATTACGCCCGTGCGCGCAGAAAGCAACGTCCGGACCCCTACAATCACTGCGCCATCAATGCTGTTATCTATCAACCCGGCAAGAAGCATTGGGCGATGACAGAACGATCCGGGCAAGCATTGAACCCGCAACCAAATGGCATCGCCATCGGTCCGAGCAGCTTATCCTGGCAAGACGGCGATTTGATCATCGACATCGAAGAATGGACAAATCCGTTTCCTCGCCGGCTACGTGGCACGGTTAGGATCACACCCGGCACGACATCGGACACAGCTTACGGATTACATACCAACGGCAAACATTGGTGGTGGCCGGTCGCACCAAGAGCGCGTGCAGTCGCAGAATTCACAGCACCGGGCTTGTCTTTTACGGGCAGCGCCTACATTGACTCGAACTTCGGCGCCGAGTCGTTAGAGTCGGGCTTCGATTACTGGGATTGGACGCGCGCCGCCAATCCCGCCATGGATCCGGCCATTACCTACCATACGCGCCAAAGAGACGGGCACGAGCGGCGTCTTTCGCTGAGCGTCGGCGCCGACGGAACATTAGCACCAACGGAATCGCCGGGGATTCAGACATTGAACAAAGCGGTTTGGCGAGTCGAAAGAGCGATCTGCACTGACCTGCCCGTCCGTGCCGTGCGAACCTTGGAGGACACACCTTTTTACGCGCGCTCCGTCGTCGATATCAATGACCAAGGCGGCAACCATTTAATGCATGAAAGTCTCTCGCTTGACCGATTTAGGCAGCGCTGGGTGCAAACGCTTTTACCGTTCAGGATGCCGAGACGTAGCCATTGGCAGCGGTAAATGAACGCAACGCAGCGCTGTTAACAATAATGTCGTCGGAAAAGCTTACAACCTTGCCGTATCTGGTCGAACCGCAAAACTAAAAATCGCGTAAAAACAGTCACTTAGATTTCTGGCCTAATCTTTGCATTCGTGATTACAAGACAAAGCTCTAATAAAGCGGCGTCAAAATCAGAATAAATTTTGGAGCGACAGAAATGTTCAAGAAATTAGCACTGCTAGCAGCAGCACTAACACTGCCGGGCCTCGCCAGCGCCGCGACAATCGTGACATACGATTTCAACTGGGCGGGTAGCGATGGGTACTCAATGAGCGGTTACTTTACCTACGATCAAGAAGACGCTGCCGATCGTCGCATTCGCGATGGCGAAGTGATGTCTATCGTGTTCGAGGGCTTTATTGACGGCGTTTCTTTCGGCGTTGTTGACGACGCGAATACCGTCGACGGTTTCAACTTTAACTTCAATACGAGAAACGGACGTTTCTTGACGAATGGCAGTGCTGTTGGCAATCGCGGTCAGGCCTGGAATATTGGTGGCTTCGGTTTTGCTTACCTTAATGACTTCACAGGCTCAGCCCTATTTGTCGATGGTGACATCGTTGGGGTTGCAGGTCGTAACAGACTGCGTGCATCGTTCCGATCCATCCAGGAAGTACCAGCACCAGCAACGCTTGCGCTGCTAGGCATGGGCTTGTTCGGCTTAGGTCTTGCTCGACGCAACAAGAAAGCCTAATCACCCCATTCAGTGATTGAGAGAAGCCCCGCTTGCGGGGCTTTTTTTTGCCTGTTGTTTCATGACACGACGACCGATACTTCGTCGATTATCGTCGAGATAAGCACGGCAGAAAGGGACCCAATTAGTGAATCGCATTTGCGCCTAGCGCTCGTTTGGACTTATTAACACAAATTCAGATCAGTGAAGCTCATCATCTGATCCTTCAACATCGTCTTGATCGCGCGTGGATGGCCGAACCGACCAAACCTGCCAGATAAGAAAAGCCAGCACCGGCACATACAACAAAAAGTAAACGGGCGAGTCAGCCATCGGTCGTGACAAACCAGCGCGTATACGCCGGCGCCGGTTCCGGCGAGTTCACGACCGAATCCACGAGAAAGGCGGTCTCTGGCAAAGCCGGCGATCGATCCAGCGTCTTGGAAGAAAGCGTCGACAACATCGCATGACCTAGTAGAAAAGACTTGCGACCGCGACTAACAATGGTGCGTGTGGAAATCGAATCCAGGCCATTGCCGCGCAGCTGAACGCCAATCTCGCGATAGATGCGCATCGCCGCATAAATACCCGGGCGACAACCCACTGGCAGTTGGGCGATACCTGACCGCGAGCGAAGATAGAGCTTGTCAGCCTCGTTCAAGAGGCGTGCGACAATACGCCCAATTTCCGGCGTAAACACCGGATTTGAAAGCCAGGCATCCGGGTCTAAACCTTCGTCGGCAAACCAATCCAATGGTAAGTAAATACGCCCATTGCGAGCATCTTCGCCAACGTCACGCGCAATATTAGTTAACTGCATCGCAACGCCCAAGTCACAGGCACGAGCCAATACATTGCCATCGCGGGTGCCCATCAACACCGCCATCATGGCGCCAACACTACCGGCGACTCTCGCCGAATAGGCAAAAATGCCGGATAGATCCTGGTAACGGCGACCCTCGGTATCCCAACGGAAACCATCAACCAACGCATCAGGCAATTCGCGCGGCATTCCATACACATCCGCAATTTCGACCATCGCGCGATCGGCCGGATGGTCAAACGGCTGGCCTGCGTAAATCTTGTCCAGCCGATCCATCAGTGACGCCACCGCCGCCGCATCGCCCGGCCCATCGTCAATGACATCGTCCGCTAGCCGACAAAAAGCGTAGAGCGCACAAGCGGGCTCCCGAATATCCGCTGGGAGCAACAACGATGCCGCGTAAAACGAATGCGAGCCGTCGCGTAGCATCTCACGACAAACTTGCAAATCCGAAACCTTGGTTTCTAACCAGTCGTAATCACCCATTTCCGTTACTTCCATTTTGTTCTTTGAGGCGTCCCATCACTTCAAGGATCGCGCAACTAAATTGATCCGGCGCTTCCTCGTGCGCCAGATGCCCCAGCCCAGACAAATGCTCAACGTGACAATCCGGCATAGCTTGGAGCGCCAGATGCGTCTCGTGCGGCGGGACCGCTTTATCGTTTTCAGCGAACCACACATGCAGTGGCATCGGTGTACGACGCATCGCCGGCAACAAAGGCTCCAAACGCCAATTCGCCATCATACTCAGGACGGACCGGACATGATCGGGCTGCTGCATCAATCGCAGATAATCGGAAAGCTGCGATGCCGACAGTGACGATCCCGTACCTTCGATCACACGTTGCAACTGCCGCCGATCACGCGCACGCCGTTTTAGTAATGCTCGCATCAACCCGGATTGTGCCGCCAACTTGGCGAACGCCGGAAAAAGAACACCGGCAAAGCCATTGAATGGGAGTAACGCCGGGTTAATCGCCATGACCGGCGTCGACCCGAATGCACTGGGTGCGCTCAGTCGCATTTGCAATGCAATCGCGGCGCCCGCTGAGTGGCCAACGATTGCTGTTGGCGGTTGAGGCAGTGCCGCACAGAATGCCGCGACGCCATCAGCCGACGCTTGCAGTGAAAACGATCGATCGACAAATCGCTCTGTTAATCCGTGACCTGGCAAATCCAAGGCTACCACGCGACAGTGTTTTGCTAGCGCCTCGAAGCTGCCATGCCAGCTATGCGTCGATGCGCCAGCGCCGTGCAGCAACAACAGCACCGGCCCGTCACCCGATGACTGGTAATGCCAATTAAGACCAGCGGCCTGCAAGAAAGCACTGTCTTTCCGACGCGGCCAGTCGGCCGGCATGTCGTAGGCAACCTGCTGACCATAAGCATGCGTTTCGAGATGCCCCATCCTCACAACACCTGTTTGACCGCGTTGGAAACAGACGTTGCATCGGCGAATGGCAAGGCCAAATAGGTCGCGCCCAGCGCTTCTGCTAATGCGATGGCCCGCTTGCCCGGTCGTCGCCCCGTATCAATCGAAAGGACACCAACACCGCTTGCCCGAATGTCTTGTGCAATACCAATGGCATGCGCGTCAGCAATCGTCGGGTCACGCTCGCCGGCTAAACCAATGTTGGCCCGTGCATCGCTCAACAAAACTAGCTGGGGTGATTCTCCGCGTTTCTGCGCCGCCATCGCTTCTGCGAGGCCCAGTCGTAGCCCGTCCGCCAGGGGCGTTGCTCCGCCTCCCGGTAGCGCGGCCAATGATCTTTTGGCTCGCACCAACGATCTCGTGGCTGGTAACAACAGTTCAGCATCCTCTCGTCGGAAAACGACTAGTGCGACCTGATCACGGCGAACGTAGCATTCGGCCAATAGGATTTCGATGGCACCCTTGGTCTCCGCTAGTCGCTGAACAGCAGCTGAGCCGGAAGCATCAACGACAAAAATTGTCGTCGTTCGCGTCTTTTGTTGATATCGGCGAATACGCAGGTCGTCTTTTTGTACCGAGAAAACGGGCGCAGCAGCGGATCGCTTTGCACGCCGAATGGTCTGCATGGGCGCCGCTGTTTTGAGTGTTGCCAAAACGTCTAGACGCTTCCCCGATGAAGGAATTCCGGCAATGGATCGCAACGGTCTCCCGCGCGCGATAGATTTCGTCGCTTCACCGCTTTTGCCTGACCGTTTTTTTTGTCGCAGCCCCTGCGCCATCGCGGAAAGTTGAGCGAGTAATTCGGGCGGCAGGACAGCCGCAGCAGCGTCATCGACCTGATCTTCCATCGGTTGATTTTGGTCGTTGCGCTGTTCAGCGCTGGCACTATCATCCGCCGAATCATCGGCATCGGGTGCTTCCGGCGGCGGTGCGGGCGGCTCCTCCGGTGACGCTTCCTGTGGCTGTTGTAATGCATCAAGCGCGCCAGGGATACGTAAGACAAACGTTAGCAATGACGCACTGGACACGTCTGCATCACAAACCTCAGTACGCCCATTCAGCGCCGCCAGACACCTCGCCACCTGTACGGCGTGCAAGACCGGTCTTGGTGATTTCACGGCCAGTGCGTCGGCGATGGCAAGCAGCCGCTGATAGACACTGTCTGGCACACGCGTTTCGTTCAGCGTTGTCCGAGCGCGCTCGCAATCCTGATCATCAAACGGCGCCAGAAAACCGTCGTTGCCCTCAATCGTCAAGGCCATTGTTAACGCGAGCCTATCTCGCAGACGTGGATCCAGCATTTCATCGTCACCGACCGATTCGTCATTGGCAACGACACAAAAACTGCTGGGTTCAATTCGGGCAATGCCATCTCTCTCAAGGCGAATCTGGCGGTCATCCAAGGCAGTACATACGGCGCTGATAACGGACGAGCCTTGGCGCTCTGCCATGCAGAGCAAGAGCACACCATCGTTGGCCTCTGCTAGCAAACCACTCGCGGTCACAACACGAGAACTTGCCAACGATGCGGCTAGATCAAGTCCGCCAAGCAGGCGGTCCTCGCCCACATTGACCGGCACTCGCCGCCAAGCGCATTCGGATTCGTTAAGCGATCGATAAAGCGATAGCCAATGGTCGCGTGCTGGAGACGAAGGTCCCTGCAGCACGATGCCACCCAAAGAATGACCACCCACAGCCAACACGGCCGCGAGCAAGCCTGGAATCTCAGCCGCCGGAATTGACGGCGTCGTCATCAGGCAGCAATCTCTGCCAAGACGCGCTCTACACGAACCGTCGCATCAGCATCGTCTAACGGATTTCGGCGCAATCGGTGCCGCAGCGCGATCGCGGCTATGTCGACCATATGCTCTCGCGTCACTTGCTTGGCACCCGCCAGCGCGGCCGCCGCACGTGCTGCACGCACCAGCGTTAACTCTCCACGCAGGCCATCCGTACCCAAGCGTGTGCAGAGCTCTGCAGCGAAGCGCAGCACATCATCACTAACTTGCAATGATGGCAGTGCGTCCTTCGCCAGTTTGATCTTCTTGCGAACTGCACCTTCGCGTCGTGCCCACTTCTTGCAAAACGCTTGTGGATCCTGTTCGAAAGCGTCACGCCGTCGAATGACTTCGATGCGTTCCTCAATATCCGTTGGCGTGCGCACGTCCAAAGACAAGCCAAACCGATCCAGCAATTGGGGCCGCAACTCGCCCTCTTCCGGGTTACCACTGCCCACTAGAACAAAACGTGCGGGATGGCGAACACTCAACCCTTCTCGCTCAACCAGGTTCTCACCGGACTGTGCAACATCAAGCAACAGATCAACAATATGATCTTCCAATAAATTGACTTCATCGATGTACAAGAAACCGCGATTGGCACGCGCTAGCAACCCGGGCTCGAACGCCTTCTCGCCATGCGCCAAAGCACGTTCCAAATCTAGTGCGCCAACCACTCGGTCTTCGGTGGCACCTAACGGCAAATCAACGACCGGCAAACTGGCCGTTGCCGGTTTTGTCTTGCCGCTATCCGCCTTATGAAATGCATCACAGACATCGCAATCACACGCACGCACAGTCGGATCAGCGTTATAGGCGCAACCCGGTACCACATCGATTTTGGGCAGTAGTTGGGCCAGCGCACGCACCGCCGTCGATTTCCCCGTTCCGCGATCCCCAAACACGAGGACGCCGCCGACCGCGGGATCGACGGCAGCAATCAATATCGCTTGTTTCATATCTTCCTGACCGACAATCGCCGTGAAAGGAAAGGCTTTTCTTTGTTTCAATCGAATCCCCGAAACTCTTATTCTATGACTTGCCTTGACCCGGATTGACCAGCGACGCGCGCGCCGAAACACGCCCGGACGGCACAACTGGCGCACCCAACTGCCACAGCAAGTGGTCGGGCACTTTGACTAACAAGAACACATGCTCAAGACAGGCTAGCACCAACAGCGTCATTGCTAACGTCACTGCGGTTAACTCAAACAGCGGATCCGTTGCCGGACCGTATCCTTGAAATACCCAATAGGCCAACGCGATTGCCGTCACGATCGAAACCGGGAAGAAAAAGTTCCGTCGACCATGCGCGACGTAGCTACTGAGATAGCGCAAATGTTCCGGCCAAAACTCCTGGTGAAGATTATTAACGCCGAAGAAGATATTCATCTTGCTACTCCAGCGCATCACCCAAAGCACCACAAAGGTTTGGACAGCCAACGGGTTGGCAGCATCAATGCTCACCAACAGCATCAGCAAGCCCGTCACAATGACAGCCAACTCATGATAGAGACTGGCGCCCACACCAAACACAAAACGCATACCAACATTGGTATCCGGCGGGCATGCTTTTGGTCGGGGACCCGATAAGTAGCCCAGAAAATAAACGGCCTCATGCCAGGCCCAAAAACCGAGCGCGCTGGCGAACGCAATGAACGCTGCAATGACAGATTCACGCTCAAGACTGTAAAAGAAGCCTAGTACGGCCAGCCCACAAATCGCAGTGACGGTAAGAAAGGTGAACTTAAACGTTGTAGGCGACAATCGGAGACGCCACAGCAGTAGCAAAGTTGTAAGCCACCACAAGCCGAGCGCCAACATGATCGGCCAAATCACCGACACTTTCTCTACCAACCAGGTGCGAGGCGCACTTTCTCTGGTAGATCATGTTTGCGAACAGGCAGCATATACAATCGCGCGAAAGTCAGCGCAGCGGAAACACCACAACCTGCTTTCTTGACGGCGCCAATGATGCCGCCACGCTTCGTAGCAGCTTCCGCGCGTTCGCTAATCTTCAGCAGTTTTTCAAAGCCGGCCCACATACGTGGATCATCAAGATTCAGGGTGAATGGGAAAATCTGCTTACTGATCTCGGATGTAATGTTCAAGACCTCGCGATCATACTCCGACGGCGTCACGCCGAACGCTTTGTGAATTTCAGGACGTGCGTGATCCCGGACATACATTGTTGCGAAAACCGCTAGTAGGAAAAAGCGAATCCAGAGTTTGTTATGGCCGCGCAGCAGTTTGGGGTTGGCCTTCATAATCAAGGCGAAAACTTCGCCATGCCGAAACTCATCGTTACACCACCGTTCGAACCAACGGAAAATGGGGTGAAAACGATTCTCGGGCTGCTTCTCGAGCAAACGAAAAATCTTGATGTAGCGAGCATAGCCGATCTTTTCGGAAAGATAAGTCGCATAAAAAATATACTTCGGTTTGAAGAAGGTGGTCTTTTTTTCGCGCCGAAGGAAATTAAGGTTAACCGGACGCTTGAAGTCTTCGAGCGAGCGGTTAATGAAACTAGCATGCCTTGCTTCATCACGCGCCATGTACGCCATCACTTGTCGCACGTCCGGATTATCGCAAGCTTTCTTGATGTCGGCGTAAAGCGCACACCCGGAATACTCCGACGTCACCGAAGACACGAGAAAATCCATAAACTCGTCAAACAGTGCCGGGGGAAGCTCTTTGATCTCCTTGGCGAACTGCTCATCACGCTTGAAGTGATTCTTGTTTGTATCGTTCTTGAATTCATCCATGAGCGCGTCCCACTCACGGCGGACGGGCGAAAGATCAAGCGCATTCATCGCCTTGAAGTCAGTCGTATAGAAGCGTGGCGTCAATACCGTCTCGGTATTCGCACTACGCGTTGATTCATTGATTGCGGATAACTCCGCCGCACTTGCAGACATCAGCCTTCTCCTTCACTTCTCGCCACAACATCCCGTCTTAAGTATCGAAGGAAGTTGTCAGCATTCATGGCACCAAAAGCACGAAGATCTATTTCTCGACCCGTCGCTTGATCTTTCAGCACAACCGTACCATCACTATATTGTGTTAATTCGAAGCCGGGCGCCATATCCGCGCCGGCGGTTTTTCGCTCCCGCACCAAACCACGCAGCGTGCCGCGCAGAAAACCGCCTTCACCCGGCGCAAGCGTATTAAGCGCTTCACCACTTTCCATATCGAAAACGATGACAGAGCCGTCTCCAGCATCACGAAATTGCAGTGTTCTGGACTGTACGACTTGCGCATCCCGCACCTGAACTTCTGCATTCGGGGTGACCACCAACTTTTGCCAGATGACACCAAGCAATGACAGAACAACCAACGATGCCGCAAAAATTAGCGGCACGGTTGGTGCCGGATTTTCATGCAATTCGCTCATGATGTTGGCGCAGTCTGCCAAGTCGATGTATGTTCCCGCGAAACCGCTTCACTGGTGTTTGTAGCCAACGGGATTTCGATATCCGACGAATCCGTGGAAGCCGCGAGCGCTTCACCCAAAACACTCGCTGGAACATTCATGGATCGCAATGCGCGTAACATCGGTCGGGTTTTAGAAAAATACAATGGCTTCGCGCTCGGCCAAAGAATGAGATAGCCCACTTTGGCATCGTCAGCTAGCGTCAACTCAATATCACCGCCTTCGCCATCACGGCGGACATCGACGCTAACAATTTGCTCGAATGGCACATTGATCGAGATTGGCAAAGCAATTCCGGTCCGAATAACGACTCGCTTGGTCGTAATCGTATACGTTGTGGATCTAGCAGAAACGGCTGAATACAGCCGGGCGATGGCCAGCACGACAAACGCTAACAAGGCCGTCGTCAGCGCCACATTCAACGCAATATCAGCGCTGAATCCATCACGCCAGACAATGATCAGACGCCAGATTAATAACCCAACGAAATAGATCGCCAGCTTACGAGTATGCAACGCAGAACGGGCTAGCCGTGACGGATCAGGGCCACCCTTCCAGAGCGGCCGCTCACCTTTGGGTAATCCGCGTGGAATACCGAGCGTCATGTCGCCCTTGCCTTCACTCATAGCAATGGCTCTGCGCGCGACTCTTCGGCCAGCAAGGCGCCACCACCAAAGTAGGCACAAACCTTGTCTTCTTCGAGTAGCGTGATCGTGTCCGGATTCTTGAGGCGTGGTGCATTGGCAAATTGACTGGCCATCAAGGCGTCTACCTTCAACTGGCCAGCAGCTTTGTTGATCACGGCGAAATCAAATGGCAACACAATCGAGCCGGTAGCGACTGACGCGTCAAAGGCCATTTCAACGTAAACAATCATGGGCTCGGGTATATCGATCCAAACATCGGTGATCGTGCCGACCACCAAATCATCGGCCGAAACCACTTCCATGCCGCGCGGATCGGGATCACGCTCATCAACATGAAAACTCGGTTGTGAGCGCATGGGCACAATTCGCGGCTCGCCATGGTAGGTCAAATCCGGCGTGTCTTGCCGATTAGCCCAGGCTGCAGGCCCGATACCATCGACTAAAGGATCGCCCGTCGGCACGATCGGTGCGCCCGTATAGACGCCGGCCGTTTCCGCTTTCAGTTCATATTCGTCCACCGGGCGTGGCACTGTCACTTCGCCACCATGTGCAAGCTTGTAAGTCTTCAATGCAGGCTCGGAAGGAAAACCACTAACGACGGTTCCATCACCACTGCTTGACAACAACGGGTAACCTTCGCGTTTGCTTTCGCGATGAAGGTACAAAACCAGTACAGCAAAGAACAACCAGAACAAGGTAAAGAGCACCTCTACCAAGTCAATTGATCCAACGATATTATTAGTCATGATATGACTCCTGAACAGTCAGCTAGTGCGGGAACTCGGTCAGACCAATCCGACCTTCGTCTTCCACCTTCGCTTCACGGGTGAACTTCGCTAGAGGACCAATAATGATCAACGTAGCGAAGAGCAAAAATACTTCTAATTGATAGACGAGACTGTAACTCGCGCTCTCGGCTGAAAAAGCAGGCCCAAGAGAGCCGCTTTCAATGAGGTCGGCGAACACATCACGCAGCCCACCGCCTAGCGCAATACCAACGCCGGTCGCGGTCGCTTGCACCGCACCCCATGCGCCCAGCGCAAGGCCACTGCCTGCCACCCTCGATAAGTCCATCGCGGCAACCAGCGTACCGACACCGAATAAACCACCACCGAAACCGATCAACAGCACACTGGCATGGAACAGCAAATGCGACTTCACTATCGCGATCGCACTAACAACCGCAAATGCGAAGACGCCGATAAGGGCACCAAAAGCAGCTAAACGGTGCGGGTCTGTGCCACGCGCGAGCCAACGTGCTGCCAGCGCAAAAGCGACCAGCGTGCCAAACGCCAGCAACGCCGTTAGCCGGGTTGTTGCGGCCACATCAAGACCGAGCACTTCGGCGCCAAAAGGCTCGAGGAGAATGTCTTGCATCGTGAAACCTGCGGTGCCGAGGCCCAAAGCCAACAATAAACGGCGTGCCCGGACATCTTCATTAAAGCGACGCCATGCTTGGGTAAACGATAAATCAGTAGCCGGTTTCGCGGTTTTCTCAGGGTCAATCGTTTCCTGTTTCCACAAGGCGATCACATTCAGGACAAGTGTGACCACCGCGGCGCCCTGAATGACTTTGATCAATCGTAGTTGACTGAAGTCACTCAGCAACCAACCGAACATCAATGCACTGACCAACATGCCAACCAGCAGCATGACAAACAACAAAGCGACCACGCGAGGCCGCGATGCTTCAGGTGCAATGTCCGTTGCCAATGCTAGGCCGGCCGTCTGCACGGTATGCATGCCGGCACCAACCAAGATAAAAGCGAGACCGGCGGCTATTTGACCGATGATGATCGGCCCATGCGTATCGCCGGACATGATCAGCAAAGCAAATGGCATGAACGCAAAGCCGCCAAACTGCAGCAACGTACCGATCCAGATAAAGGGAACGCGACGCCAGCCAATCGCCGAGATGAAGTTGTCCGACCGGAATCCGATTAAGGCCCTGAGCGGTGCGAACAACAACGGCAATGCAACCATTAATGCGACCAATGAGGCGGGCACGTTGAGTTCGTAAATCATGACGCGATTGAGCGTGCCATTCAACAATACAACGGCCATACCAACGGACATTTGAAACAGTGATAGTCGCAACAAACGACTCAGCGAAAGCTTATCGCTCGCAATATCAGCAAATGGCAGCATCGCGGGCGCCACCTGGCGCCATTTGCTCGACCATTTATCTGAAAAGATACTCACCGCTTGAACACTTCCAACGCTTGAGATTTGTAAAATGTACTACTCACACGATGCGTCCTACCGGTTTGAAATCTCGTCAACGCCGACTCATTTTCGATACAGGCATACAACGCTCTCTCAGAAACAGGAACGATCGCCGGCGCCTTATGTTCGCGGGTTGGAATCATGCGACCGACGACATGCATCACCGTCAATGCCGGCGTGCGCGGCGCATACGTAATGAACATGGCTTGGCGCACCCGGGGTGCAAGACCCGCCAAAGCGCGTGCGATATCCCGACTCTTGTAGTGAATAAGGGAGTCCATCGCTACGACATAGTCAAACTCGCCAAGAGACGGATCCAGCATGTCGCCCACTTCGAATTGGATCGCATCAGCAATGCCGCTTTCTGCTGCCCTCTGCTGGGCATAGCCCACTAGGGTCGGTGAAATATCAGTTGCGACAACCTCGGCACCGCGTTGTGCAAGAATGATTGCCAACGTACCCGTACCGCAACCCGCATCGAGCACACGTTTGCCGGTTAGGTCTTCAGGAAACCAGGCCAGCAGTGTACTTTGCATCTCATCCCGTCCGGCGCGCACTGTCGCCCGAATCTTGCCAACAGGCGCGTCCGAAGTCAGCTTTTCCCATGCAGCCGACGCGGTCTGATCGAAATAAGTCGTCAGCTTTTCGCGCGTTTGATCATAGGATGGTGTCGACATCAATCAAATCCCAGGAAGTCAAAGATTTCACGATCTTTCATCGGTAGCGCTGTTTGTGGCTCGTCTACGTCGTCCCACAGCCGCTGCGCCAAACGCATATATTCTTCTTTGACAGCCTCAAGCTCAGGCGTACTTTCCATTTCAAACAAAGTTGATTTCTTGAGCCGACTACGACGAATAACATCGAGATCGGGGAAATGAGCGACACGTTCGAGACCAATGCGCTTATTGAACCCATCAATCTGATCCGTGTTCTCACTGCGGTTAGCAATGACACCACCAAGACGCACATTGTAATTCTTTGACTTCGCGCTAATCGCCGCGACGATTCTGTTCATCGCGAAGATGGAATCGAAATCGTTTGCTGTCACGATCAATGCACGATCAGCATGCTGCAATGGCGCTGCGAAACCGCCGCAAACAACATCACCGAGTACGTCAAAAATAACGACATCGGTATCTTCCAGTAGGTGGTGCTGCTTCAAAAGACGAACCGTCTGGCCAACCACATAGCCACCACAACCAGTACCAGCAGGTGGTCCGCCCGCCTCAACACACATCACACCGTTGTAGCCTTCGTAGACAAAGTCTTCGACTTGCAGCTCTTCACTATGAAATTCCACCGACTCCAACACGTCAATGACAGTGGGGACAAGACACTTGGTCAGCGTAAAGGTCGAGTCATGCTTGGGATCACAACCGATTTGCAAAACGCGTTTACCGAGCTTAGAAAACGCCGCCGACAAGTTAGACGACGTCGTACTTTTCCCAATGCCACCTTTGCCATAGACGGCGAACACTTTCGCCGTATCAATTTTCATATCGGGATCAAGATGAACTTGAACACTGCCACTACCATCAGTGGGTTTCGGTGCGACTTTTACGGGTTCTGCAACATTGGCCTGAGTCATAATAAAATCCTATCGGCATGGCACGCTATCGTGCGTAATGCGCTTTCGCCTCATATAAAGTTTCGATGCTTATCAATTGCACGGATTGTTCGCGTGCAAACTGTTCGGTGTTTCTTCGTGCTTTACCACGAACGAAAAACGGAATTTTTCCGAGCTCACGCTCAGCTTCGGGTGACCAGCTCGGATCGACGCTTTCCGCCGAAGGCGCCTCGTCGTTAGCCGCCGGCGCAGGCTGACGCACGACCGGCGTTTCGGTCGCTGTGTGCCCCAAATGCGACGGCGTCGCTGTGTTACTAAATTCAAAGTCCTCGCGGAACATGCCGAGCAAGTGCTCTTCGAGCCCCATCATCAACGGATGAACCCAGGTATCAAACAACAGATTCGCACCGGCGTAGCCCATCTGTGGTGCATGTGCCGCCGGAAAGTCCTGAACATGCATCGGCGCGGAGATAACCGCACACCCGATACCGAGCCGCTTCGCGATGTGACGCTCCATTTGCGTGCCGAGCACCATTTCAGGGTGAAGCTCTGCAACGGCAGCTTCGACTTCGAGATAGTCGTCGGTGATTAACGCTTTCAGTCCGTAACGAGAAGCAGCCTCGCGGACGTCTTTCGCAAACTCGCGACTGTAAGTGCCCAACCCCACGACCTCGAAACCAAGTTCATCATTGGCCACTCTTGCGGCCGCTATGGCATGCGTTGCATCCCCGAAGATAAAGACACGCTTTCCGGTCAAATAAGTGGAATCTACGGAGCGCGAATACCACGGTAGTCTTGAGCGACCATCCGCCAATGCCGGCTCAGGATCCACGCCGGCAAGTTCCGCGACTTCGCGGATAAACTCACCTGTCGCGTTGACACCAATCGGCACCGTCGAAACCACGGGCTGGCGAAATGCGCGCTTGAGCCAACGGGCAGCTGTCATGCCGGTTTCCGGATACATGACCACATTAAAATCGGCATCACCGAGGCGTGTCAGGTCCCCTGGCGTCGCATCCAAAGGTGCGATCACATTAATATCGATACCGAGCAGCCGCATGATCTCCGAAATCTCACGCACATCATCGCGATGTCTGAAACCAAGTGCAGTTGCGCCCAACAAGTTACAGGAGGGCCGCTGCCCCTCTGGCCGTGCTGGCCGATCCTGACCTGGTGGCAACTCATGCGGACCCGCCAAAGCACGTACGATGTGGTAGAGCGTTTCTGCAGCCGCCCAGTTTTCTTTACGTTGATAAGACGGCAGTTCCAAAGGAATCACCGGCACCGGCAACTTCATGCCAGCAGCCAGGCCACCTGGGTCATCCTGAATCAATTCAGCAGTGCAAGACGCACCAACGATCATCGCTTCAGGTGAAAAGCGTTCGTAGGCCGAACGAGCGGCATCTTGAAACATCGTCGCCGTGTCACCGCCCAAATCACGCGCTTGAAAAGTCGTGTAGGTAACCGGTGGTCGTTCGGCACGCCGCTCAATCATCGTAAACAACAAATCGGCGTAGGTGTCGCCTTGCGGCGCATGCAATACGTAGTGCAACTTCTTCATCGCCGTCGCGACACGCATCGCACCGATATGCGTGGGTCCTTCATATGTCCAAAGTGTTAATTTCATGTCAGACAGCCAACGCTTGGCGGCGCCGTAACGGGCGGGCAAACAATTCGGCGCAATCGCCAGCTTGCTCATAACCGTGAATCGGCGTGAATAAGAGCTCGATTGACCACTTGGTCGTCATGCCATCCGCCTCAAGCGGGTTCGCAAGCCCCAGACCACAAACCACGATGTCGGGCTTGTCCGCACGGCAACGGTCCAGCTGTTTTTCGACATCCTGACCTTCGCTCATGCGCACATCGGCGGGCAAGCGAGGCAATTCATCGGATAAATGTTCGCGGTGCAAATAAGGTGTGCCAACTTCCACTAGCTTCATGCCCAGCTCAGCGGCCAGGAAACGCGCCAGGGGTATCTCCAGTTGCGAGTCCGGGAAGAAGAAAATACGTTTTCCATCCAGCGTTTCACGCTCACGCTTGACCGCTTTTTCTGCACGGTCCCGCGCGGGTCGGGTCACGCGTTCAAAATCAGCAGGCGCGACGTTCCATTCATCAGCTGCGGCCTGAAACCAAGCCGTCGTGCCTTGCTCGCCCAGCGGAAACGGTGCCGCCAACCGGGATGCTCCGCGCTCTTCCAGCGCCTGCGCCGTATCATTCAGGAACGGTTGAGCTAGCAAGTAACGTGTGTTGGGCCCTACTGTCGGCAAATCATTCGCATTACGCATTGGCAAGTAAGACACCGGACCAATACCTAGCTGTTCAAACAACGCGGTGAACTGATCCTCAACCACATCGGCGAGCGCGCCGACGACCAAGAGTGACTTTCCCTCAGAGGCCGCCTCGGGCATTTCCGGCACCAGCGCCGCAAGACAGGCATCTTCGCCCTGGGTAAAGGTGGTCTCGATACCACTGCCAGAATAATTCAATACGCGAACATCGGGCATAAACCGACCGGAAAGTCGTTCAGCGGCACGAGAGAGATCAAGCTTGATCACTTCTGATGGGCAAGATCCGACGAGGAACAGGAGCTTGATATCGGGGCGACGCGACAACAATCGCTCTACCTCCCTATCAAGCTCCTCATTCGCATCGGCAAGCCCAGCCAGGTCGCGGTCGTCAATGATTGCCGTGGCGAACCTCGGCTCCGCGAAGATCATGACGCCCGCGGCTGACTGGATTAGGTGTGCGCAGGTTCTGGAACCTACCACAAGAAAAAATGCGTCCTGAATCTTCCGGTGCATCCATACGATGCCCGTCAGGCCGCAGAAAACTTCGCGCTGCCCGCGTTCGCGGATCAGATTGTCCGCGGGCTTCCGCAGGGACTCGAGCGGCTGTATGACTTCTGCTGTCATCGCAACGCCCCATTCATTGACGCTGAAACTACCGACGCATCGGCCGGCACGCGCTCTTGCGCTTTAGCAATTCGGAATTTCCAAACGAATTGGGCGGCGTTGATGACGTAGGCAACGTAAGCCGCAATAGCTAGATACATTTGACCGCTGATATCGAGCCAGCCCAAGCCGATGCAAATCAAGTAAGCGGTGTGCAATGCAAGCACCAACATGCTGACCATGTCTTCCCAGAAAAACGCGGGTACGAACAAATAGCGATCGAATACTGCTTTTTCCCACAGCGAGCCGGTAATCATGATGGCGTATAGAATGAGCGTCTTTAGCACCACAGAAACGGTGGCGGCATAGGCACCCTCACCCGTCATGAGATAACGCACCACAAGCGTCAAACTTACAATAAAAACAACAAATTGCAGCGGCGCCAATATCGCTTGAACCAAAGTCCAACGCGTATTGTCACGGCGGACTTTCTCCGCCGCGGTATATAACGACTGTCGATTTGTTGAAAAGGCTTCGCGTCTCGCCATTTCTCTTATCTGCTCCGTCCCGAATAAATCGCGGTTCACGTTGTTGATGATCCGCTAGGGACTAATTTACGACCCTCCAACCCGAGTGTCAACTAAACGCGACGTCAATTTAAATTGACAATGATTCTTACATTGTGTCTACTGCAATTACTGGTAATAGCGGTGGTATTATTCCCTAGCTGCGTAACGCGGCATTTCTACTCGGGGGAGTACGCAGCAATGACCAGTGAACAGAGCGACGTTAGACCAGAAGGGATTTTTGGGCGCATTTTGGCGCGCAGCCGCAAGATGCTGAGCCGACACAAGACAGCAGCGCATGATGAATTAATGTCGCTGTCAACACTGATTGAAAACGAGATTATTCCCCGACTTCAGATGACTTTTCCGACGCCACAATCTGATACACCTATATCGTCCGGGCACGACAATACACCGGAGTATGACACCGACGGTTTTGTGGAAGCCTTGCTTTCACCCGAGCCGGATGACGCGCGTACCTTTATTGATTCGTTGATTGCCAACGAACACTCTTTGAAGGAAATTTATGCGCATCTGCTAACACCAGCTGCTCGCCGTCTGGGCGCGATGTGGGAAGACGATCTTTGCAGCTTTGCGCATGTCACGATTGCCATCACCAAGATTCGACATATTTTCATTTCGACAGCACCGTTGTTTCCACTGAATGTTGTCGATGGCGACGAAAACCCGCCTAGTATTCTTTTGACGACTGTCCCGGGCGAACAACACACATTTGGCCTTTACTTAGTCGTCGAAATTTTTCGCGATGCCGGATGGAGCGTTTGGTCCGGAACACCGCGGTCCACCAACGAATTGATTGAGCTAGTCTCTCGTGAGCACTACGACGTTGTAGGGCTGTCGATCGTAGCTGAAAGAAACCTTAATATCGCTGCGGCCGCGATTGCTGACATCCGCAGCAATGCCGCGAACAATGCCATCAAAGTGTTGTTGGGTGGACGCATTGCTGTCGAGAAGCCAGAACTGGTCGAAGCACTCGATGCGGATCAGGTGGTCGCCGACACCGATCAAATTATTGCCCATGCTGATCAGCTCTTGAGCAAGCAGAAGCACCTCTAATGAACGCACTGACGATCACTACATCGTCGGTGCACTATGGTCGAGCAAGCGCTTGATCCCTTTCAAGACAACCCAGGGCGCCTTGCAGGAGTTGAGCCACGACTCCATAGCCACACTGATCGGTGCTTCACACGACATCACATTATTGATGAATCGTGAAGGTGTTATTATTGACATCGCTTACGGCGGTGATCGCCCGCTCGATCGGGTCGCCGATGACTGGGTCGGTAAGCCGTGGGTTGAAACGGTAACCGACGAAAGCCGTACTAAAATCAATCGCTTATTAGAAGACGCCGAACAAGTCGGTGATGACAAACGCCGCTGGCGCCAAGTCAATCACCCTAACGGGTCCCAAATCGATATTCCCATCCTGTATCTCGCTATATCGGCAGGTAACAGTGATCTAATACTCGCGATCGGAAAAGACCTACGTACTATTTCGGATATGCAGCAACAATTGCTGGATATGCAGCACTCCATTGAAAGTGAGTATGCGCGACTGCAACAAGCTGAAATGCGTTACCGCGTTTTGTTTCAGACAACGGGTGAAGCGATCGCGATCGTTAATCCGGCCGACGGCAAAATCATGGAAGCAAACCCCGCGGCGGCCACACTGCTGAATGACAAGGTCGCGCGTTTGGTCGGCAAGCCGTTGTTGCAAAATTTCTCAGACGAAGCACATGCAGAAATCGAAGAGATGCTTGCAACAGTGCGGACCACCGGCAAGGAAGGCCGCATTCAGGCCAAGACGAACCACGAAGACCGTGACGTTTGGATCAGTGCCGTGCAATTGCGGCGTGACAATTCCCGCTTGTTCATGGTCCGCTTGCTAAGCGATGACACGGCGCGCGCCGGTCGTTGGCAAAACAATCATGACAACCTTTTGCTGGATCTCATTGCTAATACATCGGACGGTGTCGTTATCACCGATCAGGCGGGACAAATCCTGACCGCCAACAACGCCTTTCTTGAACTCTGCCAGGTCGCTTCGGAATTCCAACTCCACGATCAACCTTTGGATCAATGGATCGGCCGACCCGGTGTTGACGTCAATGTACTTAGAAAGAATCTGTTGCAACGCGGTCGTGTACGCCAATTCTTCACGATACTGAATGTCGAGTATGGTGCCGCGATTGATATCGAATTGTCGGCGGTCACACTGGGGCCAGACACCGCTGTCCGTTACGGCTATGTAGTCCGCCGCGTCATCAAGCAAGCCGATGGTGCCAGCTTGCTCGACGACAGCAAGTCATTGCCAAAGTCGGTAGAACAAATGACAGAACTGGTCGGTCGGGTGCCACTTAAAGATCTGGTCCGTGAAACAACGGACATTATCGAAAAAATGTGCATCGAAGCCGCTTTGCGCACCACCGGAGACAACCGGGCATCGGCGGCCGAAATTCTGGGGCTCAGTAGACAGAGTTTGTACGTCAAATTGCGGCGCCACGGCCTCGGCAGCGACGATACCGGGAAAAAGATTAGCTAGCCTTTCACCTGATAAAATTCGACACGGCATGTACAGCGCACACCGACGTCGACGCATACACCCATTGTCAGAATTAATTTACGCTTAAGTGTCAATCTTTGTTGACGCATTGCCTGCTTCGCGCTACCTTCTTAAGTATGCGTGATACTAGTATTCATTCCATACAGGAACATCCACCGGTCATCCTGTCTGCGCTTGAGTTACTGAAGCCGGTCACCTGGTTTCCGCCCATGTGGGCTTTTGCCTGCGGGGTCATCGCATCCGGCGTAGCCGTACCCTCACGCTGGCAATTTTTGGTCGGTGGCGTGCTGCTAGCCGGCCCGTTCCTTTGCGGCACCAGCCAGGTCGTCAATGACTGGTATGACCGCCACGTAGATGCACTCAATCAACCGGATCGCCCTATCCCATCAGGCAGAATCCCGGGCAAATGGGGCCTCTACCTCGCGATTGCTTGGTCATTGCTGTCAATGATCGTGGCTAGCTTTTTAGGTCCATGGGTGTTTGCAGCTGCCGCCTTAGGCATGGTACTCGCATGGGCTTACAGTGCACCGCCATTCCGGCTGAAACGCAACGGTTGGGCAGGCAATGCAGCCGTCGGGCTTTGTTATGAAGGCCTACCCTGGTTTACCGCTGTCGCTGTCATGAGCGCCGGATTGCCAACCGCTCAAAATCTCTGGCTAGTCATCCTCTATAGTCTCGGTGCGCATGGGATCATGACACTGAACGACTTCAAGTCTATCGATGGCGACCGCGCCATGGGATTGCGCTCGATTCCAGCGATCTTTGGCCCGGATCGAGCGGCACGGCTCGCTTGCGCCGTTATGGCGATACCACAAGCGGTCGTCGTGGCTCTGCTTTGGCAGTGGGGTTTGCAAGCCTACGCGATGGCGGTTGGCGCTGTGCTGCTCGGCCAGTGCATGCTAATGCCCAAACTGCTGCGTGACCCGTTGAAGAATGCACCATGGTACAACGGCACTGGCATCGTACTGTTTGTTAGCGGCATGATGATCAGCGCATTCGGGCTTCGGAGCCTGGTGTTATGAAGGGTCTGTCCTGGTGGGGAATTGCACGGCTTGGGCTCGTGCAATTGTCACTGGGTTCCGTCGTGGTTCTTTTCACGTCAACGCTGAACAGAGTGATCACCGTTGAACTCGCGCTGCCCGCCGCACTACCAGGTGCCCTGGTCGCGATTCACTATGTCGTGCAAATGTTAAGACCGCGTTTCGGGCACGGCTCGGATACTGGTGGACGCAGAACGCCATGGATTATCGGCGGCATGATTACGCTTGCTTTAGGTGGATTTCTCGCGAGCCTCGCTACGATGTGGATGGCTGAAAGCGCCCTTTGGGGCAGCCTGCTAGCCATCGTCGCCTTTCTCATTATTGGCGCCGGTATCGGCGCATGCGGCACTTCACTGCTCGTCCTAATGGCCGCACTGGTAGTGCCTGAACGCAGAGCTGCAGCTGCGACCATCACGTGGTTGATGATGATTTTCGGACTGGCGTTTACAGCCATTACCGTCGGCAGTCTCTTAGATCCGTTCAGCCTGACCCGACTTCTGGTGATTACATCGGTCGTATCACTCATCGCATGCCTCATCACGGTCGCCGCCGTTTGGCGAATCGAACCGAGCTCATCCACGGAGACTACACAATCTCCATCTACGTCAACCAGCGACCAGCCGACGCCTTCATTCAAAGAAGCGATTGCTGAAGTCATTAGCGAACCACAAACGCGGCGCTTCGGCCTATTTGTTTTCGTTTCCATGCTCGCCTACAGCGCACAAGACCTGGTTCTTGAACCCTTCGCCGGTGCCGTATTTAACCTGACACCTGGTGAGTCGACCCAGCTAGGCGGTACGCAACATGGCGGTGTTTTTCTTGGCATGATCCTGGTCGGCGTGATCGGCAGCTACTTTAAGCAGGCACTGCGCCAATGCATGATCATCGGCTGTCTGTGTTCAGCTATCTTACTATGCAGCCTAGCACTCGCTGGCCAGGTAGGCGGGGACTGGCCTCTATCGGCGAACGTCTTCGCGCTTGGTTTTGCCAATGGCGTTTTCGCTGTCGCAGCTATTGGCAGCATGATGCACCTTGTCAGTAACGGACATACCGGCAGAGACGGCGTTCGAATGGGCGTTTGGGGGGCAGCACAAGCCATTGCTTTTGCGCTTGGCGGCATGCTTGGCACCGGCTCAATCGATGTCATTCGCTGGGCTAGTGGTGACGTAACGGTCGCCTACTCGCTAGTCTTTGCCGCACAAGCCACACTCTTTATCGTGGCGGCCATTCTGGCCGTCCGACTCAGCAGAAAACCGGACGTAGCAATGCAGCCCGCGTCATTGACGCAAGCCGGGGCAGCAAGACGCTAAGCCCCAGACAGCCAATCAGGAAAAGACAATGCAAACATTTGATGTAATCGTGGTCGGAGGCGGCCCCACTGGTGCGACAGCCGCCCATGAATTAGCGAAAAGCGGCCAGAACGTACTACTACTGGATCGACGCGGACGCATCAAACCCTGTGGCGGCGCGGTGCCACCGATCATGGTGCGGGAATTCGACATACCGGAACATATGCTGGAAGCGAAAGTGACTGATGCGCGAATGATCTCCCCGTCCAATGTCAAAGTCGACATGGCTGTCGGTGGTTGGGTCGGCATGGTAGACCGCGGCGAATTTGACGAGTGGCTTCGCGAGCGGGCGGCCGACGCAGGTGCAACGCGCATCAATGGCACCTTTAAGAGCATTGATTCACAAAACGGACAACGGCCTGTCGTTACCTATGTCGACAAAGACAGCCGAGAAACGTGTCAGGTGCAAGCCCAGTATGTCATCGGCGCGGATGGTGCTAACTCCAATGTTGCCAAACACTGCATCAAGAATGCCGAGAAGATTCCGAAGGTCTTTGCTTACCACGAAATTGTAAAGTCGCCGAAAGAAACATCCGAAGGCTTCGAGCCAACGCGTTGCGACGTTTACTACCAAGGTGATGTTTCCCCTGATTTCTATGGCTGGGTGTTCCCGCATGGCGATAAAACCAGTGTGGGGATGGGCACCGCCAATCAAGGTTACTCCTTACGAAACGCCACAAAGCTGTTGCGCGAAAAAGCAGGGCTGGCTGGCGCGGAAACGATTCGTACAGAAGGCGCCCCGATACCGCTAAAAGCATTGAAACGCTGGGACAATGGTCGTGATGTGATTGTCGCGGGCGATGCCGCTGGTGTCGTTGCACCGGCGTCAGGCGAAGGCATTTACTACGCGATGTTAACCGGCAGACTGGCCGCTAAAGCGGTAGAAACGGCGATTGTTACGAACGATGCGAGCGCACTCAAATACGCACGTAAACAGTTCCGACGGCAGCATGGCCGAGTGTTCTTTATTCTGGCGATACTGCAGAAGTTCTGGTACTCGAGTGACAAGCGCCGTGAAAAATTCGTCAAGATCTGTCGCGACCCGGATGTCCAGCATTTGACCTGGGAAGCGTACATGAACAAGAAGCTCGTGCGCGCCAAGCCCGTGGCGCATGTCCGGATTTTCTTCAAGGATCTCGCACATCTCGTAGGGCTAGCGCCTCGGTGAGCCCAGGCGAAACCCTGCGCAGCCGATCGTTCTGGATTGCGATACTGATTGCATTCTCGGTCGGCGCGGTCGGCGGGTTTTTGACCCCGTTAGATATCTGGTACGAAACGTTGGAAAAACCCTTTTTCCAACCGCCAGACTGGCTGTTTGGGCCTGCATGGACAACTATTTTCTTGTTGTCCGCCTACGTTGCACATCGTCTGTGGGTAGCCAATACTGCCGGCGGCAGCGAGCGAAAACAGCTTATCGTTTTGTTCAGCTTCAATGCCGTACTTAACATCGGCTGGAGCTTTCTGTTTTTCTATTTGCAACGGCCGGATCTGGCGCTTTATGAGGCCTTCATATTGTGGATATCCGTCGCCCTTATCATGTTCCTAGCATGTGCACGCGTACCGTTTACGCGCTGGCTAATGCTGCCGTATCTCTTGTGGGTTTCTTTTGCGATTGTGTTGAATACAGCAATCGTTCGACTCAACGCGCCCTTCTAGCGAATAATGCTTGACGCAAAAAAAACCGCCGCAGGTCCACGACCGGCAGCGGTTTCCGCATAACGATATCGAGTCGTTAAGTCAGTACATTAAGCAGTCTTGCGGTTGTAGCTCGCACACCAACCTTTTGCATTGACTGACTTACCGGCAAATATGGAACATGCGCCCCAACCGTCCTTGCCAGCGATAAACAACACGCAGTTTTCACAGGCTTCGTTGGCAACACCACCGCGCCCTGCATATTTACCCTGATCGACGCTGTTTGCGTCATGCTTGTAACCCAACGCTTGTGCCACGGCATCGTCTTCTTTGACTTTCGGCAAACCACCTGAGCCATCCGAAACGGCACCTGCAGCTTTGTCAGCCATGTCGCCGGCAGCTTCCTTCGCACCATCTACCATGTCGCCGGCGGCTTCTTTGGCATCATCCGCCATATCGCCCATCGCCGCTTTCGCGTCATCGGCCATCGCACCGGCGTCATCCATCATTTCACCAGCGGCATCTTTTGCATCACCGGCCATTTCACCAACGGCGTCTGCTGCATCGCCAGCCATTTCACCGGCGGCGTCAACCGTATCTTTTGCAGCTTCTGCTGTCGCAGCAGCGGCTTCCTCAGCTTTGGCAGCCACGGTTTTTTCGTCTCCGCCACCACAACCGACCAAACCGGCAATCGGCAATACGACCGCTGACCCTGCTGCCAGTTTTACAAACTTACGGCGATCAGAATTTGTCTTGAAATCATCATTTTGCATCAGTATTCCCTTTGCACCTGCACATTGAACAATTCGCTATTCTAAGGGATCAACGTGGAAAGACGCAAAAATAACCCCAAATCAATCACTCAAAACTTCGACAAGACCCCAACAAAAAGTGATATGGCGGGCGAGTTGCACTTTGAGGTCAGGATCTTCGACGTCGATCTCCCGAAGTCTGGAAGTGTTTCAGATAGCGACTTTGCACCAAAACCTCAATCTGCCCCACCAACCACAGCCAATAGCCCGCCAGCTCCGAGAGCTCTTCGACCGCGATTTTGACAATCCTGACATACGCGTCACCAAGAAGATGCTCCCAGAATGGCTCGTGGCCGATAACACCGACGAAGCCCGTCAGGAACAGCCATGCGACCAAGATCAAACTCAAACCAATCGAGGGCTGCATCCTATCGAGCGTTTTCTGGAGATCCGCACGCATCCGCCAGACATAAACCGAAACAACGACAACAATCATTGCAACGATAACTTGCCAACTATGATCCAACAGATAAGCATCCAGGAAAAAATCCAGCTCTCGGACCAGCGCTACAACCCCCATGCTGGCGAGTAACACACCCAGCACCGGTCCATAGACACCCCAACGCGTCGATAGCAGTGCGAAACCGATAATCACCATCAGGATGAAGACTTGTTGCCACTCAACGAGGGAGTATTCGCTCGTACCCAAAGTAGGCGCCAGATGGGTATCAATGAGCAAACGTGTCGAACCCGGGCTATTCAATTCAGCTAACACGGGAAGACCGATTATCAGCAGCAGTAGCAGGGTATATCCGCCAAATCGCAATAGGGCTGACATCATGTTTCCTCTTGGATCAGCCAGGCAGAAAACCCGTTTTGGACCAACCAATCTCGAGCGTCGTCGGCATCATGCAAGAACCATTTGCCGGTGCTACCGGTTGGGAAGCTATAACCCCAATCATCCATGTCCATTGCCAACAGTTGCCAAGTTAACGGTGATAGGCGGTGCGCAAGGCAAAGTTGTAGATAACAAACAGCCGCTTCCTCTTTGTCTTCTCCACCGGCATCACGAACAACGGTCGCACGTCGGCGCGACCCCATACAAATCAGATGGCAAGCCTCGTGTAGCAACGAGTGCGCGGGCGTATCGTCACGAACATGCACAGTATCACCCTCAATGCCGGCTTCCGGGCTGCCCCAGTAAGAAGCCGGTATGTCGGTGTGCGACGGATGCCGCCGGAGCCTGATGTCGAACGTCTGCAAGATCGCCAGAAGCTCTTGTTGCTGGGTTTTATCCGACAGCAGGTCCCGAACAGTCCACATTATTCGATTGTCGTAAGCTGCCGGATAATCGTGTCAACCAAATCGTCAACGATAAGCTCTCGAATCTGTTGCTCTTCTCGCACTTTCCCAAGCACTTCCAGCTCGCTCCAGACATAGTCTCTGGTCAAACTCAATGCGGGTCGATCCAACAACAATTCACCGGCGCGCCGAAACTGATAGCTGACTGTGTAGTAAACCTCATATTCCCGAGGAATGTTTCTCACCGATACCGATAGAACCCGTTGTCCGCTGTCGACGCTCCCTAATTGCAGTCGATTTGGCGAGTCATTTCTTATCTCCACGCCTTGCTTGAGCAAACGGCGTTCAAGTGCCAAATAAACATCACTGAGCTTGTCGTCGGCCTCTAAGCGAACACTATCCAAGAAAGAGGGTAGCGGCGGCTGACCGGCCACCTGAAAACCGCACCCGGCAAGCATTAGCCAACCTCCCATCAACAGGGCGTATGAAGAAATTCTAGACAACGATATTCACCAACTTGCCTGGTACAACGATCACTTTTCTTACCGCTTTGTCACCAATGAATGACAAAACATGCTCATCGGCCAACGCGATTTGCTGCAGCGCGTCTTTCTCAATATTCGCGCTCACTTGCAGACGAGCGCGCAGCTTACCGTTGACCTGTACAACGACTTCGATCTCATCTCGCACCAAGGCTGTCTCATCAACCTCTGGCCATTGCTCGTCAACCACCGGTCGCTCATGTCCCAGTGCCGACCATAAGTCGTGCGTGATGTGCGGT
Source organism: Woeseiaceae bacterium (assembly GCA_045110335.1). GTDB lineage: Bacteria > Pseudomonadota > Gammaproteobacteria > Steroidobacterales > Woeseiaceae > CALBPI01. Next base: position 175,993 of record JBGCGB010000002.1, read on the forward strand.
ACGATCGGGGATAATAACAATACTGCAGTTTCCAACGACTCCTGTCTGACACGCTGCGCGACCGGCGTTGCAACGGACGTAGCCGTTACCGCATTGAGCAGTTCCATGACACCGGCAATCGCCGTGTTAAACGTGTAGCGACGCCCAACATCATCGGAAACTTTAGCGATCACTTCATGCGTTTTCCGCCGCAGATCCTTGTCGGCTTTCGAAAGACCGTCCAGTGATGCTGCTGGTGACAGATCGGCGCTCACGTGCTCATTGACCACACGCCACAATTTCTTGAGAAAACGGAAGGCGCCACCAACGCCGTCGTCCGACCATTCCAGCGCTTGCTCGGGTGGTGCCGTGAACATGATGAACAAGCGAACGGTATCGGCACCGAACTCTTCCAACATGCTTTGCGGGTCTACCGTATTGCCCTCGGACTTTGACATCTTACGTCCGTCTTTGAGCACCATGCCTTGTGTTAACAAATTAGTGAACGGCTCGGATGCCGATGAAAGGTCCAAATCTCTCAACAATTTCTGAAAGAAGCGTGCGTACAAGAGATGCAAAATAGCGTGCTCTACGCCGCCGATGTATTGATCGACTGGCAGCCAGTAAGCGGCGCGCTCATCCAGCATGCTGGTGTTCGCATCCGGTGACGCATAGCGCGCAAAATACCAGGACGACTCTACAAACGTATCGAATGTATCGGTCTCTCGACGCGCAGGCTTGCCGCACTTCGGACAATCAACATTCAAGAACTCCGGCATATCTTTCAGCGGTGAACCGGTCCCGCTCACCGTGACGTCTTCCGGCAATACGACGGGCAGGTCCTTTTCCGGCACGGGTACAGCTTCGCAATCGTCGCAGTAAATAATCGGAATCGGTGTACCCCAATACCGCTGTCGCGATACGCCCCAATCACGCAAACGATAGTTCACACGTCGCTCACCGACGGCTCTTTTCTCGAGTGCCGTTGCAATGGCATCGAAAGCCTCATCAAAAGCAAGACCATCAAAATCACCTGAATTGATGGTCTTGCCCTTACCGAGGTATGCCTCACGATCCAGCGCGATCTCATCGCCTTCCACGACATCGATCACTTGATGAATATCGAGTCCATATTTGCTGGCAAATTCATAGTCGCGTTGATCGTGCGCAGGTACAGCCATCACCGCGCCAGTGCCGTACGACATCAACACGAAATTAGCGACCCACAGCGGCACACGATCACCCGTCAACGGGTGAATCGCATGGATACCTAGCGGCATGCCCTTCTTCTCCATGGTTTCCATGGCCGCTTCAGCAGACTCCGTTTGCTTACAGGCTTCGATGAAAGCGGCAAGTTCCGCGTTATCTTTCGCTGCAGCCGTCGCCAGCGGATGCTCCGCAGCAACGGCCATGTAAGTCACGCCGAACAACGTATCAGGACGTGTCGTGAAGACACGCAAAGCGCCACCGATTGCGTCAATGGCATCCTCGTAACCAGGCTCGACATCGAAACCGATCTCGAGACCTTCTGAGCGACCAATCCAATTGCGCTGCATCGTCTTGACCGGTTCCGGCCAACCCGGCAGGTTATCCAACTCAGCCAATAGCTCGTCGGCGTAGTCGGTAATCTTCATGAACCACTGAGGAATCTCGCGCCGCTCAACCAAAGCCCCGGAGCGCCAACCGCGGCCATCAATGACCTGCTCATTCGCCAACACGGTGTTATCGACCGGATCCCAGTTGACCACCGAGTTCTTGCGATAAACCAAACCCTTCTCGAACAATCGCGTAAACAACCACTGTTCCCAGCGATAGTATTCCGGTCGGCAGGTGGTGACCTCGCGACGCCAATCGTATCCCAATCCAAGCTCGACCATTTGGCCGCGCATGTAATCAATATTTTTGTACGTCCACTCCGCAGGCGGGACTTTGTTCTTGATAGCTGCGTTCTCGGCCGGCATGCCGAAAGCATCCCATCCCATCGGCTGCAATACGTGCTTACCTTGCATACGCTGATAGCGTGCGACGACATCGGAAATGGTAAACACCCGAACATGACCCATGTGAAGGCGACCACTCGGATAGGGGAACATGGTGAGGCAGTAGTAGGCATCTGCTCCCTCCACTTCATCGACTTCGAAAGTCTTTTGTTCACGCCACAGGGATTGGACCCGCGGTTCGATATCCGCCGGGTGATATTGCTTCTTCATCGTCAGAGTTCAGTATTGTTCGAAACCTTAAGGATACAGCCTATTGTCGTTCAGGTAAGCCCGTACGTGACGCGTTTCGGCCAAGGAGGGAAATGGCCGCCAACCCAATCACACCTAACAGCAAGATTGGCAGGTTTCCAAACCGGGTATAGGGCGTATGCCCGGCTCGCATCTGGAGCTCGCCCGCAAGAATCGCCGGCTCGAATGCAGGCACGCGGGCAACCAAATGGCCGCGATGATCAATCAATGCCGTGATACCTGAATTGGTCGATCGCGCCTGCCAACGCTGACTCTCCGCAGATCTTGTGCGCGCAATCTGCAAATGCTGGTGCGGTGCTATCGAATCCCCAAACCAAGCGTCATTGCTAACGTTGATGATCAAAGCGGCGTCCGGGAAAAAATTGAGTTGCAATGCGGCATAGGCATCCTCGTAACAAATACTCGCCGCTGCCTTGAATCGACCAACGGTCAGCGGCGCTTGATCCCGTTCACCGGAACGAATGTCCGAATAAGGTAAGCCGCGCAACTTCATCCAGTTACGAACGAACGCCGGCACCGGAAAATACTCGCCAAATGGCACGAGACGGCGTTTTTCATACCATTGTTGTTCTTGACCACCGATGACGAGGATGGCGTTAGAGGGTTGTTGTCCCGATGGTTGATTCAAAATGCCTGTTGCTAGCGTTTGGTCGCGAGCTCGGGCGACTTGGGCCAACTGACCGAGATAGCCTTCGACGCGCGCCGCCACCGCCGGTATTGCCACCTCCGGCATCAGGATCAGATCTGCTTCAGCGCTGCCAACCACAAAATCCGCGTACCATTTCAACGTCTTCTGGAATTGGTCACGCTCCCATTTCAGGGATTGGTCCAAACCTAGCTGACCGATGCTCACTTGTAATGTCGCGTCCAGATCCCTGCTCCAATCCCGATCGTGCAGCGCCCAACTGGTCAAACCGACCGCGCCGGCTAGGGCAAGCACAACGAACCGGCGATAGCCGGTTTGTTGAATCATCAACACCAGGATCGAAGCAAAGAAAATTAATATGAAGCTACCCAGATAAACGCCGCCAACAGGCAACCAGCCGCCCAGCAACGTATCCGGCAAACTGCTACCGGCCGTCAACCATGGAAAACCGCTTAGCACCCAACCGCGCAACCATTCGGTGAGGATCCAGACAAAGGGCAACATCATCGCAGCGCAGGCCGAACTGCCCCTGGAGTACCGCATAATCAACGCCGCATTCAAACCGAAATAGATCGCCATAATGGCGACCATGCCAAGCATTAAGACTAGTGCCAGCGCAAGCGGCACTTGACCAATGACGACAATGGAGTGATAGAGCCAATAGGTACCTGTCAAAAACGCGCCTGCGCCAAACGCGAAACCACGCCAAAAAGCGGGTTTGGGTGACAAGCCAATCCAACAGAAAAAATGCGCGGCAACAAGCAGCGGAATCAGCCACCAAAATTCGAAAGGCGCGAATGCCAGCGGCATCAGCGCCCCCAAACACAAACTCGCCAGCAACGAATGCCCGGCGCGCAAGTTACTCGTCTTCCGCATCCGGTACGGCGAATACCGACACGGTTTCGATACGTCGGCGATCAGCTTTGGTCACGGTAAACCGGAATTGTCCATGATCGAGAATCTCACCGCGGCGCGGCATCCGACCCAACTCGGTCATGATGAGACCGCCAATCGTATCCGATTGATGATCGCTTAACTCGACCTCGAAGAATCGATTGAAATCCTCTATGCGCGTGAGTCCGCGCACAGCGAAAACAGGCGTGCCCTCGCGCTCACCATCCGGTCGTATCCAGGCATCCTCTTCCTGATCATGCTCGTCATCGATCTCGCCAACGATTTCTTCGAGCACGTCTTCAATCGTGAGCAAACCCGCAACGCCGCCGTACTCGTCCACAACAACGGCCATATGGTTGTGACTGGCGCGAAACTCTTTCAACAGGGTGTTCAGGCGTTTGGATTCGGGAATAAAGACAGCTGGCCGCAGCCAGGGACCCAGATCCAAAGGCTTGTCTTTTGGCTCACCTAAACAGTTCAATAAATCCTTAACGAGCAAAATACCGATGATTTCATCGCGCTCATCACCGTGGATGGGGAAGCGTGAGTGCCCGGAATCGATGATTGCTTTGAGCATATCGCCAAATGGCATGCCGTCTTCAAGCACAACCATTTGAGAGCGCGGCACCATGACATCCCGAACCTGGGTTTCGGCCACTTCAAGAACGCCTGCCAGCATAGAACGTTCGTCTTCATCGAACATGCGCTGGGTGCCGGGATCTTCCAGCAGCTCGATAATTTCTTCGCGGGTTTTGGGCTCTCCTTTGAAAGCGGCTAGCAATCGTTGCCAGACGCCAGTTTGAGAGCCCTGTGTACTTGGAGGTTTATCTTCGCTCATTAGCCTTAACTTCGAATCTTCAAACGCGATGATAGCAACAAAACATCGTCCGATGTCGCTATTCAATACGGGTTGGCAATACCCAGCTGCATCAGCACATCTATCTCGATGGCTTCCATCACATGCGCATCATCGTCCAAAATATGGTCGTAACCCATCAAATGCAGCAGGCCATGCACCAGCATATGCGTCCAGTGGTCATTGCCGGTCTTACCCTGTTCAATCGCTTCGCGATTCACGACCGCAGCGCAGATCACCAAATCACCCAGAGGCGACGCCTCGTCAAGGCCTTCGAACATTAGCGGCGGCGCGGGAAAGGCCAACACATTGGTCGCATAATCCTTGCCACGCCATTCGCTGTTCAGCGCCGCGCTCTCGGTTTCATCGACAATGCGCACAACGACGGCGTGGCTGCCTGCCGGTTGTCCCGACTGGTGCGTCACATACTTTTGTACTGCGTCTGCCGCTACCACCCAGCTCGCCGTCTCGGGCACTGGAACCGCTGCCGCAACTGCCCGGTCAATCTCTAGCTGAATAGACATCGCTTCGCCTCAATCGCGATTGTCATCCTGTTCGTAAGCGTCATAGGCATCAACAATTTTCTGTACCAAGGGATGACGCACGACGTCAGATGAACCGAAACGGGTAACGCCGATACCGTTCACATCACCCAACACACGCAACACATGTTTCAAACCCGAGAGTTGACCATGCGGCAAATCGATTTGTGTGATGTCGCCAGTCACAACTGCTGTCGAACCGAAACCAATTCGTGTCAGGAACATTTTCATCTGGGCGACGGTTGTGTTCTGGGCTTCGTCAAGAATAATGAATGACTCGTTCAATGACCGCCCGCGCATGAAGGCCAGCGGTGCTACTTCAATCATGTTGCGCTCGATCAATTTGATCACTTGCTCGTAACCGAGCATCTCATACAAAGCGTCGTACATCGGCCGTAGATAGGGATCCACTTTTTGCGTCAAATCCCCTGGCAGGAAACCCAATCGCTCGCCGGCCTCAACAGCAGGCCGAACCAAAATGATCCGTCGAACGCGATCTGTTTCCAGCGCCTCAACGGCCGTCGCAACCGCCAGGTAGGTCTTACCCGTACCGGCAGGACCAATACCAAATGTCAGATCGTTTTGCCTCACTTGTGACAAATAACCGCTTTGATTCGCACCACGTGGTTTGATCATTTTCCGACGCGTCCGAATGACCAATTCATCGGGGCTACCGGCCACGGTCAACACCGGATTTTCATTGCCAACTATTGGCTCCATACCTGACTCCTGTAGGCATATATGAACATGATGAGGTTCGAGTCGCTCGGTGGCCGTCTGCGCAAATAACTGACGCAGCACATGCTCGCCTTTACGCGTGGCCTGATCGTGACCATGAATTCTGAAATGATTGCCGCGGTTGGCAATCTCCACATTCAGACGTTTTTCAATCTGACGCAGATTCTCATCAAACTGGCCACTAAGATTGGCCAGCCGCACGTTGTCTTCGGGCTCGAGAATAAGATCACGACTGGAATTAGAGGGGGTCAAAGCGTTTCGCGGACTCTTGAACCAACTATCGAGCCCTCAGGCTACGCTAGCTCTTGCCGAGAAAAAAGCCCCCAATGCACTTTTATCCGACCAGCGCCGCCGGTGACACCAGGCGACCACGCAGTGAGTTAGGCATTGCTTCAGTGATCACAACATCAGCAAACTGGCCGATCAGCTCCGCCGGACCGTCAAAGTTCACCCAACGCATATTTTCGGTCCGACCCGACAATTGCTTCGGATCTTTGCGCGACGGCTTCTCAACCAATACCCGTTCGGTATGGCCAATCATTCCCTCACTAATCGCTCGCGCTTGTTGATTGATGCGCGCCTGCAACAACGCTAGTCGCTGTTTTTTCTCTTCCATCGGTACTTCATCCGGCAACGAAGCCGCTGGTGTGCCGGGTCGAGCGCTGTAGATAAAGCTAAACGACATATCAAAATCCATCTCCTGAATGAGGTTCATGGTGTTTTCAAAGTCTTGTGTTGTTTCACCGGGGAAACCCACAATAAAATCGGAGGAGAAGCTGATGTTGGGCCGGTTCTTTTTTAAGCGCCGTAATTTAGATTTATATTCCAATACGGTATGGCCACGTTTCATCGCCATTAAAATTCGGTCGGAGCCACTTTGTACCGGCAAGTGAATATGGCTGACCAATTCAGGTACTTCGTTATAAAC
>JBGCGB010000003.1:0-24660 GCA_045110335.1 Woeseiaceae bacterium
AAACGCGCCAAGCATCCCCAAACTGTGAACTCATGCCCTTGTATCAAGGCATTAGCGACTTTACACTTGTTTACATTCAGAGCGTTGTTGCCGTATGCCGGTCAGGATAGTCCGGCTGCCGAGCTTCAATCCGGCATCCACGGATTGGGGGCCAGCCAGGATGACTTTCGTGGTCTTCCAAGCCTGTTTGGGGGTAGTTTGCTGAACCATTAGGTAACGTCTTTGTTTAATAAAACAATAAAAATAAAAAGACTCATCAAAGTCAATTCAGTCGACTTCGTCGAAAAAGCATTCAATTGCTACGAAAATCATGAAATATTCATGATTGACGCCGATGATCGAACTAGCAACGCAGACCTCATGATCAATCCGCTGGAAACTATCACGCCAAAAAATGGCGGTGGGTGGTTGGATCGTTCTCTCGACCCCATCAAAGACAATTCTCCAGCCCAGATTATTTTCTCGTCTGGCACGGAAGGCCGAGCCAAAGCATTTGTTATTTCCCACCAATCGCTCGCAAACGTGGTTCATCGGATCAACGATGAGATGTCCGTAGATAGCAGCATTCGAGAGTATATCGGCATACCCGTGACCTACTCGTTCGGCCTGGCACGCTGTCGGGCGATAGCAGCGGTGGGCGGCGCCGGCTTTATACCCCACGACGGATTCGACATCCGCGAGATCAAAACGATGCTCGAGGACGACGAAATCAATGCGATTTCTGCGGTACCGAGCTTATGGCGATTATTGCTGGCCAACTCGGATCTCTTTCAGCCATGCGGCGCGAAGGTCAAGTGGATCGAGATTGGCAGCCAATACATGAGCGCTGACGAAAAACGTGCGATGAAACGCGTTTTTCCTAATGCACAGATCGTTCAACACTACGGCTTAACCGAGGCATCACGCTCGACGCTACTGAACATCACTAAGACAGATGATAACCATCTGGAATCAGTCGGTCGCGTCTCTCGCGACGAAATTGACATTGCGCTCGACGATGATGAGCGCATCAAAATTCGCGGGGCTCATGTTGCGATGGGCCGCATCATCGATGGCGAATTAAAGCCGATCATTGATAAAGATCGCTGGCTCATCACCAACGACCTAGGCGCCATTGAAGACGGGCATCTTTTTTATCGAGGCCGATTCGACGATATCGTCAACTGCGGCGGTATCAAGATTGACCCGGACACTTTGCAGCAACGCGTTAACCAACGATTGGATGGTAGTAGCGAAATCGCCATCACCGGCGTTCCCGATTTACTGCGAGGTGAGGGCTTCTTTGCTGCCGTCACATCGGATGATGCGGATCAAGATCTAATCAAGCAAACGATCAACGAAGAATTGGTTGCGCTTGGTGTTCACGCTAACGATTCTATCCATGTCCAACAAGTCACGGCTATACCCAAAACCGACACCGGAAAACTACAACGCAAGATTCTGTCTTCGATGTTCAAACCGCCTTTCAAGAAAGCAATGCGGTTAACTGACAATGACTCGCTACTCACTGCCTACCAGGCAGTGTTCGCGGATTCGTCTATTACAGACACCGAGAGTTTTGAATCATTGGGCGGTGACTCACTTAACTTCGTCCAGCTGTCGATCAGTGTTGAGAAATCGCTGGGCCACCTGCCCGACGACTGGGAAACCAAGTCTATCGCGGCACTGGAAAATGAAGAGGCGCCGGCAACCAGCATATGGGCAAAACTGGAGATGAGCATCCTGCTGAGATCCACGGCTATCCTTTGTATTGTGTTGTCCCATTCCGGCTGGAAACTGGTTGGTGGCGGCACCTTCCTGCTGTTTTTATTGATCGGGGCGAACTTCGCAAGATTTCAGTACCGTGAGTTCACGGAAGGCAAGATTTGGAATATGCTGCCTTGGTACAGCACAAAGATACTTGTGCCCTATTTCTTCGGGGCTGTCATTTACTCCCTGATGACGGACTACTTCAACCCGCTTATCTTTTTGCTCATCCAAAATTTTTGGGGCGTTGGATATACCATCATTTTCCCGTTCTGGTTCGTGCAAGTGCTTCTTCAGTGCTTACTGTTACTGGGCATTTTGCTTTCAATCCCGGTGCTTTTGAAACGATTGCGTAATTCCCCTTGGCCCACTTCATTTGCCATCTTGCTAGCCATGGTCGCCGTGCGCTTTGCCTATCCGTTAGTTTGGGATACCACCCAGATGTACGATGTCGTCGCCCCGAGATTTATCGTTTATGTGTGGCTGGGATGGACACTCTATTTATCGGATAACCCGTTACGCAAGTTGCTAATCGCCGGTATTGGCCTAGCCTTCGCTTGGATTGACAATCACGGCTTCCCGAACGTCGCTATTTGGCTCAGCCTCGGTTGCATCTTGCTGCCGGCTATCCGACATGTCTCTGTGCCCAGATGGGCGAAATGGGGCGCCAGCTACGTCGCCGCGGCCACGTTTTACATCTTCATCTTTAATGGCGTCACGATCTATTTCGTCAAAAACGTGCTGGGTATCGAATCTATCTTGTTGAACGCAGCCGCCGCGTTGATCGTCAGTTTCGTGCTTTGGTCAATCTTCGATCGCAAAGCAGTACTGAGCCAATTAACCGGCTATGTTCGCAAACACCCATTCGCAAAAAGACTTCTTGGGACGGACCAAACGTGACCTGCTATGAAAGGACAATTAATGAATATTAGCTTGCAACGCTCGACTTGGATGGCCGCCCTACTTTGCTTGTTGGGCACGACAGCCTGCGCCGAACGCTCCCCCTATAGTGCGACGTCGCCGACAAGATTCAGCAGTGCTATTGCCGCCTTTGAACGTCGTGATGAATCCAACCCGCCAGCACAGGATGCCGTTCTGTTTGTAGGCAGTTCGAGCATTCGCATGTGGGCACCTCACATTGCCAAAGACTTACATCCCATCCCGGTCGTTGCTCGCGGATTTGGTGGCAGTAACATGCATGACGTCAATTTCTTTTTCGACCGAATTATCTCCCCGTATCGTCCTCGTGCGATTGTTGTCTACGTGGGCGAAAACGATATTGCTCAGGGCATCTCGCCAAAACAGCTCTTGGCGGAGTACGAATCATTCGTTGCGACCGTTAAGAGCACGCTGCCCGACACCCGCGTTTATTACTTGTCAATTAAGCCCGCACCCGCACGACGTGGCGCATGGAAAACCATGAGCAAAGCGAATCAACTGATCGCTGACTATTCATCTCGCGATGCGGCGCTTTTCTTTGTCGACGTCGCGACACCCATGCTGGATGCATCAGGCGGGCCTAGAGCCGATATTCACATTGATGATGGTATTCACATGAATCGACAAGGTTACAAAATATGGACGGACATTCTCAAACCCGTCCTGCTCGCGAATGAAATCGCCTTGACACCAAGTGCCGGGGTGACCGAATGAAAACCCTTCTTGTCACCGGTGGCGCGGGCTTCATCGGTAGCGCGCTGATTCGAAAACTACTCGGCGAGCATGACTACCGCGTCATTAATGTCGACAAACTGACCTATGCCGGTAATCTGGAAACGCTTGCCAACGTGCTACCCAACGACCGCTATGTATTTGAACAAGTGGATATCTGTGATGCCGACGCGGTAGCGGACCTCTTCGGGACCTATCAACCCGACGGCGTCTTCCACTTAGCCGCCGAATCACACGTAGACCGCTCCATCGAAGCGCCCGACACATTCATCAAAACGAATGTTGTAGGCACCTATGTGTTGCTGGATCAATCGCGCCGCTATCAACAGTCCTGCAACGAAGACAAAAAGGCGAACTTTCGCTTTCACCATGTTTCCACGGATGAGGTTTTTGGTGATCTAGACGCTGATGACCCTGCCTTCAACGAAGACACACCCTACGCACCGAGCTCCCCATATTCGGCCAGCAAGGCAAGCAGCGATCATCTTGTCCGCGCATGGCACCGTACCTACGGCTTGCCCGTAGTGCTTTCAAACTGTTCCAACAACTATGGGCCTTATCAATTCCCTGAAAAATTGATTCCGGTCGTTATTGGTAATGCTCTACGCGGCCAACCGTTACCGATCTACGGCAATGGCAGCAATGTTCGAGACTGGCTATTCGTTGACGATCATGTAGACGCCCTCATCAAAATATTCGAAACAGGTAAAACCGGTGAAACCTACGCTGTCGGTGGTAATGCCGAGGTTAGCAATCTTGATCTTGTCAAAAGTATCTGCGCGATTCTTGACCAACAAAAACCGGCAGATGAGCCGTATGAGCATTTGATCAGTTTCGTGACAGATAGACCAGGACACGACAGACGATACGCCATCGACAGTCGCAAACTACAACATGAACTAGCATGGAGCCCGACACACTCGCTCGCATCGGGACTCGAGGAAACGGTGCGGTGGTACATCGCCAATAGCCAATGGCTACAAATGGGAGACAACCAATGAACCGCAAAGGCATTATCCTCGCTGGAGGCACCGGCACGCGTCTGCACCCGGTGACACAAGTGGTTAGCAAGCAACTTGTACCTGTCTATGACAAGCCGATGATCTATTACCCGCTTAGCACATTGATGCTGGCCGGCATTCGCGAAATGCTAATCATCACGACGCCGGAAGACCAGGCAGCTTTCAAGTCTTTACTGGGAGACGGCAGTCAATGGGGCATTGCGCTCACCTACGCGGTTCAAGAACAACCGCGAGGTCTTGCAGAGGCACTGATTATCGCCGAATCCTATTTGAACGGTGCAAAAAGCGCGATGATTCTAGGTGATAACATTTTCTATGCCAGAGATTTACCCGGCTTCCTCCGAAGCGCGGATGAGCGCGATGTCGGCGCCACGATTTTCGCTTATCATGTGGCGGACCCCAAGAGCTTTGGTGTTGTGGAATTCGACAAAGATTGCGCCGTACTCTCGATTGAAGAGAAGCCGGAGAACCCGAAATCCAATTATGCAGTTACCGGCTTGTACTTTTACGATGAACGCGCGCCGGAATTCGCGAAAGCGATTACACCCTCCGCGCGTGGTGAGCTGGAGATATCCGATCTCAATAATCGCTATCTTGAAGATGGCTCGCTCTTCATGCAGCATCTCGGCCGCGGCTCGGCTTGGCTAGATACCGGCACGCACGACAGTTTGTTAGATGCCGCTGACTTTGTCGCGACCATCGAAAAGCGCCAGGCATTCAAAGTTTGCTGCCCGGAAGAAATCGCCTGGCGTATGGGCTACATCTCCGATGAGCAGTTATCCGCACTAGCAGACCAACTTCTCAAGAGTGGCTATGGCGAGTACTTACGCCGAGTCATGACCGACCTAAACTTCGGCTAAAAATCATCAGAACGGCGATGACAGAAGTCATCGACCGACAGGCATTAAGGAATCAGAAATGAAGACGTTTGTATCAAAAATTTATCTGCCCGAGCGAGATAAGTTTGTCGCCTATATCGATAAGATTTATGAGAGCGGCTGGTTGACGAACAATGGTCCGCTAGTCCAGGAGCTCGAACAAGCGTTGGCCGACTATCTCGGCGTCAAGAACATTCTTGTGACCGCCAGTGGTACATCGGCATTGCAAATCGCTATCAAGACGCTTGACCTACAGGGTGAGACGATAACGACGCCTTTCACATACGTAGCCACATCCAGTTCGCTCGTTGCCGAAAAGATCAAACCGGTTTTCTGCGATATCGATCCCGCCACGCTCAATATCGACCCCGCCAAGATTGAAGCGCAGATCACCGAAGATACAACGGCCATTATGCCGGTTCATGTCTTTGGCAATGTTTGTGATGTTGAGGCTATTGACGCCATCGCCAAACGCCATGACTTGAAAGTGATTTATGATGCAGCGCATACGTTTGGCATTGACTTCAAGGGCCAATCGGTTTTTTCCCGCGGCGATATTTCGACGGTCAGCTTCCATGCCACTAAAATATTCCACACGATCGAAGGCGGCGCTGTCATCGTGAACGACGATGCTTTATTCGAAAAAGCCAAAGCGATCCGAAATTACGGCATGGACGACTCCGGAGAAATCCGCTACTCCGGCGTTAACGGCAAGCTCAACGAAGTATCGGCAGCTATGGGGCTATGCAATCTGGGCGTAATCGACAATACCATCGCTGAGCGAAAACGAGCATACGACTACTATCGTCAAGCACTCGGCGACAAAGTAGCGTTCCAGCAATACAACGCCGATGCGAACATGAATTACAGCTATATCTCGGTCGTCTTCAAGAATGGCGAGCAAATGAGTGCTGTACGCTCCGCACTGGCCGAGCAGGAAATCTATCCTCGACAATACTTCTATCCATCTTTGGAAACTGCGCCGTTCACAGGTTCCAGCGCATCAATGCCCATATCAAACGACATTGTCAGTCGAATCCTCGTCTTGCCAATGCATTCGGGCGCCGAACAGCCAGTCTCTAAAACGATTCTGGACATCGTCGGCTGACAAAGGAGACTTACCGATGCAAAAGAGAATACTATTTCTTGGTGGCTCCAAGTTTCAGATCCCACCGATCAAATATGCCAAATCACAGGGACATCATGTCATTACCTGTGACTATCTGCCCGACAACCCTGGGCATCGATTCGCCGATGAGTTTCATGATGTCAGCACGACTGATTTTGATGCCGTCTTGGCGCTCGCCAAAGAATGTAAGATCGATGGCCTTGTTGCTTATGCATCAGACCCGGCGGCACCCACGCAAGCCTATGTGGGTAATGCGCTCGGCTTACCTTCAAACCCATTCGAGTCGGTTCAAATTCTGGCGCGAAAAGACCTATTCCGTGAGTTTCTAACGAAGCATAACTTCCTGACACCCAAATCAAATGCGTTCTATCAGTTAGACGATGCGATTCCTTGGTTTGAGACACTATCCAAGCCCGTCATCGTCAAACCTGTCGACTCTTCAGGCAGTAAAGGGGTATCCAAAATCGACACTGTTGAACAGCTCGCTGTTGCTTTCAACGATGCCCTTGAGTTCTCACGCGAGAAGAAGATCGTTGTCGAAGAATTTTTCGAACGGGTCGGCTATCAAGTCGCCGGCGATGGATTTGTTGTTGATGGCAAACTGCAATTTTGGTGTTGGGCCAATGAGCATTTCGATGGAACACTTGGAAATCTGGTTCCTATCGGTGAGAGCTTCCCCTCCATCATTAGCGAGTCGACAACGAAGCAGGCATTTGATGAAACACAACGACTACTCACACTGCTTGGCATCAAACACGGTGCCTTGAATTTCGATTTCCATTACAACAAAGATGGCGACTTCTCGTTCCTCGAACTGGGCCCCCGCAACGGCGGCAACCTGATTCCCGAAGTCATCAAATATGCAACCGGCGTTGATCTCGTCAAATACACAGTGGATTCCGCGCTCGGACTCGACTGTAGCAGCCTACAGATGCGACCGACCGATGGTTTCTATTCATCTTACATGCTACATGCCCTTGAAGACGGCATCGTTGATCACATTTGGTATAGCGATGAAATTCGCGACAACATTGTCGAAGAATCGATCTTTATCAAACCAGGTGACTCTGTCAAAGCCTTTAGCGGGTCCAATCACACACTAGGTACCATGATCATGCGTTTCAGCTCTTCAGATGAGATGCTAGAAAAGATGGACCACATGGAAAAGTACCTACGGGTTGTGGTCCAGTAGTTTGAACGCGGTGGAGCGACAACGATGAATACTGTCCCCGCTACCCGTCGGAAGGTTTTCCATATCTTTGCCGACTATCCACATCATTCTGTTCGAATGATCGATTTCTTGTCAGAAGTTGAAGCCGTACTCAAGAACTCGACTTTCTTCGTCGCCGCATCCGACGAACAAACGCGTCAGCGATACGCCGCTATCACCGGCGTGAACATCGTTTTTTATGAGAAGTTCAAAGATCAAATAGAAGAGCTCTACAAAGATCCAGACGCTGTATTCGTGTTTCATAGTCTCTTTGACTATGAACAATGGTTACAGATCAACACACGCAAGATCATTCAACGATCTGTTTGGGTATCGTGGGGCGCCGATATCTACAAGCATCTAGCCAAAGCCCCGGCCAATGAGCCTTTCAAATGGAAAGTGAAGCGCTACTTGCTGCTATGGCTCAAGCGTTTCTCAATGAAAAAACTTCGGGCAATCATCGCCTTGAATCAGGGCGACGCAGACGTCATTGAACGCACCTTCTGGGCCAGAGGGCTTGTGTCGGTGCTTCGCTATCCTCTTGATGACTCAACCTACGATTACGCCGAACCAAAGGCCACATCGAACGCGCAAGAAACGCCGACCTATGACGTGTTCTGTGGAAATTCCGCGGACCCGTCCAACAACCACATCCAAATGCTGGAAGCGCTCGCGCATCTGGACACCGTGCGAATCCATATGCCGCTAAATTATGGTGGCGATGACGCCTATGTGGAGACGGTATGCGCCAAAGGAAAGAGTCTGTTCGGTGATCGCTTCAAACCCATTCTGAGTTTCATGCAAAAAGACGACTACGATAACTTGCTAGCCAGAATGGATGTCGGTGTTTTTTTCCACGACCGTCAACAAGGACTGTATGTCGCATTTACGTTTCTGCTGCACGGTAAACCCATGTACATCCGCGAGGCCGTATCCAGCTATCAAGAGTTCCTGCAACTGGGCATGCATGTCGGCAATGCGGATTTGATCGCCGAAACACAGGCACGCGAGTTTGCGGAGCTACCGGCTTCGGTAGCGAAGAGCAATGCAGAAATAGCACGGCGGACCTTTACGATTGAGCCCGTCAAACAAGACTGGATTAGGTTTCTAAACGATCTTACGGCGGAAAAACCTTAGACGGAAGCATGCCTCGAGCAAGTCTCATTATAGGCCCAAGGAGAATGGGCGCGGCGGCGATCGTGGCGAAGATACCGGAATCCATCATGAAGTCCCATATCATCGTCTCCGTATACCGCACCAAACTAGCTAATCTATAGAGACAGAAAAAAAAGGCCGCACCAGCGATCGCTGCTACGGCCTTTCGTCGAGTCGAAGAATCACTCAACTAGAGCGATTGATCATTCCTTGGTGTGATCGATGATATGAAGATCACGCTGTGGGAACGGTATGCCGATGTTTGCAGCATCCAGTGCTTTCTTGACACGCTCGTTCAGCTCATGCGATGCAGGCGCATACTTATCGGATGGTACCCACGGCCTAACGGCCAAATTCACCGAGCTATCGCCGAGCTCCGCCACAGTTACCTGAGGCGCTGGATCATCAACAACATACTCACTGTCCTTAACCGCAGCCAGAATCACTTTGCGCGCCTGATCAATATCAGCGTCATAAGCGATACCAACGATGCACTCCATTCTCCGAAGCTTGGCTTCGGTGTAGTTGGTAATCGTATTCGACATGACCTGACCATTCGGCACGATGATCTTGGTTTGATCGGGCAATCGCAAGACCGTGGTAAAGATATCAACTTCTTCAACAAAGCCCTCTGTGCCATCGCCACAAATCTCGATCAAATCACCGAGCTTGTAAGGACGGAAAATAATCATCAATACGCCAGCGGCGAAGTTCGCCAACGAGCCCTGTAGCGCCAAACCGACCGCCAAACCAGCAGCACCAATGACCGCTACCAGCGACGCAGTTTGAATACCGAGCTTACTAATCGTCGCGATTACGACGAAAGTCATGATTAATGCATAGACGATGTTACAAATAAATTTGCGCAACATGTCGTCGACGCCGCTACGCTTCATCAGCGACCTGGCAATGCCGGTTAGACCTTTGGCGATCCAACGGCCTATGACGAATATCGCAAGCGCTTGAAGACCAAGCAATCCGTACTCGAGCGCGCCCTCTTTGATCGCTGGCAACCATTCTTCCCAATTCATACTTTATCCCCTAAACCAGAATCTATAATTGTTAGTCGTCATTATCGTAACTTACATCGCTTCCGGAACGACTCAAGTTGACGGTTCTTTTCAATTCGGCGTCGCCGCGAACCCACCTTCCCGATAGGAAAGAGAGGAACAGACGTTCGGAAAAGGCCGTAACGCCTTGTGTGGTGCGACTTCACCAATAAACAAGGCCTCGTACGTTGCCGCACGAGGCCTTGCTAACTGAAGAGACCGCGCATTGACTATAGCGGAGTATGCGCGGTCGACTCCCCTCAGATGCTGAGACCCAATGAACGAATGACTTCCATTGAGATGTAGTTGCTACCTGCTGGCAGGTTCTTCGCTACCGCGTAAGAACGCGCTGCTGACAACGTCTGCGGACCAATGATGCCGTCAACGCCGCCTTTGTAGTAGCCCGCTTTTTCCAAAGCGCGCTGCAACGCAGCAACATTTGACTGAGTCATATTGACTTCACACATGACCTGATTCCATTCCATCACCTCGTCCGTGACTTTGACTGAACGGGTAACCGTGTCATAAGTCGCCGGTATAGCGATCCGCTTCTCAGAAGCAGGTGCCGCAATACGAGTGACTTTGACGGTGTCGTACTCAGCCGGAATCGTTACTTCACGAGTCGTCGCTGGCGTCTTGACGACGCGTCGCGTGATCGTGTCGTAAACAGCCGGTGTCGTTTTGCTTTCCGTGCGAGCCGGTGAAACCAATACGGTCTTGCTCACTGTTTTATAAGACGCTGGCACTTCTACCAAACACATGATCTCGCCGGTATTGTTAGTCGCTTGCGAAAGCACGTTACCCGCTTGTCCTGCCGCCGGACCTTTTTTCCAGACCGTGTGTGCCGCTTTATCTAGCACTCTTTCGGTTTTCGTTTCATAACGAGCGGGCACTTCAACAAGCTCTGTCGTTTCAGGTCTTACCATGACACGCTCGGTAACGTTCTCGTAGACTGCCGGCACGATTTCCAGACGCGTTGATGCTTGCTTGACCAATACACGTTCACTGCCACTCTCGTAACGAGCTGGAATAATCTCGATTCGCTCTGACGCTTCACGTGTCAAAACAGTTTCGGATTCAGTCTTGTAGTTAGCCGGAATCAATACGCGTGCATAGCACTCGCCTGGCTTCGGGTTAGGCGGAAACAAGCTTGCGTCCATGTTACCCGTTGAACTCGTTGTCGTGGTGCTTGAGACCATCGCGTTAGAACGCGCCAGTGCTGCTTCACGTTCGGCAAGTTCTCGTTCCAGTTGGCTAACTTTACGTTGTGTTTCTTTGTATTCAGACAATGAAACAGTATCGCTCGCCGCTGTCTGGTTTTCGTTAGCATCAACACTCGCACAGCCTGCGCTCAATGCGGCGCTGACTGCTAGAGACAATGATAATAGTGTTTTTTTATTCATCCCCAATCTCCTCTCCGTTAGTACGGTTCCAATGAGAGCGAGACTTTAGCAGAGCCAGCCATTCGTGGCACATAGCTGCCACAGTGTTTAACAATTGTTTAATGGTTGATTTTCTTGAGAAAAGCCCTTTAGGTTTAAGTCTTACTCAATTGAGATTTAATTTCGCTAAGCAAATCAGCCATTTGTATCGGCTTCCTCAAATAGGCTGTAAACGCTGCCTGATCGAAATACCGGCCATCAGAAGCCGTCAATGCAACGATTGGCCGTTCGAATCCCGCCTTACGCAGCCGGTTCGTTGCATCTGCGCCGTTGAGTCGCGGCGTATTGATATCCATGAGAATCAAGTCCGGTTGATACGCCAACGCTTTTTCAACCGCTTCAAGTCCGTCCCTTGCCAACATCAAGCCGTAACCGGCCTGATGCATGTAGTACTCAGCCAGCGCAAGCATGTCTTCATCGTCGTCACACAACAAGATAATGCAGGGCTCGGTCGCATGGTGCTCTTCCGGCAGCTGCGGAAGCAAAGGGGCTGCAGCACGCTCTTCATTGAAGCCGCTGACGGGCAGTTCTACAACGAGGCGACAGCCTGACCGAGCCGCTTCATCCACCCGAATACTGCCACGCATCAAGCCCGCCAATTTCAAACTAATCGCCAAGCCCAAGCCCGCCCCTTTGACATGACCAACCGATGATTGACCGCGTTCAAAAGGTTGAAACATCCGCTCCCTATCGTCTGCCGGAATACCGGGACCCGTGTCTTCAACAATCGCGTACAAGACGTCATCTCGCCAATCAACATCCAGCGAGACCGCTCCGGTCTCGGTGTACTTAATCGCATTGCCCAGCAGATTGATCAGGATTTGCCGAATGCCGGTATCGTCCGCATGCATGCCGTCCGGCACCCCTTCGGCGAGCCGTGCTTCGAATGCCAGGCCCTTTTCGGCGGCCAAGGGCGCCATGATTGCCGCGAGATCTTCAATCAGTCGGTACAACGAGAAAGGCCGCGCCTCAATAGCGACCTGACCTGCATCTATCCGTGCATCATCGAGCACGGTATCGACCAACATCGACAGGTGCCGTGACGCTCGGGAAATTGCCTCATTGCTTCTACGAACCAACTGGGCATCCGCATCCTCAGCGAGAGCCAGATCTGCATAGTTAATAATAGAGGCCAGCGGCGTGCGGAACTCATGCGACATCATTGCGATAAATCGCGTTTTGTTTTCGGTGTTCTTTTCTGCTTCCCGACGTCGATGATCCAACTCGGCCTTTGCTTCAACCAATTCACCAATCACATTGCGAAGCCGGATTATCAGCTTTTCCTGATTGGCGTGCATTAGTCGCACTTCGTTTGCCGTCTGCTGCCGATGCTGTAGGAGATCATGGTCACGCGAGACATCGAGGAAAGTTACAAAAAAACGGTCTTCATCAGGCAACACATGAACTTCGAAGTGGTCATCGCCAACGCCAACATAGGGCAATACAACTGCGCCACCGGACAATTGACCTACCAAAACCGGCGCCACATCCTCAACCAGATCTCCCGGTCGAACAGACATCAATGCGGCGTAACGATGTTCCCCAAAAACACGAAGCACGCGATCATCACGACCAATCTCAATACAAACGGGTGCGTGCCACTCAAAAAAGCGACGCTGCAAATAGCTGACGACCTGATCCGGTAGCGACATCAAACTAGGTCCGGAAATTCTCTTGCGATTACCTGCTGGGCGAGTCGCTGGATGGCACGCTCAACTTCATCACCTGTCTTTGCACTGGTAAGAAAGACGTTATCACCGCTCGAGCCAATATCGGCCCAGTCCGATTCAGTCACTTCCCACTGATTCGTCAAATCTGATTTGTTGACCAGAAAAACGAAAGGCACCTCCCCTAGACCTTGTTGTGCTTGCGCCAACAGCTGACGAGCAGCTTTCAACGTATCGCGCCGGGTGCCATCGCAGACCAGGATGTAGCCGGCTGCGCCACGCAAATAGGAAAACTCAACCGTCTTCAGTTTATCGGTGCCGGCAACATCCCAGATGACCAACTTCAGGTCAATCTCACCAACCGTCATCACTTTGGTATCAATTTTTACACCAATGGTTGTCAGGTACTTTTCCGAAAAAACGGCATGTACGAATCGCGAAACCGTGCTCGTTTTTCCGACGGCGAAATCACCGAGTACGCAAATTTTCGCTGTGTAGCGACTCACTCGGTCACAACCGATAGACGGATAATCACCTTTCGAAACTCGGAACCAAAAGCGCCTTGTGCCCATCGTGGTGGCAGCGTTTCAAACGTCACATCAGCAGAAGAAACGACTAGCCCAAGCTCACGCACAATAAAGGACGCCCGACTGGCCGATAGGATCGTGTTCTCACTTTCCGATCCAACGCCATCAGCCCAGCCCTCAACCTCGATGCGAATAGGCAGACTCAACTGACGTGCTCGCTCGACTAGGCCTGCCAATTTTTCGGTATAAGTCGAAAAACCGGTTCGATCAGCCAGCTTAAGTCCATCATCGAAAAACCAGGTTGTTTCAGCGAATCGGTTGAGCTCGGCATCAAACAAGGCCTGATCCGTTGGTGGTGGCGGAATCTTCATCGGTGCTGCATCCGAAATAACGACACCAGACGTGTCAACTTCCACGCCCATCGAACCGGTTTGACGCAACAAAGTTACGTTCGCATGCCATGTTGTCGGTGCCTCACCCACTAACACCAATGCGCCATCGACCCAGTTCGCAGAGACAGACGCGGGAAGCGAAAGCTTTGACAACACCCGTTGCTGGATGATTTCCGGATCTAAAGACTGGTAAGGCCGTAGCAAACTCTGCCAGTTTTGCACCGGCAGAGCTGACGCGGCGATGAGCGCGTCTTCGGTCGGCGCCAATGGATCACGCAGCCCATAAAGCACATGCGTCCCACTCTCATAGTCCACGCGATCTAGATAAATGCCAGGCACATTTGAGAACGCATCGACAACGGCGTGATGGTGTCGATTTTGGTCCCAAGCCTTGTACGCAAACCAACCCGCGGCCAGTAAACCTAACAAGAGCAACCACAAAAGCGGGCGCTTGAATAACGTCGGTTGTTTCGCCTCATTGCTGCGCGCCTGAAACCCTAAACACTCTGCGAGTCTAAGCTCAATACCGGAAAGCGCACTGGTATCTCCGTTGAAGTTTGTTAGGTCAGGCTCGAACTCGCCATGGATTCGCTCCAAGAGTCGGCTAAGCTCAGCGCGCAGGGAGCGAGGCGGTACGCCACGAATAACGCAGACCAGAAGCGCTTTTGGTCCATGAACCCCCCAAAGCGCAAATTCACCCATATCGGCGACTTCCAATCGACCTGGACTGTCCGGCGAAAATGAATCTTTTACAAAATCCTGGATCGCTGTGAACATTGCCGAGACCGCATCGTTGTCGCCGACCTGCGCTTCCTCATGATGAACATGTGCGATCAGCAAGCCGTTATCGCGGCTGATCAGATAGCCCTGCTCAACCCGATACTCCAACGTCTTTTGCAACACATACTGCGCGAACGGAACGCCCGCTCTAGAGGCCTGAAACCGCCAACGCAAGTACTTCAGCGAAAGCCCTTGCTCCATCGTTTGGTTGATTTGTTGAGTGTAGGCTTTAAGGGTCTCCGAGATCGATCGTCGAATAGCCGGCCCCATGACCGGATACAGTGCGTCGGCATAGGACTCTGGCGAATCTCTTAAACCAGCCTTGACGCATTCATCAACCGGCGGACGCAAGCGACGAACTAGCGCTGCGCCGTCCGCATGACTTTGACGTATGGCTTCTGGCAGCACTGCGGAGACGTCGACCGCACGAACATCCGGCTCGCTGATTCGTCGATCGAGTGCTGCGAGTTTTTCCTGTTCGCGACCAAACAGTAACCCGCGTATTTCTTCGAGATTGGTCATCTCAGCAGTCACGACATTAACCGCCTAGGCGTCTTGACCGTCATCGCCCAAATGATCCGCGAAACTTCTAAACATATCGGACAATTGCGATCGTAGGCCGTCATGCTTGGCATCGACCTGCGCCAGGTCTTCACCCAACGTCTTTAATGTCGCCTGCAGTTCCGAAAACTGTTGCGTCAAATCCGCTTCAATCGAACCGATGGTGCCCTGTAAATCTGTCTTAACCGCTTCTTGATGCTGCTCGGACTCCGTCAACCAGGTTTGAAGCTGCTTAGATAGCGCATCGATCTTGTCGTTAAACTGATCCGAGAACTTCGACTGGGACGCCTGCAAACCGCTAACGACTTTGTCGCTGCTCTTTTCAAGGCCCTTCAACTGTCGCGTGACGTCAGCAACTTGCTGAGCCATGCTCTCACCCTGCGCATTGATCGACTGACTGAGTTTGGCTTCGAGTTGTGCCAAACGCTCGTCATAACTCTTTAGTTGAACGCCAAAAAGTATTTGGCGAATCTTGTCGATACTACCGTCAGTATCTTCGTGACCTTCAAGCACGTCTTTTTCTTCTGCACTCACTCAGCTGGCTCCTTCGGATGCGGTGGACTGTTCGACGGGTGACTCCAGACGATATCCATGTTGATAGATTGACGAAAGTTGCCAACCCGTTTCTTCGCCGAACCGGAGCTTCTTCCTTAAACGGCTAACATGCGTGTCGACAGTTCTTGTGGTGACCCTTTCATTTTCGATACCCCAGATCGACGCAAGAATGTGCGATCGGGACAATGCCTGATTGACATGCCGAAAGAAAAACAGCGTCAGTTCGAACTCGCGCTCAGTTAACGAAAGCGGCTCGCCGAATAGGCGGACCGAATTGTTATCAATGTCGAACTCATAAGGTTTGGAGGCCAATTTGACGGCTTCAATTCGGCCACCATCAGCACGACGCCGAGCGGCCAATACACGAGCCACCAGTTCGCCCTGCCGCATGGGTTTAACCAGATAGTCATCAGCCCCGGCTTCAAGCGCCTTGACGATGTGCTGCTCATCACTTTTGACAGTAGCAACAATCACCGGTGTGTAGTCTCTCATTTCACGACGGAGACGCTTCACCACCTCTATGCCGTTGATATCCGGCAACAACCAATCAATGATGTATAGATCGAAGCTATCACGCCTCAGCGCCCGTAAAAAACCGTCGCCCGTTTCGATACAGGTGACCCTATGCTCGGCTTGCTCAAGCCACAAACGCGTGAGCGCCGCCTGATCTGGATCATCTTCCAGCAATGCGATACGCAAATCCCTCTCCCAACACCAATCGACGCAGATGCGACATTCTTTGAGCCGCTACCCACCAGCAACAACGGCCTCGACCGTTGATGTGATTCATTCATAATACCGTGATTACGCGAGTTTTTTCAGCCTATGAGATAACTAGGCCTTTTAAATAGGTATCCAGCTGATCAACCATGTCACTAAGATCGCCGGTGTTTTTGTCTAGTGCCGCCTGTTCGATGGCGCGCCCAAAGTCCGAAATAGGCTTCAGGCCATAGGCCTCACCAGACCCGAACATGTTGTGCCCGGTAACGCGAATACGCTCGAAATCGCAATCCGCGAGCGCTTCTTTCATCAAATGAACATCGCTGACGCGCCGTCCCAGGTAATGCGCCAGAAGCCGCTTGGCAAATGGATCCGCACTCTCCACTTTCTCCGACATTAGGACGACCTGTTCTTTGATATTGAGCCACTGAGTGTAGGCGTGACAAAACAAAGCGACAAGACATCAACTGTCACAGACTGTTACAGGTTGCGAGCTACCGACACCCGCGAGCAATCACGCGCCAACGACCTCTCTTAGTCCCTGGCAGAATTTGGCAACATCCTCGAGACGCCCCATCGATACCCGCGACCAATCGGCATAGTCCATGTATTGCCCCCGAATCAAAACTTGACGCTCAGCGAGCGCGGCTTGCAACGCATTGGCCGACTGACCGGACTTAAAGTAAACAAAGTTAGTTTGCGAGGGCAATGCTGTCATATCCAGTGACGCCAGCGTCTCATTGACCATTTCCCGTCCCTGCAAAATTTTTCGTCGGGAGCGCTCGATGAAAGTCGTATCGTTGTAACAACCAATGGCGGCGGCATAACCCAACCCCGACATCCAGGTCATGTTAGCGCCCGCGATACGTTTCGCTGCTTCTTCGGAAGAGATGACGTATCCCACACGTATCCCCGCCATGCCGTACAACTTGGAAAACGTTCTGGACACGATGACATTATGACCTTCCCGAACAAGATCAACGCAGCTATTGGTGTCTGGTTGATCGGTCAGCTCCATGTACGCCTCATCAACCACAACGGTGGTTAATCTCGCCATCCGCTTGACTGCCGCTTTCAATACAACTGGCTCAGCCAGAACACCAGTAGGATTATTCGGATTGCAGATTTGAACCATCCCCGTGGCAGGGGTGACCATCGCCTCGAGCGCTGCCAAATCCATGTCCAGCGTCTCGGTCATCGGGGCCCGAATAATTTCGGCAAGACCCAATCGTTTCGCATACATCGGGGTCGCATCGAAAAACAATCGCGGTGCGACGATCGGCCCCTGTCGCCCAAACACCAAGGCAATTGCGCTCAGCGCTTCCGCGGATCCTGTAGAGATCGTTACCTGATTTGCATTCAATGAATGTCGTTCAGCGATCATGTCCATCAACGGCTTGGCTCCGCCATCCGCGTAATAGGCACCCTTGCGAGCCGCATAGTCCATCAAATCCAATGCAGATCGCGCAGGTCCATAGGGGTTTTCATTACTATGAAGACGTGCGAAACCGGGTTTCGGCCCGATATGAAGCGACTGACCGGGCATCGCAAACGCACCCTTTGCTTCTGCAACTTTTGAGGTCAATCGGGGCTGGCACGCAGCTGCGGATACCGCGACACCGGCAGCGCCCAACAACAAGGATCGTCTATTCGTCTTTAAGGTCATTATCGCTCCCGCAAAATCAATTCAACGCATGGCGTTATGCACTACCAATTCGGGCCTCGCAAAGTCTGTTGAATAAAATTACCCAACAAAGACGGATTCATCAGGATCGTAAAAGCGAATCCCCAAACAGCTCCAGCGAAATGCGCCATATGCCCAATATTGTCGTTGCCCTTTCCGTCTTTATACCATGAGTAATAGAGATAGCCGGCACCCGCCAGAATTTGCGGAATCGGCAAAACCCCGTATAGATAAAGATTCTGCCATGGTGCGAAAACAATCACGGCAAAGACGACTGCGGACACGCCACCGGATGCACCCAATGCCGAGTAGCGGGGATTGTTCTTGTGACGCCGATAGTCTGGTATGGACGCCACTGCGATTCCGCCGAAGTACAACAGCATGTACTGGTACAAAGCGTACTGGCCTAGAAACTCAGGGTAATAATATTGTTCCAGCGCCGAGCCAAATGACCAGAGCACGAACATATTGATGGCAAGATGCAGAAAATCTGCATGAATAAGACCAGAGGTCAGGAACCGGTAGTATTGCTGTCGTTCACGAATCGTCACAGGATGAAAGAGCAGATTCGCCTTCGCTTTTCCATCGTTCATGAACAGTAAAGAAACGGCGCCGGTCGCCAGGACGATGACGATGGTTAATGTAAGACTCTCGATGAGGGTGACTCCGATAAAGCAACGTCCATGAGGTTAACAGACTAGCGCGCATGATGAGACACCCCACGGTGTTAGAATCGACCTATGAAGACTACGGTGAAGACAACATGATTCGGGTGCTGCCGTTCGTCATTATTGCGATTGAGCTTTTCGTGATCTACAAACTGGTTAAGCGACGCCCATCGAAACGCATCGCGTTTCGATGGGCTGCGGCCACGGCGATATTGGCAAGCTTGCTGTTGTTTTGGATCAATGGTGCGGTAGGCATTATCGGCGACGCCAACAACGACATGAATATGCTCTATCTCAGCGTCATTGTTATCGCATTTCTCGGTAGTCTGGCGAGCGGATTTAAGCCGAAATGGTGTGCGTGGAGCATGGTTGCAGCAGCCATCCTGCAAACCACAATCGCCGCCTTCGCGGTTATTCTCAGATCCGGAATCGACGGTCCAATCTGGCCATTCGACCTGCTATTACTGACCGTGTTTTTTGTTCTGTTGTGGCTGGGCGCCGCGTTGCTGTTCTTTCGTGCGCAATTTGACGATCAGAATGTCGAATAGCCTTCGCTCTCGGCCAGCACACGAATCATGAAGTTCCTGAGTGCGGCAATCCCTTCCGCTTTGGACATCAGATTTTCTTGCTCCATCAGCGTGGCCATGTCTTCAAGCGAGCGCTCACCATCAATCATCGAAAAGAAGAACGCATGTATGCGTGAGGCCATACCCTGCGATTGAAAAGACTGATTAGTGGGTACTGGTAAATCTCCACGAACTAGCCAATCCGGTAATGCAACATGCCGTGCGGGTGTCTCCGTGTCGGCTTGCTTGGTCATGGTCAAGGTGATGATGCGTTCTTGGCGAGCGTGACGATTCGCAGGCGATACCATGTAGGGTATGTCCGACTCCTCGAGTGTCAAATCACCAAACCCGGCCGCTTCGATGATCGCCATAGTCTCTTCGAGACTATGCTGCTCTTCGACACGCTTACTCCGGAACACGTGTGAACCAAACCAAACCCATCGACCACCTTTACGCAGCAATCGGTTCCAGCGCTGCGCTTGAACGTGCAATGGCTCATCCAGCACGTCACACAACCACGGCGTCACCAAGGTATCAAAGCTGGCTGGCTTGAACGGGGCACGAAGCACATTCGCCAATACCCAATGCAATCCCTCGCGCGCTTTACCAGGCGCCTCAAGTTGTCGGGCTACCGCCACATCTTCTGCGCGCCTCGGCGCGATTGGAAACTCATGGAGCGCCAAAGTTTTGCCACCTGCCAAGGCCGACCCTGCCAGCATCAGCAACGGATTAAAATCCAAAGCAACAGTCAATGGATTATCAAGCATCTGATGCAAGTCATAAGCAAGTCGGCCACCGCCTGCACCCAAAACCAGCATTTCGCCAACAGGTGTTTCCTGCAGCGCGCCGGCCACCTGCTCGCAGGACAATCGGTTTTCTTCATCACCCCAACACCAATCGCGATGAAGATTGGCGTAGTAAGTCACAAGACCCTGGTCATCCGGCAAGCGTGTGCGCATCGCTAGATATGACGAATGATCCGCCGCCATCGACGTCACGTCGAGCGGTGCCAGTAGCGCGCCTAATTCGGCTTGATGCGCGGTCAAAGCGTCATGCTCACGCTGAATCCGTGCGTTTGCCGGTGAGTCCGCTTCCGATTGTGCCAGGCTGGCACTCAATCCAACCAATGCATGCTCAATTTCTCGCTGCCGCGAGTGATACCGTTGACGCCATTCGTCGAGCGCAACGCCCGGTTCAGCGAACAGGAACGGGGTATCTTCCAGGCGAGGAAATTGCGTATCGCAACCACCGCATTCATAGCCACTCTTCGTGGCATGGATCGGTGCGTCACAACGCGGGCACGCGAATTTGGTCGTTATTGGTGAGTCATTCATTGGCGGATGGTATCGAAAGCCGGCAAGCCACGTCGAGTAACGAGTGCACATTTCGACCGCCGGTCCTCAAATCGTCTGCTAGTCGGCCGGCCATCGATAAAACGCAGGCAAAAAAAACCCCGCGCAATGCGGGGTTTTAAACGCGTTTAACGGTTTAGATCAGGCTTGCTTGCGACGCGCCATGCCCAAGCCCAAGAGGCCCAAGCCGATCAGCGCCAAGGAACCTGGAGCAGGAACTGTAGAAGCTACGATGTTCCAAGTTTCGCCGTCGTCAGCAGAGTAGCGCAAAGACATACCACCGCCGCAACATCCCTCGAAACCGAGAAGACTGATTGTACCAGTGGCAGCACGCGTCAAGGTGAAGCCAATCACGTCGCTGTTAGACCAATCACGGTTCCACCATACGTCTTCCGCGTAAGGACCTACCGTACCATTGATGCCATTGCGACCGAAGATCACGCCACCACGACCCCAGTCGCCACCGAATTGGAATCTCAGCGGACCAGAAGCATCAATGTTGATGTTAAACAATGTCGCGATGTTTCGGTTTGGACCACCACAAGTTTGTGAGCTGCCGACGTTGTCGATCGCTGCAACTGTTGTGCTGCAAACTTCGCTACCTGAGCTGTAGAATTCGGAAAGCAAGGTGCTTGCTGTTTCTGAACCCGTCACAACGTAGTTGCTAGTGCGAACCGTCATATCGATGCTGCTGATCGTTGTAGCCTGCGCTGCCATGGAGCTTAGACCCAAAGCTGCGGCGACCATCAAGATCTTAGAAGTCATTTTTTTCATTTTATTTGTCCCGTGTTAATTGCGTTTGTTAGTTACAAAGCAAGTATGATGCCAAAACCATAAGCCCTTGATTTTTATAAATAAAAAAGATAAGGCATGACAGGAATAGACCACGGTTGTAAGGAATCCCGACACATCTGCCGGTTCGTTAGATACCGTCAATCTGACGAAGCCGCTCCTCGGACTGTTCTTGCAGCGCGCGGACATCGTCAATGAGCTCACGGGTAGCTTCGGGGGACGGATAAGGCCCAATCATCGGAGATTCCGGCACATCAGGAGTATCCAGTTCGTCGGTTTCCGCGGGTTCTGCCTCGGCAGCCAGCACCGGTTGTACGAATTCAATCGCGTTGTTGCCGGTATCAATTAACATCACATCGGCATCAGTACCCTCCGGCTTTTCGGCAGAAAACTGCCAGACGCCATCAGCGTCTTGCCATCGATACACGGTCACTTCATTGGTCACCGCTCTTTCCAGCGACTCCACGCCAGCCTTCCCCCACCAGCGAGAAAGCGTTGATTTGGCTTGGCCGAGCGTCTCTCTAACCGTCCATAAGGGCGCTCCATCCGGGCCTTTTAGGAAAAAGGGCCCTGCCAGTGCAAGCAGCATAATCAGCATCAGTAGTTTGACGAACAGCTTCATAGACTGATCATAGCGTCAAAATTGTGCTCGAAAACGCCGATTGGCTCCCAAAAACGTTTCAGGGCCTTCCACTATGATCCGGAAAGCCCTGAAATTCGTTATTGCCGAACGATTTCGGCGGCTAAGGACCGATATCACTCAGCGCAACGCACTGACGCCCCATAGCTTTGTATACTGCTCGCAATGCAACAGAACACTATTGAATTCAGCAAGATAGATACCTTCCGGCAAGCGATAACGTTGAGCGCCTTTCGCACGATCCAGCTTGGCAATCAAAATGCTATCGGTTGTCGCATTAGACGCCGTCACTGACGCGGCATCATTTCGTGAAAGGAACAGCTTTAGATCAGGCGCATTACGGGTCTTGAAAGCCTCATCGAGCTCAAGAAAAACACCGTCAGCGGTTTCCACAATCGACCATGCGCCCCGGATCTTTTGCGATTTCTTGGTCCACGTGCCGCCGAGATCATCAGCATGGACTTCGCCACTGGTCAAAAGTCCGCCAAATAGGATTGCCGTCGCAACAAGGACAGCAGATTTAAATTTCGTTACAGAAAGCATTTTCTTTCTCCATACTTACAATCAAATGACCACCATAGGTCCTCGCTGAAGAAGACCAACAACACACAAGATTTGTTACTCGATACATTTTTATTGTTATAGCCATCTTTGCAAACGGACATAAATATCCGTAGAAAATAGAATCCCCCAATGAATCGACGTCGACTTTTGCTAGCAGGCAGCTCAAGTGTCGTCGTGGTCACAAGCGGAACAACTGTACGGCTAGAACAGCAACGCTTGGCACGCGGAAGTGCAGCCTCGGGCGTTGACACAGACGCTCCGCTCGACCCACGGTTGAAAGCGCTGACACATGCCATCCTCGCCGCATCGCCACACAATGGATAACCATGGAAAGTAAAACTAGTCGGCGAACGACAGCTGACACTCCCATCGGCGTACTTGGCGGAATTGATCAATAAACCATTCAGGGACTGTTTCGGTTTGCCTATGCCCATGCAGCTGCGCCGTCATCTGGTTGGCCCCTTAACGCAACCTTGGCACCCCACCATACCGATCAGCGGGTAAAACATGCTGTGCTGTCCGCTAGAGGCAAACGCAAGCGCGACAAGATTGCGAAGCGCATTGAACCACGCTATGACGGTCTTCCTTCGTTGGCATCTAATCTCGATCTCGCCGAGATCTTACCGGTATAAAAAAACGCCGCTTTGCCCTAGGAAAAAGAGTCTGCTGTCAGACAGCCGGCGTTGATACGACCTTACGATGACGGCGCGCTAATAGAACAGAGACAAATGTCATCGCGAGCATTGCGACCAAACAATAAAAGCCGAGATAGCGCATTTGATTGGGCAGCGGAATACCCCAGTCGATTAGCGTACCAGTCAGCCCCGGTCCTGCCGCGGTCGCGAAAACCGCCGCCGACATCGTGACCGATCGAATGGCACCCAAATGCCGTATGCCGTAAGTCTCCGGCCAAAGCGCACCGAACAATGTTGACGAAATACCATAGCTAATGCCGAGGATGACCACCGGCAAGTACAATCCTTGCCCGCCCCCGACACCGGATAGCAGAAAGCAACTGGTCGCCAGCGGTAGCAGAAAAAACGGCAAGATTCGAAAAGCACCGAAGCGATCGATTAACCATCCGGAAATCAGTGCGACAACGATCGTGGTCATCGCCATCAATTGCAATGCACGGGGGAAGAAATGCAATGGCCATTCGTACAGCTGACCCAGATAGTCTTGATGATAAAAAATCGTGGTACCAATAAATGCCGGCGCCAATACGCCCGTCAGTAACAACCAAAACGCCGGATCCCCGAGAACCTCGCGGCGGGTCCATTGACGGATCGCAACAGGACGCTCGTCAATAGCTTCGCTGGAATTCGCGGGTGTGCGCGGCAGAGAATAAGCCCACCAGACGATCGGCAGCGCGATCAACGCGAGCATCAACGCCGCGCCCAACCAACCCGCTTTATAGCCGAATGCTGCAGTCACCACTGAAGCAAACAATAACAAGGAGGCCTCGCCACCCTGATGACCCAACACGACAAGCGACACGGCGCGCCCTCTGGCGGCCGAAAACCAACGACCTGTCGTTGTTAAAGCGGTATGCGTCATCATGCCCTGACCAAACAACCGCAAGAGAAAGATCGCAAAGAATAGCGCGGTAACCGACCAGGCGACACTAGCGAGCAAAGTCGCGAAGACGAGCGCAGGAATCACAATGAGAACAACACGCGATTCCGAAAACACATCCACCAGCCGCCCAACAAAAGGCAGGCTTAACGCACTAGCTAACGTAGCCGCCATGTAAAGCCGACCGATCTCGCCATGTGACAATGAAAACTGCGCTTGCCACTCCGCTATCGATGCAGCGATAAAGTAAGTTTGGCCGAAACTCGAAAAAAACGTCAATACGAAGCCGCCGAGGATCCAACGGAAATTGTCTTT
>JBGCGB010000004.1:0-10482 GCA_045110335.1 Woeseiaceae bacterium
CTTCGCTGATCCTAGATATTGCTGATCATGATGTTCGGTTGCAAAGCGCTGACGCTACGCTCGCCTCGCAACCGGGTTATGCGCGCTATGAAGGTAGCAAAATCTTGGCCGTTGGTGAGGCGGCACAACGGGATGCGCGCAGACACCCTCGGCAAAGTTGCGATGATTTCTGGCATCGGTTGAGCACCGATGCGCTTGATCGCTCGACGTTGAGTCGGGCTGATCTTGCCAACGCGCAGTTGCAAAGTCTCCTCAAGCAAGCGAGTTTGGATGGCGATGACCAGGAGATGATTATCGTAGTTCCCGGCTATGCCGACAGCGGAGTCTTATCACTCTTGCTGGGGATTCTGAAAGCAAACCGGATCAAGCCGGTTGCCCTAGTTGATGCCGCGGCAGCGGCAACGCATCGTCACTATCCGGACCGTACGTTGGTGCATGTTGATTTGTCGTTGCATTGCGCTTCGGTCGCGCGGATTCATCAAGCGGGTGGCTTGAGTTCGGTAACAGATGTACGTCGATTGGAAGCGAACGGTCTTGTTGCGTTGAACAACGCGTGGCTTAAATTTTTCGCATCGTCATTTGTCAAACAGTGTCGTTTTGACCCTCTGCATAGCGCCGCTGCAGAGCAGCATCTCGCTGACGAAATGTCTTCATGGCTTAGCTTGTTGCATCGACAACAGAAAGCCACGGTTACACTGACCCATGAAGCCGACGACTATGCGATCACGATCGAGCGCGTGGATGTCGTCAACACGGTCGCGGCCCTTTACCAACGAATCAGCGACATTGCCCGTGCGGCGTTATCCGGAGGCAATGCACCGACCATCCAACTGCGCTCGGCATTGGCCACATTGCCGGGTTTTGTTGACTACCTGACCGCCCGCACGGGCGCGGACTATTTCTTGATTGAAGACGGATCTGCGGATGCCGATGTCAGTGGTCGTCTAGCGCGTCTGGATGCAGACGCTGATCGTCTATTGCAAGCGATGCCTTTCGATGATGTCAATATCACGCCGCCCGATTCGAAATCGGAGCGGCTCTCGTCAAATGCACCAACGCATATTGTTCATGAAGCTTCTGCAATCCGCATAACAGCGGTGCCGTTATTCATTGGCGCCGGTGCCCAGGCCGATGCGACGCAGCGGATGATTGCGTTGGAAGGCCAGCCGCCCGGCGTCTCAAGCCTGCATTGCGAGCTGAAGTTGATTGCCGCTCAATGTGAGCTGCACGATCACAGCCGTTATGGAACGTTTCTCAACGGCAACCGGATCAGTGGCAACGCAGTGCTGCAGGCTGGCGATATTATTCGTGTGGGTACGCCGGGCGTCGAGTTTCAGCTGCTGACGGAAGGTGATGTCTGATGCGTAGAAGACGGCGTACCGATGTGTTTAGTTTGTCATTCCTCGATTGTATGAGTTGTGGATTTGGTGCCGTCATTCTGTTTTTCATGATCATCAATGCAACTGTTTCCGAGCAGGCGGACAAAGAAACTGTCGAGGAGATGAGTGAAGTTCGCAAGATTGAGCAAGAGGTCTTGCAAGGACGTAAGGATCTGGTTCAGTTGCGCAATTCGCTGCAGACAGCACGTGATGAAGTGGTTCGCTCCGAAGGTGAGACAGCCCAGTTAGTTCGTCGTATTCGTGAGTTGGAAGCGCGTATTTCTGAATACGATGGATCAACCGTTGCTCGTCAGGAAAGCGAGGAAAAACTCCGGGCGGATATCAAGCAGCTTGAGGAAGCCAAGAAGCGCCTGGCGGCAGCCACTCGTGACCAAGGGCCTGCCGGCAATCAAGTGCGTTCCTTTACCGGAGACGGATCGCGCCAGTACTTGACGGGGTTGCGGTTAGGTGGCAACCGGACGTTGATCCTCGTGGATAGCTCCGCCAGTATGTTGGACGCAACAATTGTGAATGTGTTGCGACGCCGAAACTTGCCTAAAGCCGAGCAACTCCGTTCTGCAAAATGGCGGCAAACCGTCGCATCGGTTGACTGGTTGTCTACTCAGTTATCCCCGGGAAGCCAATTTCAAATTTATCGTTTCGGTGATGACGCTGAGACGCTGGTTGCCGGCAGTGATGGAGTCTGGCTGGACGTCGGCGACGGCGAGTTGTTAACTCAAGCAGTACGTGAGTTGGCCAATACGCCCCCGCAAGGTGGAACCAATTTGCAAGCCGCTTTCGCAGTAGCGAAGCGATTGAACCCGAAGCCTGACAATATTCTGCTGCTAGTTGACGGATTGCCGACGCGTGGGCTGAACGAGCCGGCACGGAACGTTGTGACGCCCGGTCAACGTCGCACTTTGTTCGGTCAGGCGACGCGAGAACTTCCCGGTGGCATCCCAATTAATGTCTTGATGTATCCGATGGAGGGCGACTATCTCGCGCCGTCCGAATACTGGCGTTTGGCCTATCGCTCAGGCGGCTCCTACATGAGTGTTAGTGATGATTGGCCCTAGACAGGAGGTGCAAGATGGCTAGACGTGTACGGCGCGATCCTGACGGATTCAGCCTATCGTTCCTTGACTGCATCTGTTGTGGATTCGGTGCCATCATCTTGTTGTTGGTCTTAACTCGAATCTACGAACCGACAACAATTGAGCGAACACGTGTCGATCTTAACGGCGTGATTAAGGAGTTGGAGCAGACGCTGTTTCAGATTCGCGGAGAAACCGAAACGCTGTCTCGAGAATACGAGTCGGTGACGGAAACGCTGACCGACAAACAAGAGCTCTTGAGCCAGCTTAGTGGTGATTTTTCGACGTTGCAGGGGCAATACGAGGCGAGCAACCAGAACGCTTCAGTATCCAGTGAAGCGGTCGGCTCCTTGCGCGCGGCGCGCCAGAGGCTTACCGCGGAAATGCGCCGTCTTCAACAAAACGCCTCGGTACAAAAAGACGCGCCCGTCGGCGGTATCCCCGTTGACAGTGAATACGTAATTTTCATTATCGACACCTCCGGTAGTATGCAGCGATTCAGTTGGAACCTGGTGCAGCGTAAGATTGAAGAGACGTTAAACCTCTATCCGCGGGTCAAAGGCATTCAAATCATGAATGACAATGGCGCTTACCTGTTTGGTTCCTTCGCGAGAAAGTGGATGACGGACTCGCCCACGCTCCGGGCGTCCATTCGTCAGAAAATGCTTTCCTGGCGTGCTTTTAGCGACTCTAATCCGACGCAGGGGATCACTGCCGCGATTCGCACATTCTGGGCACCGGACAAACGCATCAGCCTCTATGTGTTTGGTGATGACTTCAGCGGCAACTCAGTAGAGTCCGTCGTGCGCGCTGTTGAACGCATCAATCGTCCGGATGAGAATGGGCGCCCGCGCGTCAGAATTCACGCAGTAGGGTTCCCATTCGGTTTTGGTGCAGGCGGCCAAGCTGGACGTGCCAGTCAGGAGTACGCTGCATTAATGCGCGCTTTGTGCAGTCGCAATGGTGGCACTTTTGTGGCGCTGACGGATCGGTAGCGCTGCCATGTTTCGCCATTTTTGATCAATCGACGATCACAATGTCGACCGCTTATCTCCATTTCTCTGGTTTCAAATAGAACCTGTCAACAACGGCATGTGCCGATACTTTCAGGAGACAACCATGAAGAAGATTCTAATAACCAGCGTTGCAGCAATTATGATTTTTGCAGAGAGCGGCAACGCTCATGCTGACAATGCATCAAAAAAGGAAATGGCGGGTGCCGGTGCAGGTGCGGTCGTAGGCGGCGCTGTAGGCGGCCCACCGGGAGCTATTATTGGCGCAGCGGTCGGCGCCTTGTTTGGTGACCGCTCTCATCAAAAAGATAACCGACTGGACGCTCTTACGGAAACCACGGAGCGGCAGGCATCGACCGTTGCGACACTGAATCACAAGCTGGATAACGAGCGAAGCGAAAGCCAGCAATTGAAGCGTGAACTGCGCGCGCTTGATGAGAGTGGCGTTCGTGAATTACATGCACTGCTCAGTCGTGGTCTTGAAATTGATATGCCGTTTAAAACAGATGCGATCGCGGTCGACAAGGGCTCGGAACAACGCCTGCTCAGTATCGCTGATCTTCTGGCCGAGACCCCGGGGTTATCGGTTCAGATCGACGGTTATGCGGATCCGCGAGGTAGTGTGGAGTACAACGCCGCTTTGTCCTTGCAACGTGCGGAAGCGGTGCGTGCATTGTTGAATGAGGTCGGCATTGGCAACCAACGAATCACATCATTTGGCCATGGAGAATCAGCATCCGTTAGTGATAGCGAGCTGGTTGATCTCGATCAGCTGGCGTTGCAACGCCGGGTGACGGTGACCTTTTATCGCGACGATGCAGTGAGCGGAGTCGCAGCATTGGCTGATTGATCAAAGGCATTCCGCCACCTTGCTAGCGCCACCGGGCTTTGAGTCTGGTGGCGCTGTCTTGTTTGGGTGCGCGCTTGACGGTAATCTCGTGTCAAGCGAACGACAGGGATATGGGCGTTGCCCGCATCAGCTATGACTCGAATCGACCCCATCGGCGCCGAAGCGCTGCGCGACAAAAAGTGCGAACCTTGCGAAGGCGGCGTGGAACCGCTCGATCATCAAACTGTGAACGACCTCATGCCTTCGTTGCATGCGGATTGGGTGCCATCGGAAGATGGTGCGTCGATCAGTCGATTGATCGGCTTTCCCGGATACAGTCGAACACTGGCATTCGTGAATGCGGTCGGCTGGATTGCAAACACGGAAGGGCATCATCCGGTCATCAATTTTGGTTATGGCCAGTGTCTGGTGACCTGGACCACGAATGCCATCAATGGGCTTTCGGTCAACGATTTTATATGCGCCGCAAAGACGGATCATCTGTTAGTCGCTGTCGACGTTTAGGTTTGTAGGTTTCTTGGGGGTCTCATGTCATTACGATTTTTGTCAGTCGCTGTAGGTGTTATAGGTGTTTTGATCGGCTCGTTGCTGCATGCGGAAAACACCGCGCTGGTCGGCGGAAGGCTGATCGACGGTTATGGCCACGCACCCATCCAAGATAGTGTCATTCTTATTCGCGGCGATAGAATTGAAAAAGTCGGTACAACGGCAACACTGGCCGTGCCGGAAGGTTACCGAGTGATTTCCACGGAAGGTATGGATGTGCTGCCGGGCCTGTGGGAAGCGCATGCGCATTTGATGCTTAGCGGCCATGCGGATTACCCGCGCTGGCAGGCAACTTATCCTGAGCGATTTGCCGATGAGATCATGCCTGCGACCGCGAGTCATTTGCTGCTAGCCGGCGTCACGTCGGCACGGGACTTAGGCGCGCCACTCGACGCTTCTGTCTCGGTGAAGACGCGCATCGACGAGGGCGAGATCGCAGGTCCCAGATTGTTCATGTCCGGCCCATTCTTACAGGCTGAGGTGGATGAGTGGCAAAAGGGTTATCGTTGGGCGGTGACCTCGGTCGCTGACGCGCGCGCAAAAGTTCGGCGACTAGACGACTCAGGCATGGCGATCGTGAAATTGATCGATCAGGATAAAATGCCGATTAAGATAGCGCAGGCGATCGTCGAAGAGGCGCATGAACGCGGCATGAAAGTCGTGGGACATGCCCACCGTCCCAATGAAATCCGCGTTGGGCTTGAGATCGGGATCGACAACTTTGAGCACACGGGTTTGACGACGGCGCCTGAGTACCCAGCGGATATCATTGAGGCGCTTCGAGAACGCACAGCCACGGGACGCGTCGCTGGCGGGCCTTTGTATTGGACCCCCACGGTTGAGGGCCTCTGGAACTACGATCGAACAGTTGCCAATCCGGAAAAACTGGATGATCGTTGCTGGGAACGCGGTCTTAAGCCTGACACCATCGCCGATATTCGGGACTCCATCGCCAAGCCGGGGCAGCTTCCCTATACCCGCTTAACGCCGATTCGCAAACCGACACTGAAGAGAAAAGTCGCGCAACTTAAAGAGGCGGGCGTCGTCTTTTTAGTAGGCACTGATAGCGGTATTCCAATGAAGTTTCACTGCCAGAGTACCTGGAATGAAATGGATGTCATGGTTCGGGTGATGGGACTCGAACCCATGGATGTGATTCGCGCTGCTGTTTACTGGCCCGCGGTCATGATGGATGTCGAAAAAGATCTTGGCACGGTTTCGGCCGGAAAGTTTGCAGACATCATTGCGGTGCGAGGTGATGTGCTTGAATACATCAACTTGCTACAGCATGTTGATTTGGTCGTAAAGGGCGGGGTGGTTTACAAGCAAAATGGCACGGCCGACGAGTCAAAATTCTGACGAAAACGCCGAGCTGCCAGTGCGAATGCGTGCACGTTGGAGCGATTTGACGCAATTGTTCACAATCGACCAAAATAAAGGCAATTTTCCCTAATTTTAGCCGTAATTGTGATCGGTATGGCATAAAAATAGGTCGAGCTTTTGTACTATTTCGCTCTATGCTCGATCTACGTTCCAATTTGGTGTTGAAAAGCCGGCATATGCTCCGTCATTTGCTAGCCGGCCTGATGATGTTTGGCTTGATTGCGATCGGCCATGCATCTGATCAGGTCTTGCGTGAAGATCTCGCGCGGATGACCCAGCTTTTGGAAGAAAACCAAACCACTGAAGCCCTCGCACTGGGTCTCAGTCTGAAAGACCGCGCATCCAGAAGCGAAGACGCATTGCTACGTCAGGACATCCACGCCCGGTTAGCAAGATTCTACATTGACAATGGCAATGCGGCGTTGGGCCTGCGAACTGTTTATGAGGCACTACCCGAAGACCCGTTATTTAACCCGACAACCGAGACGGGTCAACTCGTGTTGGCCAAGACGATGGCATTGATCAAAGTTGGGTCATTTGAACAGGCGAATGAGTGGGCGCGTCGAACGATTATTGTCGCCAAACGGCTCAATGACGAAGCGTTATTGGGTCACGGGACATACATGCTGGCGAGTACGCTTGCCCGAACCAATCAGCCGGATGCCGCTGAGCTTGCGTACGAGGAGGCTCGGCAAATGCTTAAATCGGCAGGTCGCATAGACTGGTCGATGCGGGCCACCAATGATTTGGCCATGATCCACAAGTTCCGCGCCAGGTATGACATAGCATTGCCGATGTTTGAGGCCTTGCTGGTCGACGCCAGAGCCCGCTCTGATGGGCAAATGATTGTCTATGCACTGCTTGAGTTGGGCGACATCAATCGACTGAATGGTCGTTACGGCGATGCAGAGCGCTATCTGCGGCAAGCCGAAGATTTAGCCTCTGAGGCAAAGAACGCCGAATGGTCTTCGTTTGTTCATGCCTATCTGATCGAGTTGTACCGAGATCGCGGTGATGACGACAAAGCGCTTAGGCATACGAACGAGCTAGCAATACACAAGGCGGCGCTGCAAACCGACAACGCGGTCGGTCAAGTTGCGAAACTGGAAATCAAACGGATGGCCACCGCGCATGAGCACCAGATGGAAATCCTGGAAAAAGAGCGCGAGCTGGCGGCTTTGACGGCCAAGCGCAGTCGGGCGGTCATGTTCGCTGTCATGTTCGGGACGGCACTTGTGTTGATTGCGGCGGTTTGGATGTATCGGCGTTGGCGAGAACAAGCCGATGCGAATGCCCGATTGCGCGCCTCGAATATCGAGCTTGATCAGGCGGCGCGCACCGATGCACTGACCGGGCTCGCGAACCGCCATGCATTGAACGCGCGTCTTCGACATCTGAAGCGCAACAAGTCAGCTTACTCGCTGATCCTTCTTGATCTCGATCACTTTAAGGCGATCAATGACAACTATGGACATGACCATGGCGATGGTGTCCTCATTGAAATCGCCCAACGTATCAAAGCGCGACTGCGACAGACGGATCTTGCCGTTCGTTGGGGTGGTGAAGAATTTCTGATTGTATTGTCCGAGACGGCTCGTCCGGAAACGCATGACATCGCTCAACAGTTGTTCGAACAAATTCGCAAGCGGCCTGTGGTGGTTCAGGGTGAAGCGCATTTCATTACGGCTACCTTTGGCGTAGCGGCGAGCGATGGTCATGACAATTTCGAAAGTACACTCAAAAGTGCCGACGAAGCGCTTACCATGGGTAAGCGTGCCGGTCGTGACAAGATCGCCAGCCATGATCATTCGCCCACGGGGACCTCGCGCGCTATCAATCTGGTTGCCTGAATTTCCTTGCGGAGATTTGCCGGTTTAGTCTATCGTTCACTGATACAAATCTTCCAGGAAGTTTCCGCTATGTTGATCCACCGGTCGCTGCTTTTGCTCGCGTCGTTTTCGCTCGGCACTATTGTTCTAGCTCAAGATAGAGCGCCGCTCGGCCGCGCGGTTCCTCAGGAACTTATCGCAACTCCTTGGCTTACCGGTCGAATGCAGGAGCAAGAGGCGCGACGCGGCGATATCGATGCCAATACTGGCTTTCGGTTTGTCGACAAGGCACGGGACAGTTGGATCAGATTCCGTCACCGCGTAACTGACGATACTGCGATTACTTACAAAGCGGTGCACTACGCCAACGGCAGCGGTATAAGTGTTGCTGATATCGACGGCGACGGTAATCTGGATATCTTGTTTGTGAATCAGGTTGGTGCCAACGAGCTTTGGCGGAATATCGGCAATGGTCGTTTCGTTGACATAACCGACGATGCTGGCATCGCCATGTCCGATCGTATCAGCGTTGGCGCCTCTTTCGCCGATATTGACAACGATGGGGATCCCGACCTTTATATTACGGCGGTAAGACAAGGCAACCAGCTGTTTGAAAATAATGGCGACGGTACCTTTTCCAACATCAGTGCTCGCTCGGGACTCCAGTTCGAAGGGCATTCGTCCGGCGCTGTCTTTTTTGACTTCGACCGTGATGGTTTACTCGATGTGTACTTGACCAATGTGGGCCAATACACCGAGGATCGTTTACGACGGGGAAATCATGAAGGTATCGAGTACACGTTCTATAACGGACTGCAGGATGCGTTCTCTGGTCACAAGTTTGATGATCGTCAGGAAACAAATCGTCTCTACCGAAATACCGGCGACAATGTTTTTATCGATGTCACCGAGCGTATCAAAGACAACCAACCGACCTGGTCCGGAGATGCCACGATCGTCGATTTTAATGAAGATGGCTGGCCAGATATCTACGCGCTCAACATGCAAGGGAACGATGAGTACTACGTCAATCGGAAAGGTAAGTCTTTCGAGCGATTGAGTCGTGAGGTTTTTCGGAAGACCTCCTGGGGTGCGATGGGTATCAAGTCATTTGATTGGAATAACGATGGCGATTTCGATCTGTACATCACCGACAAGCATTCAGACATGAGCAGTATCTCAGCGCCCGATCAGGAAAGTCTTAAGTCTAAGGTCACATGGGACGAAGACTATTTGCGCTCAGATGGCAACAGCGTATTCGGCAATACATTTTTCGACAATGATGGCAAGGGTGGCTTTCGAGAGATATCGGACGATATTGGCGTCGAAAATTTTTGGCCGTGGGGATTGAGTGTTGGTGACATCAATGCGGATGGCTACCAGGATATTTTTGTGACAGCGAGTATGAATTATCCGTTTCGCTATCAGACTAACTTCTTGTTGATCAACGAGCAGGGGAAACGGTTTAGCAACGCCGAGTTCTTACTGGGTATTGAGCCCCGCGCTGGTCGCGCTACGGCGCGGCCATGGTTTGGTCTTCCCTGCGGTACGCCGCGCTTTAGCAGTCATAGTCTTTGCGATGGAGCAGAGGGTGCACCGGTTGAAGTCTGGGGTGCGCTGGGAAGTCGCGCTTCCGTGATCTTTGATCTCGATAATGATGGCGACTTGGACATCGTGACCAACGAATTCAACAGTGAACCGATGGTATTGGTGAGCTCGCTGGCGGATCAGTCTGACGCTGTGAACTTCTTGTCAATCTCGTTGCAAGGCAAGACTTCTAATCGGGACGGTATTGGCGCACGGGTGGTTGTTAATGCCGGTGATGATCAATATGTGCAGCGCGTTGATGCGAAGTCGGGCTATCTGTCGCACAGCTTGCTGCCGCTTTACTTTGGCATCGCGGATCACAGCAAAGTCGATACCGTTACGGTTTACTGGCCATCAGGACAGGAGCAGACGGTGGGACCTTTTGAGAGCGGCTACGCGATAACAATCACAGAGCCGAAGTAGTCACCGTTTTTCGATGACCGCTGCTTAGGTCCCGGAGGCTTGCCGTTCAATGGTCTGATCAGAAGCTTCGCTCAGGATAGGAGCGGCGACTACAGCGTTACGGCCATTCTCTTTTGCCTGATACAGCGCAACGTCTGCCCGTTTTAGCCAGTCGTCAGTTGACTCGCTTTGATGCAGTTGGGCAACGCCGACGGAAATAGTGACTTGCCGTTCATCGATAATGGGCGTTTCGGATACAAGCACTCGCAAGGTCTCAGCCAATGAGGCGGCAACAGCCGATGTTGCCTGCTCGGCCAAAATCAAAAACTCCTCGCCGCCAAACCGATAAATGCTGTCGGTTTCGCGGATGCGTTGTTTGAGCAATGCAACAATTCCGAT
>JBGCGB010000005.1:0-74611 GCA_045110335.1 Woeseiaceae bacterium
CGCTGGGAAGTCGCGCTTCCGTGATCTTTGATCTCGATAATGATGGCGACTTGGACATCGTGACCAACGAGTTCAACAGTGAACCGATGGTATTGGTGAGCTCGCTGGCGGATCAGTCTGACGCTGTGAACTTCTTGTCAGTCTCGTTGCAAGGCAAGACTTCTAATCGGGACGGTATTGGCGCACGGGTGGTTGTTAATGCCGGTGATGATCAATATGTGCAGCGCGTTGATGCGAAGTCGGGCTATCTGTCGCAAAGCTTGCTGCCGCTTTACTTTGGCATCGCGGATCACAGCAAAGTCGATACCGTTACGGTTTACTGGCCATCAGGACAGGAGCAGACGGTGGGACCTTTTGAGAGCGGCTACGCGATAACAATCACTGAGCCGAAGTAGTCACGGTTCTTCGATGCCCGATGCTTAGGACCCGGAGGCTTGTCGATCAACGGTTTGGTCGGAAGCTTCGCTCAAGATAGGAGCGGCGACGACGGCATTTCGGCCATTCTCTTTCGCCTGATATAGCGCAACGTCCGCCCGTTTCAGCCAGTCGTCGG
The DNA here is from genome assembly GCA_045110335.1 of Woeseiaceae bacterium. Lineage (GTDB taxonomy): Bacteria > Pseudomonadota > Gammaproteobacteria > Steroidobacterales > Woeseiaceae > CALBPI01. The sequence continues at coordinate 554 of JBGCGB010000005.1, forward strand.
TTGACTCGCTTTGATGCAGTTGGGCAACGCCGACGGAAATGGTAACTTGCCGTTCATCAATAATAGGCGTTTCGGATACAAGCACTCGCAAGGTCTCAGCCAATGAGGCGGCAACAGCCGATGTTGCCTGCTCGGCCAAAATCAAAAACTCCTCGCCGCCAAACCGATAAATGCTGTCGGTTTCGCGGATGCGTTGCTTGAGCAATGCAACAATTCCGATGAGCGTATCATCGCCAACCGCATGACCGTGGTCGTCATTGATTTTCTTAAAGTGATCCAGGTCGATCAACAACAGTGAAACGTTTTTTTTCTGTCGTTGATGCATAGCCACGATATCGGCAAGCCGGTCCCTTAAGGCACGCCGATTACCCGCACCAGTTAAAGGGTCGAGTGTCGCGAGTTTTTGAACCTGTTTGCGTTGTTTCTCGGTTTGGTAAGCGAATGCATAGGAAAACGCGATGGTGACGGCAAGCGTTGAGTAAAGCGTTGTCATTTGCAGCAGATCAATTTGGCCGATGATTTTTGGCGTCAGCAAAGTGAGAGCCATGAGGTTGGCCACAAAAGCTTCGAATGGTCGTAACAAATAATAGGCAATGATGACGGCAGGGTAAGCCCAAAACAGCTGACCCAAACCTTCGATATAGATGGTGCCGAGAATAGCCAGCTGACAAAGCAAACAAACGGCGACGCTGGCGAATCGATCGTTGTGAGTTCTGACGACGTAAACGGATAAGCCAGCCAGGCCGACAATCAACGCCAGATCAAGCGAGAACAACAACCATTCTGAATTGGCAAACCGAATAACCGTAAACGGCAACACGGCGATGATGCCTGACCCCGTCAGCATCAAAAGAATGAATTCTCTAAATGTGGCTTTGGTGCGCTTCATGCGTCCCATCCTGCGTCGATGACCGAAACCGGTATCTATCCCCGGCACCAAGACTAACGTAGCGCCGATAGCGCGAGCAAACGCCGGTCACATTATGTTCAAAAAGCGGTTTTTACCCGCGCTTTTCGCCAAATATGGTTGCTATTCGCCGCCCGTCAAGCGTTGTTCGTTGTGGTTAACAGGCTTGCTGTGACATCCGCGCAAAATATCTCATCCTGTCGCCAAAATTTAGTGTGGTGCATTTAAGTGAATCCGTTACCATGCGTTATGCAAAATGAACTGGCTACACAATCGATGGAACAGCGGATTATCGCTGCGGCAAAACGCATTGGTTCCGCCGTGAATCCAACGCCACTGCTCGAGTTTTCCGAACTTAACGAGCGTGCGTCAGGACGTGTACTGTTGAAGCCCGAGAATCTTCAACGTACGGGCTCTTTCAAGATTCGCGGTGCTTATAACGCTATTGCGTGTCTGTCAGAGGAGGAGCGTCGTAACGGGATCTTGGCGTTCTCATCGGGTAATCACGCACAAGGCGTCGCGCTGGCGGCGCGCAGCTTCGGTGTGGCCTCAACGATTGTTATGCCCGAGGATGCGCCCGAGACCAAGATGTCTGCGGTGAAGAGACTTGGCGCAGAAGTGATAACCTATGATCGGTACACCGAGAATCGTGAGGCGATCACGCAAGCGCTTGCTGACGAACGGGGATGTCCGGTCATTCCGTCCTATGATTATCTTGATGTCATCGCTGGTCAGGGCACCATCGGGTTAGAGGTGTTGTCGGATCCGTTACTGGCCGATGGACCGCCCGACCAGATGCTAGTGTGCTGCGGCGGCGGCGGTCTTGTAGCGGGCATCTCCGTGGCCATTCACGCGTCAGTACCGGACGTCCGTATGTATGCCGTCGAGCCCTCGGTGGCTGATGATACTGCCCGTTCAATTGCCGCCGGTGAACGACTTGCCAATGATCCGCAAACGCGTTCCGTTTGCGATGCGATCCTGACACCGACGCCTGGGGCGCTTACCTTCCCGATTAACATGAAACATCTTTCTGGCGTGTTGACCGTTTCCGACGAGGAGGCATTGTATGCCGTCGGATATGCGATGAGGCGTTTGCATCTTGTCGTTGAGCCAGGCGGCGCAGTTGCTTTGGCGGCCGCTATGTTCGGTAAACTACCAACCGAAAACAAGACGACTGTCTTAGTGTTGTCGGGCGGAAACCTGAGCGATGAGATGCGTAAGAAAGCGCTCGCTTTTTTTGACCGGTCAGAATGATTCTGTCTGACTGACGTCTTTGCCTTCGTCCGCACCACGACTGGCGATGTGGTCGCCGGTTATCATTTCCGCATAGCTCTGACCGGGACCCACCATTGGGAACACCGAAGCCTCGGTATCGATAATGACCTCCAGAAACGCCGGCCCCTCAAACGCGATAAAATCAGCGATCGTTTGCTTGAGATGCAGAGGGTCGTCCAGGCGCATCGCGAATTCGAATCCATCTGCTTTCGCGGCTTTGACGAAATCTTTCCGATGCAAGGATTTATCGCTCGCGGACAGACGACCTTTGTAATAGAGCTTCTGCCACTGCCTGACCATGCCGTCGCCGAAGTTATTAAGTACGACGACCTTGATCGGCAAATCATACGTGGTGACTGTTTCCAGCTCGCCAAGGTTCATGCGAATGCTGGCGTCGCCGTCTATATCGATAACCAATTTGTCCGGGCGTCCGAACTGGGCGCCAACAGCCGCGGGCACGCCGAAGCCCATCGTTCCCATGCTGCCCGATGTTAGCCAAAGCCGTGGTTCCCGAAAATCGAAATACTGGGCCGCCCACATCTGGTGCTGACCGACGCCGGTACTAATGATGGCTTCACCTTTCGTGAGATCGTTAATGGCTTCGATGACGGCGTAGGGCTGTATGACATCACTGTTACGGTCGTAGTTCAGTGCATACGTCGACTTTAGCTCGGCGATATGTTGGTGCCAATCGCCAAAGGCTTTTTCATATTGGACCCGATCGGCGTAGGCGACAATGTCATTGAGGTCCTGGTTTAGTTGCCCGGTGTGATGCCACGAAACGGATTTCACTTTGTCGATCTCCGATGGGTCAACATCGAAATGCGCGATATGGCGCGCATTGGGCGCAAAACGTTGTGGCACGCCGGCGACGCGATCATCAAAACGCGCGGCGACCGCTATCATGAAGTCACAATCTTCAACGGCGTAGTTGGCATATGCCATTCCATGCATGCCGAGCATATGCAGCGAAAGCGGGTCGGTTGTGTCTTCTGCGCCGATACCCATCAACGTGGTCGTGACCGGTAAACCAAATCGTTCGCAGAACTTGCGCAGCGAAGCCGAAGCATTGCCGTTGATAACGCCGCCGCCGGCGTAAATCAACGGGCGTTCGGAACCGCTCAGTAGACGGAGGAATTCTTTGCAATCGTCGTCGCTAAGGCGGCTCGACTCTACGCGCGCCAATCGCTTTCGATAGCCGGGAATCGCTAGTTTGGTCTTGCCGTCGAATTTGCCGGTCCAGTTCTGTACGTCTTTGGGTACGTCTACAACTACCGGACCGGGACGTCCGGTACGAGCGATCTCGTAGGCCGTCCGGATTGTGGCTTCCAAGCGCTCCGGATCGGTGACCAGGAACACGTGTTTGGCGACGGAGCCCATGACCGCAGTAATGGGTGCCTCCTGAAAGGCATCGGTACCGATCGCGGCCGTTGGTACTTGCCCGCAGATGACAACCAATGGAATAGAGTCGGCAGCGCAATCTCGTACCGGTGTGACCATGTTGGTTGCACCCGGCCCGGATGTCACCATCACCGTGCCGACTTTGCCAGTCGCTCTTGAATAGCCAGCTGCCATGAAACCGGCGCCTTGTTCGTTAGCAGGAACCACGAGTGGTAATTCGCCATTCCCGGATTCGCCCGGGTTCGCCTCATTGAAACGAAACACGGCATCGTAGGTCGGCAAAATGGCGCCGCCACTGTAACCGAATACGCAATCCACGCCTTCGTCGGCAATGACTTGCACAATCATCTCGGCGCCCATCAGGGATTTGCCAGAGAGCGGATGCGTGCTGGTGTCGGCAGCGTGTGCGGGGGCGTCGGTCATCGAGATATTCTCATGGTGAACAAGTTTCTTGAGTTACGTTTTAAGGTCACTCTGGATTCGAGTTTGTTCGATCATTTTGTGCATTGCAATAGGCGATAGCATGCGCGAACATCCACCTTCGATATCTAAGTGCTGGCGAGAGCTGGTTAGACGGGAATTTTGAAAAGTTATGCGACACGTAATTTCAGTACTCATGCAAAACGAAGTGGGCGCTTTGACCCGTTTGACGTGCCTTTTTTCGACTCGCGGCTACAACATCGAATCATTGAATGTGGCACCCACTGAAGACCCGGCTATCTCGCGTTTGACCTTGGTCACGCGTGGCTCGGATGCCGCCATTGAGCAAATCACGAAACAAATCAGCAAACTGATTGATGTGGTCGATATGCACGACATGACGCTAGGCGATCATTTCGAGCGTGAACTGGTTTTAGTCAAGATTGTCGATAGTGCAGATGCGCAACCTGCGCTCGTCGAGTTCTGCAACGACAAGGGCGCGCGCGTATTGGATAGCAACCCCAAAGCACTCACGATTGAGTTCGCAGGCTCCACTGCATCGGTTGATGACTTCGTTGGTGCACTCAGCAAGCGTGGCAACATCGGCGCGATGGTGCGCAGTGGTAGTTTGGGCATCTCCCGCGGTGAACGAGTTCTTGAAGGCGAGTCCATCGCACTCGCCAACGTTGTTGTAGAGACAGGTGGGTGAATAGCTCCCGGACGGCGGCGCATCATCTCGAGTCCGCGCGGTCGGTTGTGATCAAGGTCGGTTCGTCATTGTTAACAGACCCCGTTGGCAAGTTGCGGCTCGATTGGCTGCGAGCATTGTCGGCGGATATCGCCGAGTTTCGAGAAGACGACGTACGCGTCACGATGGTGACGTCGGGTGCCGTTGCGCTTGGTCGTAGTGTCTTGTCTTCAAAGCCGCTGACCTTGCCGGAAAAACAGGCCGCCGCTGCCATCGGGCAAGTTGTGCTGGCGAATGCATGGCGGGATGCGCTTTTGGTAGCCGGTTTGCATTGCGCACAGGTATTACTCACGCCTGAAGATACTGAACATCGACGACGTCATTTGAATGCACGCGATACGCTGGCAACTCTGGCCAAGCGTGGCGTCGTCGCTGTCATCAATGAGAACGATACTGTCGCGACCGAAGAGCTTCGTTATGGCGATAACGATTGTCTTGCTGCGCGCGTTGCGCAGATGATTGACGCTGACTTGCTGGTTCTACTCAGTGATGTTGATGGTCTATATGATGCGGATCCTTCCGTGGATACGGCCGCCAATCATATTGCTTCGGTCGCCCACATCGATGAATCAATGATTAAGGCGGCGGGTCAATCGAGTAGTGGTGTTGGTACCGGTGGGATGCAAAGCAAGCTTAACGCCGCGTCGATCGCCACCAAAGCGGGGATACCGGTGGTCGTGGCATCGGGTTTGTTAAATGCGCCCATCAAGAGGCTGCGGGATCATGCCCGCCATACATTGTTTCAGGCGGCCGCCGTGCCGGGTAGCGCAAGACGACGCTGGATTGTTGCGGCATTACGTCGATCCGCGAAAGTGCGGGTTGATAGCGGGGCGATGCAAGCGCTGAATGCGCGAAAGAGTTTGCTACCGATTGGTGTCCAATCGATCGATGGTGAATTTCAACGCGGTGATTGCGTAGCCGTTGTTTGTGGGGATCAGGAAATCGGCGTTGGTCTCGTGCGGGTTTCCAGCGAGGAGGCGTTGCGCCTTTCGGCTTCTGCTCGCAGCGGCATGCGCACGGACGTGCTTATGCATAGCGATGATCTTGTTTTGACGACATCGGGTCACGCGACATGAGTGTTGCCATGAATCAACTCGGTCGGCAGGCGCGCGCTGCCATGAATAGCTTGCAGGCACTCACCGGTGTAGCGCGAGCAGATTTGATCCGCAATATTGCCGCCGGGCTGCAAGAACACGCTGGGCAGATTGTGAAAGCAAATGAAGTCGATATGCGTGAAGGTCGCGAAAAGAGTCTGTCGCCTGCGATGCTCGATCGCCTGTTCCTAGATCACGACCGTATCGCGACCATCGTTAGCGCATTGCAGGCCATAGCTGATTTGCCGGATCCGATCGGTAAAGTGCAATCCGAATGGCAGCGCCCCAATGGATTGACAATCAGTCGGGTCAGCGTGCCATTGGGCGTGATCGCGATTATTTATGAAAGTCGTCCCAACGTTACCGCCGACGCAGCAGCGATCTGTTTAAAAGCGGGCAACAGTGTGATCCTGCGTGGTGGTAGCGAAAGCGTACACAGTTCCCGGGCGATCGTCGCCGTCGTTCGAAAGATTTTGCAAGACAACGACGTTAACCCTGATGTCGTGCAGATGGTGCCATCGCAGGATCGTGACTTGGTCGGTGAGCTTCTGGCAGGTCTCGATGGCGCATTGGATGTTGTCGTACCGCGTGGCGGCAAAGCGCTGGTAGATCGAGTTCAGCGAGATGCACGCGTACCAGTCATCGGGCATCTTGAAGGTTTGTGTCACATTTACGTGCATGCTGCGGCCGATCGTGAGATGGCCGTATCCATCGTGACCAACGCAAAACTGCGCCGTACCGGTATTTGCGGATCAGCAGAAACACTGTTGGTGGATGAAGGGCTGGCACCTGATGTTATCGCTGCTGTTCTGTCGAGTTTGCAAGACGAAGGTTGTGAAGTGCGAGGCTGCGATCGGTTGCGGGTAGACTTTCCCGATATGATTGCTGCAAACGAACAAGACTGGGTGACTGAATATCTGGCGCCGATCATCAGCGTAAAAAAGGTCGACAACATGTCCGATGCGATGGCGCATATTGCGCATTTCGGATCCGGTCATACTGATGCCATTATTACCGACGACCAAGCAGTCGCCGACCATTTTCTGAATACCGTGGATAGCGCCATCGTGATGCACAATGCCTCTACGCAGTTTGCTGACGGCGGTGAGTTTGGTATGGGCGCAGAGATCGGTATTTCTACCAGTCGCGTGCATGCCCGCGGTCCAGTCGGTGCGGAGCAACTGACTAGCTATAAGTATGTGGTTAAGGGGTCCGGACAGATTCGGCCGGCTTAGCGATGGACGTACTGGTCATTGGAACGAGCGATGAGTTGGCCAAGATTGCGGGTTGGCTCGCCGACGACGGACACCTGGTGCGTCGATTCGAAACGCTGGCCGACTGTGTTCAAAAGCAATCGATTAGACCCGTCGGCGCGTTAGTTTTGGATCATACACCGACGTCGGACGATGTCGCGTTGGCAGACGAATGGCTCGCGGGGCAAGGCCAGACGCGCGGGCGTCTTTGTTTTGTCGGTGATGCGGCAGTTGCTGGCTGGATCGGTTTGCCGGTGCCTTTTCGGCGGCGCGTGGTGTTGTCGACGATCCTCAGTTCCGACTGACGAAGTGTCCACGCCCGGCTGTTTCGCTCCAACGTTTTGGTTGGTACGGCACAACCTCGGGCATATTGCCGGCTTCCAGTTTTCGCGCTAGTCGAATCCAGTAGTCAGGATCTAACAGATCGCTATGGTGTTTCAGGAAAGCTTCCTTGGCGTCTTTCCGGAAGCCAAGAAAGCGGACGAATTGTTCGGGGAAAATGTCGTTGGGCCCTACATAAAACCAGGCGCCCTGGCGCATTTCATCCATATCATCTTCTGGCTCGGGCATACGACGGAAGTTACATTCGGTGACTAGGCAAAGTTCATCGTAGTCGTAAAAAATGACGCGTCCATGTCGCGTCACGCCGAAGTTTTTCAGCAGGAGGTCGCCGGCGAAAATGTTGCTCATCGCGAGATCACGAATCGCTTGCCCATAGTCCATTGCCGCTAGACGGATTTCATCAGTCGTTGCTTCTTGCAAGTAAAGATTGAGCGGCGTCAAACGTCGTTCAATGTAGCAATGGCCAATGATGAGTTTATCGTTCTCGATACTGCACGTTTGTGAGCAGCCATCCAGCAGGGCATCGAGCAGTTCGGGGCTAAACCGTGACTTATCGAATTCGAGTCTTCGAAACTCCTGAGCATCGACCAGGCGTCCGGCACGGTCATGATTGAAAACGAGATTATACTTGTCGAGTACGTCTTGGCGCGCAATATCTTTGGGGTATGCGAAACGGTCACGAATCAGTTTAAAAACGACCGGGAAGGAGGGCAGTGTAAAGACCTCCATGACCATGCCTTTGTCACCGCGTGCAAATTCGAACAGATCGGTTGACTGCTGCAAATGTGAGACGAAGGTCCGGTAACGCTCTGTTTTACCTTGTTTGGCCCTGCCCAACACCGTGTAGATTTCGGCGATGGGCTTGGCCGGCATGATGGATTTCAGGAACGCAACCGCACTGCTCACTTTCGTCACGTCGGCATGAAAATAGCTGCGCGTAAATCCGAACAGCATACTGACATCATTTTCTGACAAGATCACTGCGTCCGCAGAAATGCCTTCATCAGTGTTTTTCAGTGCGATCACCAATGGTGAATACCATTCATTGCCATCAATTCGCCCGACTAGATAAGCGCGCGAAGATCGATAGAACACGGTCTTCATGATGGAAATGGATTCGACGTTTGCTTTCGGCCCTAAGCTATCGGTGTAGGCATCAATCTCGGCGGTGACATAGTCAATCGTCTGCTCGATATCCCGTGCAGAGACGGCAAAAGAATAATCGGCTAGCGCTTCATCAAAGAGATGTCTCAGCGCCCCCCGGTTTCGGTAGACGCGCGTCTCACGATCACTATTGGTGAACTCGGTCGGTTTTACGTCGGCGGCGATAAACTCAACACTTGCGTCGACACCGACCGTCTTGAAAATACGGCGTGTGATCGAGTTAAAAAAGGTCTTGAAGAATTCCGTATCCGGATAGGACGTAATGATGTCCGCATAGTGATCACGGATTTGTTCCCACAATGTTTTTTGATCTGCGCATTCCCGGGTAACGTCAGCGACTTCCTCGACCGCAGCGGCGACGCATTTTTCGTAGAGATCGATACGCTCGACCGCATCTTCGCGACCTTCTGCCCATCGCTTTTGTTCAAATCGCCGTTTCGCGCGCCGCGTGATTTGGCCGAAACGCATGTTGTAGTTAATAAACGCATCGCGAAGCGTATGCGCTGCCTCGGCAACCAGAGCCGGTGAGACGCGGTTTGCCGAGGCATTGCTCATTTTGAACCTACCGGTGTCATGACATCTTGCTGATCATGGCATCAGCGAATTCGCTGCACTTAACTTCTTTGGCGCCGTCCATTAGGCGTGCGAAGTCGTAGGTCACCGTCTTATCGGCAATGGTCGCATCCATCGCATTGATGATGGTGTCAGCGGCTTCGGTCCAGCCCAGGTAGCGCAACATCATTTCGCCGGACAAGATCAGCGAACCAGGATTCACCTTATCGAGGTTTGTGTACTTCGGTGCTGTGCCATGTGTCGCTTCGAAGACCGCGTGGCCGGTGTCATAATTGACATTACCGCCGGGCGCGATACCGATGCCACCGACTTGTGCGGCGAGTGCGTCGGATAGATAGTCGCCATTCAGGTTCATCGTTGCGAGCACGTCGAATTCCGCCGGACGGGTCAAGACTTGCTGCAGCGTGATGTCTGCAATGGCATCTTTTACGATGATCTTTCCATCCGCGATGGCTTTATCCTGCTCTGCGTTTGCCGCGTCCGCGCCATGCTCTGCTTTGGTGCGGTCATACTGATCCCATGTATAGGTTTGATCGGCAAACTCGGTTTCAGCCAGTTCGTAGCCCCAATTGCGGAATGCGCCTTCGGTGAACTTCATGATGTTGCCTTTGTGCACAAAGGTCACGCTCTTGCGCTTGTTGGCAATGGCGTATTCGATGGTCGCACGCACCAGACGAGCGGTGCCTTCCTGGGAAATCGGTTTCAGCCCGATGCCGCTGCTGTTCGGGAAGCGGATCTTGCTGAATTCAGCGGGAAAGTTTTCTTTAAAGAGCTCGATAAATTTGGCGTTGGCTTCGGAGCCTTGCTCAAATTCAATACCTGCATAAATGTCTTCCGTGTTCTCACGAAAAATCACCATATCGACTTCGCCCGGTTTGCGGACGGGGGATGGCACGCCCTGAAACCATCTGACGGGTCGCAAACAAACATAGAGATCAAGCATCTGCCGCAGTGCGACGTTCAGTGATCGGATGCCACCGCCGATAGGTGTCGTCAAAGGCCCTTTGATCGAGACGAGATAGTCGCGGCACGCCTGGACAGTCGAGTCGGGTAGCCAGCTGTTGTAATTGTCGTTTGCTTTCTGGCCGGCAAAAATTTCGACCCATTCAATTTTACGTTTGCCGTCATAGCTCTTCTTAACCGCTTCGTCGAGAACGCGGACGGTGGCACGCCAAATGTCAGGCCCGGTTCCGTCACCTTCGATAAACGGCACGATCGGCCGGTCCGGCACGTTCAGTTTGCCGTTTGTGATGGTGATTTTTTCGCCATTAGCTGGCGGGGTGATCGTCGGTTCTGACATGTTGTGCTCCAGATGTTGAGTAAGCCGACTCCCAGAAGTCGGGCGATCCGCCGATTATCCGTCATCTCTGCGGTCGGCGCCAATGCGTTAGCTGGTTATAATGGTGGGCATGCGTATTTGGCTGCCCGCAATTCGAATCCTGTTAGTGGCTACGTGGCTGATTCTTGGCGTTTCGGTGGTGCATGCAGCGGATGTTGAACCGGTGGGCGATGCGGAACGCCCCCGAATTGCGCTGGTGTTGTCTGGTGGTGGTGCGCGCGGCGCGGCGCATGTCGGCGTCATTCGCCGGCTTGAAGAGCTTCGTGTGCCCGTGGATTGGGTCGTCGGCACGAGTATGGGCGCTGTCGTTGGCGGGCTGTATGCCAGTGGCTTGAATGCCGATGAGCTCGAACAGGTCATTCGTGATATCGACTGGTTGGACGCATTCAATGATTCGCCGCCGAGAACGGATCTGACGTATCGCCGGAAACGTGATGATGATGACTTTCTCGTGAATTTTGAATTGGGCGTTCGTGACGGCAAGGTCCGGCTGCCGAAAGGCTTGATACAGGCGCAAAAGCTGGCGCTTTATCTACGAGAATTCTCATTGGCCGCTTCGTCGACGAAAGACTTCGATAATTTACCAACGCCTTTCCGGGCGGTCGCTGCCGATATTGTCACCGGGGAGACAGTCGTGCTCGCAGACGGCGATCTCGCCTTGGCGATGCGGGCGAGTATGTCTGCGCCGGGCGTGTTCGCGCCTGCCGTGGTTCAAGGGAGAACACTCGTTGACGGCGGGATCGCGATGAATTTGCCCGTTGAAGTCGCCAAAGAATTGGGTGCCGACATTGTCATCGCCGTCGACGTCGGCTTCCCGTTGCTACCGGCAGTTGACATCGACTCGGCAGTCGCCGTTTCAAACCAGATGCTCACCATTTTGATTGAGCGAGAAACCCGTGAGCAGCGGCGCTTGCTGGATGCTGATGACTTACTAATTCAACCCGCATTGGACCTGCTGGGTTCAACAGATTTCCTGAAAGCGCTGGATGCGATTGATATCGGTTACGAGAGCGCCGTTTCTGCGACGCCTGGCCTGACTCGATACAGCCTAACGCCAGAGGCTTTTGCACGATACGCCGAACGTCGTGAGCGGGTTGCCAATCCGCAGATGTTTCCTGCCTTTGTCGATATTCGAACCGATGCGGGCATTTCGCCGCGCGTTATCGCATCACGAATCCAGACGCAGGCTGGAGACGCATTGTCTACCGCACAATTGCGTCAGGATCTCGCCCGCATTTACGGGTTGGGGTTGTTCGAGCAGGTGGATTACTCACTGGTTGACGCGGATGGCGTACAAGGCTTGGAAATTAACGCGCGCGCCAAATCCTGGGGGCCAGGATTCATGCGTTTCGGTATTTCCTTTGAAGAAGACTTCGAAGGCTCCGGAGCGTTTGGGGTGTCAGCGCGATATTTGCGAACGGCGGTCAATCGGCTAGGTGCCGAGTGGCGAACGAGCCTGGACTTTGGCACCAATACCCGTTTGCAGACCGAGTTCTATCAACCGCTTAGTTTTAATCTCAAATATTTCGTGGCGCCGATATTCGAATTCGAGCAACGAAACGCCAATCTTATTGCTGATGCGGATCCACTAGCACGATATCGGATCACGTTAGCCGAAGCCGGTTTGTTTGTCGGGCGCGAAATCGGTAACTGGGCCGATGTGCGCGCGGGTATCTATCGGGCCGGCGGAGACGCTAAAGTTCGAGTCGGCGATCCATCACTTGAGCGTTTTGATATTGATCTGGGCGGGTGGCGTACCTCGTTGGGTTTCGACACGCTCGACGATACGATTTTTCCGTCGACCGGTTCACGCTATGAACTCGAGATGGACTGGGCACGGGAAAGCCTCGGCGCCGAACGTAACTATGCGACGTTGCGATCTTCCTATGCCGGTTACAAAACATGGGGACGCCATACCTGGTCATTCGGCCTTGATATTGCCACGGCGAATGATGCTGAGGATGTCGTCGCTGCCGCGTATCCGTTGGGCGGGTTCCTGAACTTGTCGGGTCTTGATCGTGGCGCGATTGCAGCGCCGCATGCAGCGCTAACGCGTTTGGTCTATCAAAGAAGGACCGGTCGCACGGGCGGTGGATTGTTTGAATGGCCGTTGTACTTCGGGGCTTCGCTTGAAGCAGGCAATGTCTGGACAGACCGGGAAGACGCGCGTTTTGATGACCTCATCTTCAATGGAAGCCTGTTCGTCCGGTTCGATACCTTTCTCGGGCCGCTCTATCTGGCCAGCGGTTTTGCAGAAGATGGAGAGAGCAGTCTCTACCTGTTCCTCGGGTCGCCAACCAATGTTAGCGGTGTCCGGCGCTAGTAGGTTTCAGTCTGCCTGGATTTTGGTCAAAATCTGGCTAGGATCATCGCCGATACGGTAAAACCCGTGGCGTTTGTTCATCGCGTCAAACGCCTCGTCCCGGTCCAATTCGGTGCGAAACCAGTGATCTCTTTGCCAATCATTGCCGATCAAGCGATTGATGGGGTCGCTGGCGGGCACCGTGACCCGAATGCCCCACGGCGTCTCGTCATTGATCTTGCTGGCGTCCACCAGATTGTGGCTGTGGCAGTGGTGCATCGTTCGTTTCCAGATAGGCTAAATTGCGACAGACAATGATACACCTTTTGCGAGGTTATTTGGTTGCCCGGCCGAGCCGCCGTCTGTATACTTCGCGTCCGCTGTAAAAAGCGGGAAAAACAATTTGTTATCTCCTTGCCGCACCGATTTCCGGGTGGCAATCACCGAAAGGAGCGTCTCTTGAGACACTATGAAGTCGTGTTTCTGGTCCACCCTGACCAGAGCGAGCAAGTACCTGGCATGCTCGAACGTTACCAGAACCAAATTACCCAATCCGGCGGTGTGATCCATCGTCAGGAAGACTGGGGCCGTCGCCAGTTGGCGCATTCCATCAATAAAGTCCACAAAGCGCATTATCTGTTGATGAATGTCGAAGCCGGACCGGAAGCGATGGAAGAGTTACGGGGCGCATTCAAGTTCAATGATGCTGTCCTTCGTCACTTGATCATGAAAACTGACAGTGCTGAAACCGAAGCGTCACCGATGGCAAAAGCCGTTGAAGACGAGAAGGCGAAAGAGCGCGAATCTGCTAAACGTCGTGAAGCGAAAGCCGCTGCAGAAGCGCGAGCGCGCGACGCAGAAGACGAAGCGCCAGCACCAGCACCGACTGAAGAAGCTGCCGAAAGCAGCGATACAGATAGCGAAGGGGAAAGCGAATGAGCCGTCACTCACGCAGACGTAAGTTTTGTCGTTTCACCGCTGAAGGCATCAAACAGATCGATTACAAAGATCTGAACTTGCTGAAAGCGTATGTCACCGAAACCGGAAAGATCGTACCGAGCCGCATCACAGGCACCAAAGCACGCTATCAGCGTCAGTTGGCAACCGCAGTGAAGCGTGCACGTTACCTGGCCTTGTTGCCGTATACCGATCAACACTAGTGTTTTGTAGGCAGTCCGCCTGACTGGGCGGGCTGCCGATCGATATCATGAACGACTATGCGCGATGGCTGATGCAGTCACGATTCCGGCAATTCACGATGATGCTGGTGTTTGTGATCCTGTTTCCGCCAATTGCAGCGGCAATCTCAGTCGCTGGTACGCTAGCGGTAGGGCCGGTACTGATGCTTCCGGTGGTCGCCGGTGTCGTGGCGGCGTTAGCGTTGATTGGCACGGTCTCTCAAGGCTTCGATGTTGTGCAAGGCTCTATCTTGCTAAACGTCCTGTTTTTTGGCGGGTCGGTCGGAGTGGCGGCACTATTGGCCAAAACGCGATCATTGAGCTTTACGCTTCAATTGATGGCGTTGGCGATGGTGGCGGCGTTATTGGTCGGCACTTTGATGATCGGCGATTTAGTCAGTTTTTGGCGGCCGGTTATCGAGGATGCATTGCAAATGCTGACGCAAACAGGCGCCGTTGTGGCGGAGGTTAGCGGGGAGCAACGTGAGGCGCTGATCGTACAATTCGCGCAGATCGCGACGGCAGTGGTTGGGGCCTCTTTCTGGTATTGCGCAGCCATCGCATTGGTGGTCGGGCATTGGATATGGTCACAGTCACCATCGGCGACAGCGAGTTTCGGCCGGTTTCGGGATATCAATCTTGGCCGAACGATTGCTACGGTTATGTTGGTAACGGCAATCTTGAGTGCGCTACTGCCGGTCACGGTATTGGGAAACGTCGCACTGGCATTGATGCTGGTGTTTGGGTTTCAGGGCATCGCCATCGTGCATTGGCAGGCCGCAGAGCGGCAATGGAACGGTGGTTTGCTGGTTTTGTTTTACGGTTTGTTGGTCATGCCAACGCCGTTGCAGCCGCTACTGGTCGGGGTCGTTTGCGTCGCCGGTTATGTAGACGCTTGGTTTAATTTGTTGCGTACCAAACCGTCGGGGGCGGTGCGTTAGAAAAATCGCTCGTGAGAGCAGAGGGAAACGTTATGGACGTTATTTTGTTGGAAAAAGTAGAGAATCTGGGCAGCATCGGCGACAAAGTCAGTGTTAAGTCAGGTTATGGGCGTAACTTCTTATTACCGCAGGGTAAAGCCTCGCTGGCAACCGCGAAAAACTTGGCGGAATTTGAAGCCCGTCGTGCTGAATTAGAAGCGAAGGCTGCAGAGTCTTTGGCAGCAGCCAAAAAACGCGCTGAGTCGCTGACAGGCGCTCGCGTCGAGATCAAAGCGTTGGCCGGTTCAGAAGGCAAACTCTTCGGATCGATCGGTACCATTGACATTGCGCAAGCGTTTGTTGATGCCGGTATGCCCATTGAGCGTGCCGAAATCCGATTGACCGACGAAGGCGCATTCCGCGAAGTTGGCGAATACGAAATTGGCTTACATTTGCACGCAGAAGTTGATGTTGAAGCAACCGTAGCGGTTGTTGCTGACGAAGGCTGATCGAACGCGCTATGATCAAGCATGGTTAGCGCATTGGAAATGAGTGAGCAGGCGGAGCAAACGCTTCGTGTGCCGCCGCACTCCGTTGAGGCAGAGCAGTCCCTTCTGGGCGGCCTCATGCTCGACAACAATGCGTGGGATCGTGTGGCCGATGTCCTGTCAGCCGAAGATTTCTATCGGGTTGATCATCAGCTGATCTTCGCGGCGATCGGGGCCTTGGCGCAACAACGCCAACCTTGTGATGTCGTCACGCTTTCGGAGCATCTTGATCAGCGGGATGAGCTAACCCAGGCCGGCGGTTTGGGCTATTTGGCAACACTCGCCAATGAAACGCCTTCGGCTGCAAACGTTTTGGCTTATGCCAAGATCTTGCGGGAGCGTTCCATCCTTAGGTCGCTAATCGCTGCAGGTAACGAAATTGCCGGCAGTGCGTTTGCAACAGAAGGTCGGGAGGCGAGCGAGTTACTGGATGAGGCTGAGCGAAAAGTCTTCGAAATCGCCGAGAAGGGTAATAAGCGGGGCGGTTTCCAGCCACTCGCCAGTATCCTCCCGGAGACCATCGACAGAATCGAGAAACTCCAAGAGTCTGGCGGGGAAATAACCGGAATATCAACGGGTTATACCGAGTTCGATAAGATGACTGCAGGTTTGCAGCCCGGTGATCTAGTCATCGTTGCTGGCCGTCCTTCGATGGGCAAAACCACATTGGCCGTTAACATTGCCGAGAATGCGGCGATCGGCAGTCAACAGCCAACCGCGATTTACAGCATGGAAATGGGCGCGGAGCAGCTCGCCTTCCGGATGATTTCGTCGCTGGGTCGTGTCGATCAGACCAACTTACGTATCGGCAAATTTTCTGATGACGACTGGGCACGTATCAACACCGCGGTGCAGTTGATGTCGGAGGCGCCTATCTTCATCGATGACACGCCGGCGTTGTCGCCAACTGAAGTTCGTGCGCGGGCGCGTCGGTTGAAGCGTGAACATGGGCTTGGCTTGATTGTTATCGATTACTTGCAGTTGATGCAGGTCCCCGGCAACAAGGAAAACAGAACGGCAGAGATTTCGGAAATCTCCCGTTCGTTGAAGGCGCTGGCCAAAGAACTGCATTGCCCGGTCATTGCTTTGTCGCAGCTCAATCGCGGTGTCGAGCAGCGAACCGACAAGAAGCCTGTGATGTCGGACTTGCGAGAATCCGGTGCGATCGAGCAGGACGCCGACTTGATTTGCTTCATTTATCGGGAAGAGGTTTACGAACCCGATACCCCTAGGAAAGGCGTTGCCGATATCATTATCTCCAAGCAACGTAACGGTCCGATCGGAGAATTTCCGCTCACCTTCGTTGGCAAGTACACGAAATTCGAGAACTGGGTGCCCGATACCTATGGGCAAGACGCCGGTCCTTTCTAGTCGCTAGATGCGTTTTTCCGCCAGTGCAAACTTAAGCGTTACCGCGCTATCCCAAAATCTAGAAACGATTCGCAGGCGTCAACCCGGAAAGCGGGTCATGGCGATGGTCAAAGCCAATGCCTACGGGCATGGTCTTGTGGAAATCGCTCAAGCACTGAATGATGTGGATAGTCTCGCGGTCGCGAGGACAGAAGAGGCGCGGATGCTTCGGGATGCCGGTATCCAACGGCCAATCGTGTTGCTGGAGGGCATATTCGATGCGGACGGTTTGATCGAGGCCAGTGAGCTGGCTTGCGAAATGGTCGTACATTGCGATGAGCAGATAGACTTACTGTGCCAGGCACCTGCCAATGCCGCATTCATCGTTTGGCTGAAGCTCGATTCCGGCATGAACCGCCTCGGCTTCCCGATTGAACGGTTCGAGTCGCTACAGGATTCCTTACGCCGTTTGTCATCGGTCGTCGAACTTCGCTTGATGACGCACTATGCGTCGGCGGACGAATCTGATGCTCATACGCTTCGCCAACAAATCGAGAAGATGGCACCTGTGCTTGAAGCGTTCGATGGTGAGATCAGTCTCGCTAATTCGCCGGCATTGATGCGCGATGATGTCGACGGCGTGGCGGCCGGACAGGGCAAGCATGTGACATGGGTTCGGCCAGGTATCTCGCTCTATGGCTTATCCCCGTTCGACAACCTAAGTGCAGCGGATCTCGGCTTGCGACCGGTGATGAACTTCGAAACAAGACTGATCGCGACGAAAGCGTTGGCGCCCGGAGATCGGGTAGGTTACGGCGGTCGTTTTATCGCAACAGCGGCGATGCGTATTGGGATTGCGGCGGCCGGCTATGGTGATGGCTATCCCCGCATGTTGCCGGATGGCACGCCGATTATGGTTGATGGTATCGCGTGCCAGCTTGTTGGCCGCGTCTCGATGGATATGCTGGCGATTGATCTGACACCAGTTGCGGACGCGGCAGTGGGTAGCCACGTTCAAATGTGGGGAGATCAGTTACCTGCGGAGACCATTGCGAAAGCCTTGGGTACGATCGGTTATGAATTGGTGACCAGAGTTGCCGACCGCGTGCATCGAGTGATTCGATAGACCCGCTGCCTTTGGTCGGCTTCTCAAAATGACGACCGGCCGTTATAGCCGGTCCTCACGCATCAGGTCAGATAGAATCCCATCTTGACGCCAGCCAGCTCAACGATATCGTTGTCTGAGAGTTTTCTCGCCTGACCGGTTAGTGCTTCGCCGTTAACCGCAGGGGAGTCGCCTTCCTTGCCGCTTTCGACGTGGACGATGAAGAAACCCTCAGAGCGTCGCGTGATTGCTGCAACCTGAATGCCAGGGCGTCCCAGCGTGGTCAGCGCCTTGCTCAGCTCCAATTCACGACCGGCAAAGTTACCGGACAAGACCTGTAGCTTCGCGGTTGGCAGCGCCGTAGGTTTCTCCATAATGGCCGACGTTTCCGTCGCTTTGGTGCTGGAGTGATCCTCATCGTTAGATGATTTTTCCAGAGCCTCGGCAGCCGCTTTGATCTTTTCCGGATCCGGACGTGTCTGCGAGATCACCATGGTTGCTTCGAACTCTTCCTGCTCCGGATCTGCCGATTGGGCGTCAACATAGCGCAGTTGATGATGACCAATGGTGATGGTGTCACCATGCTGCAACGCATGTTTCTTAATCAGTTTACCCGCGACATAGGTGCCGTTGGTGCTGTTGAGATCTTCGAGGAAGGAATCGTTCAGAATATTGATGATCAGACAGTGGTGACCACTGACTGATGGATTGTCGATGCGGACATCGTTATCCGGCAAGCGCCCGATTGTGTAACGCTCTTTCGTCATATTGTACTCTGCGAGTACCTGATCACCCAGGCTTAGTACCAGCCGTGCCATAGTCTTATCACTTCTTTAAATTGAAAATCATGAGTGCTCGATATCATTCCGGGCACTACCCCAATACTTCTTCTAATTCCTACCAAACAGCTTGCCGATTTTCTTCAGCAGGCTTGTCTTAGCCGGAAACGATTCTTTTACTTGCGCCAGCATGACCGAGATATTATCTCTACCGCCGTGCTCATTCGCGAGCTTAATCAATTGCTTAGCGGCGACTTCTAGGTTATCACTAAACGTGGTTATAGTTAAGTGTATATCGTCGTCCTCAACCATGTCCGGTAAGCCGTCTGAGCAAAGCAAGTAAATATCGCCGACTTCGACGTCAACTTCCTGTATTTCTACTTCAACTTGCGATTCAACGCCTAGCGCCCGCGTCACATAATTGCGGTTTGTTGATCTTTGCGCTTCCTCTTCCGAGTAAAAGCCCCGATCTATCAGCTCTTGGAGCAAAGAATGATCCAATGTGACCTGCGAAAGTTCGCCGCCACGCATCCGGTAAAGCCGCGAATCGCCCACATGCGCGATCGATAGACGGTTGTCGTAGAACAAGCCGCAAACAATGGTGGTGCCCATGCCCTCACATTGAGGTTGGCTTTGAGCGGTTTGATGAATGATCTTGTTCGCTCGCCGGACGCCGTCGCGAAGGACAATAGTCTGGCGCATGAAGCCGGTCGTGCTTTCGACGTCTCCACGTTTTTCGCGCATCATCGAATCGCTGAGCAGGCCATAGACGGTTTTGACAGCAATACCACTAGCGACTTCGCCAGCATTATAGCCCCCCATACCATCGGCCAAAACAAGCAACCCTGCTTCCGAGTTCGTGGCGATCGCATCTTCATTGTGATCACGTACACGCCCGGTATCGGTGAGCGCTGAGAATTTGATTTTGCCTTTTATTGTCATCGTCTAATTATTGTTATTCGTTAACAGCGCGACCGAACAGCACGGAGACACACTCTCTAAGCGCAAACGCCATATCGTTGCCGTCGGTAAATCGATTTTCAGATTGTTTTGCCAGCGCCTTTTCCATAAACGCATCGAGTGCAGGCGGCAAGCCTTGTCGAAGGCTCGTGACGGGCGCTGGTGTTTTCTCCGCAATTGCCGTCATGAGTTCAGCGATGGTCTTGCCTTGGAAGGGCACTTCCCCAGTTAGTAGCTCGTATAGGGTAACACCAAGTGAAAACAAGTCCGAGCTTCCCGTCACAGCATCGCCACGGGCTTGTTCGGGCGACATGTAGGAGGGTGTGCCTAAGATAATGCCGGTTTGAGTGCGCTCGGCATCGATGAGTTTGGCGACACCGAAGTCCGTGATTTTGACCGATTCGGTTTGCGGGTCAAGTAACAGGTTCGCCGGTTTGATATCCCGATGAACGACGTGTTCGCCGTGCGCGTAATCCAGGGCTTCGGCGATGCTGATCCCCAATTGCAGAACGGTGAGGGGATCCAGCAGGGCATCGGCGGGCGTGTGTTCGGTTAACTGAATACCCGGAACATATTCCATCGCAATAAAGCCCAGTGCATTTTCCTCACCTGAATCGTATACCGCAGTAATTCCCGGGTGTGTTAGACGGCCGGCCGATTCGGCCTCCTGAAAGAACCGCGAGCGCATTTCGACCATGACCGCTTCATTATCGTATTTCTTGAAAGAAACAATCTTCAATGCGATGAGGCGATTGATGCGCGGGTCGCGGCCAAGGAATACGCCGCCCATGGCACCTTTGCCTAGTGGGCGCAGCACTTCGTAGCGTCCCAGTTTAGCTGGGATCTCTGCCGGTATGGACGCTCTTTTGTTGAATTCTGACTGTTGTCCTTCGGTCGGTGCAGAAGCTTGATCGTTACGGCCCATGTAGGCAAACACTGCTCGTGCCTGCTCCGATTGACCGCGCTTTTCAAATGCGATGGCCAGTTTGTAGAGTGTAGGTACGAGTGACGGATCGGGCGGGCAATGACGAAGTACACGAAACGCCGCATCCAGTTTGCCGGTGCGAAGATAGCGAACACCGGTTCTGAAACTCTCGCGCCGATTGGATGCGCGATCTGGTGTTAGCCAGAAGCAGATCGCAAACCCAGACAACAAGGCAAGCAGCGGTCTTAAGGCATCGATTTGTAGCGCAAAGCTGTTGGCGAGGAGCCATTGCCCGACTAACGTAAACAAGGTGAGTGTCGCCGCAGCGATCGCAATCATCTTGCGAGATTCCCGCCAAACAGCGGAAACCAGAACAAACATGCCGACGGCAATGATGAGCCAGCTCAGTGTGGTTGCCCACTTCGGTTGCAGAAGGACTTCGCCGCTGGCTAATGCCGAGTTCATTTGTCCAAAGCGAATCAGTCGGGCTGCAACGAAATCGCCTTGCCGTGCATCAACACTGCCTAATTGGCCGACATAAATATGTTTGTTAGCTACGGCGTCATCGACTTCTCGATCGGGCTTAGCGAGCAGCGCCGTCGTGGTAATAGGCTCGAGCACCGGTACACGCTTACTGATCAATCGGGCATCCGGTTGTTCGTAGATCGCGCTGTTATATTGGCGCCAGTTCTCATTCGGCAGTAACGGCAGCAGTGCTGCACTGCTGCGCATCGTGTTACCGCTGAGCTTCCACGCCTGCAGGCCACGATGTTGTTCGCTGCTTCTGCGAGGCAGCGCGGCATGGCCGATGCCCCGAGCGGCCGCGCGTGCTTCGGGGTCGCTGCCCACTTTGTCTGCATTGAATGCATCGGTCAGATAAAGAGAGCCGTGATATCGAATGGCTTCTATCAAGTCATCATCGGCGCCGATGACGGGGTCGATGACGGTGACGCTGCGTGCCCGGTCGAGTTTATTGATCAGGCGCTTCAAAAGCGCGTTGTTATCTAAGTCTTCTGGAGACACGGCGACCAGAATGGGTTGGTGCCTTTGTTGTATCTCTGCAGTGGGCGTTGTCATGCTGCGTAGCGCGAGGTCGAGTTTTTCGAACCACGCACTAGCCGGACCGAAACTTAGCGTCGCCGGCAGAAGCACGAACACGCATACGGCCAGTTGAATCTGTCGCCCAAGCGGAATTGAGAACTTAGTCTTCATAAACGCCGGAAAGTTTAGGATTTTCCTCAGTAATTTAATGCGAAACAGTTAGCACTTTGGCGTATTCTGTTAAACCTTTTTTTGATCGATAAAATGAGAACGGGTTCACAATGGCCAAGAGTTCGACACGTTATGCCTGCCGTGAGTGCGGCGCTGTCTCTGCCAAATGGCAAGGCCAATGCGCTGATTGTGGTGAATGGAATTCGCTGGAAGAAATGTCGCGGGTCGAAACGGCGGCGCGCAGCAGCGCAAAGCGGACCGGATACGCAGGCGATCAGAGTGTGGCCAAGCTGGCGGAGTTGGCGGTTTCGCCCGAAGAGCAGCGCGGTCGGCGTCGGTCCGGCTTTGATGAGTTTGATCGAGTCCTTGGTGGCGGTGTCGTCGATGGCGCTGTCGCTCTGCTCGGTGGGGATCCGGGCGTTGGCAAGTCCACTTTGCTACTTCAAGTCGCCGCCAATCTTGCACAAGATGCGTCGGTCCTCTACGTCACCGGTGAGGAAAGTGTCGGACAAGTCGCGGCACGTGCCCGCCGGTTGGGCGTGGCGGACAGACCTCTGACGTTGCTCGCAGAGACTTCGGTAGAAACCATCATCGCGACGGCATCTGCTCAACGCACGACAGTTTTGGTCGTCGATTCAATGCAAACACTGGTTGCAGATCAGCAAACAGGCGCCGCCGGAGCGGTGTCCCAATTGCGCGAGTGCGTTGGTGCATTGACGCGTTTCGCCAAAACGTCGGGTGTCAGCGTATTCATCGTTGGCCATGTGACCAAAGAAGGGGTCATTGCCGGTCCGCGTGTGGTCGAACATATGGTCGATACCGTGCTGTATTTTGAAAGTGATCCGGGCAGTCGATTCAGTATTGTTCGTGCGGTCAAGAATCGCTTCGGCGCGGCTAGCGAAATGGGCATGTTCGCGATGCAAGAGGATGGATTTCATGAGGTGTCCAATCCGTCAGCGATGTTCTTGTCTCGCGACGATGTCAGTGTTGCCGGCAGTATCGTGACGATCACCTGGGAGGGCAGTAGGCCCGTATTGATCGAAGTACAGGCGCTGGTTGCTGACGCTCATGGCGGGCATCCGAGGAGGCTGGCACAGGGTGTGGATCAAAACCGGTTGTCGCTATTGCTGGCGGTCCTGCAGCGGCACGGCGGCCTATCACTCGCTGGTGAGGATGTGTTTGTTAACGTGGTTGGCGGCATTAGGATTTCTGAGACAGCCGGAGACTTGCCGGCGCTGCTGGCGACGGTATCCAGTTTCCGGGATCGTCCGCTTAGCCCGCGGCTAGCGAGCTTCGGAGAGCTTGGGTTAGCCGGTGAAGTTCGTCCGGTTCGTTATGGAGAAGAGCGATTGCGTGAAGCTGCCAAACAAGGTTTTGATCGCGCCATCGTTCCCAAAGCTAACGTGCCGCGTAAAAAGATCGCGGGGCTCGATGTGGTCGCCGTGTCGCGGCTGGACGAGGCGTTGCATGCTGCTTTTGACTAAGCGGTGATCTCGCCTAAGCGTTCCGTTCGCCTCCGCGGCGTTGTAGCTTGGCTTCAAGTACCATGTTTTCGTTGCTATCGATCACTTTAATATCGTAGTGATCGATCGATAAGCTCACACCGGCCGGCGGAATGGTTTCCAGTTTCTCCTGGACCAATCCGTTAATTGTTTTGGCGCCGTCGGTGGGTAGAGTCCAATCCAGTTGTCTGTTGAGTTCGCGGACATGCACCGAACCATTGACGAGATAAGTGTCGGTTTCCACTTCGCGAATGGCCTCCGGATTTTCACCCGGGTCTGTGGTGAACTCTCCAACAATCTCTTCAAGAATATCTTCAAGCGTCACCATACCTTGAATATCACCATATTCATCCACCACCAACGCCATGCGTGCTTTGCGTTTTTGAAACTGGATGAGCTGGACGCTAAGTGGCGTACCCTCTGGTACGAAATAAGGCTCGCCGACCGCATCGCGGATGAATTGCTTCGAAACGGATTCACGGTTGCCCACGCGCGCTAAGCTGCGCAAATGTAGCAGCCCGACGATTCGATCAATATTGTCTTCATAGACGGGCAGGCGCGTATGCTCGCTCGATTCGATGACGCTGATAATTTCATCAAGATCATCATCGAGATCGATACCGATGATATCGTTGTGCGGCACCATGACATCGTCGACAGATACCTTTTCCAGATCGAGGATGCCCGTCAGCATGCTGCGATACTTTCGCGAAATCAGCGCACCGGCTTCATTAACTACGGTCCGGAGTTCCTCATGGCTCAGCGCGTGACCTTCTACTTCGTTTTCGCGCACACCGAGCAGTCGTAACACCGTATTGGCCATGACATTGGTGAGCCAAACAAACGGATAGAGCAGCTTCAGCAACGGGTAGTAAATATACGCGGCGGGCATCGCGACGCGATCCGGGTGCAACGCCGCCAATGTCTTGGGTGCCACTTCAGCAAAAATCAAAACGACTAGCGTTAAGATACCAGTGCTGATCGCCACGGCGGCTTCTCCGCCTAACCGTTGCGCTATCAGTGTCACTAACGCAGCGGTCGTAAAGTTCACCGCGTTGTTGCCCAGTAAGATTAGCCCGATCAGGCGTTCGGGTTTTGACAGCAATGCTTCCGCGAGTTGGGCAGACTTCACGCCTGAGCGAGCTCGATGTCTAAGCCGGTATCGGTTCAAACTCATCAAAGCAGTCTCGGTTCCCGAGAAGAATGCTGAGCAACAAAGTAAGCCCGCGACAATAGCAAATAGGACACTGAGTGGGATGTCATCCAAAGCAGAGGTTCTCCGAGGCGTGCGAGCGTTCAGGTCTTACGCTAGCGCTTTAGCCCCATTGTTTACCAAGCATGAGTTCAAGCACGATTTTGCTACCGAAATAGGCGAGCAGGAGAAACGCAAAACCCGCCAAGTATAAGTACAGCATTTGGCGCCCGCGCCAGCCGGAAACTCGTCGGCCGACAACCAGCACGCCAAAAATGGCAAGCGCAATTAATGTCAGGACGGTCTTATGTACAAGATGTTGCGCGAACAGGTTGTCAATAAAACCAAAGCCGGTAGCGACCGACAGTAGTAAGAAAACGAAGCCGGAAGTGGTTAGCATCGCCAGAAACTGCTCAGTGGCCATGAGCGGCGGTAAAAGGTTGGTCAATCGGGTCACTTTGGCCGCGCGCAATTGACGGTCTTGTGCCAAGGAGGCCATCGCTAAAATAGCGCCAGCTGCCAGAAAACTGTAGGCGACCAGTGAAAGCACAGCATGCAGTTTGATATGCCAGGGCAGTGCCGCGGATGGGTCCGAGGCCGCGAAATACTGCAGTGTCAGCATGGCTGCGCCGGCAGCGAACATCACCCCGCCTAGCGCGCGAAATCCGGGTTGTAGTGCGGCGAACAAGCCAATGACGGCGAAAAGCCACCCAAGTACACTAAGCACACCGGCCAGGCCAAGCCCGGAAGAAGGGTTGAGCAACACATTATGCGCCAGTGCAGCGCCATGCAGCGCAATCGCAAGGGCGACAAGGGCGAGGAAGATGTTTCGCGTGCCATCTTTACCCTTTTCATCTGAAAACAGGGTCAGCAATGCTGCGGCAGAACCGATATAGGTCGCAAAAATTGTGAAGACAAACACAGAAACTCCGAGTGGGCTGCCATACCGTGCCCATCAAGCGAGAATAATCGCATAAGCAGCGCGGCTTGATAAGTCTGGTTTCCATTCTTGGCAAGTTTGCCGGTAAGGCCTCGGGCTAGGATTCCCGACGTCGCTAACGGATACGGTTGGGTTATGGACATAAGAGTGCTGGGATGCAGCGGTGGGATCGGCGGTGGCGCGCGGACCTCGGCGATGCTGATAGATGCCGATATCCTGTTGGATGCGGGTACGGGCGTGGGTGATTTGCCGCTGGCCGATCTTCGTCATATCCGTCATGTGTTTCTCACGCATGCGCATTTGGATCATGTCGCCGGGTTGCCGTTCCTGATTGATAGCGTCTTCGATGCGCGAATCGGCGATCCGCTCGTGGTTTATGGTCGTAGCGAAACTTTGGCAACGGTCCAAAAACATATTTTCAATTGGGAGATTTGGCCCGATTTTGCGCAACTCCCAGATCTGCATAACCCGGTGATTCGCTATCAGGCCCTGGAGCCCGGCCAGATGGTTGAAGTGTCTGGACGGTTTTTTCATGCGGTTGATGTGCGGCATTCGGTGCCGGCGCAAGGTTATTGTATTAGCCATGAAGGCGGCGTGTTTGCGGTCAGCGGTGATACGGCGACCAACAATACATTGTGGCCACTACTGAATTCGCTGCCCGAGTTGAAAGCGTTAGTCGTCGAAGTTTCTTTTCCCGATGAGCAAGCGGCACTGGCTAAGGCGGCGGGTCATTACTGCCCGCGAACGTTAGCGGCAGATTTGATCAAGTTGGATCATGAGCCGGAGATTTGGCTGACTGCAATGAAACCTGGCGACGAAGCGGTTATTTTCGAGCAGGTTCAGGCCGCAATTCCGGCGAGAGATGTCAGCATGCTTCAGAAGGGCGCTTCACTCAAAATTTAGCGCCCCGTCACGGTGGCGCCAAGTTGCCATTTGCCAATTTCATCCGAACCGGCATTCCTCATTGCTCGCTATTGTTATGCGGCATTCGCGTTACAAGCAGGATGAGGGCTTTTATCGCTCATCGGCAGCGGCTGCGCTATTATTAAGCACTTAATAGATTGCCAGGACTAACAAGCATGTTTGACAACTTGTCAGAACGCTTACGCAGCGCCACCCAGACGCTCTCCGGGAAGGGCCGGATCACCGAGGATAACGTCAAGGAGACGCTCCGTCAGGTGCGAATGGCGTTGCTCGAGGCCGACGTTGCATTGCCTGTCGTCAAGCCATTCATTGAACGGGTTCGCGAGCAAGCCGTCGGTGAGAAAGTGCTCACGAGCCTGACGCCCGGACAAGCTTTCACTAAAATTATTCATGATGAACTCACCCAAGTATTGGGCGGTGAGTCAACGCCGCTGAATCTGCGCGCACAGCCGCCGGTTGTTATCTTGCTCGCAGGTCTGCAAGGCGCCGGTAAAACAACAACGGCGGCGAAATTGGCCGTCCATCTCGCGGAGCGCGAGAAAAAGAAGGTCATGCTTGTCAGCGTCGATGTGCATCGACCCGCCGCGATCCTTCAGTTGCAGACGTTGGCCGGTGAAGTTGGCGCCATGTTCCACGAGAGTCAGGGTAGCGAGGCACCTGTCGCTATCGCCAAGCGCGCGATTGATGATGCCAAGCGACAGTTTGCGGACGTGCTCATTGTTGATACGGCGGGTCGCTTATCGGTCGATGAAGCGATGATGCAAGAGGTCGCCGAGGTGCATGCCGCTGTGGCGCCTCAGGAAACGCTCTTCGTTGTAGACAGCATGGCCGGACAAGACGCTGTTTCATCCGCTGCGGCATTTGATCAAACGCTAGCATTGACCGGTGTTGTACTAACAAAAGCGGACGGCGACGCCCGCGGTGGTGTTGCGTTGAGTGTTCGCGAAACCATTGGCAAACCCATTCGTTTCCTCGGTGTCGGCGAGAAAACTGATGCGCTGGAGGCCTTTCACCCGGAACGCATGGCGTCGCGCATCCTTGGCATGGGCGATGTGTTGTCGCTAGTCGAGGATGTTGAGCAGAAGGTTGATCAACAAAAAGCGCAAAAACTGGCGAAAAAGCTCAAGAAAGGCCGCGGATTCGACCTCTCGGATCTGAAAGACCAGTTTCAACAGATGCAAAATATGGGTGGGCTCGGTGCGCTCATGGAGAAGATGCCGCTTCCGGGGAATGTTGATACGGCAGCACTCAAAGGCCAAATGGATGACAAGCAGCTCAAGCGACAAGTCGCAATTATCGATTCTATGACGCCTGAGGAGCGGAAATTCCCTAAGAAAATCAATGGGTCACGAAAGAAGCGCATCGCTAAAGGTGCGGGTCAACAGATTCAGGATGTCAACCGTTTACTAAAGCAGCACATGCAGATGGAAAAGATGATGAAGAAGATGTCGCGTGGAGGGTTGAAGGGCATGATGCGGGGCCTTCAAGGCGGCGGCGGCATGCCTCCGTTCGGGCGCTAGCAAATACTGTTTCACTTCTCCATTTAAGCCAGTACAATGGCGGGCTTAGTGCGGTTTGGTGCGGATATTGTCGTTATCGATGATTGTCGTGATCCACCAAGCTAGCGCCAGATGGGTCTTTAGGACGAATCTGGTCGAATCATTTTTAAATCAGTAAGGCGGAATCGAGGCATTTTCGGTACCTGGTACAGCTGACCTTGTGTTGGCGGTACGACGCTCGCTAGTCGGGTCGGTATGCGCAGTGTTCCATTCAGTTACGCCTGAGAAATCAGCCCGGCACTGCGCCGCGGTCATTGTTGGAAATAGATCATGGTCACAATTCGACTTACACGTGGCGGCGCCAAAAAGCGTCCTTTTTATCATTTGGTAGTTACCGATAGCCGCAACCGTCGCGACGGTCGCTATATTGAGCGACTCGGCTTTTTTAATCCGTTGGCGAAGGGCAGCACTGAAGGGTTACGCATCGACATCGAGCGTGCTGATCATTGGATCAGTCAAGGCGCACAACCGTCGGACCGCGTTGCGCAGTTGCTGAAGCAATATCGTAAGGCTGCGAAAGCCGCGTAAATCATCGTGGTGGCGATCGGATGAGCGCCGAAGCTAACGATCGAGTGATTGTCGGTGAGATCCGCGGCATTTACGGCGTAAAAGGCTGGGTGCGGTTGTTTTCATGGACGAGTCCGAGGGAGAACCTGTTGAGGTTCTCGGCGTTCGAAGACCAAAATGGCAAGACGTGGACTTTGGTTCGCGGTCGGCCCCAAGGAAAAGGACTGATCGGCCAGCTAAAAGGCGTCGATGACCGCGATGCCGCAGCGGCGCTGAACGGAACGATGTTGACCGTTGCGCGGGATGCGTTGCCGGCGACAGAGAAAGATGAGTATTACTGGGCAGACCTCGAAGGCTGTTCAGTATCGGATATGGAAGGGCAGTTGATCGGTTTGGTCGACTACCTGATCGAAACAGGGTCAAACGATGTGTTGGTTGTCCGCACGTCGGATGGCGTCGAGACGTTGATACCGTTTATCACGGAGTCAGTGGTCAAGACAGTCGACATCGACGCCAAGCGCATCGTTGTTGATTGGGTCGGGACGGAGTATCAGGCGTGACGCATTTCGGTGTGGTGAGTTTGTTTCCGGAGCAAGTCGACCAACTCGGAAAATTTGGTGTTGTCGGGAGAGGGATCCAAGCGGGGCATGTCGGTATGACGTGTTTCAACCCAAGGGATTTTACTGATGACAAGCATCGTACGGTGGATGACCGACCTTTTGGCGGCGGACCCGGCATGGTGATGAGATATGAGCCTTGGGTGGGTGCGATACGCGCTGCCAAGGAGCAGCGTCCCGACGCGAAGTGCATTGCACTGACGCCGCAGGGGTTGCGGTTTGATCAGGCGGTGGCGAGGCGATGTGCCGACATGCCGAGCTTGATTTTGGTCGCGGGTAGATATGAAGGTTTCGATGAGCGAATCATCGAGGCCGAGATTGATGAAGAATGGTCGCTTGGTGATTTTGTACTGAGCGGCGGCGAGTTAGCGGCGATGGCAATCATTGATTGCGTTGCTCGGCTAACGCCCGGAGTATTGGGGCACGAAGCGTCAGCAGTTGAGGACTCGTTTAGCGAGGGGCTGTTGGACTTTCCGCACTACACCCGGCCGCCGGAGATCGAAGGTCGGTTGGCACCGTCAGTGTTGTTGGGTGGCGATCATGCCGCGATTGCACGGTGGCGCAGGTCACAAGCGCTAGGGCGTACCTGGCTGCGGAGACCGGAGTTGTTAGCGGCGATGGACTTGTCCGATGAGGACACGGCATTGCTGGAAACGTTTAAGGCGACATTCCAAAGTGAGTGTCCGGACATTGAATGAGCGCGCCGTGAGGCGCAAATAGGTGAGAAAAATGAGCAAAATCATCGATGCAATTGACCAAGAACAAATGGGTCGCGACATTCCGGAATTTGGGCCGGGCGACACCGTTGTTGTTCAAGTAAAAGTGAAAGAGGGCGATCGCGAGCGTCTGCAGTCATACGAAGGTGTCGTGATTGCCAAGAAAAACCGCGGCGTAAACTCTTCGTTCACAGTCCGCAAGATTTCGCATGGCGAAGGCGTAGAGCGTGTTTTCCAGACTTATAGCAACGGCATTGGCAATATTGAAGTCAAACGTCGCGGTGATGTTCGTCGTGCGAAACTCTACTACCTACGTGGTCTAACTGGTAAAGCCGCGCGTATTCGCGAAAAAATCTAACTTGTCGAGACAGGTGCTTTGCGTTCTGACGCGCCTCGGTGCGGAACTCGAAGGCCGGTTTACGAGTCATAGATTGCATCATGTTGAATGATGGAATATCCATGCAAAGACGACTGATCAGAAATGCCGTGCTTTTGCTCTCGCTGGTGGCTATCGCCGGCTGTGGCGGCATCGTTTCGTCGGCAGCTAGCAAGTTTGCGGATGATTTGGGGATGGCCGTGCTAAACCAGCCTGATCCAGAGATTGTCCGGGATGGCGCACCATCCTATCTGTTGTTGTTGGACAGTCTGCTTGAAGGCAGTCCTGATGACCCGGCTTTGTTATCGGCGGCGGCAGATCTCTACGCCGCCTATGGTGCCGTTTTCGCTCGCGATGCCAACCGTGCAGCCATCCTCACCAATCGTGCACTGAATTACGCTGAACGCTCGGTTTGCCTCACTTACGAAGTCGGGTGTGATTGGCCATCGATTACGTTCGATGAGTTCGAGGCGTCGTTGGTTGACCTGGAAGAAGAGCATTTGCCTTACGCAACAAGCTATGCAGTTGCGTCTCTCGCCTACATTCGTGCACACAGCGACGACTGGGCGGCCCTCGCAAGACTTCCGCATATTGAGGCCCTGTTGCTCAAGCTAGAGCCTTTTAGCGAAGGCGTTGCACTCGGCGCTGTCTACAACTATCTCGGAATTTTGAATACGCTCCGTCCGCCCGCTCTGGGCGGGCAGCCGGAAGTCGGCAAAGACTATTTTGAGAAGGCGATCGCACTCACCGAAGGCAAGGACTTGGCGATCAAAGTCGAGTATGCCCGGGGCTATGCGCGGCTGCTGTACGAGCAAGAACTCCACGATCGCTTGCTGAACGAGGTGCTTAACGGTGATACCGAAGCGCCAGGGTTAACGTTGACGAATACACTGGCCAAACGAGATGCCGAAACGCTGCTAAGTAGCGGCGCTGACTATTTCTAGCATCTTTGGTGACAAAGCCGTCACTGGTCGGGTCTTCATAGTTAACGATTCGTCAAGCTATCTGTTCACGGAACATTCATCTATAAACCGTTATTATTCGAATATATAGACAAGGATCGTTGTCACTTTCCGGACACGGAGATTTAACCGATGAAAAACTTTTTCAGTATTCTTTTGGCGGGCATGCTCATGTTCGCTGCCAGCGCCGCGGGCGCAGAAACCTTCAAGCTTGCGACGATTGCACCTGAAAATTCACAGTGGATGCGCGACATGCGTGCCGGGGCGAAAGTCATCAAGGAACGCACCGATGGTCGCGTCGTGATCAAGCTCTTTGGCGGCGGCGTCATGGGTAACGACAAGAAGGTACTGCGCAAGATTCGCATTGGCCAGTTGCATGGTGGCGCTTTTACCGCCGGCAGCATGATGGAACGCTATCCGGACCTGTCAATCTATGGTCTACCATTGTTGTTTAATTCGCAGGCCGAAGTCGATCATGTCCGGGCTAAGCTGGATGCGGGTTTGAAGCAAGGTCTCGAAGACGAAGGTTTTGTTAGTTTCGGTTTTGCGGGTGGCGGTTTCGCCATGGTGCTCGGCAACAAAGCCGTTCGAAATCTGGACGATCTGAAGGGTCAGAAAGTCTGGGTGCCTGAAGGCGACGAGATCAGCTATGCCGGCATGGAGGCGTTAGATCTTTCTCCGGTCACGTTACCCGTAACGGATGTGTTGACGGGTTTGCAAACCGGACTGTTGGATATTGTCGCGACGCCGCCGGTCGGTGCGCTGGTTTTGCAATGGCATACCAAAGTCAAATACGGCACACCGGTTCCATTGGTTTACACGATGGCTTTCATCGCAATCGATAAGAAGCGTTTTGACCGGATTGCACCGGCGGATCAAGCCATCGTTGCTGAAGTCCTCGGTGATATCTATACCGAGTTCGAGCAAGTGAATCGTGTGGACAACGAAAAAGCCTTCGACGCACTCAAAAGCGTGGGTATTGAAATGGTCGACCTGGAAGCCGGGCAGGTTGATGCCTGGCGCACCGAAGTCTCCAAGGCGAACCAAGCACTCGCATCGAAAGGGGTGTTTTCCGAATCACTTTACGCGGAATTGAAAGCGCTGCTTGCGGACTACCGGTCCCGCGATGGCGCGGCTGACTAACGCACGGCGCGTTCTGAGATGCTGAAAAAACTCGCGCGGCTGGGTGCGCTCGCCGAAGATACCGCGTTGGTACTTTTACTGGGCGCTATGGTTGTTCTAGCCAGTAGCCAGATCATCTTGCGCAACGGCTTTGGTGAAGGTTTCGTCTGGGCGGATGAGTCTTTACGGTTGATGGTGCTCTGGTTAGCATTGGTCGGTTCGATTGCGGCGAGCCGGGCTGACAAACATATTTCGATCAACGTGCTCGCACGCTTCCTGCCACCGACCGGCCAAGTGATCGCGCGTATCGTGACCAATGCGTTTACAGCCGCAGTTTGTATGTTGGTCGGCTACTTCGCATTGCAGTTCGTTATGCAGTCTCGTGAGTTTGAAGACGAACTGCTGGGCGGCTTACCGGCATGGTGGTTTCAGTGGATCATGCCTGTTGCATTTTTCCTAATGGGCTGGCGTTACTTTTGTTTTTTCGTGGTGGATGTTTGGTCGCTTTTGTCTCGTCAGTCCACGGACGAAGAGTCAGAGGCTAAAGCATGATCATCCTCGTCGGCTTATTACTCGCGCTGGTTGCGCTTTTTGGTGCGCCGTTGTTTGCGATTATTGCTGCCAGCGCGATGTGGTCGTATTACCGGGAAGACATTGATCTTTCCGCGTTGGCGATCGAGTTTTTTTCTATTGCTGAGATGCCGGTCTTGCTGGCTATCCCATTATTCACGTTTGCCGGTTATTTGCTAAGCGAAAGTCAGGCGCCGAGTCGACTAGTACGATTGACTCGCGCTGTGCTGGGTTGGATGCCTGGCGGACTCGCCATTGTTTCATTGGCAGCCTGTGCGTTTTTTACCGCCTTCACCGGTGCCTCGGGCGTTACCATCATCGCGATCGGTGCGATTCTGTTTCCGGCATTGGCGGAGGCCGGTTACAACGAAAAGTTTAACCTCGGCTTGGTTACATCGGCGGGTAGCCTCGGGTTGTTGTTCGCCCCTTCGTTGCCGCTCATTTTGTATGGCATCGTGGCGCAGGTGCCGATTGACGATCTGTTTATCGCCGGCGTGTTGCCCGGGTTTCTGATGTTAGTGATGCTGGCAGGCTATAGTCTTTGGGCGAACCGCGGTCAACGTCAAACATTGACCCGTTTCTCATGGAAGAATGTAGGCGCTGCCTTACGTGAAAGCGCTTGGGAGTTGCCGCTGCCGATTGTCGTGCTTGGTGGTATCTACTCCGGTTACTTCGCGGTTTCTGAAGCCGCTGCCGTTACCGCCCTCTATGCGGTGATTGTCGAAGTGTTGATCCTTCGCGAGATTCCGTTCTCGCGGTTGCCGGGCATCATGCGTGAGTCGATGCTCTTGGTGGGCGGCATTCTGGTCATTCTTGGTGTCTCACTTGCGTCGACGAACGTGATGATTGATGCGGGCGTGCCGCAACAATTGTTGGCCTGGATCAGCGGTTTCGTCGATGGTCAGGTTAGCTTCCTGCTGCTGTTGCTGCTGTTTTTACTTGTACTAGGTGCGATATTGGATATCTTCTCGGCCTTGGTGCTGGTCGTACCGTTAATTTTGCCCGTGGCTTTGCAGTACGGCATTGAACCTGTGCATCTCGGCATGATCTTCCTGTCTGCCATGCAGTTGGGCTATCTGACGCCACCTGTCGGTCTAAACCTTTTCATCGCCAGCTACCGATTCGATCGACCGATTACCGAGGTTTACTCGGCGACATTCCCGTTCCTGATTATCCTGATGCTCTCGGTTGTTGTGATCACATTCTGGCCGCAGCTTTCACTGGTTTTCCTGCAATAGAGACTGCTGTTTGGGCGATTTTCCGGTACGCTTAGACGCTTGATCCGTACAAGGTACCCGTCGATGCAACCCAATCGCCCCAATATTATCGTTCGTTTTTTCTCGGCCATCTGGCGCGGCTTCAATGCGCTACGAAAAGTGCTTCACTTTTTGCTATTGGCCACGATTTTCCTATTCATATTTACGGTTCTCGCGCCCGATGCACCCCAGCTTCCTGAACGCGCGGCATTAGTGATCAACCCGCAAGGGGTCATTACCGAGCAACTCGCCGGTACGCCGTTTGATCGCGCGATTGATGAATTGACGGGGCAAGCGGTTGCCCAAACTTTGGTTCGGGATGTTATCGATGCGCTCGAATATGCGGCGACCGACGATCGAATCGGTGCCGTTTATTTGAGTACGGAAGGACTCATGTCTGGCGGCATAACAAAGCTGGACGCTATCGCCGAGGCGATTGAAGCCTTTCAGTCATCGGGCAAGCCCGTGATCGCATCCGGCGCCTACTATTCCCAGTCCGGTTTTTATCTTGCATCGTTCGCCGATGAGGTTTATCTCGATCCAAATGGAGCCGTGCTGGCCAATGGCTATGGGCGGTTCCGCAACTACTACGCGGAAGCAATCGAGAAGCTTTCCATTACGTGGAATGTCTATAAAGTCGGTACGCACAAGAGTTTTGTTGAGCCGTACACTCGCAATTCGATGTCGGACGCCGACCGTGAGAATTCACTAGGCTACCTCGGCCAACTTTGGACGACCTACGTAAATGACGTCACCGAAGCACGAGGCCTTGAAGCGGGTGTTTTGCAAAGTCTTGCGGACGACTTTGATGTTGAGCTGGCAAAAGACAACGGTGATATGGCGCAGACGGCGTTACGCATGAAGCTGGTCGATGGATTGATGACAGCGACAGAGATGCGTCAAAAGATGATCGCACTTGTTGGCGAGAACGAGAACGATGACAGCACGTTTAGCCAGATTGGCTTCACGGAGTATGTGGCCACTCAACGTTTGTTAACGCCAGAAATTGAAGGTGACAATGTCGTCGCTATTGTTGTCGCGTCAGGGAGTATTGTTGACGGTTCGGCACCGCCGGGACAGATCGGCGGGGATTCGACGGCGCGACTATTGCGCGATGCGCGCACCGATGAAAAAGTACAGGCGGTTGTTTTACGGGTCGATAGCGGCGGCGGTAGCGCATTTGCTTCCGACGTGATCCTGCAAGAAATCGAGAACCTGAAAGCCGCTGGTAAGCCGGTCATCGCTTCGATGGGTGGCGTTGCGGCATCGGGTGGTTATTGGATATCGATGGCAGCCGATCAAATTGTCGCAGAGCCGGCAACCATCACCGGTTCTATCGGCATTTTTGCGATGATCCCAACATTTGAAGATTCTCTCGCGCGTCTGGGCGTCTACACGGATGGGGTTGGTACGGCCAAGCTCACCAATGCCTTGCGCGCCGATCAGACACCGAGCGAGCAAGTCAACCGGATCATGCAGATGAGTATTGAACAAGGCTATGACCAATTCATCAGCAAAGTGGCAAGCTACCGCGGCATGGAAAAGTCAGCGGTAGATGCAGTCGCTCAAGGTAAAGTCTGGAGCGGCGTAGCGGCGCTGGAGTTCGGCCTCGTCGATACATTGGGTGATCTAAATGATGCCGTTAGCATCGCGGCCGAGCGTGCAGGATTGGATAGTTACGATACGCGGATCATCGAACCCGAGCTCTCCGAAGAAGAGGCGTTGTTACTGAATATCATTGACGGATCGGCACGTTTAGGTTTCTCGCCGCAATTACTATTACCGAAGAGAACCCGTATCGGTGGGCTGCTTGGTATTGCCGAGCAACAACTCGAGAATATCGCGCGTTTCAACGACCCTCGTGGTATCTACCTCGAGTGCTTCTGCGAAGTGGACTAGCTAAGTTTGTGTTGGCGCGGTCATTGGGCCGCGCCAACTGTTCGGTTGCTAGCGCTAACTAGGAACTTTCGCCCAGTTCATGAGGGTCGAAGATAAAAGGGTCAGCAAAGCCATATCAGGCCGCCCAGTTTAGAATGACTTTACCCGACTGGCCGCTATTCATGATCTCAAAGGCTTCCTGAAAGTCTTGCAGATCGAAATGATGCGTGATGATGGGCTGAAGGTTTAAACCGCTCTTGAGCATGCTGCTCATCTTGTACCACGTCTCGAACATTTCCCGTCCGTAGATGCCTTTTAGCACCAGGCCTTTAAAGATGATCTGATTCCAGTCAACCGCGGTGTCATCGGGTGGAATGCCGAGCAAGGCGACGTTACCGCCATGGTGCATGACGCGAATCAATTCTCTTAGAGCATCACCGTTACCGGACATCTCCAACCCTACGTCGAAACCTTCGACCATGCCTAGCGATTGCATGGCCTCATCAATCGACTCTCGTGTCACGTTGATCGTGCGGCTGGCGCCCATCTGTGCAGCCAATGACAAACGATAGTCGTTGACGTCCGTGATGACGATATGGCGCGCGCCGGCATGGCGGGCAATGGCGACCGCCATGATGCCGATCGGGCCGGCACCGGTAATGAGTACGTCTTCGCCAACGAGGTCAAACGAAAGTGCCGTATGCGTCGCATTGCCCAAGGGATCGAGGATGGCCGCAATGTCATCGCTGATTTCGTCGTCGAGCTTGAAAATGTTCGATGCCGGCACTGCGATAAGCTCCGCAAAAGCACCAGGTCGGTTAACGCCGATGCCAACGGTGTTAATGCACAAGTGTCGGCGACCAGCGCGGCAGTTACGGCAAACGCCACAAGTGATGTGTCCTTCGGCAGAAACGCGGTCTCCGACGGCATAACCCCAAACCTCACTGCCGCATTCGACAATGACACCGGAGAACTCGTGCCCGACCGCCATGGGGACCGGTATCGTGGCTTTCGCCCAGTCGTCCCAGCGGTAGATATGAATATCCGTCCCGCAGATAGCCGTGCGTTGCACTTTTATCAACACATCGTTTGGACCGATCACCGGCTCGGCGATGTCTTCCAGCCAAATACCGGGTTCTGCTCTTTTTTTGGTCAATGCTTTCATGATGGCTAACCTATTACATTGAAACGCTTGCCGACTTTTTCGAATGCCGCGATGGCACGATCAAGATCTTCCAAAGTATGGCCCGCTGACATCTGTGTGCGGATACGCGCTTGTCCTTTTGGAACGACCGGGAACGCAAAGCCGACGACATAAACGCCTTCGTCGAGGAGCGCGGTGGCCATATCAGTAGCCAGTTTGGCATCGCCTAGCATCACCGGGATGATCGGGTGTTCGCCG
Organism: Woeseiaceae bacterium; assembly: GCA_045110335.1. Classification (GTDB taxonomy): domain Bacteria; phylum Pseudomonadota; class Gammaproteobacteria; order Steroidobacterales; family Woeseiaceae; genus CALBPI01. Next base: position 37,872 of record JBGCGB010000005.1, read on the forward strand.
GGCAACAGTTCGAAGCCCAGTGCTGTCATCTTGTCGCGGAAGTACGCCGTGTTTCGAAACAGGTTCTCACGCAGCGACGAGTCTTCGTCGATCAAATCAAGCACGCGTAGTGATGTGGCGGCAATAGTTGGCGCCAATGTGTTGGAAAACAGGTAAGGGCGAGAACGTTGCCTTAGCCAACCGATGACTTCCTTGCGTCCGGATGTGTAGCCACCGGATGCACCGCCCAAAGCCTTACCCAGTGTGCCGGTGATAATGTCGATATGGCCCATGAGATCATGATGTTCTTGTGTGCCGCGACCGGACTTGCCGAGGAAGCCTGTCGCGTGACAGTCGTCCATCATGATCATCGCATCGTACCGATCGGCCAGGGCGCGAATGGCGGGAAGATCGGCAATGGTGCCATCCATCGAGAAAACGCCGTCCGTCGCGATCACTCGAGTTCTCGCATCTTTAGCGGCGATCAGTTGTGTTTCCAGATCTGCCATGTCGTTATGTTTGAATCTGAACCGTTGTGCTTTGCAAAGGCGAATGCCATCAATAATGCTGGCATGATTCAACGCGTCACTGATGACTGCATCTTCCGGACCAAGGATGGTTTCGAACAATCCGCCGTTCGCGTCAAAGCAAGATGGGTAAAGAATGGTGTCTTCGGTGCCGAGAAATTCGGCGATACGTTTTTCCAGCGCATCATGGATGGTTTGAGTGCCGCAAATAAATCGGACCGAAGCCATGCCGAATCCGAAGTCATCCAATGCTTGATGGGCAGCCTTAACGACGGCCGGGTGATTGGCTAGCCCCAAATAGTTGTTCGCGCAAAGATTGATGACCTCTTGGCCGGCAACAGACACTTCTGCTTGCTGGGGGCCTTCAATGAGACGTTCGGTCTTGAACAGGCCCTGGTCTCGGAGCTGCTCGGTATCCGCCGCCAGTTGATTGAGATAATCTGTTAACACGCAAGGCTCTCCGTTTGGTGGGCTGTCCTTAACTATATCATTTGAAACCAATATGACCGAACAACTTCGCGTCGATAAGTTCTTATTTTTCACCCGGTTCTTTAAAACACGCGGTCAAGCAGCTACTGCCGTGTCGGGCGGCCATGTCTCACGTGATGGTGATCGGCTGAAAGCGTCACAGCCGGTCCGGATCGGCGACAAACTTACGATTACCAAAGAGCGTTTTACTTATCACGTGGAAGTGGTCGCCATTCCTGGGCGAAGGGGCCCCGCTCCGGAAGCGCGCGCCTGCTATGAAGAAACCGCAGAGAGCTTGGAAAAGCGCGAATCCTTGCGTGATTCATTGCGTCAGGATCGCCTCGGGATGCCGATGACGAAGGGGCGGCCGGACAAGCATACCCGTCGCCAAATTCGCGCGTTTAAGGATCGCGATTAACGGTTGACGGTAGGCTATACTCCGGCTTTGTGTTCAGCAGGCTTCAGGGCCGCACAGGAGGCTGTTATGGCAGTGGCCAATACCTCATTAACGAACCGCGCCGATAGTGGTGCAGCGGGCTTTAGTCTGGATTATGCAACATCTGGCTCAGCGCACATGATCAATGGTCAGTACTTGCAAGATGAGGCCGCATGCGTCGCTGCCTTATTGGCACTGGCGGACGAGAGTTCGGCTGATTCGGCGGCTGTTCATGAGACGGCGATCGGCCTCGTTGAACGGGTTCGTAAGCTCAACGATGGACGCAGTGGTCTGGATGCATTCCTGCAAAAGTATGATCTCTCATCGCAGGAAGGGATCATGTTGATGTGCATTGCTGAAGCACTGCTTCGGATTCCTGACAAAGATACAGCGGATCAATTGATTGCGGACAAGTTGTCGATGGCGAATTGGTCCGAGCATGTCGGCACCAGTGATTCCATGTTCGTTAATGCGTCAACCTGGGGTTTGATGCTGACCGGTCGCGTGTTGCGATTGGATGATCAGGTTCAGGGCAACCCGGTTGGCACGTTCGATAAGTTGGTCAGCCGTGCTGGCGAACCTGTGGTGCGTGCGGCGATGCGCTCCGCAATGAAGATCATGGGACACCAGTTCGTGATGGGCCGTGACATTCGGGCGGCGATTAAGCGTTCGCTGAAAGGCGAGAACAAGTCTTATCGATATTCCTTCGACATGCTGGGCGAAGCGGCCTTGACGCGAACCGATGCGAAGCGCTACTTCGAGTCCTACAGTGATGCGATTAAAAAGATCGGTAGTTCGAGCAGCATCGATGATGTGTTTGCGGCGCCGAGTATTTCCGTGAAACTCTCGGCACTCTATCCACGCTATGAATTTGCACGTCGTCAGGAAGTACTTGATGAGCTGGCGCCGATGGTGCTTGAGCTCGCCGTGCGCGCCAAAGATGCGGGCATCGCGATTACGATGGATGCGGAAGAAGCGGATCGCCTGGAGCTGTCTCTGGATATTTTCGAGCGCGTCATCACTGATACCGCGCTGGAAGGTTACGAAGGCTTTGGTCTTGCCGTGCAGGCGTATCAAAAACGTGCTTCATCGGTCGTCAAATGGCTTCGACAGTTGGCTGGCCGCATTCAGCGCCGGATCCCGGTGCGTTTGGTTAAAGGTGCTTATTGGGATACCGAGATCAAGCATGCGCAAGAGTTCGGATTCTCCGGCTACCCGGTGTTTTCGCGGAAGGTGAATACCGATGTTTCCTATCTCGCCTGTGCACGACTGTTGTTGGATGCGAGCGATCAACTGTATCCGCAGTTTGCGACACACAATGCGCATACCATCAGCTATGTCATGCATCATGCGGGTGGACGGACCGACTTCGAGTTTCAGCGATTGCATGGTATGGGTGAAGACTTGTATAGCGATATCGTGGACCCTGATCGCTACGGTAAGCAGTGTCGGGTTTATGCGCCCGTCGGCAGTCATGAAGACTTGTTGCCCTATCTTGTTCGGCGCTTGTTGGAGAACGGCGCCAATACATCTTTCGTCAACCGGATTGTCGATGAGCGTGAGCCAGCGGCAGACATCGTCGCTGACCCTATTGCCGAAGTTCGTGCACTCGACTCGATTGCCCATCCGCAAATTCCGAGCCCTGCTGAAATATTTGGTGAGCGGCGGCAGAATTCGCGGGGATTGAATTTGGCGGATCGTGAAGTCGGCAATACGCTGATAGGCGCGATGCGTTCGAAAGCGAAAATCGCCTATGAAGCGTGCCCGTTAATTGCCGGCGAAGCTTGTGAAGGGGCTTGGCAGGACAGCACCAACCCGTTTGATCGTCGCGATGTCGTTGGCCGGGTAGCGTTCGCCGATACGACCGCGACAGTTCGTGCCATTGACGCAGCCGTCGCTGCATGGCCGCAGTATGAACGCACGCCCGTAAAAATTCGTGCACAAGCGCTATTGAAAGCGGCCGATTTGTTTGAAGCACATACGGCGGAGTTGTTGGCGCTTTGTATTCGGGAAGCGGGCAAAAGCATTCCGGATGCGATCGCGGAGTTGCGCGAAGCCGTCGACTTCTTGCGTTACTACGCTGAAGAATCATCACAGCGTTTTGGTGAGCCAACGGTGCTGCCTGGTCCAACCGGGGAGCGCAATGTGATCGGTTTGCGCGGTCGAGGCGTTTTTGTTTGTGTTAGCCCATGGAATTTTCCATTGGCTATTTTTGTAGGCCAAATTAGCGCAGCTTTGGCGGCTGGCAATACGGTCATCGCCAAACCTGCTGAGCAAACATCGATCGTTGCGTTTCGTGCTGTGCAATTGATGCATGAGGCGGGCGTGCCGACGAGCGCGTTGCATTTCCTGCCGGGGACTGGAGCGACGGTGGGATCGACGGCCACGTCAGATCCTCGCGTTGCTGGAGTTGCCTTTACCGGCTCCACAGCAACAGCGTTGAGAATCAATCGATCGTTGGCCGCACGTGACGGCTTGATTGGCACGTTGATTGCCGAGACCGGCGGTCAGAATGCCATGATCGTTGATAGTTCTGCATTGCCGGAGCAAGTGGTTCTTGATGCGGTGCAATCCGGATTTAACAGCGCAGGTCAACGTTGCTCGGCGCTCCGCATTTTGTGCGTTCAAAAGGATATTGCACCGCGTGTCATCGAGTTGCTGAAAGGCGCGATGGACGAACTGCATATCGGTGATCCGTCAAACTTGGCAACAGACGTTGGTCCGGTCATCGACGCCGCGGCGAAAGATCGATTGTTAAGTCACGTCGAACTGATGCACGAATCCCAGTCCGTGTTACACCAATGCGAGTTACCGGATGCCGGGGCTAACGGTGACTATGTTGCACCGACGTTAATTGAGATTGATCGACTCTCCGCTTTGCAGGAAGAAGTATTTGGACCCATCGTTCATCTGTACCAGTTTGAAGGTAAAGACTTGATGCCAATGATTGATGAGATAAACGCAAGCGGTTACGGTCTGACGTTCGGTATTCATACCCGAATCGATGGTCGGGCGGGTCAGCTTGCCGAGGCGTCATTGGCGGGCAACGTCTACATCAACCGGAATATGGTTGGTGCCGTTGTGGGCTCACAGCCTTTCGGTGGACGCGGTTTGTCTGGCACAGGTCCGAAGGCTGGCGGGCCAAACTACCTGACAAGATTTGCCAGTGAATATACCATTAGTAATAACACTGCCGCGGTTGGCGGCAACGCCAGCCTGTTGTCGTTGGACGGATAATGAGGCGCTAGATTCGCTTGATCGGGCCATTTTTGTTTTTGGGATAGTCGTAACCGACGACGCGGACATCGCCGAGTGCGAAACTTGCCCAATCAGGCACGTCGGCGCTGACCGTTAGCATGCCGGCGGTTGGCATGGCGCCGACTAATCCATCGCTCAGCTCATTGGCCAAATCCGATATGCCAGGGTTGTGCGCAACGACCACAATGTTCCTGAATTCGGCTTCTTGTGAAGAAACGATTTGCAGAATTTGAGGAGCGCTGGCGAGATAGAGCGAAGACTCTTTGTGAATAAACTCAATCGGGAAGCCGATGGCGTTCGCAAACAATTTGGCGGTTTGTGTCGTTCGCACGGCACTGCTGCACATAATGAGTGACGGACGCACCTCGGCGTCGCGGAGTCTCTTGCCCATTGCAGGAGCGTCGGTTTCGCCGCGGTCATTCAGCGGTCTTTGGCGATCAGTCAGACCTTCAAAACCCCAGGCAGATTTGGCGTGGCGCAGCAGTGTCAGTGTGTGTGTGGGTAAACCCATCCCAGTCTCCCGCGGCTGATGATCGTCCTAGTACATCATACCGGTTTGTAGTCTGGCCTCTTCACTCATCATCATGTGATTCCATGGCGGATCGAATACCAACTCGACGCTTACATCGTCGACCGTTGGTACAATAGCAACTTTTTGTTGGACGTCCTGAACAATAATCTCGCCCATCCCGCAGCCGGGAGCGGTCAGCGTCATGTCAACTTCGATTCGGCGACTGCCGCTGTCGGCACGAATGATCTCGACGCGATAGACAAGCCCCAGTTCGACGATATCAACCGGAATTTCGGGGTCGTAACAAGTCTTGAGCTGACGCCAGATGATCTGTTCGAAATCATCGTCGGTAATATTGGCAGGAACTTCCGGTGGCTTGACCGGCTCCTTGCCAAGTGCATCGGCGTCGGTGCCATCCACTCTAAACAGACTGCCTTCCACGAATACGGTGAAATTGCCGCCCAATCCTTGTGTGATGTATCCGTTTGTACCTTTGCGGAGTGTGACTGACATGCCGACTGGAATGACAACGGCAGCGACATCGCGCTCTAAGGTGAAGGGTTCGCTATCGTTAGAATACATATTGTTCTACTTGGACTCTGTGGAAACATCGGATTGGCCGCTGACAGCAGCCTCGACAGCCCGCCAGGCGAGCGCTGCGCATTTGACGCGAGACGGATATTGCCGAACTGCGGCGAGCGCTGCAACTGGCTGGTCGTTAAGCAGTGGCGTAACGGGCTGTTGAAAGTCGTCATTGAGCATCTGCGTGACGGCATCAACGAGCTGCAACGCCGATGCTTGCTTAGCACCGGTGAGCATTTCGGTCATCATTGAGGCGGATGCTATGCTAATCGCGCAACCGCTGCCTTCGAAACAGATTTCCCGCACCGTCTTATCATCTAGCACGATTTGGACCTCGATTTTGTCACCGCACAATGGATTGTTGCCTGTTGCACTCGCGGTCGCCTGTTCGATGCGCCGAAAATTTTTGGGCTCACGCGCATGCGTCATGACTTGTTCACGATAAAGGTCTTCGAGGTCTGAATGACTCAACGAAACAGCCGTCTGACGCCGTCGAGCGCATCCATTAATGCGTCGACGTCTTCACGATGATTATAAAAGGCCAGCGACGCACGAGCGGTGCCGGGCACCTCAAACCGCTGCATGATCGGCATCGCACAATGATGACCGGTTCGCACGGCCACACCGAACTGATCAACGATGGTACCGAGATCATGTGGGTGTACATCGTCCATCAAAAATGAGGCGACCGCTGCTTTGTGTTTGGCGCGACCAACGATGCGAATATCGTCGCAAGCATTGAGTTGCTCGTGAAGGTAATCGAGTAAGAGCCCTTCGTAACGTGCGATGTTGTCCATGCCAATTGTTTGAAGGTAATCAATGGCTGCGCCAAGGCCCACGACGCCGGCGATGTTCGGTGTGCCTGCTTCAAATTTGTAGGGGAGCTCATTGAAAGTCGTACCCGAAAAACGCACCTCTTCGATCATGTCACCGCCGCCTTGCCATGGCGGCATGGCGTCCAGCAAAGCTTCACGACCGTACAGAACACCGACGCCGGTCGGTCCGGCCATCTTGTGCGCTGAGAATGCGAAAAAGTCAGCGTCGAGCGCCTGCACATCAACGTTGCTATGAGGCACGGCCTGAGCACCATCGACAAGCACCGGAATGTGCTTCGCGCGTGCTATCGGAATGATATCGGATAACGGTAAAACGGTGCCGAGCGCGTTTGATACCGCGCTGATTGCGAGTAACCGGGTTTTATCGGAAAGCAGATCAGTGACTTTCTCGGCGATGACTTCGCCGTCATCCTCAACGGGCGCGACCAATAGTTTGGCGCCAGTGCGATCGCAGAGCATCTGCCACGGTACGATGTTGGCATGATGCTCAAGATGTGTGACGACGATCTCGTCGCCGGCATTGAGGGAAGCGCCCAAAAAGCTCTGCGCGACAAGATTGATGGATTCAGTCGTGCCGCTCGTGAAGATAATCTCACGCGTGCTGGAGGCATTGATGAAGGCACGTACTTTCTCGCGCGCTCCTTCGTAGCTGTCTGTCGCGCGATGGCTGAGTGTGTGCACACCGCGATGGACGTTCGCATGATCATGAGTTTCGTAATGAGCAATCGCATCGAGAACCGCTTTCGGTCTCTGCGATGACGCGGCGCTATCCAAGAACACTAGTGGCTTACCATTGATGTCTTGATCCAACACCGGGAAGTCACTGCGTAGCTCTCGCATTTGCAGTTCAAAGTCAGCGTTGCTCATGTCTTGTGCGCGTGCGTTCATTCAATAAGGTCCAATGCGGTGAAGTCCGGGATTTGCTCCGCGATGACTTTCTCCAAGTGATTTCTAAAATCGGCGTCCGCGACGTCATGTAGCGTTTCACGACAGAAAGCGTAGGTGAGCAGCTGTGTTGCTGTAGCCAGGTCAACGCCTCTCGAGCGCAAATAAAACAGTGATTTCTCGTCGAGCTGACCAACGGTTGCGCCATGTGCGCATTTGACGTCGTCCGCGTAGATCTCGAGTTCTGGCTTGGTATCGATTTCGGCATGATCTGAGAGCAAAAGATTGGGGTTCGATTGCACGGCATCGGTGCCGTCGGCGCCTTCATGCACGACCACCTTGCCATTGAATACGGCACGACTGTGGTCACGTAAGATACCCCGGTAGTCTTCGTCACTGCGGGTATCTTTAGCGATGTGATCGACGCGTGTGTGATTGTCAACGTGTTGACGACCGTCGATTAGATACAGGCCTTTCATCGTAATCGTTGCGTCGGACCCGATTAGCTTGGCATTGATATCGTTGCGCGTGAGTTTCGCGCCGGCATCCAAAGTGAAAGCTTCGAATGATGCGGCGGTATCGATCGTTGCATCGATCCGGGTCGATAACAAAGCTTCGGTGCCGAGTTCTTGCACGCGATAAATCTTGAGCGATGATGACGATGCCAGATTAACCTGCATGGCATGGTTGCTCATGCTTTGCCCAGCCTCATCCAAGTTGACGAAGTGCTCGGCAATGACGACGCTGCTGTTCGCGGCGCTTTCGATGTGGATTCTCGTTTGTGCCAGTGCACCGGTTTCGGCGATATGGATAACATTCAACGGTGCATCTATGGTGACGCCTTCGGCGATGTTGATCGCTAAGTCACTGTCTGGTAACGCCGTAGCCAACTGTAACAGGGCGTGTTCCGCACCTGTGGGCACATCGGCCTCTCCGGCGGGGTCACTGATCGAAATGCCGGCCGGGAGATTTTCCAGGTCCGTCATTCTTTCGCCATTGATGAACACGAGCGCATAACCCTTTGCTCGGGACGCGACGATGTCGGCGACATCCGGTAGTGAAGCGTTCGAGGTTTCCGTGCTGAGTGCATCGATCGCAAAGCTTGCGAAAGGACCCGCCTTAGTATATTTCCACGCCTCATCGCGTCGCGTCGGAAAACCGTCACGGAGCAGCGCGCTGAGCGCTTGTTGTCTGGTGACACGATTAGCGGCATTTTTCACAATGTCGCGAGCGCCCGCGGCTTTGATTACGTCGAGGTTCATGCCGCTGCTTCTTCCAATAGCCAATCGTAGCCGCGCTCTTCGAGCTCCAGCGCGAGGTCTTTGTCGCCGGAACGGATGATGCGTCCACCGGCCAGCACATGTACGTAGTCCGGCACGATGTAACTCAGAAGTCGCTGATAATGCGTGACCATCAAAAAGCTTCGCGATTCGCTTCGCAGTGAGTTAACGCCATTGGCCACGACTTTGAGTGCGTCGATATCGAGACCGGAATCTGTTTCGTCGAGAATGCATAGCGACGGTTCAAGGACGGCCATTTGGAAGATCTCGTTGCGTTTCTTTTCGCCACCAGAGAACCCTTCGTTGACGCCGCGATTCAAAAAGCCCGGGTCCATTTCCATTAATTTCATTTTTTCGCGCGCGAGCTTCATGAAATCAACGGCGCTGATTTCTTCTTCGCCACGTGATTCCCTGACTGCATTGAGTGCGGCGCGCAGTAGATAGGTGTTGTTCACGCCCGGAATCTCGACCGGATACTGGAATGCGAGAAAGACACCGGCGCGGGCACGCTCTTCCGGGTCTAGGTCGAGCAGGTCTTGACCATTAAAGGTCACTTCACCATCTGTAATGGTGTAGTCATCACGACCGGCCAGTACGTTGGCTAACGTGCTTTTCCCGGACCCGTTGGGTCCCATAATGGCGTGTACTTCGCCAGGACCGATGTCCAAAGAAAGCCCCTTAAGGATAGGTGTGTCGCTAACATTCGCGTGTAAGTTCTTAATGCTGATCATAGTGTTCTTGCTCATCCTACGGCGCCTTCTAGGCTGACGTTTAACAGTGCTTGTGCCTCGACGGCAAACTCCATCGGGAGTTCGCGGAAAACATCTTTGCAGAAGCCGTTGACGATCAGGTTGACCGCATCTTCTTCGCCGATGCCGCGTTGGCGACAGTAAAATAATTGGTCCTCGCCGATTTTCGACGTGGTTGCTTCATGCTCGACTTGAGCGCTCGCGTTTTTTACTTCCATGTAAGGGAACGTGTGCGCACCGCATTCTTTGCCGATCAGCAGTGAATCGCATTGCGTGTAGTTTCGCGCGCCTTTTGCTTGCGGCAGAATTTTCACGAGACCGCGATAGGCGTTCTGCGCTTTGCCCGCTGAGATACCTTTGGAAACGATGGTGCTTTTGGTGTTCTCACCGATGTGAATCATCTTGGTACCGGTGTCTGCTTGTTGATAGTTGTTGGTGACGGCAACGGAATAAAACTCGCCGACGGAATCATCACCGCGCAGGATGCAACTTGGATACTTCCACGTAATTGCAGAACCGGTTTCGACTTGCGTCCACGAAATTTTCGAGCGCTTGCCGCGGCAGTCGCCACGCTTAGTCACGAAATTATAAATGCCGCCGCGACCTTCTTCGTCACCGGGGTACCAGTTCTGAACGGTCGAGTATTTGATTTCGGCATCATCCAATGCGACCAGCTCCACGACGGCGGCATGCAATTGATTTTCGTCGCGCATCGGCGCTGTGCAACCTTCGAGGTAGCTCACATGACTGCCTTCTTCGGCAATGATCAGCGTTCTTTCAAACTGACCCGTGTTGAGCTCATTAATGCGGAAGTAAGTCGACAGCTCCATCGGGCAGCGAACGCCTTTCGGAATGAAAACAAACGAGCCATCACTGAAAACGGCAGAGTTTAACGCCGCAAAGTAGTTGTCTCTTTGCGGGACTACCGAGCCAAGATATTTCTTAACCAATTCCGGATGGTCATGCACCGCTTCAGAAAATGAGCAGAAGATGACGCCCGCTTCATAGAGTTTGTCGCGGAAGGTCGTTGTGACCGAGACACTATCAAAAACAGCATCAACCGCGACGCCGGCCAAGCGCGCACGCTCATGCAGCGGAATACCTAATTTATCGTAGGTCTCTAAAAGTTTCGGATCCACTTCGTCCAGACTTTGGGGCTTATCGGCATCTTTCTTTGGTGCCGAGAAATAGGAAATAGCGTTGTAATCGATTTTCGGGAAATGGACATGGGCCCATTCCGGCGTCTCCATTTCCTGCCATAACCGAAAAGCCTTAAGTCGCCACTCCAACATGAACTCGGGCTCGTTCTTGCGCGCCGATATCGCGCGGACAACGGATTCATCGAGACCAGGCGGAAAGGTGTCGGATTCGATGTCGGTGACGAATCCATGCTTGTACTTCTGATCGACGAAATCTTGTACGTCGTTGGCATTCGAACTCATAACTTATTGGCCTTCAGAGAAATAGGGGTAATAGAGGGGCGTTTGTTCAGGAGGTCGTTAGCCGGCATCAGTGGAAACGACGTTGGTATATTGCGTTGGTTGCACAGGTCATCAAGGCTGATGTCGTCCAGTGCTCGCCGAATGGCGACATTGATCTGTTGCCACGATGAACCCAGATGGCAAGTCGCCTCCAGTTCGCAGTCCGTATCGTCCGAGGAGCACTCGGTGATAGCGAGCGGGCCATCGATGGCATCAATAATGGCCGCGGCTGAGATGTCAGCGGCCGGGCGAGCTAAGCGATAGCCACCGCTGCTGCCGCGGCGTGCCGAAACCAGCGCGGCGCGCGCCAACGCTTTGAGGACTTTGCTGACCGTCGCCGCGCCCAAATTAGTGCGGTGGGCGATTTCGGTGGCACTAAACAATGCTGCCTCGTCGCGGCTTAACTCAGCGAGCACCAGCGTCGCATAGTCCGTCATTTTGCTGATTCTAAGCATGTTTGAACCGGGGTTCGTAAATAATCGGACTATTTTAGTCCTATTTAAATGGGAATGCTATATGCGACAAAAGAAAGCTATGCGTTAGATAGCTTGTTGCTATAATGCCGCGATAGAAAACACGATAAATTAAGGGATTGATCGATCCAATTGCGTTCGTGACTCATAAGTGTTGCTCAAAAGCGACACGATTTTGAGTAATGATGATTGGCAATGCGGCGATTCGCCCCCATACAGAGCAGGCATGCACACAGATCACGTCGTTGAAATAGAAGACCTTCACTATGCTCGTGGCGACCGGGCAATCTTTTCGGGTCTGAATCTCAATATACGTCGCGGCGAAGTCACGGCGATCATGGGGCCTAGTGGTACCGGCAAGACAACCTTGTTGCGTTTGATCACGGGCCAGCTGTTGCCCGATCGCGGTCGAATCCGCGTTGATGGCAAATGGCTTTCCGAACTGCGTCGGCCCGGTTTGTATGAATTGCGTCGCAAGATCGGCATGTTGTTCCAAAACGGCGCGCTGCTAACAGATCTCGACGTGTTTGAAAATGTAGCGTTCCCGTTGCGGGAACACTTCGAACTGCCCGAACGTCTGATTCGCCACATTGTGTTGACCAAGCTGCATGCGGTCGGTCTGCGCGGCGCTGTGGAGATGCAACCGGCGGAGCTGTCGGGCGGAATGGCGAGGCGAGTAGCGCTGGCGCGTGCGATGGCGACGGATCCAGATATTCTGATTTATGACGAACCGTTTGTTGGTCTCGACCCGATTTCAATGGGTGTGATTGTGCGTTTGGTTCGGCGTATGAATGATGCACTGGGTATTTCTTCGATTGTGGTCAGCCATGACGTCGAGGAGATTAGCTCCGTTGCCGACAGTAGCTATCTGATTTCAGAGGGCAAGGTGGCTGCCTCGGGTAGTCCGGACGAGCTTAGCAACGCGCAATCCGAACTTGTTCGCCAGTTTATGCACGGCATGGCCGATGGCCCGGTACCGTTTCATTTTCCGGCGCCGGATTACGCCAGCCAGTTGTTTGGTTCCGAGAACGTGAAACGCAAAGCGGAGGGCGAACCCGATGATTCGTGATATCGCTAGTGCGCTTGGCGGTTTCCTGCGTACGTTTGGTGCGCTGCAGCTGTTCTTCATGCGGTTGTTGGTCGAGTCGCCACGTGTCTTGATGCGGCCGCGGCTTGTCATCCACCAGATTTTCAACGCGGGTGGTTTGTCGCTGGTTCTGATTATGACCTGCGGTTTCTTCGTAGGCGCGGTCGTTGGTTTGCAAGGGCATAGCAATCTGGCGCGGTTTGGGACTGAAGACATTCTGGGGCTGTTCTCGGCAATGTCTCTGATCAAAGAGCTGGGTCCTGTGATCACTGCATTGTTGTTTGCTGGCCGTGCCGGTACGGCGTTGGCCTCGGAGATCGGTTTGATGCGAACCACCGACCAATTGTCGGCCATGGAAATGATGGCCGTTGATCCGATTAATCGTGTCGCAGTACCACGATTTCTGGGCGGGGTGTTTTCGATGCCGCTGCTGGTCGCGATCTTCTCAACGATCGGTATTCTCGGTGCCTGGGTCGTTGGTGTGCCGTTGATGGGCGTCGACAATGGAGCATTCTGGTCCCAGATGCAGGATGGCGTTGCGAAAGCCGATGTTTACGAAGGCATCATCAAGAGTGTGGTCTTCGGTATTGCGGCGAGCCTGCTCGCTGTTTGGGAAGGCTATAACGCGATCCCTACAGCGGAAGGCGTTGGCCGAGCAACGACGAGGACAGTGGTGATTACCGCCGTCGTTATCTTGATTTTCGATTTTATGATTACCGCAGTAGCGATCAGCTAAGGGCAGATTTGTAATGCAACAAACAAGAGCAGTAGAAATAGGTACCGGTGCATTTGTAGCACTTGGTTTTGCCGCGTTGTTTTTTCTGACGACGCAAACGACCAACATTCAAAGTTTTGATGCCGGGCACTATGATGTCACCGCGCGCTTTGAAAACATTGGTGGGCTGAAGCCTCGCTCACCGGTCAACATGGCGGGTGTTCGTATTGGTCGCGTCGAATCGATCGCATTTGATCCGGAGCAATTGGATGCTGTGGTCGTGCTGCGTATTGATGCGCAGTACAACCAGCTGCCCGATGACACCGATGCGAGCATCCTGACGTCCGGTTTGTTGGGATCCCAGTATGTAGGTCTGCAGGCAGGCGGCTCGGATATCTATTTGGAAGAGGGCAGCGAACTGCTGTTTACCCAATCAGCGATTGTCCTCGAAAACCTGATTGGTAAATTTTTAGTGAACTCCGGTGACGACGAATAGTCGACTGAGAGTAGCTTGGAGGAATTAGAATGACGAAAACAATCACTAAAATACTGGCGTTGGTTTTGATGCTGGCCTTGGCATCGCAGGTTAACGTAGCGCACGCCGAAGATGAGGCAATTGATGTCATCAACGGTGCGGTCGATGCCGTTAAAGAAGGGTTGGCCGGTCAACGGGAAACCTTCATGAATGACGAGGCAGCGCTAGTCGAGTTTGTCGATGGCTTGCTGGCGCCGCGTTTTGATCGTAACTATGCCGGACGCCTGGTGCTGGCACGCCACTGGCGCAAGGCGACGAAAGAACAAAAGCGTCGGTTTATCGACGGTTTTTATCAAACGATGCTGAAGCGTTATGCGACGGGTATTCTTGAGTTTCAGGGAGACCAGATCGAAGTGTTACCAGCTCGCGGTGAACAGAAAGGCAACCGAGCAACGGTACGCACCGTGGTGACGCTGGATAACGGCGAAGATGTCCCGGTTAACTATGGTCTCGTGAACCGTGGTGACAACGGCTGGAAAGTTTACGATGTGACCATCGAAGGTATTTCTTATATCCGCAACTTTCGGACCGAGCTGGATTCTGAAATCAAAAAGACGAGCCTCGATGCCGTGATCGAGCGATTCGAACGCGAAGCGGGCAGCGGCGGCGATGTCGAAGGATAAACGCGTCAAGACCACTTTGGCTGACAACGGTGATGGACATTTCGCTGTTGACGGCGAGCTGACTTACGAGAGTGTCGGTGATCTCCTGGATCGTGGCCAACGAGCTTTCGAAGACCATAGCCGTGTCGTTGTTGATCTCGCCAAGGTCGCCGACTCGGATAGCGCCGGCTTGGCGTTGTTGCTTGAATGGGTGACTTGGGCAAACCATACCGTCCGCGAGATTCACTTCGTGAACATTCCACAACGTATCGTCAATATTGCATCGATCAGTGAGGTTGATGAGATGTTGAATGCAGCCGAACGCTGGCGCGGGTTTCTATAGCTGCTAGGCACTTTGTTGTAGTGTTCATGTGCTCAAGAATTTGACCTCTTGGCGTTTGTTGTTGACGTGCAGGCTACATTGGCCAAAGTCACTTCAATACGACTATTCAGATTGTTAAATGGCCGCTTTCGCCGACCGGTAGCTGATAACTATCGTGCCACATGACCTGCAGGTTCGAACGTGGAGACTGCAGTAAGTTGCCGCCTCATGATTGATCCGTTCGAAATCATGATGCCGAATGGTATGTTTGAAAGCTTTCAAGCATGCTGGGATTGCGGTCAGTTAATGCTTGAGGGCGCTCATGAAAGGTTCATGTTTCTGTAACAGGGTTCGGTTCGAAATAGATGTCGCGAAAGTTGAGGTATATCACTGTCATTGTTCGATATGCCGCAAAATCACTGGATCAAAGTTTAATACGGCGTTCACTGTTTCAGCCAACAACTTTCGCTGGACGAGCGACAAAGAAGGCATCAAGACCTTTCAGAAGAACGGCGACGGCTTTCGACATGATTTCTGCAGCGATTGCGGGTGCACGGTGCCTAACCGGTATAAGGACGTGAACTTTTGGGTTCCAGCGGGCTTGTTGGATGATCAAGAAGGTGTCGAAGTCACTAAGCACATATTTGTGGAATCCAAAGCCAGATGGGATGAAATAACGGATGATCTTGATCAATTTGAAGGCTACCCCTGATCGCAAGATTGACTATCCGCTGATCGGCGAATGCGACCATTGCACAAAATGAGTTTGCATAATGAGTAATCAGAGAGAAACACTGAAGCGGAGCTTCTAATGCTGACGAATCCTGACCTATGGTCAAAACTACAAAGCTATAACATTGGCTATTCGAATCCTGATTTTAGTTTTGTCGATCGACTCGCGCGCGACAACGAATGGTCAGAAGACTATGCGCAGCGCGCCATGATCGAGTACAAGCGGTTCATCTACTTGGCGCTGACTGGCAACCAGCCGGTGACACCGTCCGATGAAGTGGATCAAGTTTGGCATTTGCATTTGCTCTATACGCGTGACTATTGGGGTGACTTCACAGCCATTCTCGGTCAACCATTGCATCATGGTCCAACGCCGGGTGGCGCAGCAGCGCGTGGGGACTACCGTACTGCGTACCGGCAGACCAAATTATCGTACCAAGCGGAATTCGATGAGCCCCCACCGATTGATCTGTGGCCTGCCACAGCCCGACGGTTTGTGGACCCGATGCACTTTCGACGCGTCGATTTAAGACGCTACAACCTTCGAAAGAAACCAGCCGGCAGAGCCATCGCGACATCAGCGGCAATCGTGGCAGGGTTGGCGGCGACGTCCGCGTTAGCGCATGATAGTTTGCGTAGTGGCGAGGGTTTTGTTGCCTGGCTGGTGCATGTCTTGGAGTCTCACCCACTTATCGTAGCCAGTGTGTTTTTCCTTTTTGTAGTCTTGTTGTTTTTGTTGAGTATTTTTCTTCGGGCTAAACGATGGAATAACTCAAACAGCGGCTGTACAGCCTGTAGTGGTTGTGGAGGCTGCGGGGGTTGCGGATAGCGTGGTTGCGATGTCTCGATTTTGGCCTAACGTCGTCGAAGGGTTTTGATGTGCTATGAAACCTGAAGAGCTAGGAAAAAAGTACGACAAGATCGCCGCATGGTGGCATGAGCAGCACAGAGACGGCGACTACGGCATCTCGCAGATTGAGAATGCGTTGAAGTTTCGCACCGAAGGCGGCAGCGCACTGGATGTGGGATGCGGCGCTGGCGGTAGAGTAGTTCGGGCGTTGCAGTCTAGAAACTACGAAGTAACCGGTCTTGACGTGTCGTCCGAGATGATCAAGTTGGCGTCCGAGAACCACCCTGAACAGCGCTTCATCCTTCAAGACATTGGTACCTGGGTACCCGCAGAAACATTCGACTTTGTGGTCGCGTGGGATAGTCTCTTTCATGTCCCGTATCTTGAACAAGCATCAGTGATCACCAAGCTCTGTCGATCGCTGAATGGCGATGGTGTATTGGTCTATTCTTTTGGCGACGCCATCGGCGAGCATACTGACGAATGGAGAGGCGACACTTTCTACTATAGCTCGCTCGGTGTTAACGAGAATATTCGATTGATTCTTAAGAACGGACTGAAAGTTCTGCACCTGGAGCTGGATCAGTATCCCGAGAAGCATGTGTACTTGATTGCCCAAAAGCGATGAGCTAACTCCGCCGGGCTAATTCTGTCGAGAAGATCTCAAGTCAACGCTCCTCGCGTTATTGTTTTGTCAAGACACCAAAAAGACAGAGGGTCAAAGTATGGATTTTTCTTTTGCACGCACCTTAAAGGTCACGGCCTTTTTGTTGTTACTTCTTGCAGCGACACAAGCGCTATATACGGGTCTATACATCGCAGAGATCAGTGTGCCTCGTCAATTCGTATGGGGACTGGAGTGCCTACTGTTTACTATGCTCGCCGCTTTTGCAGGTGCGGCTTTGGCGCAGGCAAAGTGTAACCATTTGGGATGGGCTGCGATCGGATTTAGCTCGGTACTCAATATCATACAAGTCAGTGTCGGACTGACGATGTTCGGCCCGTTTCGCGAGGTGGCCGGTCAAGTTGACGGCGTGGCGCCCGCGGCCGGTGCCGTCGTCGCCTTCTCGTTTATGGTTTATTACACCGCCAAGTTTCTGTTGGGCTTAGCTGCGCTTGTGTTTGGGCTGTCCAAGATGAAAGTCGGTGGTAAGAGCTTAGGCGGTTTGACGGCGCTTGTGGGCGGTGTGGCGCTACTAGCTAACGCGACCCTGATTGTTTTCGGCCGTGGTAGTTTCTTGCCATCTCCGGTTGCCGGTGGCACTGGTGTCGTTGCGACTTTGCTTCTCGCCGTTTGTTTGGCCACTGATACGCGGAAAGACTAATCGGGTCCTGTAACAGGATTGCATCGATCTATCTAGTCACGATGCGTCAGTACACAGCCGACTGCATTGCCAGTAGCAACTAGCCGGGTCCAGAGACGGGCCCTGCGTTTCCAGAACGGGGTAAAAGCCGGTTTATCCATAGACTTGAGCGTGTCGATGAACCTCGCGGAATGAAGGGTTTATCTGACAGAAAACACGTTTTGATCGAATCATGAGCCAATATCCGGCTGAACCCGGTTGTAAGAAGTACAGACACTTCAAGAGCAACCGAAATGAAACAAACGTATCGACCACTCATCGCCATCGGTTTCCCACTCATGCTGGCCGCTTGTGGAGGCGGTGGTGGCGACGACTCCAGTCCAATCGATGATACTGGTGGTGGGCCGGCCACCCCGGCGATCTCCATCGGAGATGCGACGATCGAAGAGGGAAACAACGGTTCAAGCTCGCTGACCTTTGGTGTGTCGCTTAGCGGCACGTCGGGGAGTGATGTTATGGTCGATTTCTCGGTGATCGGTGTTGAGGCTGACGTAAGCGACTTCATTGCGGCTTCGGGCACGTTGACGATTCCTTCTGGTCAAACCGCCGGATCGATTGATATAGCGATTCTTGGAGACACCGAGATAGAGCGTGACGAGTCTTTCGCGGTCGAGCTGGCTAATCCGGTCAATGCCACGTTGGCAATCGATACTGGCAACGGCACGATAATCAATGATGACTTTTCGCTGCTATCTATCGGGCCAGCGACAGTTATGGAAGGCGATGAGGGCGTGTCGCCAATGACCTTTTCGGTAACCGTGGATCGTCCTGGCATCGACGAGATTAGCGTTGATTACGCGACGTCCGATGCGGCTGCATTGGCCGGTAGCGACTACGCGGCGGAGACCGGCATTCTGACGATTCCCGTGGGCGATACGGAGGCGACTTTCATTATCGATATTGTTGGTGATGATGAAGTGGAAGCGGATGAGCAGTTTGTCATTAACCTGCTCAATGCCTCGTCCAACGCACGCATTGCTGAAGACGAAGCGACTGGTCTCATTGTGAACGATGACTTAGTCAAGGTGTCCGTAGGACCGGGCGGTGTGATCGAAACAGATGTTGGCGTTCGAAGCGTCGCTGTACCGTTATCGCTGGATGCGCCGGCTTCGTTGGATATTGCTGTCTCGTTTCAAACCAGTGATGTCACGGCACTATCTGGTAGCGATTACACAGCGCTTGATGGAATGATCACCGTCCCGGCGGGTGAAACGATGACCTCTATTGAGGTCGATGTGATCGGCGATACTTCAGTCGAATCCAATGAGTTTTTCCTCGTCACATTGACGAATGTCGAAGGGCCCGGCGTTCTTGATCAAGACGTCGGCATGGCGACAATCATAGACAACGACGATCCAGAGGCCTTGCCGACCTTGTTTGCCCAGCCAGCGGGCGTAACGGAAGGTGACGCTGGCACAACCAACATGCCGTTTCTGTTCTTGCTGAATGAGCCGGTGCCGGGGGACCTGCAGTTTGACATCCAGACCAACGCGCAAACCGCGACCAGTGGAGTTGACTATGAAGATATCATGACGACCATCACCATCGAAGAAGGTGCTACCAGCGCACTGATCAATGTGACGGTGATCAATGATACCGAAGAAGAAGCCGACGAGTCATTTGTGTTGACCGTTTCGAATCCAAGCATTGAAGTGCAGATCCCTATCGTGAATGTTATTGGCACCATCGTCGACAACGATAGTCCGGACGAAGAGCTGCAAGCACGTGTCAGTATCGCTAACGCAGAAGCTGTAGAAGGCGACTCCGGTTTTACTGATCTAGCATTCACCGTCGTCCTCAGTCAGGCCGTCGCCACATCGGTTACATTCGACTATGCGACTGAGGAAGGATCTGCCATAGCCGGTGTTGACTACAACGCGGCGAGCGGCCAAGTCACTCTGGCAGCCGGCAGTGTTTCTCGTACGATTGTTGTGAGCGCAATCGGCGATACGTTTTCCGAAGATGATGAGACGTTTTTGGTCCGGTTGAGCAATCTCTCAGGTGATGCCGAGTTTGAACGTAGTAGTGCGATTGGCACCATACTGACGGATGAGGCTTTGCTGCGCTTAAGAGTCGCTGATGCCGGTGATCTGGAAGGTAATGATAGTGACACTGAGCAACGTTTCGTTGTGTCATTAGATGCGCCGGCATTGAATACCGTCAGTTTCAATTATGAGACAACAGACGGCACAGCAATCGCGGGCGAGGACTACATCGCAAACAGTGGCTCTTCGCAGATCTTGGCAGGCGTGACCAGCACCGAGATTCCGGTTGCCATACTTGCCGATACCGAAAATGAACCGGACGAAACCTACACCGTGACCCTGACTAACGTATCGGCCAACGCGGTGGTACAAGATGCGACGGCAATGGGTACAATCGTCAATGATGACGGCACGCCGGGTTGGCAAACACCGACGACGTTGGGCGGCGGTTTTGACTATCATCGTATTGCGATGCATCCCGATGGCAATGGTGCGGCTGTACTCATTGGTGCGACCGATCCGATAACGTTCAACAATCCCGTGTTAGTCGCACGGTTTTCGAATGGCGCGTGGCTCGACCCTGAGCCAACGGGTGGATCGTTGCGAATCGGATTCGCACAAGACCCTGCCGTTACGATGCTAGATAACGATCGCATTCTGGTTGCCTGGCCGACGCGGAGCGAAGTTCAGAGTGCGTTGTACGATGAAACGGGAAACTGGAACTTACAGACGCTTTGGAATGAGCAAGGGTTCTTTGTGGATCTCGCGAATGATGCATTGGGCAACGCCGCGTTAGCGTTCGAGGGTGATGGTAGCAATGTCGATCCCAGCGACATTCTTCGTGATTCTTTCGATGCGACAACCGAAACCTGGGTTGGCATTGAGGTTGCCGAGAACGACGATACCGGAAGAGCCAGTGAGCCGTTGATAACAATGGACGATGACGGCAACCGACTGATTTTCTGGAGTCAGGTGTTCAGTGACAGCGCACTTAACGGTTACTACTACAATTACTTTGATGCTCAAAGCGCGAGCTGGAGTGGCCCGATACTCATCCCGGAGTTGCTGTTTTCCAGGAATGCTTTTCTCGATCGTCTGCAAGACGGGCGCCCGGCATTGATCACGCAGATCACCAGCGGTGCTGATAGCGTTATCGAACTTTGGATTTTCGATCCGGCAACAATGAGCTGGTCTTCTACCGGTAGTATTCAATCAGCCGCTGGCGAAAATGCGGTGCTGCCGAAGTTTACCGAGGCTGGGGACGGGACTATAGTTGCGGCGTGGTTTCAAGAGCGAGAATCGGCTAGTTACGACATCTATGCCAATCGTTATGACCCCACAACGGAGACATGGGGTATACCGCAGTTGCTCGAAAACGTGGACGGTAGTGCCAACCCGCTCGATACCGGTCTTGATGTTGCCGCCGATTCGACAGGTAACGCTATACTGGTTTGGTCCCAGAACGTCGCCCCCAGCGGTTCTTTTGACTCGCGTATTCGGGCCAGCCGATACACGGCAGCTGATGGTCTTTGGTCGCCGCCGGAGCAGATTGATGACGACGATGTCAATGAGGCGGCTATCGAGCCACACATCGGTATGGACCGCGCGGGCAACGCGATTGTGATCTGGTTCTACGAGGGCATTCGGGAATATGGGGCAGCGCGGTTCATCGCGCCGTAAGTCAGGTAACTCATGTTAAGCTTGACGCACGTTGATGAGACCGGCTGCACCCGTTTTCTTGTGGAGCCCGCGTGCTGGCCGAACGAGAGGCTGGCTTGCAAGATTCATCGGACATTACGAGGTTGTTGGCAGCAGCTTCTGAGGGTGATTACGAGTCTAACGATGCACTTTTTAGCGTCGTTTATGGCCAGCTGCGTGAGATCGCTCGTGCACAGCGACGTCGATGGGCCGGCAATCACACGCTGGATACGTCGGCACTTGTCAACGAAGCATATCTCAAACTCGCCGGCCATCAGCTCTCCGATTTTAAGAATCGCGGGCACTTCTTTGCGACCGCGGCGAGAGCCATGCGTCAAGTGCTTATCAACTACGCCGAGCGTATGGCCAGCGCCAAACGCGGTGGTGGTGTCGATCACGCAACGCTTAGCGGCGTTGCCGGTTTGCCTTCGCATTCGTTCGAAGAACTGTTGGAAATCGACAGGCTATTACAACGCCTGGAATCTGAGAACCCCCGCCATTGCAGGCTATTCGAGTGTCGCGTGTTTGGCGGCATGACTATTGCCGAAACAGCGGATGCGCTCGATCTTTCGCCGGCCACTATCAAGCGTGATTGGGCGCTCGTCAGTGCCTGGATTTATCGAGAGCTGGGTGCCGAGTAGCATGTTCATCTCTGAGCGCGCAAAAGATTTGTTTTCCGAATCGCTAGCACTTGATCCGGCGCTACGTATTGAATTTTTGACGACACAATGCGGCGAGGACAAGCATCTTTTTGATGAAGTGTCGTCGCTACTCGATGCATCCGAACAATCCGAACATTACTTCAATGCCATGGTGGAGCAGGTAAGCCTTTCGGCGCTGACGAACATCGACGACGCTGTTCATGAAGGAAAACAGGTTGGCCAGTGGCGTTTGCTTGAGTGCATTGGGCGCGGCGGCATGGGTACTGTGTATTTGGCGGACCGCGCGGATCGGTCGTTTGACAAGAAGGCTGCGGTCAAGTTGCTGCCTTTCGGTATGGATGGAGCAGCTGCGCGCGCCCGGTTTGTTCAGGAGCGGCAGATCCTTGCAACGCTGTCACACGATAATATCGCGCGGCTGTTAGACGGCGGTGTTACTGACGACGGTGTACCTTTTTTTGTGATGGACTTTGTCGATGGCACGCCGATCGATGTCTATTGCGACGAGTACAATCTAGATATTCATGCTCGATTGCGACTAGCACTTGAGGTCGCCGAAGCTTTGCAATACGCCCATCGCAATCTCGTCATCCATCGAGATCTCAAGCCCAACAATATCCTGATCGATGATACCGGCAGTGTGCGTTTGTTGGACTTTGGAATTGCGAAGTTGCTCAATGGCGGTGACTCGAGTGCTGATCTAACCCGGCAAGCCCTGAGGCCTGTTACCCCCGTGTTTGCGAGTCCCGAAATGCTCGCCGGAGAGCATGTCGATGTGACAACGGATGTTTACTCGCTGGGCGTTCTCATTTTCATGCTATTGACATCGCACCTGCCGGTCTCTTACGAGGGAATGAGTCTTGCGGCGACGATTGAGCATGCAAGAACGACGATGCCGCCGCCGCCAAGCTTCCTTGACGCGCGTATCGACCCGGATCTGGATGCTGTTGTTGGTAAAGCGTTGGCTCGAGAACCGGATCAACGCTACGAATCGGTGGAGAGCGTCGCGAACGACTTGCGTGCTTATCTAGTTGGTCGTCCCGTGATCGCTCGAGAACCTACGTTGTGGTATCGGTTGTCAAGATTTGTCCGGCGAAACCGTTTCGCTGTCATCGGGTCCGGTGCGGTCTCAATGGCCATGCTGGGTATGGCTGGTATTGCGATGCACCAAGCAGATGAAGCAGCGATGCAACGTGATGCCGTGATTGCCGAACAAAGACGAACCCGAGCCAGTAACGAGTTTTTCGGTGGTTTAATCGATGAGTTAAACAATGAACCCATGACATCGCTTCAATTGCTTGATCGGGGTGCCAGTGTGTTGCAACAACAGTATGGTAACGAACAGCCATTCATGGCGTATTCACTATACGAGTTGGCCAGACGTTACGCCCGGCTGAGAGAAACCGACAAACAAGTGGCATTGCTGGAACAAACGGTACGCGCTGCGGAGGCCAATCATGACCAGTCTCTCCAGGCAGCTGCTTTGTGCCGATTGAGTGGCGCGGTTTCAGCTAGAGACGGGGTGCGATCTTCCCAGTACTTTGCAGACGGACATGCATTGTTTCTGACTTTGGCGACGCCTTCGCTTGAGGCCAGCGTTGATTGTTTGAGGATGTTGGCGGTCAATGCATCAAGCGAAGATGATCAGCAGGCCGCGCTCGACTATATGTTCGAGGCCAAGGCGATCATTGCTGAACACGGTGATGTGTCGGTAGACGTAGAGGGGCCTGTGCTTGGCTACATCGCGCATTTGTACTTCAAGCAGGAAGCGATGCCGCAAGCACTACAGACGCTTGATGAGACGCTTGATCTGCTCGATGCCAACGGACGAGGCAACTCGATGGGTTATCTCAGGGTCTCGGCGAACAAGGCCGTGACACTGAATGCTATTGGCCAAATAGAAGCGTCTCTGGCTGAATGGGAAAGTATCGTTCAGCGCCTGAGGATCTCGGGGTTTCGCCAAAGAGGCGCCGGTGGATTCTTGATTCAGTATGCCGATAGTCTCGCGCGCGCTGGACAAATGGAAAAATCGGTCGCTCTGCATCAAGAAGGATTGGCGATTGCACAAGAGGCCGGGGATCTGCGAAATGTAGCGTTTGCGGATTTGGGGCTGGCGCGCGGTGCGATAGCGCAAGAACAATTTAATAAAGCGCTTCGACATCTGGATCAAGTAGGCGATTACGCTAATCAAGACCCTCACGCGGATGTGGCTGCCACCCGTGGCGGCAAGGTTTTGCGAATCAAGATCTATCGGAAGACGGGACAACTCGATCTCGCATTGGATTTGCTAAACGCATTGCTCGATGAGATTGGATATCCAGAGGTTAACCGTGGTCGCCAATTGTTGTCGACATTGATCGAAGCAGCCGAGCTGCATTCGGTTCGACAGGAGTTTGGTGTTGCCGAGCGCTATGCAGGTGATGCGATTGATTTGATCACTGAGCGAGCTGTCGGCGACCCAATGATCAGTGTTGATGTAGGTCGCGCCTACGTGCATCGGGCAGAGATTCGTGCCGCTAGCGGAAATCCGGCCGGAGCAATGAGTGATCTGGAAGTTGGCATCCCGGTGCTTTTGGAAAATCTGGGTAGCGATCACAAAGAAACGATTGCTGCACGTGGGCTGCTTGATCGTCTCGGGAACTAGCTGCATCGCGTCAAAAGGGCGCCCACAAAAAAGGCGACGGTAGTACCGCCGCCTTCTTTGGCGTTCATTAGGACTTAAAGACTAAACTTCTTCCAGCATACCCAGTATTTTTCGTGCATCAAAACTCAATGCGTCTTTTGGTGCTACACCACGACCCATCTCAATGTTGAGGCCGAGACCGGGTAATGGTCTTTCGGCACTGACACTACCGGGTCGGGCATTCAGTGTTTCACCCAGCAACGTAATCTGTTGACGTGTGAGTCCTGGTCGCCCTTGGGTTCTCATGAACTCATACGTGATGGTTTCTAGTGCATCCACCTGACTTACGATCGCTTCTGCGTTTTCGCCGGCGTTCAACACGGTAAACCAGTCGTAGCCGTTGCTTACGGTGAGCTCAGCGGCCCGACGTAACGCGTAGTCAGCCAAACGATCATTGCGGAGCATTCGCTTGCCATTGAAATAAACAACGTATTGCCCATTTTCAACGAGCGTTTCCGAGTATCCAAAGGCTTCCGGTTCTTCGGCAGCCACATAGTCAAGGTTACTGGCACATCCTGAAATAAAGGCGAGGGTGGCCACAATACCAAGGGTCTTTCTTTCAATCGTCATCACAATCTCCATTTATTGACAAACTCGAAATCCCCGATCGAGCAAAAACACGCCGCGACCGGCGATTACGTGAACCGTTATCAGGTTCGCTAGTGCTATAGATAGGACTATCGACCCTTTTGAAAGTTCTGATAGTCAGCGTCTTAGTTACAGAATCAATTTGTCGAACACTAGTATTTGCGCTCCGATTTGTCATAATTTTGTCAAGATTAGGCAGCGATATGGTAGTTTTGATGCGCAATGGCGCTATCTGGGCCATTGGCAGCTGGTGAATACGGGAATCCAATATGACTCAGAAAAAGGTGGAAGCGTTGATGGACGATATTCGTTTGGTAAGCGACCAACAATACGCCACGGTTCAGGCAGTCAGGAAGCTGGTTAAAACCCTAGTGCCCGCGTCTTCGGAGGCGGTGAAATATGGCGGGATTCTGTTTTCGGTCGACAGGCATTTTTGTGGGGTTTTCGCGTACAAGAAACATGTGTCTGTTGAATTTAGCCACGGTGCGGCGATTGACGATATCAACGGTCATCTGGAAGGCAAAGGAAAAGGCCGGCGTCACCTGAAGTTGCTGTCGATGGATGATATCGAGAGTAAAGCATTGGCAGATTACATTCCGAAAGCGCTGCAAGTGATGCAGGTTGAACCATAGCAACACGATTTTTTCCGTTTGTTATGGTCGAAGTCGTTATTGTTGTCGCCGGTCCGGCTTTGACGTGCGCGAGGTACTTCGCTAAAGCGCGAGCAACATGGCATGCTGGGTTCGTCGGGCGATCGGGTACGCTTCTTATCCAACGGGATTTAGCGTTCGCGTCAGCAAACCGCTGCTCGTTTTGAAAGTGACATAGCGCTGGTGAGAGCCGACGAAAATAACTCGCACAACGCCCAAAGAACTTTGGATAAACCCTATGCCTAAGAATGCAATTCCGCCACTACCGCCGGCGCTCGACGCCGAACGTCACGAATTCGAAGGGCGAGCCGGCCGCTTAAGCTATTACAAGGCAGGCGAGGGCGAACCGTTATTGCTGTTTCATAGCATTAATGCATCGGGCTCTGCGTTCGAAGTAAAGCCTGTGTTCGAACACTATCGTCATTCGCGCACTGTTTATGCGATCGATTTACCGGGCTTCGGCTTCTCGGATCGGTCTGATCGTCATTACTCTCCGCGGCTATACACCGATGCCATACATGATCTGTTGAGTCAGGTTCCTGGCAGTGGTCCAGTCGACGCGTTGGCACTTTCGCTTGCTTCGGAGTACGTGGCCCGCGCTGCAACAGAATCTCCAGAGCGTTTTCGTTCGCTCGCACTGGTGACGCCGACAGGCTTCAACAAGGGATCACACAAGATGCGGGCGCCTGAAGGCGCAACGCGTGAGGTCAAATGGCTTTACAAGGCGTTGACGGTCCCGTTATGGCGCCAGGGTTTGTATCGACTTCTGGTTAAGCCATCAGTGATTCGATATTTTCTGAAACGTACGTGGGGCTCCGATGATTACGATGAGTCGTTGGCGGTTTATGACGAGGCAACAACAAAGCAACCAGGTGCCGAGTATGCGCCACTAGCTTTTTTGTCGGCACGACTCTTCAGCAAAGACATTCGAAATGTTTACGAGCAATTGACGCTGCCTGTTTGGGTCCCGCATGCCACTCGCGGCGACTTCAAGGACTTCAGCGAAACGGATTGGGCACGTGAGAAAGGCAATTGGACATTTCAAGCGATGGAGTCGGGTGCCTTGCCATTTTTTGAATTACCAGATGAATTTTTCACAAGCTTTGATGGCTTCCTCAATGCGTCGATCAAGCGTTGAAGGCTCCTGCAGGCGCTCCATTGCAATGGGTCTTAACAACCCGTCGCACGAAAACCTTGGGAACATGAGTTATGGAAGCCGCCATACCGAGGTTGCGGTTCGCGATACGCTCGCTATAACAGAAAACCGACCTAGGCCTAAGTCGTGGGTTTTAGCCGTATTGCTTGGTTTTCTTTCTTCGACCTGGGTGCTCGCCGGTTCGGCGCCATCTAGCATCGCTTACGGTGATCGCGTCGCGACCCTATCCGAGCCCTTGAGTCGCCTTCTGGCTGAGAAAGATCAGCCCAATGCCGCGGGTGCCATGGGTCGAAACCGGCGTGCCTATTTTCACGTTCGCTTTCAGCTTGGCCTACATAACTTGATGAACTATGGCATCGTGGCTCAAGATGAACGAGCTTTCGATGCCTTTGTTAGCGCAGTCGAGTATGCCTTCAACCACCAGACTGAGGCGGGTGACTTTCGGATTTTTCTGCCGCCTGAACTGGAAGGGCAAGTCGAGCCGGGACTGACTGACCTCGCCAGTGGAACCGCGTTTTTTGCGGCATCGCTGGGCTCCGCGTTATATGCATGGGACACCAGTGATTGGGTGCAATCGGCTCCAGAGCTTCTTGACCGCCGCCGTCGCCTGATTGAGCTCAATCCTTCGCTCGAAAAGATGCTGTCTTATTTGCTGGACAATCACACACGGTTGATGACGGCCGACCAAAATGCACCTAACCGCCTCTTGTTTACCGCTGTCGCATTGCAATCGCTAGGTCTGCGTCTGGACAGCGCGGATGCACTGGAAGGCGCGCGAGCCTTCGTTGACCAAGCGCTCTCGCAGTTGGCACCGGAGGGATACTTCATTGAAGGCGGCGGCTACGATTCGAGCTATAACGGTGTCGCGACATCACTGGCAATCCGCCTTTTGATGATGGGATATCAAGAAGAAGCTTTGGCGAGCGCTGCGAGCGATGCTCTACAGTGGCAACGTCGAAAGATTCTGGCGACCGGCGAAATTTCTACAGCGGGTAACACACGCGTTAACCCCAATGCTGGAGAAACCTTTTTGGGGCGAAAGAAAGATGTTGATGTGGGTCAGACGATCGAGGCGTTGATGATGGGATCAGTCTATTTCGATGACCGAAGTTATCTCGCTATCGCCGAATCTGTTGTCCGTTTCTATCGCTGAAAGATCGATGTCGTGTTGACGTCACATCAGCACGACGCAAGGCGGCGAGCGTACCTAATTAGTCTGATCTAACTTCCTCCTGTTCAAAACGCTGTAACTCATCGAGTGAATGCTGTGCCCGCGATAAGCTGGTGCCGGCTAACCAGGCTTCCGTCTTCCGGGCGAGCTTGGGCCGCTTGTGACTGCTCGCCCAAAAAACGCCGATGGTGGTGAGCGCCGTAAACACGATACAGAAGATCAGGATCGTGACGAATGGTGTTGGTAGTCCTGTCTCGAAGAGCCCGTACCGATGATTCGACAGTATGACGGTATAGGGAAGCCAGAGAATCCACCACGGCAAACCGACCATCCAGCCTGATCGAATATAGCTCTTGCGAAGATCCAGCATTTGCTTTTGAATCGTCACAATCGGCGCGCTCATGTCTAGACGGGAAATCTTCAGCATGATGTTTGCGCCGAGCATGACGGCTAGTAAGCCATAGGCATGGACGATCAAACCACAGACCCACAGCACAGTCGTATCTATATTTGCGATCCAAAACGGTGCGGCGAATGCCATGCTCAATATGCCCCAGATAATCTGAAGGGCCATGCCCCAATAAAGCGGCCGCAGGTGGCTACGAGCATTGCCAAGTTTTTGTTCGCGCAGTAAGCCAAGTTGAATCGTCTGATGACGAGCCATCTTTCTATCCATGACGTGCCACAAGCTCTTTAATTCATCCAGTTCCACGGTCTGGTCCTCGTTGTTCTTGCGCCGCACTAAACGTGCGAATGCGTTGTTTTAGTCGACTGACTTTGCTGGCGACATTGGTTTCCGGGATACCAACGATATTGGCGATTTCTGCATCGGTGTGTTCTTCGAAGTAAAGCAACAACACAGCTCGATTGAGCGGCTCAAGTGTGGTCATAAACCGTTGTAGCATCTCAATACGAGGGTCATCGTCGAATGGTGTGTCCAGATCGGAAGCTTCATGAATCGATTCGTCGTAAGCAACGAAGTGGCGGTTCCTTGTCGCTTGTTTACGCACATGTGAGATGGCGACGTTCAATGCGATCCGATAAAGCCACGTTGAAAATGACTTGGCTTGATCGTATTTACGGTAGGCACGCCATACATGCATCACGATCTCCTGCTCAAGCTCGGCCCGGTCATCCCGGTGCCAGCAATAGGTGCGGGCGACCTTCAAGACAATGCCGGCGTGCTGTTCCAGTTGTGTGACGAATTGTTGATGAATCGTTGATTGCACCGTAGACATACTCTGGATTTGAATGCTCATACCTAGTGATTCGCATGAGGGTCAAAATAATCACACGACGTGCTCTTTTTTTTGGTTGCAGCAGTACTTATTCAGACTGGACGCGGTCCGAGCATACCAACCTCAGCGCAGTAAGTTCCGTGAACCAAGAAAAGTCATTAGCGTGTGCTTGCCTTAGATAGTGGTTTCGGTTGTTGAATCGAGATTCGTTGTCTTGGGTCTGAAAGTTTGCACTAGCAAGGTTAACCAGCAAACTAAGGTCAATCGCGTTGCATTGGTGCGGGATGGGCCTATCGAGGCTATTTATGCTAAGCCTCTTGTTGCTGACGGCCATTCACGAAACCGCTATGATTCTCTCTCGAACCAGCACACGGTCCGGAAGAGGTTCATAATGCTCTCCGGGTTTTGGCGAATAACAAAAAGAACAACATCATGAAAGTACACAGTTACAAGGCCTTTATTAGCTACAGTCACAAAGATGCCGCATGGGCTAAATGGATTCACCGTGCGCTTGAGAGCTACCGCCTTCCGGCGAAGCTTGCCGCTGAGCATGGCGTTGAGTCGAATCGTTTGCGTCCGGTATTTCGTGATCGTGATGAGCTTTCAACATCGTCCAGTCTTAGCGATGTTATTGAAGCCGCGCTGGCTGCATCCGAGAGTCTTATTGTTATTTGTTCGCCGTCCGCCGCAAAATCAAAATGGGTCAACGAGGAGATAAAGACCTTCAAAGCAATGGGTCGTGGTGATCGAATTTTCTGTTTGATTGTCGACGGTGACGACGGCACGTTCTTTCCTCCGGCATTGGCAGAGGATGAACCGCTCGGTGTCGACCCCCGGCCGAATGCCGACGGGAAGCAGGACGCCAAACTAAAAATAATCTCCGGCTTGTTAGGGATCGGGTTCGCTGAACTCAAGGATCGCGAACAGCGGCGACGCGCTCGCTTTTTCGCAGCATCGGCTGCCGCGTCGTTGTTGATCGCCGGTATCATGACGGCACTCGCGATCAGCGCGGTGCTTTCGGGACGTGAAGCGGAACGCAATCGAGCACTGGCCGCGCAATCGCTCAAAGAGGCGGAGGCTGTCTCCGGATTTCTTTCGACGATGTTGGCAGAGGTTGACCCGGAGGCGATGGGTAATACGATTGTCGAAGATTTTCTGGCGCAGGGTGGCGTTGACTTACTTCCGCCCGGCATCAATGCGACCAATACAGCGCGCTTAGTGCTGGATCAGCATCTACTCAACAAGGCGTCTGATGCGGTAAAGACCCAGTTTGCAGAGCAACCCGCAGTAAGCGCACGATTGGATGAGTCGATTGGAGCCAGTTATCACGCGATAGGATTGTTTGACAAAGCTATCGAGCGGCACACCCGATCTTTGGGTCTATACCGAGAGCAATTTGGGGAAGACGATCGCCGCACATTGCGGGCAAGCGCGAGTTTGGCGCAATCGTTGCTTTATGAAGGGCGTTTGGATGATTCTGCGGCGGAGTATGAAAGTGCATTGGCGACAAGCCGTGAAATGTATGGCGTTGAGAATGCAGAAACCCTGGCCATCATGAATGGCTTGGCGATGACTTACACCGACATGGATCGTTTTCCGGAGGCACGTGCGCTGTTAGATGAGGCAGTCCCACTCACCGCAACAACGTTTGGCGACGAGCACTCGAATACGCTCGATGTCCGTAACAATCTGGGTTGGGTCTTATACGCAATGGGGGAGTACGAGGCTGCGGAGAATGTCATTGTGCCGAACCTCAAAGTGCAACGCAGAGTGCAGGGGGAAGAGGCACCACAAACGCTATCGGCACTGAACAATCTTGCTCTGATCTACCGACGAACGGACCGTCTGGCAGAGGCTGAGGCCGCTCACCGGGAGGAATTGATGATTAGTCAACGTGTCCTGGGCGACGATCATCCGGAAGTGCTGATTTCTATGCTCAATCTTGGCCGCGTGTTGTTGAGCGCCGAAAAACTTGCTGATGCTGATGAAGTGCTGTCGGATGCTTTGGAAAAATCACGGCGTGTATTGCCAGCCGTACATCCTTTGTTAGCGGCGATTACGACGGCGACTGGCGAGGTAGCAATGGCCGACGGTCGGCTCGATATGGCGCGTGAGCTGTTTCTGGAAACGCGCGGGATCTATGAGCAAATGTTTGAGCCCGGACACCCCAGGTTCAAAGGCATTGACGATCTCTTGGGGCAGCTGCAACCCTGATGCGGTTGAAGTCGCAAAGGTGATCGACCTTTATCGCAGCTGATCCCGATGTGGTCATAGCATGGGCTGTGCAACGACCGGTGGCCACGCGACCACCGCTGCTGCGTTTTCGCTGAATGTAACTATTAGTCGTAGCAGGTCTTAAATCTACCCGAACAATTCTGTCATCGGTTCGATGAACGATTGCGATAGCGGATGATTTTCGCCGGATCAAAGGTCGTCGTCGAAATCATCCTCGATTTCAAAGTCGTCTTCTTCCAACGGTGGCTCGCCATCATAAACCAGATAATTTCTGCGTTGCAGATAAGCCTCGCGGACAAAAATGTATGGGTCATTGGCTGCGTTAATCTGGTCATCAAGTGATAACAACGATGCACGTATCGACACAATTTGCAGGATCGTCAATTTGTCTTCAGTGCCAGAATCATCGAGATGTTCGATTAAGCTCGTAGCGCGGTCAACGGGTAATCCAACAACGCCCCGAACGGTAGATGGCCCGAGGAACGGCAGCACGACATACGGGCCGCTCGGCACACCCCAGGTTGCCAACGTTTGGCTGAAGTCTTCATTGTGTGCCGGCATGCCGGATTTGGACGCAACATCAAAAAGGCCACCAATGCCGATCGTGGAGTTCACTACGAGGCGACCGGTGTCGCTGAGAGCATCTAGTGGTTTGCCTTGTAAGAGATTATTGAGAATGTCGCTGGTGGTACCAAGGTTACTAAAAAAATTGCTAACACCGCGTTCGAGCACATCTGGTGTGACTGCCCGGTAGCCTCGCGCCAGTGGCTTGAGCAATACACGGTCGGCGCCGTTATTAAAAGAAGTCATCGCACGGTTGTAGCCTTCGAAGGTGTCTTCACCGGTACCGGTGGAGCCTGTCGTTGCGCAACCCGAGGTGAGAATAGCCGCGAGCAGCATCGCGCCGCGAAATTCTTTGTTGAATAGCATGGTTAGTCCCTAAAAGTGGTTGGCTATCGCGATGCGACCGAGGCGGAACGATCACGCCTCACCTGAATCTTTTGTTCTTCGTCTAGGTACTCGCTGACAAAATCAGCGCGTGCCAGGAATCGAGCTCGCTGAATCGGCGTCGTCTTAGGCAAACGCGCACCCCGTCGCAACAAGACAACTGCCTGCACCAGATTGCCGATCATGATGTTGTATTCGGCCATATAGTAATGCGCTTCGGCGACTTGTTCTGCGTCAATGGCTGCGCGTGCAATCAACCGGATCTGTTCGGGCGTTGGCGGCACGTTATTGAGCAGGTCCAAAAGGAGTTCGTGTGCCTTGGTTGCCTGATTGGTCTCAAGTAGCAACTCGGCATGGCGGATCGTCAAGGGTACGTTTCGCGGGAAAAGCGCCTGTGCTCGATCGAATGTGGCTAATGCATCATTGACTTGATCATTAGCAGCTTGCGCACGCGCCAAACCGATGTGGTAGGGGATGACCTTGTGTTGTTGTTCGATCAATGCGTTGAAAATAGCTTCTGCCTGGTCTGGACGATTGTTGCGAATAGCGGCAATGCCACGTCCGTATTTTACCGCTCGCTTTGCGCCATCCGTTTCGTCTTCTTCGGCGTCTTTGGCGAAGTAGTAGGTGGCTTGCTCGGGCGTGTCGGCATACAGCGCGTGAGTACGCGCTTTCATCAAATCGTAACTGATTGAGTTTGACCGGGAACGTTCGCTGTAGCGTGAGGCTCTGGCTTTGGCTTCGGCGGTTCTGGAGCTGGACACTGGATGGGTTCGCAAATATTCAAACTGGGCGCCGGGTACCAGTGAGTTATTTGTTTTGCGCCCCATGCGTGCAAAGAAATCTGCCATTGAGTTGACATCGAAACCGGCGTTGGCCAGCGTATCGATACCAATGCGATCGGCCTCGTATTCGTACCCGCGTGTGAAGTTGATCTGGTTTTGTATGGCTACGGCTTGAGTTGTCGCCAACGCACCTTCTAACACTTCGCCACTCGCGCTGCTGGCGGCCCCCAATGCAATAGCACCGAGCATAGCGGCCATCGTGAAGATGCTGGCGCGGGAGTTGTCATGAATGGTGCGGGCGATGTGGCGCTGTGTGACATGGGCAATTTCATGCGCAAGTACACTAGCCAGCTCGCCCTCATTGCGGGTCAGCTGCAACAGTCCAGTGTGGATACCAATGTAGCCGCCGGGCAGTGCAAAGGCATTAATGCTTGGATCCTCAACGACAAAGAAACGGAAAGTCTGATCGCCGGTGTTGGTGTTGCCGACCAGCGTGTGGCCAATATCATTGATGTACTCGGTAAGCTCCGGGTCTTGTACGATGCGGCCTTGTTCATGGAACATTCGCATCATCGCACGACCAATGCGTGCTTCTTCAGTCTTCGACAAGACGGCATCTGCCGGGCTGCCAATACTGGGCAGTTCGAAAGCCTGCGCGCACGCAACCGTGGGCGCACAGAGCACGCCCAGCAATGGCAGTACACCTGCGATTGCGAGAATCAGTTTTGTCACAGCGTTATTCGACATCTTTGCTCTCTGACCGTGTCCCTTTGTATATGTTCCCGGCAATGATTACCGGTTACGCCGTATCAGGCGATTTGTTTGGCCGCTTCCAATACCGCTTCTGCATGCCCTTTGACTTTCACTTTCCGCCATTCCTCGCGCAATTTGCCATCCGCATCGATCAGAAAGGTACTGCGCTCGATGCCCATGACCTTTCGCCCGTACATGTTCTTCTCTTTAATCACGTCAAAATAGGCACATAATTTTTCATCGGCATCTGAGATCAACTCGAACGGCATAGAATACTTCGCCTTAAACTTCTCATGAGATGCAAGAGAGTCTCTGGAAATGCCAAAAATGACGGTGTTAGCTCGTTTGAACTTGGGATAAAGGGTCGTGAAATCAATGCTTTCGTTCGTGCAGCCGGGTGTCGAGTCTTTGGGATAGAAATAAAGCACGACCTGCTTTCCCCGAAGGCTCTTTAGCTGCACTTCAGCGTCGCTGGTGGCGGGTGCTTTGAAGTCCTTGACGACTCGATTCATGGTGGGTCCTGGCATCGGGAGTTCCTTGGGTCTGGTTAGTGTTTAATGGGCTCAAGAATCCCATCGATATTCATGTGATCACAAAATTGCATGAATTCTTCGCGCAATTGGGCGATGGAGAGGGTGTTCGGTACGCCTAGATTGGCTTGGATATTGAACATTGGAGTTCCCGTATGTGCCGCCGCATAGCTTTTGGTGTTGAGCTCCGCTATCTCGATAGATCGTGCGCTAAAAAAGCCCGACACGTTAAAAACGATGCCTTCTTGGTCCATGCAGATTAAGTCACAAGCGTAAGGCAGCTTGTCTGACGTGCCTTTTTTAGAACTGGTGCTGCGCAGGGACAATTTCAAGTCAGCTTGCTCGGCGAAGGCATCCAGCGCCTGCTCGAGCTTGCTGATGGTATGCCAATGGCCGGAAACGAGCAGTAGCATGGCAAACTCACTCCCGAGCGCCGTCATTCGGCTCTCCAGGATGTTGCCATCGTTTTTCATCACGACCTGCGTAAGATCATGAACCACGCCGGTTCGATCAGGGCCGACAGCAGAAATAACAAGCAGTTGCGACATCTTTAGTGAATCTCCGGCCGATCGTGGCTCGTAAATGAGCGCCTGAACATCATTGTACGCGCAATTAACCTTGCCGCGAAGTGGCGCGAACCATTAGACTTCGCGGCTGACTCAGGAGTGTCCTATGTTTCCCGCCAGTTTGGTTGCTTTGATAACGCCATTTAAGCAGGGCGGGGCGGTCGATTATCCCGCCTTGAAGCGTTTGATTGATTTGCATGCCAGTGCCGGTACGGATGGTTTGGTTATTGGTGGCACCACTGGCGAATCGGCAACGCTGACTCGGGACGAGCATGCGGCGCTGATCGGTCGCTCTATCGAGATGATTGGTGGGCGAATGCAATTGATCGCTGGCACGGGCTCGAATTCAACAAGCCAATCGATTGATTTGTCCCAAGCGACGGATATTGATGGCGTCGATGGCTTCCTATTGGTCGCTCCTTATTATAATAAGCCGCCGCAACGCGGGCTGGTCGCTCATTTCGAGGCGATTGCTGATGTCGTGACCAAGCCGGTGATGCTTTATAACGTGCCGGGTCGGACGGTCTCGGACATACAGCCGGAAACGGTTGCAGCCCTCGCTGAACACCCCCGAATCATTGCGCTCAAGGATGCAACCGGTGACCTCGATCGGTTGGCAGCACAGCAAGCGGTTTGTCCGTCGGATTTCCAGTACTTCAGCGGAGACGACTTCACGAGCTGTGAATTCATGCTGCGTGGCGGACATGGTGTGGTTTCTGTTACCGGCAATGTAGCGCCCGCGCTGTTGGCGAACTTATGTAAGCTCGCGATCGGTGGCAAGGCTAAAGAAGCCAAATTGATCGATGCCCGTTTGGCGGCATTGAACGAAGCGATGTTTGTCGAGTCGAACCCTATTCCGGTCAAATGGGCACTGCAAGCGATGGGCTATTGCGATGGCTCTATCCGTCGCCCTCTTGATACACTTGCCAAAGAACATACAAACGGTGTTCTAACGGCGCTGAAGAACGCAGATATTTTATGAAACTAATAACAATACTGACCTTCCTGGGTACTACGATCGCACTTGCCGGTTGCGGTGCGCCAAATATGTGTGAACAACGGACGGACTACCAGCAGGTTCGTGAGTCCGGCAAGATTAGAGTGCCGGCCGAATTAGACCCACTGCCGGATGTTACTCAGCTCGAGATACCGGTATCATCCACTCCGCCGGATGTCGACAAGACTTGCTTGGAAAGACCACCGAGCTTTTTCGAGAAAAAAGAAGCTGCCGAGTAAGTTTTTTTCGAAAGTGCCGAGTCAAACCGAGTGTGCGGCGAAGCGCCAGCTTCGCGGGTCAAAAGTTAAGGAAGGTCAAAGCTAGAGACAAGACGGAGAGATGGCTGAGTGGTTTAAGGTGCTCGCCTGGAAAGCGAGTGTACGGTGATACCGTACCGAGGGTTCGAATCCCTCTCTCTCCGCCACT
>JBGCGB010000006.1:0-114948 GCA_045110335.1 Woeseiaceae bacterium
GATCGTGGATTGTTCCGAGAGGGTCACATAAGGCCGAACCCCGATCGGGAAATCATAGCTCACACTCACATTCCACGATAAGCCATCGGCATCGTTGGATGCGGAGACGGGTGACGCGATGTCATCGGGTCCGAAATTGGCAGTGTCAACGAAATCGTTGAGCAAGAACTGCCCGTCGTCGGACAGCAGTACGTAGCCGGAGGTGAAGTTCTGTAGCAGCAGCCGATCGACCGGAATTGCACTGTCGACATCGATTTGATCGAATCTTGCGCCGAGTAATACGTTGAGACCAAAGTTCCAGTCGAGGTCGACTAAGGCACCCAGACCGAGGTTGAGGTAGTCACCCTCATAGTACTCAGTGAATTCGTTATTGATTCGGGTAGCGAGTCGTCGGGCATCTCTTGCCGTCGATGGCCCGGTCAAATCACGACGATCAAAATACTCGTTGGTGTAGTCGTCACCGTGACTGAAGTCGGTATAGCGAACGGACGGTGAGATTTGTACCGACGTGGTCAACGTATCGCGTTCAAACTTATTCGTGAAAACGAGTTTGTCTTCAACCACCCAACTATCATGGAACTGGGAAAAGCCGTAAGCGTTTTCGGAGAGCGCGTCATAGGACTCATAGAAGAGCTGGTTCTTGATTTCCCAGCCGTTGTCCGCGTTGTAGATCATATCGAAGTACAACGTCGTGACATCATTGAGCAAGACGTCGTCATCCGCGACCAACACCTGACTGCCATCGAGTTGTGCCGTGCCGGTATCGGTGAGTGCCATCAAGCTATCCAAATCACCGACGGTGACGAAGCTAGGTCGGAAAACGAACGGATTAATACCGAACGCACCATCGCCATCGCTGGTATCGAAATCGGATGCTGCGCCGTATTCGGCATGAGAGATCAGACCATCGCCATCCGTATCCAGAGGCTGCGCGAGTCCGGTGATATAGGTACCGTTATCAATGAGGTCTTGTGTTAACCGGTTCCAACCGGCGATTTGGTTGCCTTCAAAACGGTGATACATGCCACCAAATTCAATGCGTAGTTTGTCGCTGATATCGCGATCAAAAGCGGCTTGGAGAATGGTCTGATCTGTTGAGCTGTTTTGGTAGTAGCTGCCGGAATCCTCGATTTCGCCGTAAAGATAATAGCCGAAGTCACGGCCGGCGATTTCAGCGGGGCCACCCACTTCTGCGGTAATGACATTCTGATCCCAGGTGCCGGTGCTATAGGAAAGACCGCCCTCGAGTTCCTCAAGATATTGTCCGCCCGATGCACGCGCCGATTTCGGGACGAAGTTGATATAGCCGCCGATCTTGGAGGGGCCATAGATCGGTGACGCTGGCCCACGAACGATATCAATACGGCTGGATGCGCCGATCGGTGTGGGGTAATTGCCAGGATTGTCCAGGCGACGTACACCGCGAAAGTAGGTCTCACCGGGCGTACCACGGACATCCAAAGATCCCGCGACGCCGAAAAAGGACTGGGTAAATGTGCCCGGTGCCAAAGTGATCAGCTCATCGATGTCACGGATATCAAATCGCGCCAGTTGTTCATCGGTAATCGTCGATGCTGATCTCGGCGTTTCCAGCAAGTTTTTGTCAAACCCGAAGACAGATCCGACGTCTTGTGTTGGCAGACTGCCAAGTGATCCTTCGACGACGATTTCATCAATAGACTCGTCGCTATCGCTGTCTTGTGCGAAGGCCGGTGCGGCGAAAGCAACGGACATAGCGAAGGTGAGCCGGGCTAGCGGCATTCCCAATAGTTTCATTTGACACCCTCCTGAAGGCGCTTTTGCGGTCGCCGGTGCTGACCGGCGGGCTGATGAGTTGGTGTTACTGCGTGATCGCTGATTCGGTGTTATCTCGGTTTTGGCGCAGCGTTCTTAGAGCACGACCGGACTAGTCGCCGAAACATTTCAATGATCGGAGAAAAAGTACTTTTCTATGGCAAGACGCGGCTGGTTACTTGCAAATTGCGAAGTGCTGGCAGATAAAGCCGCGCGTCGTCGGCATGCCTAACTGCTCCACTTGCCCGGCTCGGGTCATGCGTTTTTCGAACTTGCTGATTTGTTGTTCGTGTCGTGCCAGCAGTCTCGACTTGGTGTCGTCAGCGATGAAAGCATGCGTGATGGAGTTCTGGTGCAGGCGCTTTAGCTCTGGCCATGTCAAATTGAATGTCTTAACAGCGACATAAAACTCATCGGTCAATGTGGAGTCCCACATGCCGCGGTCATCGGTCGATAAGGCGACGGGTACGTCTCCCCGCAAATATTCCGGAAACGGGTGATCGCTCAGGTCGTCTACGTATTCCAGCAACAAGTTGCTAATCAAATTGGTCTCGACCAGATAGGGCCCATGCCGCATAGCCAACATCGTGTCCTCGTCAGTAATGAGGTTGAGGCCATGGCCAATGCGGTTAGCGCCCAACAACAAGGTGTCTCTAACATGCTGATTCGGCTCATCGACTTCGCCACCATGAATGGCCAGTGGTACGTCATGCTGGCGACGGAGTTCCCGAAGCGCTGGCAGGAATCGTTTCGGGTAGCCCTTATCGTTGTCTTCGCGACCAACGAAATTGATGGCCGCCACGATATCAGGATGGCGGGCCGCGAGGCCATAGAGTGTCTTGAGCTCATCGATAGCGCCCGGTGTGAAGCGTAACACCGGCAACTGCAAGCGCACGGTCATGCCGGACGCAACGACGTCACGTTGCAGCAATCGTTCGCGGAAGATGTCGATCATTTCATCTTCCGGAACCAAACTGCCGTCGGCCTGTCTGGCCTCTAGCGCCGCCACCTGGATCTCGGCATATATGGCGCCTTCTTCGCCTAGTGCAATCACATTGCGGGCAAGGTTATCTGCGCGAATGCGGGGATTAAACAA
The DNA here is from genome assembly GCA_045110335.1 of Woeseiaceae bacterium. Classification (GTDB taxonomy): domain Bacteria; phylum Pseudomonadota; class Gammaproteobacteria; order Steroidobacterales; family Woeseiaceae; genus CALBPI01. Next base: position 2,891 of record JBGCGB010000006.1, read on the forward strand.
CAGTGCATTCAGTCGTTGCCAGTGCTTACCGAAGAATTCCTCTCTACCCTCGGTAGCTTGATCGATCTTCAGGCTGCTTTGCCACGCCGTCCTCTGGACGTCCGTGAGTGCGTCAATCCGGCTGTATTCCGTTTTCTCACAATCGCTTAATTCCTTAAATTCCTGTTGGTCTATCGTCCGAAACATCAACAGATATTGATCATCCCGTCGCGCATACTCACGGCAATTTTCAATCGCGACTTTGGTGTAATAAAGATAGCCGTCCGCCTGAGCTTGGATCGCATGTTCAAGCCACCATTCCGGATAGACCGAACCGGAATTATGGTTATGTAAGTCTCCGCCCTTCGGCATTGCATGGAGCACGCGATAAAGTGCCTGATCATCGCCTGATTGCTTCAGTGCTTCGAACCAATGATCATCCGCCTGAGCCGCTTGCATCAGGGATAGGAAAGAAATCAGGAACATTAGTGAACGCATACAGGAATGTCCTTTTTGTGAACCAGCAGCACATCTATGGTTACAGAATAGCAATGAACGGCAAGCAATAATGCGGTTTTACCGAGTCGTATGCCATCGGCTTCGCGGCAGTGGCCTATACGAACAACGTTGGTTAGTGTTTCGGCGGCGGTGTCGCCCATTAGAGCGCCGCTTTGCAGGATCAACGAAACCGCGTTTGCAATCAAACTGGATACTTATTGGCTGAAGATGTCCTGATCGGGCAAATCGCAATCATCAACATCCTGCTTCTTGTTAGAACGATCTGTTAACCAGCATTCTTCGTAAACCGAGCAATAACAGAGCGTCAGGTTGACGTCGTCTGCTTTGCGTATTGCTCTGGCCAGATCTGGCGCAGTGGTTGTGAACACGGTGACGGACTGCCCCGTGCTGAGCACGCGCGATCCGATATGGGACTGCGTAAAGTAGGATTGCGGAACCGGAAACTGGTCCTCTACCCACGCATTCCATGACACATATTGTGCGCCGTCTTGTTCAAGAATGGCATAGTGAATGATCGCAGGCCCCGTGCCCTGGTTGTTGACGAGCAGGCTGTAAAGCGCGGGTTCATAGTTGAACGAGCGAAACACTTCCAGATGCGGCCAGGTCGATGCGCGCGCAAAGGATCGTTCAATGTAGGCAGAATAGACACCAACCCCAACCGCGGCAACACTGACGACGATGGCCGAAAGTGCGACGATCATATCGCTCTTTTGATACCACTTTGCTTTCTGCAATGACTTGACCTCGTTCGCCGTTCCTGAGCAGATCATATCAGTCGATAATAGGCAGACTCAGATTTTTCATTGACGGTTTCAATTCCGGGCAACTAAATCTACGATAGTGAGATGCGAATGATTGATAGATTTTACCTTGGCGTTCTGATCTTGATGGCTTGCGGACTAAGCGCTTGCACTGCGCCCACGTCCCGTACGCCGGACACGATGACAACGCGAGAGCTCGGTGTCCTATCGCGAGGCGTTAACGTACCAATGACATGGACGATGCCTGCCGCCAAACAGGGTGCCTTGCCGTTGGTGATCATGGTGCATGGACATGGCGGCAGCCGGCATGAAGCCGGCGCTTTCGATCAGTTGGCACAACGTTTGGCGAGCGCCGGTATAGCGTCCATTCGTATGGATTTTCCCGGTTGTGGTGACAGTGATGAATCCTTCGCCAACAACAATCTGACGAATATGGGGGCGGATATTTCGGCAGCCCGGGCACAGGCGCTGACACTGGCGACGATCGATCCCGAGCGCATTGCATTGGTCGGCTTTAGCATGGGTGGGCGACTTTCCGCCATCGAAAGCGAACGCAATGACTATGCGGCAATCGCCTTTTGGGCGCCATCACTCGTGAATGGCGCTGATGACTTGTACGACATGTTTGGCGGCCGGGCGAACTATGATCAGGCAAAAGCTGTGGCGGCCGAAAATGGTTCAACGGACTTTGTGACATCGTGGGGTCAAGAGCAGGTGCTCGGTGTCGACTGGTTTGTCGATCTGGAGCGTTCACGGCCGATGGATGCGATTGCAAAGTTCGACGGTGATTTGCTCTTCGTTCATGGCACAGCTGATGCTGTGGTGCCTATCGCTGTCAGTAAGACTGCAATGCAGAATGCGGTGCGTGCCAGATCTGTTGCTACGCATTGGATCGATAACGCTGATCACGGTTTTGGACTGTTCAGTGAGCAACCGCAGTACTGGACGGAACTCCTGAACGAAACGGAGCAGTTCTTGCGACGGACCCTACGATGAGCGAAGCGTACAAGACGCCGCGGCTCACCGTTTTCCTGTTGATCGTTTGCAGTGTCGTTGGTCTCGCCGGGACCGATCTGGTGCTGCCGGCGGTGCCCAGTCTGCCCGAGGCGCTTGCTGGAACAGCGGCCCAATCACAGCTCGTCTTAGCCTCTTTCGTGGCCGGCGGTGCATTGGGTCTTTTGATGTTTGGGGAGCTTGGCGCACGCTATGATCAAAGGCGTTTGCTGCTGTTTTCCCTTGCGGCCTATGCCGTGACGTCGGGCATTGCCGCTTATGCCGCCACGTTGCCAGTGTTAATTGGTATTCGATTTTTTCAGGGCGTCTCCAGCGCGGCTGCAGCCGTTTTTGCGCCAGGCATTATTCGTGTTGTTTTCTCCGAGCAAAAAGCGTTGCGAGCAATTGGCGTCTTGAGCAGCGTGGAGTCCTTAGCGCCAGCGCTGGCGCCTATCATCGGTGCCTGGTTGCTATTTGCCTATGGCTGGCAGGCATCCTTTGTGACGATTGCCGTGATCGCCGCCGTGCTGTTTATTGCTGTGTTCCTGATTCGCAAGAGAATTCCCAACGTTCATCCTGAGCGGGCCGAAGAAGGCTATATGGCCTTGTTGAAGAATCGTAGTTACCTACGACAAGCGCTGAGCCAGGCATTGACATTGGGTGGGTTGCTGATCTTCGTTTTTGGTGCGCCCGCGGTGATCACAAAGACCATGGGTGGGCAGTTGAGTCACTTTATCGTGATGCAGGTGTCCGGCATCACAACCTTTATTATCGCGGCAAACTCGGCACAGCATTTAACGGCCAGATTCGGTAGTGACTCCCTGATCAAGTTTGGATCGGTGCTCTCCACCGTTGGCGGTCTGCTGATCTTTTTCTATGCGACCCTTGGGTTTCAAGACCCGCGTTGGTTAGCTTTGTTATTTGTGCCGATGAACTTCGGGCTGGGGCTAAGAGGCCCGCCAGGTTTTTATGCGGCGATTGTGGCGTCGAAAGGCAATGATGCGCGTGGATCAGCGTTGTTGATCTTGATGGTATTGCTGATCGCCGCGCTGGGTACCGCGGTCTGCGCACCATTAATCCTGCAAGGTCTGGTGCCACTAGCAACCGTTAGTGTCATCGTCTCGGCTTTATCGATTGTTGTCTTATATCTGCTTTCCGCGGCGCCGGAGCAGGATACTTAGTCCACTAATGCGATCAACCTGATCGCTATCAAACGGAGCCGATCAGAGTGATCGTTTCTTCGAGTGAATATTCATCGCAGTTGCCGTTGCCTTTCTTGTCGACCACGAAGAACGATTGATGGCGAGTAAAGCCCAGCATTGGCAGATGCCAAACACCGCGTCGGAGGTTAATGCCTTGATGGCCACCAACCCGAAAGGCTTTCAAAGCGCTGGTATCAGGTCGGTCACCTGGTGGCGCGACAACGACGACATACGGGTCACCTGTAACCGGCATGAATGCCTGGCTGCCATGCGGATGCCGTTCCAGCAGCGTGATCTCATACGGCAAGCCGCTGACGATGACGCATTGCATCAGACTTACATTGACCGCAGCGCAGCCACCGTCGACGTCTACTGTCGCTAGATCGACAAACCGGTCAAACCGGGCTTCGTTCATTTTGACAGCACAGTCTGGCCTTTGATCAATGAGATCGCCGAAAGGCGCAAAGTCCTCCGCCGAAATATCTTTCAAATTCAGTGTTAGATGATTCATCTCAGTTTGATGCCAGTTGACCATTGATGCGCAGACGACTGACTCCGCCATCCGGATAGATATTCATACGAACATGACTGACCGGCGTCTTTGTGTCGAGATCAGTAAACAAGTGTTGTGTGTCTGCGCCAAGTTTCGATGCCGGCAGCAGAATCGGCCAATCCTTGCTCGCCGCTGAAACCGTATTGTCGTCGGTAGGTTCCAGCAACGCGGCCTGGATCATGACCCGGTCGGGATAATTACCCTTGAAGTGCGCTGTATCAATTTCTATTTCCGAAACGATACCGGGATGCCCAAGCGCCAGTACGACCCAGTCATTGCCGGGTACGCGTCGTCTCGCGGTTTCCCAACCGTCACCCATGTTGACCCCGCGACCAGGTGCATTCAGATTGCGCATGCTGCCGTAGTGTTCGTCGTTACAATCAATTGCCCGGCCACCGTTGGCCAGTGCCAACAGGTCGATCGTTGCCGCCGGATCAAACGTGCTCCAATCGGGTTGGATGGTGCCAAAAACTCTAAGCCTGGCGATGCCGCCATCCGGATAGATATGCAACCGCACGTGCGTGAACTGTTCTGTCACAGCCGCTTCCACGAAGTGTTGTGAGTCCCCTTCGAGCGTTGTTTTTGACACAAGTTCTACCCAGCCAGCGTCCTCATCGGGAATTTCCTCCGCGGACCGGCAGGCTTCGATGGAGGCTGCTGGCGGGAAATTGCCGGTGAAGTGCCGCGTATCAATGTTAAAGCCATGAATCGCCCCCGGTACCCCCAGCTTGATGATGCAATGATCATGTCCCGGTGTTCGCTTGCGACGGCTTTCCCATCCATCCATCCATTTGCCATGGTCGTCATATTTGTCATCGATAAAGATCGGCTCGGCGGGCGATATCAGTCGCGACTTATCGGCGAAAAAATCGTCGGTCGCGAACACGACTTTGGTGCCGAGGCGGGGTTGTGCCAAATCGACGTGACGGCTTAGCGAATGGGGTGTGGTTAATTCAGTCATTGCGCGGTGCGGCCTCAGCGATCGCTTCCAGTCTGAACCGGGCGATTTTGTGGATTTCGCTGATGGCTCGACGAAATTCCGTGGTGGGGTCATTGGATAGTCGCTCTTCGAAAGCAGCGAGTATTTGATGGCGGTTGCTGTGCTTCACAGCCATCACGAACGTGATGCCGAACCGGCGCTTATAGTTCCGGTTGAATCGCGTGAACTGTTCAAATTCGGCCGGCGTACATAAATGGATGCCAGCGCTTGATTGTTCTTCGGTGGACTCTGCCGTTAGTTCACCTGCGACAGCGGCGCGCCCGGCGAGATCTGGATGGTTGTTGATGAGTGTATGTTTCACGCCCGCGTTCGCAGTATCGACAACTCTTGCCATTGCCTGCGCGAGTCCATCAACATCGTCATGGCGTTCGCGAAGCCCGCCTCTCCAAACCTGTTCGGCGACCCAGGCAGAGTGTTCATAGACACCACCGAAAACTGCGAGGAAATCAGCCTCACTCATTGCGCTCGGCAATGGATCGAAAGTCCGAGAAAGCTGACTCATCTAGGGTTCCTGTGCGGGATGATGCGCGCGCCAATGATTGGCGATGTCGATTCGTCGTGCAACCCAAACGTCCCGGTGTTGCGCGACATAGTCGAGAAATCTTGCCACAGCTTGGGCACGACCTGGTCGACCTGCCAGCCGGCAATGCAATCCTACCGACATCATTTTGGGTGAAGTCTCGCCTTCCGCATACAAACAATCGAAGCTATCTTTGAGATACTCAAAAAACTGGCTGCCGCTGTTGAATCCTTGTGGCGTAGCGAATCGCATGTCGTTCGCGTCCAGCGTGTACGGCACCATCAGTTGCGGCTCGCTAAATTGATAGTCCCAATAGGGCAGTTCATCGGCATAGGTATCCGCGTTGTAGGCGAACTGGCCATGTTCCGCGGCAAGCGCATGGGAATTAGGGCTGCAGCGGCCCAGATACCAACCTTGTGGTGCCTCACCGGTTACTTCGGTATGAATGCGAATAGCCGTTTGTAAATGTTCGCGTTCCTGTTCAATCGGTAGATGCTGATAGTCGATCCAGCGGAAACCATGCGATGCGATTTCCCAATCCGCGTCTTTCATTGCTTGAACCGCAAGCGGATTGCGCTGCAGCGCCATCGCGACGCCAAATACCGTGACGGGCAATTGCCGTTCGGTAAACAAGCGGTGCAATCGCCAAAAACCCGCTCTTGAACCGAACTCATAGAGCGACTCCATATTCATGTGGCGTGCGCCTTCGATCGCGGCCGCGCCGACAATTTCCGATAAGAATGCTTCCGACGCGGCATCATCATGTAGCACGCAATTTTCGCCGCCTTCTTCATAATTGACGACAAACTGCAGCGCGAGCCTGGCCTTGCCGGGCCAGTTCACGCCTGGCGGTCGACCACCATAGCCCATCATGTCGCGCGGGTAAGTCATGGCTTCGATCCTTCACCTGTCTTGTAAGTCCAGTCTTCGCTTGCGCCGCTTTCAAACCAAGCGCCGAGAATTGATCGTTCCCGATCTTGCATGCCGGTCAGATTGCCAACCGGCATGATGCGGCTGATGACACTTTGCTGATAAATGCGCTCGGCTTGTCTGATGATGTCTGATTCATCGTACAAAACGACGCCGCCTGGTGGTGACAGAAAACCGGGCTGGGTCGGCTCGTTTGCATGGCAGGTCGCGCAACGCAGTCGAACGATACCGATCACATCACTGAAATCTGCATCGATGTCGATCAACGGTGTTGATGATGCATGCTCTGATGTGCCTTGTGTTCGAGGTTGCGGGGCGATTGCAGCGGCTGTAACTGCGAGGATAACGATCGCCAGAACGAGCGGTAATGGCGAAGCTTTACCTTTGTGCCTGGCCACAAAAAAGACCCTGATCAAGGCACCGACAACGAGCATCGCGATCAGAATGAGCCAGTTATATTTATGGCCATAGGTCATCGCATAGTGATTGCTGATCATGACGAACAGGATAGGCAGCGTAAAGTAGGTGTTGTGTACCGAACGTTGCTTGGCCCGTATACCATCCGTCGGATCTACCGGTGCGCCGCTTTCGGCGGCGGCAACCATTCGTTTTTGCCCGGGAATAATAATGAAAAACACATTGGCAACCATGATGGTGCCAATCAATGCGCCAAAGTGGATGTACGCACCACGGCCGCTAAACAGGTGGCACAGTGTGTAGGCGGCGACGATCAGCAGCGCAAAGACAAACAACGCCAAGACGTTATCGTTCTTGCCAATCGGCGATCGACAAAGGCCGTCGTAAACTAGCCAGCCGCCGACAATATAGGCAGCGCCTATGGCCACGGCTTTGAACGGACTTAAGTCCGCGATCTGTGTATCGATCAAGTAAATTTCGGCACCATACCAGTAGATCAATGCCAGCAAGAACATGCCGGACATCCACGTCGTATAGGCTTCCCATTTAAACCAGTGCAAAGGGTCCGGAATGGTGGATGGCGCTACCCGATATTTTTGGGCGTGATAGAACCCGCCACCGTGCACAGACCAGACTTCTCCACCGACGCCTTTTTGATCGTCTTCAGGCAGCTTCGGTGCTAATAGATGGTTATCCAGCCAAACAAAATAGAATGACGAGCCGATCCAGGCAACACCAACAATAAAGTGTAACCAGCGGCCAAGCAGGCTGAGCCATTCGATCAAATATGCTTCCATGAACTGCGCTTCAAAAGGTTGATGGCTACAGTTTAGCGCACCGCGCGAACCACCGCGTCATCGCTTTTTTGTTCGATACTTTCCTGACTTAGTTGCAGCACCTGTGCCGCTACGGCAATCGCGATATTGCCCGGCTGCTTGCCTTTGATGCCGTCTATACCGATCGGACAAGTCAAACGCGCCAGATCTTGATCGTTGTGTCCTAATGCCTTCAGCCTTTTTTCAAATCGGCGTCGCTTGGGGCGTGAGCCTATCAGGCCGCAAAATACATCGGATCGCTGCTCCAACAGGCGATGACATAGTTCGAGATCGATCGCATGGTCGTGCGTCATGATCAATGCAAAACTGTTCTTCGGTATATGTGGTACGAAGTCAATCGGATTAGCGACGTAAGTCTCGCTGACATTTGTCGGCCATGGCTTCAAAAGTTGCTCGGGACGATTGTCGATTACTGTGATATTCGCATTCAGGGTTGAAAACACTTGGGCGCAGGCGCTACCCACATGACCCGCGCCGAAAATAGCGACTTGCAGCGGTGCTGGCGCGATGCGTTCAATGAACCAGTCGACTGACGGTTGCTCGGTAAACGTCTGCCAGCCTATTGCTGTTTGATCCGCGGCAATAGTTGATGCAATAGGCGATGCGGCCGGCCACAACGAGCCGCTTTGATCAATTACGACGTGTTCCCCGTTCATGCCGGTTAGTAACCAGGCGTCGCGACTTTCCTGTCGCGCGGTGATCAGAGCCTGTAGTGCTGGTAAGTCAGCTTTCGTGAGCACATCAATCAACACATGAACAACGCCACCGCAACACTGGCCGCACTGGCTGCCAAGCGCAAAACGCTGACGTTGGGGCGAGAGCGACGCCTGTTTTAGTTTTGCCCGTGCTAATCGCTGGCATTCATGCTCGAGATACCCGCCGCCGATGGATCCGTCTTCAAACGACGCGCTGATCCAAAGTTTGCTGCCGACTTCACGTGGTGCAGATCCGCGAATGTCGGTGACGGTGACTGTGGCGCATCGACCATCTTCGACGATCGCAGCTAGAATTTTCTCTGGCCAATTGAACATCGTTGACGAGACTAAGGCTGGATAGCCCTAAGGACGGCTTCCGGTGTAGCGGGTGCATCCAGCACAGGTGCGGATTCATTCGGGCGGACCTGATTGACCGCATCCTTAATGGCATGGAATACCGAGATGCCTAGCATCAATGGTGGCTCACCCACGGCTTTGGAGCGATGAATGGTGTCCTCTTTATTCTCTTGGGACTGCATAATCTCTACGCGGAAATCGGCGGGCACGTCCGAGCAGGCAGGGATCTTATAAGTGGCGGGGGCATGTGTGCGTAGGGCGCCGCGGTCATCCCACCAAAGCTCTTCGGTGGTCAACCAGCCCGCGCCTTGAACGAAACCGCCTTCAATCTGACCTATATCAATGGCCGGATTCAACGACCGGCCACAATCATGCAAAATGTCGACGCGCGTTATCCGGTGTTCTCCGGTAAGCGTATCGACCACGACCTCGCTGACCGCTGCGCCGTACGCGAAATAAAAGAAAGGCCGGCCTTGCAAGGTTTCCTTGTCATAGTGAATTTTGGGTGTTTTGTAAAAACCTGTTGCTGATAGCGATACGCGCGCCATGTAGGCGAGGTGCACAAGTTCAGAGAAGGCGAGTTGTTGATCGCCAATGGTGACGCGATTGTTGCGGAATACAATTTGATCACTATTGATGTTGAAGTGATCGCTAGCGAATTCACGCAGTCGCTTTAGCAAGGTTTCTGCGGCAGCCTTGGCGGCCATGCCGTTAAGGTCCGAGCCACTGGACGCCGCTGTTGCCGAAGCATTGGGTACCTTACTGGTATCCGATGCGGTGATTTTGATCTGGTCTATATCTATCTGAAGCGTTTCGGCGACAACCTGTGCCACCTTGGTGAATAGGCCCTGACCCATTTCGGTGCCGCCATGATTCAAGTGGACGGTACCGTCGGTATAAATATGAATCAGTGCACCTGCTTGGTTCAGATGCGTTGCTGTAAACGAAATGCCGAACTTCACGGGTGTTAGCGCAATCCCGCGCTTCAGAATAGGACTGTTTTCGTTCCATCGACGAATCTCGTGCCGGCGTTTTTCATAGTCCGCGCTGTCGACGAGTTGATCGGTGATCTCGTGAATGATGTTGTCTTCTACGACCTGACCGTAGGGAGTGACGTTTCTTGCGTCGCTGCCGTAGTAGTTGAGCCGCCGAACAGCGAGTGGATCTTTGCCCAATGCCTGCGCGATTTCATCGATGACGTACTCAATCGCGAACATACCTTGCGGACCGCCAAAGCCCCGGAACGCTGTATTGGAAACGGTATTCGTCTTGCAGCGATGAGAATGGATCGTCGCATCACTCAAGAAGTAAGCATTATCGCTGTGGAACATCGCACGATCATTAATTGCGCCTGACAAATCGGCTGACATGCCGCATCGAGAGGCATACTCAAACTCAATGCCGAGAATTTTTCCATGGCTGTCAAAACCGACATGATACTGCGTAAAGAAGTCGTGCCGCTTGCCTGTGCTGATCATATCGCTGTCGCGATCCAGCCTGAGTTTTGCGGCGCGTCCAGTCTTACGTGCAACCAATGCTGCGGCACACGCGATCAATGAAGGTTGGCTTTCTTTGCCGCCAAATGCGCCACCCATGCGGCGGCATTCGACGACTACATCTTTGTTGGTTAGCTTGAGCGCCGTTGCGACAGCGTGTTGGATCTCGCCCGGATGTTGCGTGGAGCAGTAAACAAAAAAGTCTCCAGCCTCGCGAGGAATCGCCATCGCAATCTGGCCTTCGAGATAAAACTGGTCCTGACCGCCGAGGTTGAGTTCGCCACTGAGTGTATGTTCGGCATTCTTGATGGCGGCCTGGCTATCGCCACAACGCATCGTTTGCGAAGGCAGGACAAACGACCCTTCGGCCAATGCGGTCTTCGGATCCAATATAGCCGGCAGAGGCTCGTATTCAATATCGGCGAGTAACGCGGCGCGACGTGCCTGGTCGACGGTTTGCGCGGCAACAATGAAGATAGGTTGTCCGATAAATTGAACTAGTGTGTCGGCCAGTATGGGATCGTCGGGCAGGATCGTACCGTAGTTGTTATCACCCGGAATGTCGCTGGCTACGACGGTCGTGATTACCCCCGGTGCTAATCGAACGCGGCTGAGGTCGATGCTCTTGATGCGCGCATGCGCTTGTGTGCTGACGCCAAATGCCGCATGTAACAAACCGCGTGGCTCAGGAATGTCGTCGGTGTAATGTGCGCGTCCGGATACATGCAGCGTCGCGCTGTCATGTTCGTGGGCGCTGCCCATCGCGCCCCTTACGTTTTGAAGTTCGCTATCGGTCATAGTCGAAAACCTCCAGCGCAACGTCCGGTTGTGTCAGGGCCACAAAATAGCGGTAAAGCGTGTTCTTCGCCGCTTGGCGGCGGTACTGATCGCTTGCCCGCATGTCGGTGAGCGGCGTGAAGTCCTCATCGAGCGCGGCCATTGCCTGACGAATGACGGCTTCATTGAACGATTGTCCTTCCAATGCCGCTTCGCATGCGGCGGCGCGCTTCGGAATCCCGGCGACGCCGCCGTAGGCGATACGCACGTCCTTGGCAAATCCGTCAGCAAGGTGGAGTGCAAACGCACTGCAGATCGCTGAAATATCCTGATCGAATCGTTTGGATACTTTGTAAGTCCGGAATTGTTGCGTGGGCGCAGGCTTCGGGATCACTATGTTTTCGACAAACTCACCGGGCTCCAGCGCATTGACCATGTAGTCGATGTAGAGCGACTCCAAAGGCAACACACGTTGTTGTTTGCCTTTACGCAACGTCACTTCCGTGCCCAATACCATCAAAGCCGGCATGGAATCGCCGATGGGTGAGCCGTTCGCAATATTACCGCCGATCGTTGCTGCATTACGTACCGGTGGCGATGCGAAACGGCGCAGCAACGGCACGATGTCCGGGTAGTATTGACCAATGACCGGTGCCGCCTCGCTAAAGGTGACTGCGGCGCCGAGTGCAATGGCATCGCCGCTATCGTCCATCGTTTTCAACGCATGAACATCGCCGATGTAGATGAGCGAATCCATGTCCCGAAACTGTTTGGTCACCCATAAGCCCACATCGGTACCGCCAGCCAAGATGGTCGAACCCGGGTGTTCGTTAAGCAGCTCGGCCAATTTTTCGATCGATTTTGGTGCCATGATTTGGCGACCTGCAGAACCGATTCGAAGCGTGTCGGTTCGCTTCAATCGTTTGAGTTGTTGCACCATTTCAGGCTCAGCGCTATGCGAGAACCCGGCAATCGACTGTCCGGTGTTATCGATGTCGGCCGCATCGTCGCTGGCGGGCTGATACATCTGCACGGCCGCATCGACGATCGGTCGATAGCCTGTACAGCGGCAAAGATTGCCACTCAGCGCATCGTTGATGGCGCGCCGATCCGGCTGCTTGGTCGTTTGGTAGAGCGCGAATAAAGTCATGACAAAGCCCGGCGTGCAGAACCCGCATTGCGAAGCATGACAATCCACCATGGCTTGTTGCACGGGATGCAGTGAACCATTCGGGGCGCTCAGTGACTCGACCGTAATGAGTGCCTTGCCATCCAGTGTGGCGACAAACTGTATGCATGAGTTGATGGCGACATAGTCGAGGCCATCTTCGTTCTCGTTTAGTGTCGCGATGGCCACCATACAGGCGCCGCAATCGCCTTCGGCGCAGCCCTCTTTGGTGCCTGTGCGTTGTAAGTCTTCACGCAGATACTGCAAGACCGTTCGCGTCGGATCGATCTCATTAATTTTGATCACTTCGCCGTCGAGCAAAAACCGCACGCTGTCCTGCATTCGTTAACTACCCCGGTAAGTGGAGTAACTCCACGGCGAAACCAACAAAGGAACGTGATAGTGCTGATCGGCAGCGATGGTAAACCTCAATGTCACGATATCCAGAAAAGGTGGGCCATCATTGGCTGCGAGTTGCGGAGCGAAATAGGCACCAATATCGAACTCAAGCTCATAAGTGCCGGGTTCAAAAGTGTTGTCCGCCAGCAGTGGTTCATCGCAACGACCATCTGAATTGGTTTCCGTTGACACGATGAGTGCCCGTTCGGCGCCACAATGAAACAGCTTAACGGCTATCGCATTGCCCGGTTTGCCGGCTGCGGTGTCTAACACGTGTGTAGTGAGCTTGCCCATCGTACTCCTTAACCGTCGCGGTGCTGGGGTTGCATGATCTTCTGATCAATATAAACCGGCTGTCGTGTTCCCGCCACCTTGTGCGCGATGGTCAAGATCTCAAATCGCGACGATAGGGGATTGCCGGCTGGGCACCGGCTTTGGTGACCGCGAGAGATGCCGCGCGAGTGGCAAAGCGGGCGGCCTCAATCAGTGGCTGACCCTCGCTCAGCGCAACGGCCAGCGCGCCGTTGAACGTGTCGCCGGCGGCGACGGTATCAATCACATCGACTGTCGGCGCATTGACCATCGTAATGGTATCGCCGTCATTGACCAGCGCACCTTGTTCGCCGAGCGTAATAATGACGGTTGTCGGTCCGTTATCGATCAGCCAGTTGCTAGCCGCCGCAGCTTCGTCACGCGTCATACACGGCATGCCGGACAGCTCGGCGGCTTCTGTTTGGTTTGGCGTTAGAATATCGACATTGGCTAGCAAGTCGTCCGGCAATGACTGCGCCGGGGCAGGGTTCAAAATGACTTGTGTACCCTGTTGCTTTGCCAGCTTGGCCGCGGCGACGATTCCGTCGAGTGGTGTTTCCAGTTGTAGCAACAAGAAGTCGGCCTGACTAATGAGTGGTGCCTTCGATTCGATCACCGACGCATCGAGCATTGTATTTGCGCCGGCGCTGATGCCAATACAATTCTCACCATTTTCGGCGACGAAAATGAGGGCGCTGCCTGTTGTCTTGTCTTTGGCTGTCATCAGGCTGTCTTTGTCGAGGTTTTCTGCAGCCAGTCTGATCAAGCAATCACGTCCGGCCGCATCACTGCCAACAAAGCCGAGCAATGCGGTATCAGCGCCAAGGCGCGCGCAGGCCACTGCTTGATTCGCGCCTTTTCCGCCACCGACGACCAAAAAGTCGCTGCCGCTTATTGTTTCACCGGCGCCAGGCAGTGTTGGTGTGCGTAAGACATAGTCGATATTAATGCTGCCCGCGACGACAATGCGGGTCATGATGCAGGTGCTCCCGTATCGCGTTGCCCATCGATTTCGGCCAGCCGCTCAGACAGGTATTCGCCGGCGGTGTAGCGTTCTGACAAGCGCAGGCTTAGTTCCGGCGCCAGAAAGAACGGCATGGAAATGCGTGAGATATTGCCAGCGCTGCCGGCCGGGTTGACGACTTGATGCGTCGTCGACGGTAAGAACCCGCCGGTCATTTCCTGCAGCATGTCACCGGTGTTGATAATGATTTCGCCCGTCTCCCCATGTAGGTCAAGCCAGTCGCCTTCTTTGGTTTGCACTTGTAGGCCGGGTTCAAGCGCGACAGGTAGAATAGTGATGATGTTGATGTCTTCATGGGCGGCCGCGCGCACACTGCCGGCCGGCTCGGTTCCTTTTAGCGGCGGATAATGCAGAATTCTCAGCACGCTGGGCTCATCGCGCAGCGTATTGGCCAGTCGGACTTGCTCATCAAACAGGCAGGCTTCCGGTAAGGCGGCTTGCAGCCAATCCAGCAGGTTACGGGCGAGCGCAAGCGCCGATTGCCGATAGTGAATAATGTCGGATTCAAGATGGTCGGGCATCGGGCTGCCTGGTGCCGCATGGAAGAACTCTTTGATGTCCTTTTCTTCTTGACCTACGGCACGCTCGGAAACATCCAGCGAGAAGTAGCCATGTTGATCGCCATCCGGTCGACGCGGGAATTGATAGTTAAATTTGTCATCGCTGGCAAAAAAATCACGCCACTCGTCGTTGATACGACTGAGTAGTTGGGTGTCGATTGGGTGATTCTTCAAGACCGCGAAGCCAGTTTGATGGATCGACTCGGCGAATTTCTTGTCCGCGTCGTCGAGTCGCATATCAACATGTTGGATATCGGGGCGTGTCATAGTTTGTGTTCCTGTTGGCGCTTGCCGTGAGCTGCGGCCTATCAATGCCTTACAGTTTACCATCGCATCGACATTTACGGCGTACGGTGGCACCGCTAATGGAAGCTAATGGGCCTCGGGTTTGCCCTCAAACGATGAAAGGCCCCATTCTCATGAAGATTGGTTACCCACCGCCGTCAATATCTGCGAAACTAAAATTCGTGATTCGATTGAAACTGCTATGCAAAAAATAATCTTTGATACAGATCCGGGCATTGATGATGTGATGGCGCTGTTATTCGCCGAGGCGTCGCCGGCTATTGATGTTATTGGCATTACCACTGGGCGGGGCAATGCCGAGGTTGATATCACGACACGAAATGCACTGTATGTCGCCGAGCGTTTTGATATCCCTGCACCGGTTTTTCGTGGTGCAGCCGCAGCGCTCGAAGTGGCCGATG
The DNA here is from genome assembly GCA_045110335.1 of Woeseiaceae bacterium. Classification (GTDB taxonomy): domain Bacteria; phylum Pseudomonadota; class Gammaproteobacteria; order Steroidobacterales; family Woeseiaceae; genus CALBPI01. The sequence goes on from JBGCGB010000006.1 coordinate 18,096, forward strand.
ACGATCCGCCGGCATTCGTCCACGGCGAGGATGGTCTTGGCAATACATCACCGGATGAACCGACAAGAGAAGTCAGTTCGATGCCCGCAGATGAATACATCGTCGACGCTGTGCGGCGGTACCCGGGCGAGATCACGCTGGTCGCGATCGGCCGACTCACTAATCTGGCGCTAGCCTTGCAACGCGATCCGGGCATTGTGGATGCCGTCAAGCAGGTGGTCGTGATGGGCGGTGCGCTCGACATCAACGGTCATGCCGGCAACATTACGCCGCATGCCGAAGCCAATATTTATGGTGACCCGCATGCCGCGAGTATTGTATTTGGCGCAGACTGGCCTGTTGTCATGGTAGGACTGGATGTGACGATGCCGGTTATGATGGATACCCCGCGTATGCTTCGGATTCGCGACAGTGCCGGCGATGCTGGTCAGTATTTGTATGATATCTCGCGGTTCTATCAAAAGTTTTATGAGGAACAAGCGGGCGTTGCCGGATTTCCGGTTCACGACTCATCGGCGCTCGCCTACGTCATTGACCGCACGCTATTTGAAACTCGCGCCGGCGTCATAGACGTTGCATTAGCAGGTGAACATATCGGTCAAACACGACTGGCTCATGATGCGAAAGATCTTGCCAAAGATCGGTTCGCCGGAAAGCCGCAACAACTCGCTTGCGTGGGCGTGGATGCCGAACGTTTGTTGGATTTATACGAGTCCTTGTTGATCAAGGAGTTTGGTTGAGTGGTCGTTGCCATTGCAGGACATGAAGCACTACCGCGATTGCAGCGATCCGAAGGGCACGTGTTGGTCGAATTCAAACGTCGGGCAAAGGCAACGGTTTTGTCTGATCTGTATCAGCGCGGCTGCGGCAAAGTGCGTTTCCCGATTCAGCAATCGCAAAAGCCTTTTGAGGCCGTCTTGATCAATACGGCAGGTGGGCTGACCGACGGCGATGTGTTCACCGCCGAATTCAATTGGTTACCAGGTAGCAGCGCTATTGCGACGACACAGGCGGCCGAGCGGATTTATCGCGCCAGATCTGGTTGCGCTAAAGTCAATACCCGATTATCGGTGGGAGACGATGCGCGCGCGGCGTGGCTGCCACAAGAGACCATTCTATTTGATGCCGGTCGTTGCGAGCGAATGTCGGTCGTTGACCTCACATCGAACAGCCATTTTCTCGCGATGGATGCGCTTGTACTTGGCCGCACCGCAATGCAGGAAATCGTCAAAAACGGGCGTTGGCTGGATCGTTGGCGCGTCCATGTGGACGAGGAACTGGTGTTTGCAGACGGATTTTGCCTCGATGACGCTTTTCATGGTGACATTCAGGCCTTGCTACATAGACGCGCCGTAGCGGGTGCCGCCCGGACGATTGCCACCGGACTACTGGTTTCGACCCACGCTGCGCAATATCGAGACGCGATTCAAAAGGCATTGCTGGCAGCAGACGATATCGATGGTGGTGTAACCCGCGTTGGTAACGTCCTGTTCTGGCGCCTGGTAACGAATAATGCCGCTGCGATGCGGGCAATGACACATGTATTGTTGGCCGTGATTTCAGATGAGAAGATAACGCGTAATCCTTTCGGGGGATTTTCGTTACCGCGAGTGTTTCATTGCTAGAGGAAGGCCCGAATGCAACTAACGCCACGAGAGAAAGATAAATTAATGCTAGCGACCGCCGCGATGGTGGCACGCCGTCGCCTGGAGCGCGGCGTGAAGCTGAATCATCCCGAGGCGATCGCGCTGATTTCGGACTTTGTCGTTGAAGGCGCCCGCGATGGGCGAAGTGTCGCCGACCTCATGCAAGCCGGTGCCAAGGTGATCACGCGCGAGCAAGTGATGGACGGTATCGCCGAGATGATTCACGACGTGCAGGTCGAGGCGACCTTTCCCGATGGCACCAAGCTGGTCACGGTCCACCAACCCATTCGTTAGGAGCGACGATTCATGATTCCCGGAGAGATCATTACGAAAGACGGCGAGATCGAGCTGAATGCGGGCGCGCCGACGAAAACCCTGTTGATCGAAAATCAGGGAGACCGACCGGTCCAGGTCGGGTCCCACTATCACTTTTTCGAAGTGAACGACGCGTTGTCGTTTGATCGAGCCTCTACGCGAGGGTGGCGGCTGGATATTGCCGCCGGCACGGCTGTCCGGTTCGAGCCCGGGCAAAGTCGAGAAGTGACACTGGTGCCGATATCCGGTGACCGGAAAATTTTCGGGTTCAACCAACGCGTCATGGGTGATTTGTAATGGCTGAGAGAATTTCAAGACAAACCTATGCGTCGATGTTTGGTCCGACGACCGGCGATCAGGTCAGGCTGGCCGATACCGAGCTATTCATTGAGGTCGAGAAAGACTTCACAACGTATGGTGAGGAGGTCAAATTTGGCGGCGGAAAGGTGATCCGAGATGGTATGGGACAATCCCAGCTAACGCGCGAGCAGGGCGCCGTCGACACGGTCATTACCAATGCGCTAGTCGTTGACGTCACGGGCATCTATAAAGCGGATATTGGATTGAAAGACGGTCGTATTGCCGGCATCGGCAAGGCCGGCAACCCGGATACACAGCCCAACGTCAACATCATCGTCGGGCCCAGCACTGAAGCGATTGCCGGAGAAGGTAAGATACTAACGGCCGGTGCTTTTGATGCTCATATCCATTTTATTTGCCCGCAACAAATCGAAGAATCGTTAATGTCCGGCGTGACGACCATGCTGGGTGGTGGCACGGGTCCTGCGACCGGTACCAATGCAACAACCTGTACGCCGGGCGCATTTCACATCGGCCGTATGCTGCAAGCCGCTGATGCGTTTCCGATGAATATCGCATTGTCCGGCAAGGGCAACGCATCATTGCCCGCCGAGATCGAAGCACAAGTTCGCGCCGGCGCTTGCGCGTTGAAGCTGCACGAAGACTGGGGTACGACGCCGGCCAGTATCGACTGCTGTTTGTCGGTCGCTGATGCGATGGATGTGCAGACCATGATTCACACCGACACGTTAAACGAATCCGGTTTCGTCGAGAACACGATTGCGGCGTTCAAAGGCCGCACAATCCATGCGTTTCATACCGAAGGCGCCGGTGGTGGGCATGCACCCGATATCATTCGTGTCGCTGGCTTGAGTAACGTAATTCCATCGTCGACTAATCCGACGCGGCCTTTCACCGTGAATACGATTGATGAGCATTTAGACATGCTGATGGTTTGTCATCATCTGGATGCCCGTATTGCCGAAGACGTCGCGTTCGCCGAAAGTCGTATTCGCAAAGAGACGATCGCTGCCGAGGACATTCTTCATGATATGGGTGCGTTCTCGATCATCGCATCGGACTCGCAAGCAATGGGGCGGGTCGGAGAAGTCCTGATCCGAACCTGGCAGACAGCGGATAAGATGAAAAAGCAACGCGGTCGTCTGTCCGAGGAAACGGGCGACAACGATAATTTCCGGGTACGACGGTATATTGCGAAATACACGATCAACCCGGCGATCGCGCATGGCTTGTCGTCGCATATCGGATCGATCGAAGCTGGCAAGCTTGCTGACCTCGTGCTTTGGTCGCCAGCCTTCTTCGGCGTCAAGCCGGACCTGGTTATCAAAATGGGTAGTATCGCTGCGGCCCCGATGGGCGATCCGAATGCCTCTATTCCAACGCCGCAGCCCGTTCATTACCGACCGATGTTTGCATCGTTTGGCGGTTCGCTCAGTCATAGCTCAGTGACATTCGTGTCCCAAGCTGCGCAGTCGGATGGTGTCCGCGAAAAGCTGGGCTTGGCCAAGCAAACGCTCGCGGTTTCCAATACCCGGAATATCGGTAAGAACGATATGCAGTTGAATGACTATTGCCCGGATATCCAGGTGGATCCCGAGACGTATGAAGTGCATGCGGACGGCGAATTACTCACTTGTGAGCCAGCTGAAACATTGCCAATGGCGCAACGTTACTTTTTGTTCTAGTGAGTATCTTGTTACGCGCAGTATCGGTCTCAACAGCCGGGTCGTCGAAGACGGTTTCCGAGTACGTTGAGTTGTCTTTTCAAGACCGCCATCGACGTCGGTTGCGTATGCACAGTTCAGCAGGACGGGACTTCTTGTTGGATTTCCCCGAGGCGATTGCACTTCGCGATGGCGATATCCTGACGTTAGACGATGACAGCTACATACGTGTTTCGGCGCTTCCCGAAGATGTGCTGGATATCACCGCAGCGGATGCCAATGCGCTAACCAGAATTGCGTGGCACTTGGGGAACCGGCATCTGCCAACCGCAATATCGGCGGGGCAGTTACGAATCGCTTACGACCATGTGATTGAAGCGATGATTGTCGGGTTGGGCGGCAAGACAGCGCGCCTTCATGCGCCGTTTCAACCGGAGGCGGGCGCGTACGACGCCGAACATCATCACGCATGACATTCTGCAACGAGACATACAAGCTGCAGACGTGGTTGTCGCCGTCTTTTCCAGTCGGCGCTTATGCGTATTCGCACGGCTTGGAAAATGCTATTGAGCAAGGCTTGGTCACCGAAGCGGGTGATGCGCTGAGCTGGATCAGTGATCTGCTGACGATCGGCAGTGGACAAACAGATCTCGTGCTCTTGGCTCGAACCTGGGAATGTGCAAATGACCCATCGGCGCTGGACGAGCTCGTCGCCTTGGGCTGCGCTTTTTGGCCGGGTGCCGAGATACGCAATGAATCCCTGGCTCAAGGGGACGCTTTCCTGCGCACCATTCGTGAGACATGGTCATTACCGGCCATTGACCGGATCGACTATGCCGAATTGCCCTACCCCATTGCAGTGGGCCTTGTTGCTGAAGCGCATGGCGTCGAGCAATGGCGTGTCTTGACGGCCTTTGCGCATGCCTTTTCTGCAAATCTGGTGTCTGCGGTAGTGAGATTGGTGCCGCTGGGACAAACCGACGGGCAACGAATTTCGGCGGCATTGCAGAATGCGGCTAGCGTCGCTTGCACGCGGGCGTTGGAGACGCCGCTGGATGCACTTGCGAGTTCGACGCTGATGTCGGATATTTGCGGTATGCGACATGAATCACAATACACAAGGTTGTTTCGCTCATGACTAGAAATGGCCCGCTTCGGGTGGGGATCGGCGGTCCTGTCGGATCCGGTAAGACCGCATTGACGAATGCGCTCTGTCAGAACATGCGGGATCACTTTTCCGTTGCCGTGATCACGAACGATATTTATACGCGCGAGGATGCGGAGTTCTTAACGCGGTCCGGTGCTTTGCCGGAAGAACGTATTAGCGGGGTCGAAACGGGGGGATGTCCACATACCGCCATTCGCGAAGACGCTTCAATGAATCTCGCCGCCGTTCGTGACCTGAATCAACGCTTCCCGGACTTGGAGATGATTATCATCGAATCCGGCGGTGATAATCTTGCCGCTACATTTTCGCCGGAACTGGCCGACATCACAATTTACGTGATTGATGTCTCAGCAGGAGATAAAATACCTCGCAAAGGCGGTCCCGGGATAACAAAATCAGACTTGCTCGTCATCAATAAGATCGATTTGGCGCCGCTGGTAGGTGCAGATCTTGGCGTGATGGATCGGGATGCACGTCGCATGCGCGGCGATCGGCCTTTTGTTTTCACCAATGTGAAAGCAAGTGAACGGGTCGCGGATGTACAAGCGTTCATCGAGCGAGCAGGTGGTTTACAGGCGAACGCCGACAGGGAGTAGAGGCAGAGCATTGATAGACAAGCAAGCGTTCGCCGAAAAATTTGAAAGAGACGGGTTCGTGGTGGTTCGGAATGCCATCGGTGTTCAGTCTCTGGCGGAGTTAAAAAATGCGGCGATCCGCATCGTTGACGACTTCGATATGGTGAACAATCGCACGACGTTCACGACCAAAGATCGCGACAGCGGCCGCGATGACTATTTTTTTGAGTCTGCCGAGGCCATCAATTGCTTCCTGGAAGAAGATGCGTTGGATGCCGACGGTAACGTTGATCGGGCCAAGAGATTGGCGATCAACAAGATCGGTCATGCGATGCATGATCTGGATGCTACGTTCGGTGCATTCTGCCGATTGCCGATTTTCAAACAGGTACTGACCGCGATAGGCTACAAAGTGCCTGTCTTGTACCAATCCATGTATATCTTCAAACAACCGCAGATCGGTGGCGAGGTACGCTGGCATCAAGATGCGAGTTACTTGCAATCGGATGGGCGTGGCGTTGCTGGTGTTTGGGTGGCGGTCGAGAACGCGAATGTCGAGAACGGTTGTTTGTGGGTGCAGCCTGGCCAGCATCGTTCGCCGCTGAGAGAAATCTATGAAGTTGATTGGAACAAGCGCCGTGGCGAACTGCGTACGCTTGACGAAACACCATGGTGTTCGGATCCGGATAGTGCGATTCCACTAGAAGTGAGTGCCGGCACCGTGATTTTCTTTTCAGACCGCATGCCGCACTACAGCTCGCAAAATCGCTCCACTCGCTCGCGCCATGCCTTTACATTGCATGTGGCTGAGCGTTATGACAATTGGTCGCCGTCAAACTGGTTGCAACGCCCGTCTCTTGGCGACTTCATGATTTGAGCGGACGCTTACCGGTCCGCCAGCAATGCCTTCAACGCGGCCACTTCGGTTTCTAGTTTATCGACGCGGTCGGTCAGTGCTTGGATGGCGCTGCTGCCAGCTGCTGATGTGCGGGGTTGCCGGTCTGCGGCAGCATTGCGCTCGGCGAGGTATTGATCGACATCGATCTCACCACTAAATAGATGCCGATACTCACTATCTTTACGGCCACTTAGCCGCGGCAGCTGCATGACCAGCGGCCCATGCGGTTGATCGACTAAGGTATTTAGCGTGTCCACGACCGACTGGTTGTCGACGAAGGTGTGCAGACGACCGGAGCGTGCTCGCAGTTCGCCTGGCGTTTGTGGTCCGCGCAGCAGCAACAAACAAACGACGGCAAGCGCTGCATCGTCAAATTTGAAGTCACTGTAACGTGTGTTGCAAAACCGTTGTGAGTATTTTTCAGCCCGACTTTTGAAGTTCTCCTCAATGACGACGAAGTGTTTGTTTTGCAAGCTACGGATCGTGTGCTGAACTTCGCCGGGTGATAGGTTCATGACCGGTTCCCTACTCGATTTTTGATTGCAGGCATTCACCAACGCATTCAGTGTCAAAGGGTATTGGTCCGGTGTGACGACTGATTTTTCAATTAGACAACCGATCACGCGTTCTTCTTTGTCCGTCAATTCAACTTTCATCGTACTTCCAGGGTTATCGATCGCTTGGCGCGATTGCTTTTGCGGAATCAGCGAAAGCCATCATCTCGCTTTCGGTCAGGGGGCTGTGAATACGTTTTGTGGACGCGGGATGGTGTTGCAGGCTTACCCCGGAACGGCGCGCGATTTTCGGCCGTATCGGTCTGCGCTCAAATCCGCCACCACAGTTGGGGCATACATTCTGTAGAACCCGGTCAACACATTCAGCGCAGAACGTGCATTCGTAGGTGCAGATCATCGCGTCGGGACTATCGGGCGGCAAATCTCGATCGCAGTGCTCGCAATTGGGCTTCAGTGTCAACACAAACGGTTATCCTTCTTGATCATCGGGCAGCGATTCCCGGATGATCTCGTAGAGGGCGGGTCGGTGCGTCTTGACTTCATCGACAGAGAGGCCTTCAAGTGAGTGGGGGAACTTTAGCCACGCCTTTGTTTCATGCAGGTAATAATCGGGTTCGCGTTTCGTTTGGTTACGGCTGGGCTTGTAGTAAGGCACGGCAATGCGAATGTCGCTCGGTGCATTGCGCCGGGATTTTTGCTCAATCTGCCGGATCATTTTGTCAATGGTGTGACCGGTGTCAAAGACGTCATCCACGATTAGAAGCCGATCTTCATGAGTCACGTTCTTCAGCAAGTAATTCATACCATAGATCGCGATTTCCCGAGACTGGTTGTCGATACCGCTGTAAGACGAGGTTCGCACAGCAATATGATCAGTTTCGATGCCGCTGTAGGCGAGGTATTCCTGAACCGCGATCCCGATGGGTGCAGCGCCCCGCCATAAGGCCAGAATAAAACTGGGTCTGAAGCCGCTTTCGACAATGGCGGCGCCCAGCCGGAAAGCGTCGTCCAGAAGTGATTGCGCAGAAATGTAATGCTTATCGACCATACCCCCAATGTGCCGATACATGGAGACCCTTGCAAGCCCTGCAACAAAACCGGTGCTACACTCGTGTTATGGTCAAAAAGAATTTTGTACAGGAGCAGGCGCTGGTCGAAGATGCTTTCCGGCTGGGTGTGCAGATTTTCGAAGACGGATTCGAGCCGACCTTCGTTGTCGGTCTTTGGCGCGGCGGGAGTTCGGTCGGGATCTACGTGCAGGAATGCCTGCAGTATTTAGGTATCGAGACCAATCATATTGCGCTGCGTACGTCTTATCGCGGGATGAATAACTACGAGCAGATGGTTGAGAATCCTGGCGACGAGATTCGTGTGCATGGTACCCAGTATTTGCTCGAGGCTTTGAATGCTGATGACCGGTTGCTCATTGTCGATGATGTCTGTGGTTCCGGGCTGACACTGAGTGTGGTTGAGCAGCGACTTCGTAAAAAGCTAAAGCGCAATATGCCTGCGGATGTGCGCGTAGCGGTGATCTGGGATAAGCCGGCAAAACGAAAAACGGCGAGCAGTCCAAACTATTGGGTACATCAGACCGACGACTGGCTTGTGCTGCCCTATGAATTGTCCGGGCTTAGCGCTGACGAGTTGGAAAGGCATAAACCGGTGGCTGCCGAGTTGCTGGCAAGACAACGCGCTAGCGATTAGTCTTTTTCATAGGGTTCAGCTTTCGCCGTCTAGTTGCGCGTTTCCAAATATCGTTCTGCTTCTTCTTCGGTGAGCTGCTCGACGGTGAGATACCAATCTGCAAAATTGGTGACGATTTCGAACTTGAACCGCCCTGTGTTTTGAAATAACTTCAATCCATTGCCCGTTTGACGAATGCGCAGGATACGGCTGTCAAAAAAACCCGTGTCTGCGTTAAGTAGATTGAGTTCGAATCCGGTCTGGTTTCGAAAATCACTATTTACCCGCCATGACAACAGCCAGGGCCCATCCGTTTCAAAGGTCTGGGTTTGACGATTGCCATTGCCCTTGGTGTCGAGAATGATCTCCCCGGCCAATGCGGTTGATGACGCTAGCGCGAACAAACAGCTGATGAGCAGTGATCGAATAAACATGATGTCAGTTCCGTTTGATAATAAGGTCGTCTAAGAGGTTGTGACCCTGAAAAATAACTATAGTTGCTTACGTGTGTATCGACTATTGCCCGTAAGTGTCTTGCAGGTAATCGATAATATCTGACGATTCGAACATTTCCACACCGGTGTTCGGATCGATTAGCAGAGGTACCTGAACGTGCCCCATGCGTTCGAACATCAATTCTCGATTGCGTCCGGTGTGTTCGTAGTCGGGCATTGAGGTACGGCGAATGGCCGGCGGAATGAGGTCTTTGACCTTCGATTTTCCCATGCTCCTCAGTCGATAGCTGATTTCCATCTCGCACAAGCGCTCGCGAACCAAACGTGCGAAAGGACTGGTTTCGAAACTGAAAAGTTCGAGCGGTTTCTCCGGTTGTCTGGAGGGTCGTGCGTGAATGCCATGATTCATCCGCACGGCGGATGCAAAGCTCGCCGCGGTGCTGTTGATCGCCCGCATCAAGGTCTTTGGCAGTGCTTTCCGTCCGGCATAGGTCTTGTAAAGATAATGAACGATATTGATCGACTCATACATGACGGTGTTTGTGTTGGTATCGACCAATAGAGGGAATTGTGCTTTCCCGCCAATCCGAATGGCTTCGGGGCGATAGCGTTCGCCACCTTTCGGGCACGGTAAGATCATGGCATCAAGGTCCAGTCGGGTCAGGGCCTCGCGAACCACCCTGCAATGTGGGCAGTTTTCCATCTCATACAGTTTGATCAGTCGCGCTGGCTGGGATCGGGCTGGATCACTCATCAAGCCACGCGGGGTGGTCAGTACGGATGCAATCACCGAACCGGCAATATTCAGAGGGTTGTTCATAACGGGTCCTGTGTGGTCGCGGTTGCGTCCGTTGTATGCCAAGGCGTGAGTTCACCGTCGGTTCGCCAGCGTCGATTGTAAGCGGTTTGCTTGATGTCATCGATGCGTGCTGCTGTTTGCGGATGCGAATCCAAATATCCTGTCATGAAGCCTTGCGATGATTGATCCAGTCTTTCGAAAAAATGCCAAGATGCATTGACGTGGCCGTATAGCGCATAGGTGAGTTCGAGGCCGAACTGATCGGCTTCAGCCTCTTGTTGGCGGTTAAATCCGCGCAGTGTGAGTTCAGAAATATTGAAACCAATGTCGCCGGATCTGCTAACCGCTGTATAGAGGATACCGAGTAAAGTCAGGCGTCCCATTCTGCGCAAATGATCGCGGTTTCGAAAATGTCCTAACTCGTGTCCCAGCACAAAGGCCAGTTCGTTTTCCGATTCGATGCTTTCTAACAATCCGCTCGTCACAATAATCAGCCCGCCGGGCAACGCCATAGCGTTGGGTTCAGGGTTGTCGGTGATCTCCAGCTTGAAATCGTATGGTGCGTCTAACCATTGCGCCGAGAGTCGGTCGAGTAGGTCGTTGGCAGGGCCCGTTGCGGCGTGCGCTTCTTCTGTTTGTTCGGTGAGATCTGGCGTAATACGGGTGAGCCATTTCATCTCTGCTTCGACGCTGGTCAGCCCAACCAATATTTCGACCAGGTAGACGATGACAATGGTCGCAGCGATGAAGGCGATGCCGAGTCCAAGCATAAGCACGCCCGCCTCAGCCAAAGGATGCGTCTTGCTGACGTTGACGCTGTCGTCTACCTCCCGCGGCACATAACGTGGCCCGACCATGGGCGGTCTAGCGAATCTTGATGGCGGTGCCAAACGCGATCATTTCGACACCGGCCGTGCCGCGATCACCATCTGCATTGGCCATTCTTGAAGTTTCGAGACGTACATTAATGACAGCATCGTAGCCCTCATTTTTCGCTTGCCCGACCAATCTGAGCAATGCTTCGCGGCGTGCCCGGTCAAGCAACGGCTCATAGGTCTTGACGCGACCGCCTACCAAGGTGCGAAGTCCGGCGATAATGCGTTTGAAGTAATCCAGAGAAATGACGATGCTGCCAACGAGCAATGTGGCATTGTTGGGTTGCCAGCCGTCGGGAATGTGTTCTGTCGTTAATACCGGAAAGTTCCGCAATGCAGCCTCCCGTTTCTTAATGTCCGCGAAGTGTCTACGCTCGAGAATACTGCCGACGATATAGGCGACCAGCAATAACGTGACCGGTATGCCGATATTGATGAATAGACCAATGTACTCACTCATGACGTGCAGTACCTGTTTAACGAATTTTTACAGCGGTGCCGTACGCGAATAGCTCCGATGCGCCTTGCGCAATAGAGCTGGTGGCGAATCGCACATTGATGATGGCATTGGCCCCCATCGATTGTGCTTGCTTGACCATCCGCTCCGTCGCCTCTTGTCGAGAATCCTGCAGCAACTCGGTGTAACCCACCAACTCGCCGCCGACGATGTTCTTAAGCCCAGCCATGATATCGCGGCCCAAATGTTTTGCCCGCACTGTGTTGCCAGTGACAACACCATAGAATTCAATGATCTCCTTTCCCGGTACGGTCTCGGTATTGGAAAGGACAATGCTCGTTGGGGAACTAAAACTCATGCATGCTCCGTTTCTTTGGCGCTGGATAGTTCAGGGATTATGGCACGAAAAACCGTGCTAGCTGCCTTGTTGCGGGAAAGATTGTTCGTTGAAGAAGTGGGAGATTAGCGTGTAGCGCGTTCCGCTGGTGGTTTCCCTAACTTCATGCAGTAACGATGACGAGAAAATCATTGCCGTCCCGGCAACGGATTTATAGCCCCGCTGGTCGAACTCTTTGAACACGACATCGCCCCCTTCGTAGTCATCATTGAGGTTCATCGATAACGCAAACCGGCGATGTGCTGTCGGTGCACTGACGTTGTCACGATGCCCCATCTGATTGCCAGAGCGGTCGCCGACATACCGCGCGATATGTAAGTCTTCGCGCCGCGTGACATCGTAGGCAAATGCCTTCTTGACCATTGGTACGACCCGGCCAAATATACGTTCATCAAGAAACTGCAGCATTTTTTGATCGCGAATAATGCAGTCCACCCGGTCTTGTCGATTGTGTTCGTATACCGGAATTCGGTAGTTGCCCTTTAGGTCTTCCGGTTTCGGTGGTGCGACATTGAATGGTGCATTAGTTTCGAAGGCGTCAACAACTGCGGCGCATTCCGTCGGCGTCAGTACATTGGGAATAGATAGCACCGGCGCATGCTCTGGCATCAAAGTTCGTGTTTCATTGTTCGTCATGGTTAGTGTGCTCGTGGCTTGTTCGAGACATTCGTCGAGGTTTTTCGGCGTATCCCACCAGTGAATAATCTGTCGAAAGGGAGAGATCAAAATCAGACGATCCTGCTCGCCATGGTCTTTGTGAATGCCGAATCCAGCGAAAAGACGACCGGTGGCATCGGACGGCATTGGCCAATTGAAACCCTTGCGCCGGCATAGCGCCGCATTGTCTGATGCATTGGCATTGGAGGTGACGGCAACGACACTGAAGTTTCCGTTGCGCAGACGGCTGTCCCATGTCGTGAGCCGATCTATCCATCCATCGATCCGATCTGCATTGGCTGTATTGAGTAAGAGAATCAGTAAGGCGTGCCCCGAAAGATGATCGTCGGTTGATCGCAGCCAACGGCCCTGTTCATCTTTGAGGTCGAATGCAGGCATTAGCATGCCAGGCTCTAAAGGTCTGACATATTCGGCGACCATGTCGCCCGCAAGCTGATAAGTAGATTTCGCTTTACTCATGGAATGCTAAGAATTTGCTATCTAAAGATGATGACTAAGCATGATCTGTTCTGCCAAATGGGTCAAACATGATTCGCCGCGGCAACTGCTGACGACCAGGCCCACTGGAAATTAAACCCACCCAGATGTCCGGTGACATCCAGTACTTCCCCAATAAAGAACAGGCCGGGCGTGTGTTCGCTTTCCATGGTCTTTGACGAAACCGCAGCAGTATCGACGCCGCCGAGTGTCACCTCTGCGGTGCGATACCCTTCGGTCGCGGCAGGCTTCACTTGCCATTCATTGAGCCAGCGTCCTAGATTATCGAGGCTGTCATCGGTCATATCGGCTATCGACACATCAGTATCTTTGTTCAACGCCGAGTGATCGAGTTCCTGTGCTAATGCCTTAGGTAAAACGTCCTGTAAGATCGACAATAATTTTCTGCGCGGTTGTGCCCGTTTCTCACGCACCAGCCATTCCGCTGCGGTCAGGTCGGGTAGCAAGTCGATATTGATTGATTCTCCGGGATGCCAATAGCTCGATGCTTGCAACGGTGCAGGTCCGCTGAGCCCTCTATGCGTAAACAACAAACCTTCCCTGAAGCTCGCGGCGCCGGCGCTAACGGCAGCTGGAACACTCACGCCTGACAAACGGGTCATCATGTCGTGCAGTGCGCCCGTAAACGTGAACGGGACGAGCCCGGCGCGCGTGGGGATGATGTCATGACCAAACTGCCGCGCAAGACGATAACCAAAGTCGCTGGCACCCATTTTCGGGATCGACAAACCGCCTGTCGCGACGACAAGCGCATCCCCCTGAAAGTGACCTGCTGTCGTCTTGACAGCAAATGTTGCCTGTTTTTCAACGTTGTCAATCCGACAGTCCATCAGGATACGTACGCCGTGGGACTCACATTCTGCGCGCAACATCGCGACGATATCTTTTGAAGAGCGATCGCAAAACAACTGCCCCAATGTTTTCTCGTGATAAGGGATTTGATGTTTGTCGACAAGGGCGATGAAGTCCCATTGTGTATAACGACGTAACGCCGATTTACAAAAATGCGGGTTGCTGGAGAGAAACCGGTCCGGTTCGCAATAGAGATTGGTGAAGTTACAACGGCCACCGCCAGACATCAGTATTTTCTTACCGATCTTGTTGGCACCCTCGAGCACCAGCACCCGTTTGCCTCTCTCGCCCGCGGTCAGCGCACACATCAAGCCGGCGGCTCCACCGCCAAGTACGATGACATCGAATTGTTGCATGGGTACCTGATCTTGAAAAACAACGTGTTGGCACTATCTTACACGACGATTCTAGAGCTGAGATTGCAACTTAATCATGGGACAATGGTGCGTCGGCGGATTATGTCACTGCGGCAAGTCCAGATCCGACGACAATTTTTAGAGAGATGGAACCATGTCGAAACAGAAAGCCGTCACTATTCATTTTCTTTTTAGCCTTGCGGTCGTCTCAACGCTGCTGGCGATCATATTCTTCATTTGGTATCCGGCCCCGATGTTCCGGATCAATGGGGCCGCCAACATTCTGAAAATACTCGTTGGTGTTGATCTGGTGCTGGGGCCGATGCTAACGGCCTATTTGTATCGCCCCGGTAAGAAGGGCCTATGGATTGATATGTGGTTTATTGCGATCGTGCAAATAGGTGCGCTCGTCTATGGCGCTACGACGATCTATCAGGAGCGGCCGCAATTCATGGTGTTCTCTCAAGATCGTTATGTCGTCCTCGCGGGTAAGGATGTCATCGATGGGACTGAGCCACGTCAGGCTTGTGAGATTGTTGATTCGTTGCCCTGCAGAGTCGTTGCTATCGTCGGCGATTCGGTAGAAGCACGTTCTAGTCTGTTAGAGAAAACGCTGAAGACGGGTGCCGAACTCGAACAACTTGCTGAGTACTGGCAACCATTCGACAAGCATCGCAGCAAAGTGCTGGCGAAAGCGCGCCCGCTGCAAGCGATTATTGATGCATCTCCTGCTGTTGAGGATGCAGTGAAACGATTGTCCAACAAGCACGATCGTGCGCTTTCGGATATGGTGTATGTGCCCGTGATCAACAAGAATCTTGTTGGTTTTTGTCTAATCATCGATGCGGAAACTGCAGAGACGCTAGACGTCATTGCCGTCGATCCCTGGGAAATGGAGTAAGACGATCACTAACTCATCGGTCGATTCCGCCGCTCGTGTGCGTTTGGTTGGGCGCATCGCGGGCCCAACAGTTTTCCTATGCATGCTGTTTTTCGCTGATAGCCAGGCTGTGATGAGTCCGCTCGCGTGGCGTGCCGCTGCCGCCAGTTTATGGATGGCGATCTGGTGGGCAACGGAAGCGGTGCCTGTGCCGGTAACTGCACTCCTGCCGCTTGTCTTGTTCGCGCCACTGGGCCTTGCCAGCAGTCGCGAAGCCGCCGCCGCCTTCGCGCACCCCACCATTTTTCTGTTTCTCGGTGGTTTCATCATGGCGCTAGCAATCGAACGTTGGAATCTCCATCGTCGAATTGCGTTGGTCATACTGCAGCACACCGGCACTGAAGGGCGACGCCTAGTTGCCGGCTTCATGCTGGTGTCAGCCAGTCTCAGCATGTGGATGACGAACACGTCGACGACGATGATGCTGCTGCCCATTGCGATTTCCGTCATCACCGTGATGGCTGAAAATGTAACGTCAGTGACTGACCGCCAACACGCAAACTTCCGACTTGCGCTGTTGTTGGGGGTTGCGTTCGCGGCGTCAATTGGCGGCTTGGCAACGTTGATTGGTACGCCACCAAACGCTTTGCTGGTTGCCTATTTAGCCGAGCGCCATGATCTCGAAATCAGTTTCGCAAGATGGATGTTGGTGGGCGTGCCGGTGTCACTGACGTTGCTACCGGTCGCATGGTGGCTCCTGACGACGCGATTGTTTCCGGTGAATATCGCGCCGAGCCAGGCGGTGGCCGCACATTTTACGACCATGCGAAAAGAGCTCGGGGCAATGTCCACTGCCGAGAAACGCATCGCCGTGATCTTCTTTGCCATGGTCATGCTTTGGATGTTGCGTAGACCATTGCAAGCCTGGCTTGGATTATCCGGTTTGAACGATACGGTCATTGCCATCGCTGCTGCGACGCTTACGTTCCTGACACCCAGTGGCGATAACAAGCAGCGAATGCTGATGGTCTGGGAAGAAACCAGTCGCTTGCCCTGGGGCGTGCTGGTCTTGTTTGGCGGCGGGCTCTCGCTGGCGATGGTGGTCAATAGTTCCGGTTTGGCGGAATGGCTGGGCCAATCGCTAGCCGGATTAAGTACGATCGGAGTTGGCGTACTGATCCTGGCGGCGATTACGATGACGATCTATCTGACCGAGTTGACGAGCAATCTAGCGACGACAGCGACGCTGTTGCCGGTGATGGGAGCGATTGCATTGCAATCAGATCTTGCGCCGTTGTTATTGACAGTGCCGGTCACGATTGCTGCGAGCTGTGCCTTCATGTTGCCGGTCGCGACCGCGCCAAATGCCATTGTGTTCTCGACGGGTATGATTCGAATAGGGCAGATGGTGCGTGCTGGACTTTGGTTGAATATCCTGGCAATCGGCTTGATCTGGGTGATTGGTATGTTTGTTGCGCCCGCTCTGCTCTAGTCTGTTTGCTCGACATCATTGAGCGCCCAGTCGTAGGCGAAATCGACACTACCTTGCCATTGACGCAATGTTGCAGCCGTCGTTTCATCCGCGTAGTTGGCTAGTGTTTGCCTGACCTGCGTCGCGTTGTCGCCGAAGTCTGTCGCATACCAATCAAACAGACTCGATAAGATTAATTGATCATCATTGACGGAGACGCCACGGGCGGACGCGAGGTAAGCCCGCGCTGCTGCGGAAAGATCCTGCTCTAGAGCGTGACCGGAAAACGCTTTGGGTCGCACGTCAGGGCAGCCGATGCTGGCGCAGTTGACGGCGAAATGGATGCGCGGCTCCTGCCAAAGCCCACGCAACAGTTTGTGTTCGATATCATCGAGGCTCAGCGAACGATTCGCGACTTGAAAGACCTTTGTTTTCCACGGGCCATCGCCGTTCTGTAGCTCGAGAATGCTAGCGACAGGATAGGCTTTTGTGATCTCCCGCACGGTCAGCGCATTGTAGAGATTGATCCAGTAGGCCATCTGTTCATCTCTCGAAAGCCTGGCCAATTGAACTTCACTCATGCGATTCAGGTAAGTGTCCAGTAGGCTCGCATCATTGTCTCGTAAACGCGCGTAGTCGAACCGGTTCAAGCCTTGATCCTGATGAACCAGATAACGGTCTAGCAAGTCTTGCCAGAGACCATGGTCAACCCGAACGTCACTCTGCTCGGCCGCAGGCCAATCTTCTACTCGCCAGCCGTCGCGTTGGCCACAACTGGCCAGTATGACGAGAGCGACGAGGAGGGTCAGCGGTTTGCATGCCATCGGTTGACTAATCCACAAAGTGTTCTTCGAAATCATCGGGTAGCGTTTCTGATAGCTGTCCGGATTTTCGTACTGCTTGATTGTTGATGCAGTAGACCAGTAACGCCACCATCAAAATAGCATCGAGCAGATAAGGATACGACGGATCAAACCGATACAGGTTCAGATTGACCAAGGGCACAACCGAAAATCCGGCAGCGCCCATCGCACCGGCGATCCCGGCGACAGCGCCTTGTTCATCGCTGCCCACGGCCAACGAAGCACCGGCGTTGTATCCGGGAATAGCCATGCCAGCGCCCAAGCCGTTTAGCATTAATGCGAACACGAATGGCCCAAAGGTCGTGCTCATTCCTAACGCAAATTGGGCCACAGCGATAACGCCCACGCCGGCGATCATCATGGTTGGCGGTGATAGTCGAAATCGTTGTACCAAAACCAGCTGAGAGAACAGTGCGGCCAGTGCGCTGCAGGTCAGCCCGATACCGACAAATTGTGCGGATTCTTCAATATCGAAGCCTAGTACATCGATAAAATAGAAAGCGCTCGTTTGCATCGGCGTAGCAATCGCCATGCCGGCGACAAGGCCATAAATGAGAAACGGCCGAATTCTGGCGTCTGTCACCGGCAGGCGACCGCGGGCTTCTCGTTTGCCAGGTGCTGACCGCTCCGGTAGCCAAATGGTCACAGCAATGGACAACAGGACCATGAAACCCACGATGAACCAGAGCGGTGCCAATAAACCAAAATTACTGAATGCGGCCAAGCCAGGTCCGATCACATTGCCGAGTCCGAATGCAGCGGATAATCCTGCGATAGCGACAGTACGATCTTTCAAGCTGGTTCGATCCACAATATAGGCTTGTGATGCCACCCGAAGGCCGGGACCAATAGCGCCATAAATACTGCGTGTAACGACCATCAACAGATAAATGGCCAATAATGATGCACCGCCAGCGAGCCCATACGAGATGGCGCTGGTGAATGCTGCCGTCGAAACAATATAGCCAGCCATGCCGATCAGAATGATGGGCTTACGGCCCCATTGATCGCTTAGTCGGCCCCAGGTCGGACTCAAAAGAATCCACATCATGGCAGACACTGAAAAAATGCTGCCGACCTGGAACTCCGTCAGCCCCAGTTGGCGTCCGATGGGTGGCAAGATGGCAAACGTGACCGTTTGGCCCATACCGAGCCCCATCACGCTCGCTAGCAGCAAGCCAAACGCGAACCGGCGGTCGCGGAGCAATGAGGCTCGTCGCGTTTTAGGCTGGTCAGTCAATTCGCTAACCTGTGTTTTGCAGCCCTTGTGCAATGCCGTTGACGCTGGCTAACAGTGCATCCAATAAGGGACCATCTTGTCGTCCACCTTCCCGCCACTCTTTGAGCAATTGAATCTGTAGCAGACTCATTGGGTCGATATACGGATTGCGAAGTAAAATGGTCCGTTGCAGCGTTTTATCGCTGTCCAGCAACTGTTGATTGCCGGAGAGCTTCAAAATCATTTCAACGGCCAAGTCATACTCGGCCTTGATGCGTGGGAAAAACTGGTCGTGTAAGTCGCCTGCCAGCATGGAATAACTTTCGGCGATTTCAAGATCAGATTTGGCCAAGACCATTTCGGCATCGGCAATCAAGGCACGCACGAAGTACCACTGTCGAAACATCTCACCAAAACGCTCTTCGCCAAATTGATCAACAGCACGCGCAAGCCCGGTGCCAAACCCATACCAGCCCGTCAACACGAAGCGGCTTTGCGTCCATGAAAAGACCCACGGGATAGCGCGCAAATCATCGATACCTTTTTGCTCTCTTCGCGATGCAGGTCGTGAGCCGATACGCATTTTTTCAATGACATCAATCGGCGTGGCTTGGCGGAAGTATGAGAAGAAGCCTTCTGATTGACGCGTGAGTTGCTGGTAGTGGTCACGGGACGTGTCGGCAACCAGGTTCATCATGGTCACCCAGTCGGGTTCGAGTGTTTCATTCCGTGGTTTCAAAACATTGGCGGCGGTCACTGACGCAGCAGCTTGTTCGAGGGTGCGCAATGCGATGCCTCGCAAACCGTATTTTTCATTGATGATCTCGCCTTGCTCGGTGACGCGCATACGACCATTGACGGTGCCGGCTGGCGCACCCAAAACGGCATCATGCATCTTGCTGCCGCCACGACTGACAGTGCCGCCACGACCATGGAACAGCGTGAGTTCTACGTCATGCGCGGCCAATTTGTCGCGCAATTCTGCCTGTGCCTGATGAAGTGCCCAACGGGCAGAGGCGAGTCCGCCGTCTTTGTTACTGTCAGAGTAGCCGACCATAATGGTCTGGCGGTTGCCTCTGTACTTCAGGTGCTTGGCATAGAGCGGATTGCTGAGCAGCGACTCCATGATGTCGGGCCCGTTCTTTAGGTCATCAACAGTTTCCAACAGCGGTGCGATATCTAGCGGCACTTCGCCGCGCCGGTTGCCAAGTTCAGCCCACTGTGCCAATAAGATAATAGACACCACATCATCCGCGCCTTGCGTCATGCTGATGATGTAAGGCCCGATCGAACGCACGCCGTACTTTCGACGACTAAAAGAGATCGTTTGGAAAACCGCAAGCGTCTTGCGAACTTGTGTATCGGTGACATTCGCCGGTGACTCGCGGGTTTCGATGGCATCGGTCAGGCGCTGTAACCGGTCTTCCGGTGTACGTGTCAGCCATTCATCGTCATTGAGGCATTTGCCGATCACCTCGCGATGTACGAGCGCATCCTGGCGAATGTCCAGTGTCGCCAAATGAAAGCCGAAGCAATCGATGCGTCGCAGCATGCGTTCAATGGCAAACAAACCGGCATGCTGCCCATGATGGGCAATCAGGCTATCGGCAATTTTCTGAATGTCATCACGGAACTCATCCGGTGATTCATAAGGATAGGCGTCGTCGTCATACGTTGCTTGTAAACGCGCCTGAATCAGTTTCAACATGACCCGATAAGGCATGTCGCGATGGCGTGAAGGAATGTCACCCCAGGCTTTGCTGAAGTGTTGTCGATACGTTTTGATCGTCGCGTCAATTTCGGGGTTGAAAGCGACGCGACCGACGCATTGGCTCAATTTCCCGGCCACGTTTGTACATTCGCGGAAGTAGAGGTCCAGGATCAAGCTACGTTGTCTTGAGAGCGTATTGCGAATCGTTTTGGCACCAACGTTGGGGTTGCCGTCCATGTCGCCGCCGACCCACGAGGCGAATCGCGTCAGCGTAGGCAGGTCAAGTTGGTTCGTATCCGCGCCATAGACTTCCTTAAGTGCATCCGCCAGATTCTCATAGAAAGGCGGAATGACCCGATACAGCACGTCAGTGAGGAAGAACAAAACGTGTTCCAACTCATCAGCAACGGTCATGCTTTCACTGGGGTGTTCGACAGTCTGCCAGCCTGATGTCACTTCGGCACGAATAACGGCCAATGCAGCATTCACTTCTTGTGGCGGCATCCCGGGATCCAGGAGGTCGACCAGTTTACGGACGATGTTCTGCTCTTTACGCAGAATGGTGCGTCGTGTCGGCTCGGTCGGGTGGGCGGTAAAGACCGGTTCGATCAGTGTTTCTTTAAGAGACTCGATGACGTCATCTAGTGCAACGCCGGCCTCTTTGAACTGCGCCAACATGTCGTAAATGCCGTGAGGCTGATGGGTTTCGTTCTCCCGCATGTAATCCCGTCGTCGCCGAATGCGGTGGACTTTTTCCGCCGTGTTGACGAGCTGAAAATAAGTTGAGAAAGCGCGGATGAAGTTCTGGGCAGCGGGCGCATCCAGACCGCTAACGGTATTGGCGAGATCTTCCGATGACTGCGTGCCTTCGCGGCGTGCAATTGCGCAACGCCTTGCGGTTTCAACAAGCTCAAAAAAAGTGTCTCCACCTTGTTCTTTGAGTAGGTCGCCCACCATGCTGCCAAGCAGTCGGACGTCTTTTCTTAATGCAATATCTTTATCGGCAAAAACGAGGTCTTTGCGGCTGATTTTGGGGACTGACATGCGATGGGTAATCCTTAGTCTCTAAAATTGTTGAATTGGAGTGGCAGACCGACATCAGCGCCTTTCAGTAGCGTGATGACACCTTGTAGGTCGTCCCGCTTCTTGCCAGTCACACGCAGCTGTTCCCCCTGAATCGCCGCTTGCACCTTTAACTTTTCCTGTTTGATGATCTTAACGAGCTTGCGCGCGGTGTCCTTATCGATGCCTTGGCGGACGGTAAGCGCCTGGCGTGCTTCCATGCCGGTTGCCTCAATCGGGCCGTTGTCCAGCGAGCCTAGGTCGATGCCGCGTTTGGCTAATCGCATACCTAAAATGTCGCGCATCTGTTGTAGTTGGAAGTCCGATTGTGCTTTCAATTCGATTGTCGTTTCTTTCAGCGTAAAACTCGCGCCGGTATCTTTGAAATCGAAACGTGTGGTGACTTCCCGGTTCGCCTGGTCACAGGCGTTGCGGAGTTCATGCAAGTCGACTTCCGAGACGACATCAAAAGAGGGCATGGCGGTATTATCCTTTCAATTATTGTGCGGATGCAGGGGTGGCCGATGCCGCCCCTTCTGCAATCAGGGTTTCAATCAACGTCGTGATTTTTCTTTTCTGGTTTTCGTAATGCTCGCCGGTACCCGGGCCGGAAAAGCCGGTATGAATTTCACGTACTTTGGCTTGTCGATCAATGAAAATAGTCGTCGGAAATGCCAGTACAGCGCTCAGGGCTGGCAAGGTCTCTGCCGCTAAGGTTTTCTCAGAAATACCGCCCATCAGTGTGGTGTATTTGATACCGAACTTTTCGCGAAAACGTTCGACCTGAACGACGGCGGCTTTCGGGTCCTCAAGGTGTTCATACATCAATGCGATGACTTCCAGTCCTTGCTCGCGGTAGCGGTCATATAGCTGGGTCATCAGGGCCGCTTCATCGTGGCAGTTAGGGCACCAGCTACCGGCAAGCGTGACCAATACGACTTTGCCTTGAAAACGCTCATCATCCAGCGACACCGGATTGCCCTCGGTATCCGGGAATGAAAACTCAAATCGCTCATAGCCGGGTTTCAAGAATGTGAGTGCAGCGGGATCCGCGAGGCGTGCATCCGGGTTGCGTTTGCCGGTCCATGACTCGAGCGAGGCGTTACCGGACCAAAAATTGCCGGTGAGTTGTCCGTTCTCATCAAGCAATGCTGAAAACAGGAAGGCATGGGCGCCATCGAAAGTGGCCAGTCGCATTTCATTGCCATGCATTGTGCCGCCGAGGTAGCGGTAATCGCCGGTTTCAGTCAAGAACGTGCCGAGCAACTTATTGCCACGCTGGCGAAATTCACCGATAGCCGGGTAAGTCGAACCATCATCTTCTGTAAACGTGACGGACCAGCGGCCCGATAAATCTGCTGCTGCCGATGCCACTTTCGTGGCGCTTGGGCGCGTACCGGGAGAGGCGCGGAAAGGGATCACCTGTGTGGCGCCGTAACGTTTCACCAGTGTCAAAGCGCCCTTGAGTCGGCCCTCATCAAGTACCGCATCAATGCGATTGTTGAATGCGGGAAAACGCAGTGTTAGTCGGCCATCCTCGAAGCTTGCCTCAGGAACGCTGATACGCTCGCTGCCATTGATCACCGTCGCTGCCCATGTGTCCGCGCTGCGGCTGATTTCTAGTCCAAACCGCGCGGCACCGCCGGGGAGTTCTATCTCGGCATGCCATGGCCCTGATTTTAGGGTATTCGATGGCGGCAATTCTTCGCTGGCCGGATTGCAAGCCGTGACCATCAATAACGCGATGGTGACTAGAAAGAGTCGCTGAATGGTGGAATGCGAGGCCATGTTAGTTCCGTGGATTAGTCGCTACGAAGCCTCCTAGCCTACCAGACCTAGTTTGTATAAGTAGCGGGCTCTCGGCCGCGCGATTGCTTGCACACGAAACCAAGCTACCGCACAAATACTGATTCAGGTTTTGGACTGCGCTCTCAGCAATGCTACATACGCTGGCATCAACCCGACATCTTCGTACACGGGATCATCAAACTCATCTTTTTGAATGATTTTGTCACCGGCTTCATAAGGTATGGCCGCCTCCAACGAATCTAGCGCTTCATGCAGCAGATCAGCAATGATGCTTTCGGCGTCCAGTCCCGGAAACAAACTCGCCAACGCTTCGACGCGGGCAGCATCATTGGTATCCAGCCTGAACTGATATTGCGCATCACTCTTGGTGATGGCAGGTGTTGTCTGCCATTTGTCAATTAGATGTTTGAAACTCATTTCAGCCCAAGTCCCTGTCGTTGCCAGCCTGAACGATAGCAGATGCAGAACAGCGATCGTAGATGCTGGCAGTCCGGCGCCCCGCTGGGATAGCATGTCGACCTATTGTTCTGGCCTGGGTTGCTATGAGATTTTACAGAATAACCGCTGACCATCGAAATCCTGTCACACGCGTGCGATTCGCTGGGGAGTACAGCCTGTGACAGCACTTAGCAGTCACGGTATTTTCGCGCTTTGCCTTACCGGTATTGCGCTGTACCTCTTCACTCGTGACCGATTGCCACTGGAGACCTCCAGTTTGGCGGTGTTGGTGGTGCTCATTGCCGGGTTTGAATTGTTTCCCTATTTGGTCGATGGCGAGTCGCTCGGGCCTTCTTATTTCTTCGCGGGTTTTGGCAATGAAGCATTGATTGCCGTTTGCGCGCTGATGATTGTCGGTAAGGGCATCGAAACAACCGGCGCACTACAACCCTTGGCAGGGATTATCGCGCGTGCGTGGACAGTACGCCCCGCATTGGCCATGTTAGCCACGCTAGTCGTGGGGGCTGTGCTCAGCGCGTTTTTGAACAACACGCCGATCGTTGTGTTGCTGCTGCCCATCTTGGTCGGTGTGTCGATGCGGGCGAAACTGCCCGTGTCAGGCATTTTGATGCCGATGGGCCTATCGACCATTATCGGCGGCATGGCAACGACGATTGGTACATCGACGAATCTGCTCGTCGTTGGTCTGGCCGTAGATCTCGGGCTTGAAGAGTTCGGCTTGTTCGATTTTACATTGCCGGTTGCGATTGTTGGGAGCGTCGGGATTTTCTTCCTTTGGGCCATCGCACCGCGCTTGATTCCGCAACGCGATGCACCGCTCGCCGATACATCGCCGCGAGTCTTTACAGCGCAGTTGTATGTGGATGAGGATAGTTTCCCGGTGGGACGATCGTTGTCAGATGTTCGCAACAAGACGGATGGCAGGATTCGAATCGACAAGATTCAACGTAACGACTCGCTGTTTCTGGCCAAGTTGCCGTCGGTGACGTTCCAAACTGGTGATCGATTGTTTATCAAGGATACGGCCGAGCGGTTGAAAGAGTATGAGCGTGAGCTCGGCACCAAACTTTTTCAGGCGGATGGTGATGCGGCGGTTAGCGATGAAAACCCTAAATTCAGCGCAGAAGGTCAACAGTTGGCCGAATTGGTCGTGACTCGCGGCAGTATGTTGCACCGTCGCACGCTCGAATCCGTGCAGTTTTCTTCCGCATTTAATTTGCTGCCGTTGGCGCTGCATCGGGCCCGGTTCCCCAGTTCTCGCGTGACGCAAGGTATCGGCAGTATTCGTTTGCGGGCTGGTGATGTGTTGCTGGTGCAAGGCACCGCAACAGCGATCGATGCGCTCAAGAGCAACGGGGCGATGTTGGTATTGGATGGCACGACCGAACTGCCGATCACCCATCGTGCCAATCGCGCGTTGGCGGTCATGGCGTTTGTTATTTTGACTGCGGCGTTTGGGTTGCTACCCATTTCTGTCAGTGCCTTGATTGGCGTTGGATTGATGCTGTGGACGCATTGTCTGACTTGGGAAAATGTCGTCGATGCGATGAGTGTGCCCATCATCATGATCATTGTGACCAGCTTAGCGTTGGGTAATGCCCTGTTTGCGACCGGCACCGCTGAATATCTGGCGTCTGCTTATGTGAGCCTAACAGCGTCGTTACCGATACCGGTCATGCTAAGCGGATTCATGTTGATCATGTCAGCGCTAACCAATGTGGTTTCGAACAACGCGGCGGCAGTCATCGGTACACCGATTGCGATCAGCATTGCGACGCAGCTCGGTGTCGATCCACGCCCCTTTGTTCTAGCCGTTTTGTTTGGGGCGAATATGAGCTATGCGACGCCGATTGGTTATCAAACCAACTTGTTGATACTGAGCGCCGGTGGTTATAGCTTTTCGGATTTCTTACGCGTGGGTATTCCGCTGACCATTCTCATGTGGCTCGGCTTTTCAATTGTGTTGCCATTACTCTATGGGCTTTAGCAGAGCGAATTCCAGCTAGCTCTGATTGGGGAGAACAAAATGATCAAATCACTTCCGGCCGCGTTCGCGGTGACCGGCCTTCTGTTGTCTGCATGTGGAAAATCGCCATCTGATGCTGCAGGCGCCGACAGTCCGACAATGGATCAAGCGGAACTGGTCGCGGCCGAGTCTGCCAAAGCGAACGTTTTTTTCGACCGCGTCTTCGACGAGGCCGTCTCGCGGAGTCCCACCTACCAAAGTTATTTGGGCATCAAAGAAAACTACGACAAATGGGATGAGTTTACCGATGAGCGCCAGCTTCAAGAGTACGAAATCACCGAGCGCGAACTCGCCATGTTGCGAGAAACAATCAATATAGATTTGCTGGACGAACAAACGCGAGTTAGTTATGAGCTGTTTGTCGCGGATGCTGAAAGAGAACTGGCGGCTTTTGAATGGCGCTACCACAACTACCCGATTAACCAAATGGGCGGCGCGCATTCCGAGGTCCCGTCATTTCTGATTAATATTCACCGGGTGTCGTCAGTCAGTGATGCGGAAGCCTACATTGGCCGTCTTAATGGCGTACCCGAACTATTCGAGCAGACGCTCGCACAAGTCCGGATTCGTGCGGATAAGGGTATCCTGCCGCCAAAGTTCACCTATGAATACGTTGTGAACGCCAGCGAAAACGTTTTGAAAGGTCGGCCTTTCGATGACAGCGGGACAGATTCCACCTTGCTAGCGGATTTCCGCTCGAAAGTTATTGCGCTGGATATCGAAGAACCGGCGAAGCAGCGGTTGCTGGACGATGCCCAGTCGGCGTTGACCGACGCGGTAGCACCGGCGTATCGCGGCTATATTGATGCGGTAGAAACGCTGGCTACTGAAGCCACAGCCGATGATGGCGCCTGGAAGTTTCCACGAGGGGCAGACTTCTATGATTTCGCACTCGCCAGAACGACGACCACGTCGATGACGGCAGATCAGATTCATGAGACTGGGTTAGCAGAGGTCGCCCGAATCCATGACGAAATGCGTGGCATCATGCAGCAAGTCGGCTTCGACGGTACGTTGGGTGAGTTTTTTGAGAAGCTGCGTGTGGATGATGAGTTTTTCTATCCGGAAACTGATGCCGCTAGAGAGCAATACATCACCGAAGCGACGGCATATATCGATGAGATGCGGTTGCGTTTGGATGATTTGTTCTTACGAAAGCCGAAGGCACCGTTGATCGTCAAGCGCGTCGAACCTTTTCGCGAAAAGTCAGCGGGCAAAGCCTTTTATCAACGTCCCAGTGCTGATGGTTCCCGGCCTGGTACTTACTACGTAAACCTTTACCGTATGGCAGACATGCCCATCTACCAAATGCAGGCGCTTGCCTATCATGAGGGTATTCCCGGGCATCACATGCAGCTGGCGATTGCGCAAGAGCTTGAAGGATTGCCGAAATTCCGTAAGTTCGGGCGATACACGGCTTACACCGAAGGGTGGGGGCTTTACAGCGAGATCTTGCCGCAAGATATCAATGCCTATACCGACCCCTACCAAGACTTTGGTCGTTTGGCGATGGAGATCTGGCGAGCGGCGCGATTGGTCGTCGACACTGGCATTCACTCGAAGCGCTGGACCCGTCAGCAGGCGATCGACTACTTGCTGGACAACACCCCCAACCCGGAGGGCGACGCCGTGAAAGCGATCGAACGCTACATCTTGTGGCCTAGTCAGGCGACGGCCTACAAGATCGGGATGTTGAGGATACAGGCGCTGCGTGCCAAGTCGGAGCAGGCGCTCGGTGATCAATTCGATATCCGCGAGTTTCATGATGTCGTGCTGCGTAATGGTCCGGTCCCGCTCGACGTGCTGGAAGGGTTTGTAGATCAATACATCGCCAATAAGTCAGGGGGTTGACGCGCCGTCGCAGGCCAGTGATACTCGACTCATGACAGTTCTTTCGCAAAGCCTAGTTTCATCTACCGATGGGTGGTGGCGCTCCTCATAACCGGAGAGGGCTCGGCTGAACGACTGTTCAATAATCATTTCGAAACCCGTCTCCGCACAAGCGCAGGCGGGTTTTTTTATGGTGACCATCTTGTGTAAGCGAATGACATCGTAAGACAGAGTTAATCAGACAATATGCAAGCACCTTTTGACATTTTGGCGGATATGGATACACCAGTATCTGCCTACCTTAAGCTCGCTGATCTGGCGCCACGCTATCTCTTGGAAAGTGTGGAGCAGGGCCAGCGACTAGCGCGCTATTCATTCCTCGGATTTGGCGACTATCGCGACGTTCGTCTGAGCGAGGATGGGTTGACGGTAGATGGCGCGCGACATTCCGACCCGATCACGCAAGTCGAATTGCTGGATAGCCTGAGAGCAATTCTCACGGACGTGCCCCAACTGCAGCCTGGCATCGAGGATTTGCCGTTCTCTGGTGGCTTGGTCGGTGTGGCCGGTTACGACATTGTTCGCCGCTTTGAACATCTACCTGAACGACCCGCTCCGGCGGAGGGAATTCCGGAAGCGGCGTATATGGCCACCGAGTCGGTCTTGGTTTTTGATCACTTAACGCGTCGCGTTGCGTTGCTGCACAGTGGCTCCGAGGCGGCCAGAGCGGCGCTACGGGAAACCGTGATCGAGCGCTTGCGAGACGGCTTGCCGGCACATGTTGGTCAACCAGCTGTTGTTGGCGAAGCGGTGGGTAGTCTGACCGAAGCCGAGTTCTGCGAACGTGTAGAGGCAGCACGCGAGCATATTGCTGCCGGCAACATCTATCAGATCGTTCTGTCGGTTTGCTTCTCCGGTCAGTCCGATGTGGCGCCATTCGAAGTGTATCGAGCGTTGCGTTTATTGAACCCTTCGCCTTATATGTTCTTCTGTGATTTTGGCGATCTGCAAGTGGCCGGTTCGTCGCCCGAAGCACTGGTCCGTTTATCCGGTGATTTGGCTGCGCTGCGCCCGATCGCTGGCACGTTGCCGCGCGGTAAGGATGATGCGGAGGATCAACGCCATGCCGAGACACTGCTAGCAGATCCTAAAGAGCGTGCCGAGCACGTTATGCTCGTCGATCTTGCCCGCAATGATCTGGGCCGCGTGGCAGATCCCGGTACTGTCTCGGTGGCACCTTATATGTCGATTGAAAAGTATAGTCATGTCATGCATATCGTCAGCGGCGTGCAAGGCACGCTCGCCGAGGACAAAGACTGCTTTGATTTGTTCGCGGCCGCTTTCCCGGCGGGGACGTTAGTAGGTGCCCCCAAGGTGCGTGCGATGCAGTTGATCGATGGTTTCGAACCGGTCGGTCGTGGTCTTTATGCCGGAACGGTCGGCTATTTTGGCCATGGTGGCGATATGGATCAGGCGATTACGATCCGGACGATGGTTTTTCGTGATGGCGGGTATAGTTTTCAGGCGGGAGCCGGCATCGTGGCTGATTCCGTGCCGAAGAAAGAGTATGCCGAAGTACTAGCCAAAAGCGCGATCTTACGACGTGCCTTGTCGCTGGCGGGAGCAGGTCTATGAAGCCAGTGCAGCGCTTCAACGAATGTCGTTTGTTGATGATCGACAACTACGATTCGTTCACTTACAACCTGGTGCAAGCTTTCGCTGCGCTCGGCGCCGAGATGCATGTGTACCGCAACGACAAAATTAGCGTTGCTGAGGCACAGCAGCTTGATCCAACGCATGTGGTTATATCGCCGGGACCGGGTCGCCCGGACGAGGCGGGTCGCTCGCTTGAAATGATTGCAGCCTTCGCAGGCGTTGTGCCGTTGCTGGGTGTCTGTCTCGGTCATCAAAGTATCGTGCAACATTTCGGCGGCGTGATCGTGCGTGAGCAACGGCTGATGCATGGCAAGACTTCTGATATTGATCACGATGGCAACGGCGTATTTGCCGGTTTGTCCAAGCCGTTACAAGTCGGGCGGTATCATTCGTTGGCGGCCGAAGCGGAATCCATGCCGGCCTGTCTGGACATCACGGCAAAGACGACGCGTGGCGAGATTATGGGCGTTCGGCATCGCGAGTGGTTGGTGGAAGGCGTGCAATTTCACCCCGAAAGTGTGTTGACGCCGGAAGGCGATGCATTGATGGCGAACTTCCTGCGTATCGGAGGCGGCAAATGAGTGATTCGATCAGCGCGATGTTAGAGACGGTGTTGTTGGGCAACGACTTGTCCGAGTCACAGGCCGCCACCGTAATGACGGCGCTGGCGGATGACACAGTGTCGCCAATACTCGCCGGCGGGTTGCTGTGTGCCTTGCGCGCAAAAGGCGAAACGGCTGACGAGATTCGCGGATTCGCAACGGTCATGCGTGAGCGTGCCGTGCGCCCGTCGATTGATCCTGCTTTGCCGACGGTAGATACCGTGGGTACCGGTGGTGACGGTTCTGGTAGCTACAATCTATCAACTGGCACCGGATTGCTGGCCGCCGCCGCCGGAGCGTGCGTGGTTAAGCACGGGAACCGGTCTGTTTCGAGTAAATCCGGCAGCGCTGATTTGCTCGAGTCTTTGGGTTTGTCGCTACCGCTCGATGCCGATGCGGCAGGTCGGTGCCTCGACGCTACCGGCTTCACCTTTCTCTTTGCGCCGGCTTATCACCCTGCGATGAAAGCCGTCGTGCCCATTCGGCAGGCGATGAGTGTTCGCACGGTCTTTAACATTCTTGGCCCGCTAACGAATCCGGCCGCACCTCCGTTTCAAGTCATTGGTGCGTTTGATCGGCGCATTGCGCAACTCATGGCAGAAGCATTGGCTGGGTTACCGATCAAGCGGGCACTAGTGGTGCATGGTGATAACGGATGGGATGAGGCGACGCCGGTTTGTCCGTTTACGCTGTTTGATGTAACGCCGGGCAACGTACAGACGCATACGCGTACACCGGAAGACTATGGCTTGGCGCGTTGCGATGCAGCGGCACTGGCTGGCGGTGACGCCGATCACAATGCAAGCGCGCTGATTCAGGTGCTGCAAGGCGAGGATACTGGCGCGCACCGTGATGCCTTGTTGATGGGGACATCGCTGGTGCTTGAAGCTTGCGAACTGGTCGATGGACCCAAAAGTGGCGTCGCTCGCGCGGCAGCTGCTATTGATGATGGCAGCGCTCGAAAGTTTCTGAAGCGGCTTGGTGCGTTTCAAGGATGACTGATTTCCTGGAACAGATGGCGGAGGTTGGCCATGCGCGCGTTCGCGTGTCGCGCGAGCGACGAAGTGAACGTGTTCTGACCGAAAAAATCGCTGCTTTGGCGCCGACTAAGCCGCTACCGTTCAACGATGGATTTCGGGTCATTGCAGAGATCAAAGGCCACTCTCCGGCAGAAGGCGAACTAGCTGACGCAGCATCGCTGGATCGACCGGCACAAGCCCGACAGTATGCCGATGGCGGTGCGATGGCGATATCGGTGCTTACTGAAGAAACGCGTTTCGCCGGGTCGCTCGAACACTTAGCTGATGTTTCGAACAGCTTAAATGAAGCAGGCCCACCCACCATGCGAAAGGACTTCATCGTGGCGGACTATCAATTGCTGGAGGCGCGTCTTGCGGGCGCCGGCGGTGTCTTGTTGATTGTTGCGATGTTGACTGACGAGGCACTGGCGCGGATGGTTGGCTTGTGTCGGTCTCTAGGCTTGTTCATTTTGCTGGAGTGTTTCGATGCGGAGGATATTCACCGTGCAGAGCAGCTACTTCAAGTGCCAGCTGCCACTGACCTGATTGACTCAGCGCAGTTCATGTTGGGCGTTAACACCCGCAACTTACGCACGCTCGAAGTCGATCCCGATCGATTGGAGCAATTGGCGCCGCTGCTACCTGATGGTGTCTTGCGTGTTGCAGAAAGTGGTCTTAAGGTGCCTGCCGATGCGGCGCGCGTAAAGAGCTTCGGCTATCAGGCAGCGCTGATTGGTACGGCCTTGATGCGAAGCGATAATCCAACAGCAATGCTGCGATCCTTCATTCAAGCGGGTTCGGCATGACGATCTGGACAAAAATTTGCGGTTTGACGGATACCACGGCGGTGGCCTCCGCGATTGATGCAGGTGTCGATGCCGTTGGTTTTGTGTTTGCAAAATCGCCGCGAGAAGTATCGATAGCGCAGGCGATCTTATTAGCGGGAATTGCACGCGGGCATGCCACGATCGTCGCCGTCATGAAACACCCGGATCCCGCCTATGCGGCCGAGATGCAAGCGCGTGTTCAGCCCGATTGGTTGCAATCCGACGCCGAAGACTTTGCCAACATTCACTTGTTACCGGGCGTTCGACCATTGCCCGTGTACCGTGATTCAACGGCGATTGATACGGGCGGCATGCCAAACCGGTTTTTATTTGAAGGCGCCAATAGCGGTGCCGGCGAGACTGCCGATTGGGGGCAGGCCGCTGATTTGGCCAAAGGGCGCAACATGGTTTTGGCCGGTGGCTTGGGTCCCGATAACGTTGCCGCAGCAATCACCGCCGTACGTCCCTGGGGTGTTGATGTTTCAAGTGGGGTGGAAGCATCGCCCGGTCAAAAAGATCCGGTGCGTATGCAGGCATTTTTGGAGGCCGCGCGAGCTGCGGCCTGATTATTGTAGATGGAAGTGAACAATGACATTTGAGTTCGACGAACAGCAGAAAAGCGATTATCTGGCGGCGCTGCTCGCAGGAGATTTGCCCGATGCGCGCGGGCGGTTTGGTCCCTTTGGCGGTCGCTATGTACCCGAAACGCTGGTGCCGGCGTTGGACCGCTTGGAAGAAGGTGTGCGGCGATTCTTGCCGGACCCTGAGTTCCAGGCGGAATTCTCGCGCGAGCTCCACGAATGGGTAGGCCGACCGACGGCGTTGAGTCATGCGCCGGGATTGAGTCGCGCGTGGGGTGCTGAAGTCTGGCTGAAACGCGAAGATTTGGCGCATACGGGCGCGCACAAGATTAACAATGCAATGGGGCAGGCACTGCTCGCAAAACGTTTGGGTGTTAAACGAATTGTCGCGGAAACGGGTGCCGGCCAACACGGCGTGGCGTCCGCTGCTGCTTGTGCGCGTGTCGGCTTACCTTGTCGGGTTTATATGGGTGCCGTTGATGTGCAGCGGCAGGCGCCGAATGTTGATCGCATGCGACGCTTGGGTGCCGAGGTGGTTGCCGTCGAGTCGGGTGACAAGACACTTCGCGCAGCCATTGACGAGGCGTTACGTGACTGGGTTTCTGATCCTGACGAAACGTATTATTTGTTGGGCTCGGCCGTGGGCCCGCATCCATACCCTTACTTGGTTCGCGAATTGCACCGCTGTATTGGCAACGAAGCACGTGCGCAGTTCGTTGAGCGTACCGGTGGGCTGCCGGATGCTGTGTTCGCTTGTGTAGGCGGCGGCAGCAATGCGATCGGATTGTTTCATGCATTCTTGGGTGATGCTGATGTCAGGATCTTTGGCGTGGAAGCCGGCGGTAGTGGTTCCGGTTTGGGTCAAAATGCAGCAACATTGGCGACGGGTACGCCGGGTGTCTTGCAAGGCAGCTACACCATGATTCTGCAAGACGATGACGGACAAGTGCAGGAGACACAGTCGGTGTCGGCCGGTCTTGATTATTCCGGTGTTGGCCCCGAGCATGCGTTTTTGCAGGCGATTGGTCGGGTGACTTACCTGGCAGCAGAGGATGACGATGCGCTGGATGCATTGGATGAATGCTGCGCTGCCGAGGGCATTTTGACTGCTCTGGAAACAGCGCATGCATTCGCTGGTGCACGTGACTGGGCAAAGCAAAATCCGGGTGCGAAAATACTGATCGGAAACTCGGGCCGGGGAGATAAAGACATGCCAACATTGACGCAACATCCAACCAAGAGAATGCACAATGCAGGCGCATGAAAGAATCACGGCAGCGGTTCGTGAGGCCGCTGAAAACGGTGGTGCACTCATTCCTTTTGTGACCGCTGGCTATCCGCGGAAGGAGAGCTTCATCGAAACGATGATGGCTATCGCGCCGAACGCCGACGTGATCGAAGTAGGCGTCCCTTTCAGCGATCCCATGGCTGACGGCATGACGATTCAGCGTTCCAGTCATACGGCCATTGCGAATGGCGTTACATTGCGATGGATTCTGGATTCGTTGCGCGAACACAAGGCAGCGCTAAATACCCCTGTCGTGCTGATGTCCTATCTAAATCCGTTATTGGCGTTTGGTCTGCCAGCGCTCGCTAAAGCCGCAGAGGCCGCCGGCGTTTGTGGATTTATTGTTCCGGACTTGCCGTTTGAGGAGTCAGCGCCGATTCGCGACGCTTTGTCCGCACAAGGTCTTGGTTTGATACAACTCGTCACGCCGGCAACGCCTGAGGCACGACTCACCATGTTGTGCGAAGAAAGCC
Organism: Woeseiaceae bacterium; assembly: GCA_045110335.1. Taxonomy (GTDB): domain Bacteria; phylum Pseudomonadota; class Gammaproteobacteria; order Steroidobacterales; family Woeseiaceae; genus CALBPI01. The sequence goes on from JBGCGB010000006.1 coordinate 52,024, forward strand.
GCGGGTTTGTCTATGCCGTCACGGTCAATGGCATCACGGGTGGCGGGCAAGGCTTGCCAGAAAGTGCCAGCGAGTATCTGGCCAAAGTTCGAAAACTCTCAGCGCTGCCTGTTTGTGCAGGCTTTGGCATACGGACGCATGATGATGTAGCCCACATTCATCAGTTCGCGGACGGTGCGATTGTCGGCTCGGCGCTAGTTGAAGTATTAGAAGCGGAAGGCGATGCGGGTCAATTTGTCGCAGAACTACGCGGCGCATGAAAAAAGTATTCACGGCCGACAACATCATTACAGTAGCTCACTACCGGAATGTGCTTGAGGCGGAGGGCATCGCGACCGAAATCCGCAATCAAAACCTCGGCAGCGTACTCGGTGAAGTGCCTTTTACCGAAGTCTGGCCGCAGCTTTGGGTTCGACACGCACTGGACGTGCCGCGTGCAAAAGAACTGATCGCCGAAGCGAGTCAACCGCCAGAAGTTGGTGAAGCCTGGCATTGCCAGCATTGCGAGGCATCCAACGAGTCTCACTTTGCCGCCTGTTGGCAATGCGGGAAATCTGACTGACCAACTAATTGCAGGCAGTTTTCGCGTACAATTAGCGCTTGCTTAAGGTCGGCAACAGCGCGTTGTCGCCGTGATCCACCAATCTGGAGAAAGTCATTGCGTTGGGTAATGCGTTCGAAAATTCACAAGGCTCGGGTGACCGAGGCTGATGTCAATTACGTGGGTAGTATCACGATCGATAAAGGTCTGATTGAACTCGCGGGGTTGTGGGAAAACGAAAAAGTGCTGGTCGTGTCAAACACCTCGGGCGCTCGATTAGAAACCTACGTAATTGCTGGTGAACGCGATTCAGGCGTTATCTGCATGAACGGTGCGGCTGCACACCTGATCAGCGAAGGTGAAGAACTCATTATCATGGCCTTTGAGTTGACCGATCGGCCACTCGATCCCTGCGCTATTCTTGTTGATGAGAGTAATCGCTTTGTTCGGTATCTGACCGAAATGCCTGCGTCAAAAGTGTGAGCCACTAATGATTATCCTGCTATCTCCCGCCAAAACACTTGATTACGAAACACCCGCGCCCCTGGCCAAGACCAGTGAGCCCGAATTTGTTGAAGATTCCGCGACATTGATTCGCGGTCTGAAGAAACAGTCTGTTTCGGACATTCGCTCGCTAATGAAGTTATCGCCGACACTGGCGGAATTGAATGTCGCGCGCTATCAAGCTTGGAAAAAAACACCGGATCACGCCGCGACTAAGCAGGCAATCTTTGCATTCAAAGGTGATGTCTACCAAGGCTTCGAAGCGGACAGCTTAAGCGCTCGTGATATTAACTGGGCGCAGAAGCGCATTCGTATCCTGTCTGGTCTCTATGGTGTCTTGAAACCTTTGGATCGAATGCAGCCTTATCGACTCGAAATGGGCACTCGTCTTAAGACTCAAGCCGGCGCCAGTCTCTATGATTTTTGGGGCGATCGATTGACTCGCCGTTTGGCTAGTGAGCTGGACGGTGTTACCCCGAAAGCGTGCATCAATCTGGCGTCAAACGAGTACTTCAAGGCAGTCGATCCCAGTGGTCTAGGCGCGAAACTTGTTACGCCGAAATTTCTGGACTTTAGCCGTGGCGAGTACCGTTTCCTGAGCTTTTTCGCCAAGCGAGCACGTGGATTGATGGCGCGATGGCTCGTGACCGAACGCGTGACAACGCTCAAATCGCTGGTTGATTTTGATGTGCAAGGGTATCGCTATAGCGAATCGCATAGTCAGGACGGGCAGCCAACGTTCATCAGGGATAAGCAGTAAGCGTTGACCCGGGAGCGATACGTTAGGCGACTTGCTGAGAGCTGTCCTCGTCGCCAAAGGACTCGCGAATCTCGGCAACCATGACTCGCATACTTTCCGAACTGTCTTCCTCGCCGACGTATACCGGTGGATCACGTCTAAGGCCAGCCCAGTTGTTTGTGTCGATGACACATTGCAGATAGCGGATATTACGATTGATGGCTTCGATATACGGGTTCTTCCCATCAAATAGCGGTTCGATAAACCGGTAGGTGCGATCGAACTCTTGATCAAGTCGTTTTCTGGCGCCCGATTGGAAAAACTCCGGCGTCTTGCGCAGCAGGTCTTCACCCGAGGCATACATCATCTTGGTCTTGCCTTCGCTATTGGTCTGAGTCGCCACACCGCCGATGACGAACTCCTCGTAAAGCCGGTCGCGGCATTTTTCGAGATAGCAACGGTCTGCCATTTGGGCCAGTAGATCACCGGTGCCGATAATGCAGCCGCTGCGAATATCTTTGGGGTTGGCGACCTGAAGCCGTCTTAGATCGATTTCATAGCCGGTAAAATGAACCAACTGACTGGCGATTTCTATCTGATCGCCGAGTCCGATTCGCATCAGGTAATCGCGCAAAAACTCGGCGCTACGCGAGACATGCACACGGGTAAACTCTGCGCCATTGCGAACCTCGGCGTCATTTTCCGCATGGCGAATGTAACCCGCGTCATGAAACAGCGAGATGATGATCGCAAGCTCCGCGCGTGCTGGTCCAAGCCGCAGCGCTTCGGTTGCCGTGGACTCGTAGCCAGCCAAGAGCCTCGCAACAGCGAGTGTCATGTCCAGCGTATGTTGCACATCGTGATAGGTTGTATCGCAACCGTGGAAACCGGGGAAACGGCCCGTAAACAAGCGCTCGAAGTCATGAAACGCTAACCAGATTCGATCGAAGGCTGCTTGTGGGTAGGTTCCGAGAAAAAGCGTTCTGACGGCATCACGGACCTCGGGCATCGAAGACACGTTGATGTCGTCAGCAACATCGTAGTTGTTTCTTCGGTCTTGCGACGGCCGGAGCTTGGCATCAAATTGTCGATGAAGGCTGGTCACGGCTGACGATTCTGGAGTACCGGTTGATAAAGTCATCTGAGTCTACGGTAAACTTGCGTTGCGTTTGACGGGTGGGATCAATCGCCCAACAATCGCGGCCCATTGACCCATATATGGGAGAATCATGCCGCAGCGATACCGGCATTGTGCAGCAATGCATCGATCTTCGCGGGTCGGCCTCTGAAGTCAACATAAGCTTCCTGGATATCGCGGCTGCCGCCAATTTCCAGGATATGTTTTCGGAAGTCTCCAGCAACAGTCTGATCAAAAATATCACCGGACTCATCGAAGGCCGCGAAAGCATCCGCGGCCAGGACCTCTGCCCATTTATAGCTGTAATATCCCGCCGCATAGCCGCCTGCAAAAATATGCGTGAAGCTATTCTCAAACTGCACAAAGTCGGGTACGTCGACTAGAGCTGTTTTCTGGCGAGTCTGTCTAAGCAGATCGCTGATGTGGTTGGCCGTCGGTGCTTCTTCAATAGCATGCAAGCCGAAATCAAAGGTGGAGAATTCGATCTGGCGAAGCATTTGCAGGCCGGCGCCGACATTGCGTGACGCCAAAAGCTTGTCAAAAATCTCGCGAGGCAGCTGCTCATCGCTCTCATAATGACCTGAACAGGTCCGCAACACTTCATAGTGCCATGCGAAATTTTCCATGAACTGACTGGGTAGTTCGACCGCGTCCCACGGCACGCCGTTGATGCCTGCAATGCTTGGATAGTCTATCCGCGTCAGCAGGTGATGCAGCATGTGGCCGAACTCATGAAAGAGCGTTACCACGTCATTGTGGGTCAGCAACGAAGGCGCTTCGCCATCCGGCGCCGAGAAATTACAGACCAGGTACCCGACCGGCAACGTCAAGTCGTCGTCAATGGACTTGCGCACAATGCATTCGTCGATCCAGGCGCCGCCACGCTTGCCGGTGCGAGCGATCAAGTCGGTGTAGAAGCCGCCGATGAGTTGCTGGTCTTGGTCGGTGACCGTCAGGAACTGCACACCTTCATGCCAAACGGATACATCCGTTTCAATATTGAGCGTCAGCCCGTAAAGCTGTTCTGCCAGAGAAAAAACACCGCGCATCACGGTCTCGACCGGAAAATACGGACGAAGCCTGTCATCAGAGATTGAGAAGTGGCTGTCCCGATAACGCTCGGTAAAGTAGCTAACATCCCACGGTTCCAGTGTGCGCCCGGCGAGCGTTTGCAAGCCGGATAGTTCTTGCTGCGCGGTTGCTTCGCTGCGCGCACGCAAGTCTTCGAGAAAGTTCATGACCTCATGAACGGACCCAGCCATTTTCGGCGCAATGGAGTATTCGGCATAACTGTCGAAGCCGAGTAATTGAGCCAACTCACGTCTTGCCGCGAGAATATCCAGCATCAATGCGTTGTTGTTGAATTTGGCATCGTGGTGCTTGCTTTCGGCGGCACGCGTCATCCAGGCTTCATAGAAATGTGCTCTGGTCTCTTGATGGTCGGCATGCGTGATAACAGCTTGATACACCGGTGGGCTCAGGTCGAATAGCCAACCTTGCAGGCCTTTTTCAGACGCCGCTCTTTCTGCTTGATTGCAAATGTTGACGGGAATACCGGAAATGCGGGCTTGGTCGTCGGTATGCCAATGCCATGCATCGCTGCTTTGCTGAACATGATTGGCGAACTGTGCTTGCATCGCACTCAGTGATTGCATGAGCTCGCGGAAACGTCGCTGACCTGCATCATCCAGATCGACGCCGGCAAGTCTGAAGTCGCGCAACGCATGCGAGACGACTTGTTTTTGCTGGTCGGAAGTATTCGCAGGTAGTGCATTGGCGACGGCTTCATAACCCTTGAACAGATTCCGGTCCTGCGACAGACCCGCTGAAAATTCTGTGATTCTCGACAATGCTTCCAAGTATTCACGTTGCCATTCATCGCTGCTGCTCACCATATTGAGATGCGAGATTGGCGACCAGCTTCTGGCTAAGTCATGCAGCAATGCCTGATGCGGATGCACCAACGTTTCAAAGGTTGGCGACTGCACATCGGAAAGCGCTTGTAACTGTTGGCCCAAACGCGACAACAGACGATCCGTTAATGGTTGGATGTCGCTCGCTGTAATATTCGCGAAGTCGGGCAGGTCAAATAGGATTCTGGAAGGCACGTTGGTCATGTATAGCAAGGGCAAATTGAGCAACAAATTCCATAAAGTGTACCATGAGCCAGCCTTCAGGCGGTCGCATACGACCAGAACGCGATGTACGCATGACGTAGAAGGTGTCCGGAGGCGTGTTGGTCTATCCTTGATGAGGATGAATCCATTCGATATCCGACAAAACTGTACTTAACGAGGTAGGACAAACTGTGACAAAAACTTATGATCTCATTGTGATTGGCGGCGGTAGCGGCGGCTTGGCACACGCACAACGTGCGGTCGAATATGGGGCCAGCGCGATGGTTGTGGAGTCCGGTCGTTTAGGTGGTACCTGTGTCAATGTCGGCTGCGTACCCAAGAAAGTGATGTGGTATGCAGCAAGCGCCGGTCATGATCGTCGGTTGTCCGAGAGTTACGGTTTTGAGAAGGCGCCGTACGGCCATGATTGGGCATCGCTAAAGTCAGCCCGAGATGCTTATGTAAAAAGACTCAATGGGATTTATGCCAGCAATCTGGACAAGAAATCCATCGATGTCGTTGAGGGCCGCGCCAGATTTGTAGATGAGCACACCATTGCCGTCGGTGAGCAAACTTACCGCGCGAAGTACATTACGATCGCGACTGGTGGCTATCCGAGCATACCGCCGTTGCCCGGTGCCGAGCTTGGTATCACGTCGGATGGTTTTTTTGAATTGGAAACGTTGCCGGAACGCGTGGCGTTGGTCGGCAGTGGCTATGTCGCGGTCGAATTGGGCGGTGCATTGGCGGGCCTCGGCGCCGAGGTCAGTATTTTGTCTCGCTCCCAGCATGTGTTGCGAAGCTTTGATGACATGTTGCGGACGTCGGTTGCCGATGCGTTGGCTGATGACGGGATCACCGTCGAAAAGGATGTTATTGCGGCAAGTGTTGAGAGGACGGAGGATGGTCTGGTTCTGCATGCACAAGATGGTCGCCAACTAGGTGGTTTCGATGCGCTGATTTGGGCGGTTGGCCGATTGCCTGCAACCGGTGATCTGGCATTGTCGGAGGCAGGTATTGAGACGGATGAGCGCGGATTTATTCCGGTAGATCATGTGCAGGCAACGAATGTGGATCATGTATTCGCTCTAGGTGATGTTACTGGTGCCGTGGCGCTGACACCCGTCGCGATTGCAGCCGGGCGTAGATTGGCTGATCGCGTGTTCGGCGGTATGAAAGATCGATATCTTGAGTACCGCGATATCGCTACGGTTATTTTTACGCATCCGCCGGTGGGTACGATGGGTCTGACCGAGTCCGAAGCGCGAGCTGTGCATGGAGACAGTGTGAAGGTCTATACGTCCTCGTTTGTACCGATGCGCTATGCGTTAGACACGCACAAGCGGCGTGCCGCGATGAAGTTAGTGACGGTTGGCGACGACGAGAAAGTGGTTGGTTGTCATGTTTTCGGCGATGGTGCTGATGAAATGATGCAAGGATTTGCCGTTGCTATTCGAATGGGTGCGACGAAGCAGGACTTTGACGACACCGTTGCTATTCATCCGACCAGTGCTGAAGAGCTCGTCACGATGCGATAAAAAAAGCCCCTCCGACATCAATCGGAGGGGCCCTCATCCAAACCGGATGTTTCGGCAGGTGTTACTGCGCTATTGGCGTATTAAAGTCATCCAGCAGGATCAAACCAAATGCCGTTTCGCCAGGCAGTGGATCGCGCGCCACAGCCGTGTAAACACCACCGTTAGCGATCGTGATGTTAGCCGGACCAATCGCTGCCGTGGTCGTGCCCGTTGGTGTCACCGTTACGGTGTAGTCGCCTTCTGCCAGGGACACATAACCGGTCTCTGCCTGGAAGGGAATATCCGTGAACGCTGGTGTTGCCGTTGTGATGTCTGTGCCGGGTGCGGTCACAAAAATATCGACGTTACCTGCTGTCGGTGAGCCATGGACGATACGTACTTTCGCTTCAGTGGCGACAATACGTCGATCATCAACTAGCACCTGAGCGGTGATGTTAGCCAATGTGTCGATCGCGTAGACCGAGTACTCAGTCCCGGCATCGAGTGTCAGGTCTGCGTCAATGACGACGGTTCCCGCATCATTAGCTGGCGTGACTTTGACGTTGTAGTCGGCCGCTGGCACATCGACAAATCCCGTGAAGTCCGGAAACGCCAGATCTTCAATTAACGGAGCGTCAAAGCCATCGTTAACGACGACATCAACAGCCGGCGCGTCCGGTGAGTTGTGGATGACGCGCAGTGAAGCGGGTGTATTGACATCCAGCAGTTCAGAAACACCGTTGGCATCCTGTGCGATGAGACTGATTGGCGCCATGCCGTTTCCCGTGTTTTGTACCGCACTAAGCAGTAGATCGGCGCCGCCGCCCAATGCTACGGTTCCGGCGTCGTAGACTAACGCTTCGGGATCATCCGCGAGTGTGACTCGGATTTGATAGTCGCCGGATGGAACTTCGACCGGCCCAAGCGTCTCACCAAAGGCGAACGTACCAACGGGTGCCTCGCCAGTAAGGTCTGCGCCAGGTGACGTCGCGTAAACGCTAACGCTCGGCGCATTCGGTGCGGCGTGCACGACTTCGACGCGTGCGTTGCCAGAGGTGACCGGTACAATTTCGTTGCTGACAATCAGCGGCTCAATGTTGGCCACTTCGCCGATCGCGATGACGGTGTATCGAATGTTCGATTCGAGGCTCAGATCGACAGGGCCGATAACGGTAACGTCGCCGGCTGGAGTGATGCCGTCAACTTGCACGCTGTACGTCCCAGCGTCGATAAACCCGAAACCGGTGCCGGCCTTGTAGTCTGCTCCGGCAACTGAGACTGTGCCATCGACTAGAACATTGACGGCAGGTGCGTCAGGTGACGCATGCAATACGCGTAAAGCAGCAGGTGCCGGTGGCAAATCATCGTCATCGTCGTCAAAGATATCGCAACCAGTGAGTGTCAGGGTTGAGAGCACGGCTATCGCCGGCCAGAATTTCTTGGACATGGGTTTCGCTCCTAGTTCATCTAAATTAGTGTGTTTCCCGAAGGACACCACTAAGTTCGACAAGGTGCGAAAACTGGATGCAAGAAAGTGAGACAAAGATGTCGCAAACTAGCGACAGATGGAAAAACTATGCCTATAAGGTCAAAATTAGTTAGACAAGGGTGTTCGGGCGCTATTTGGTGGGTAGGCGCTTCAAGACATCATGAGTGTCTGGTAGCACACCGCGCCACAGTAAGAAAGACTCCGCTGCCTGTTCTATCAGCATGCCCCAACCGGATCGCGTTGCACCGGCATCATTGGTCTTAGCCCAGCTGATAAACGGTGTTTCCGTGAGCCCGTAAGACAAGTCATAACACGCAGTAATGTTGGGTTTGATGGCGTTTCTGGGGTAAGGCGGTTGCTCACCTTTAAGGCCGGCAGATGTTGCATTGATGATCAGGTCGAAAGGTTCGAGATTTCTGACTTCCTCGAATCGTTTCGCTTCCACGGTGCCGAGCATGCCGAAATGATTGGCAAGGGCTTGAGCTTTTGCCACATTTCGATTTGCGATGGTGACCATCGCCGGATCATGACCCAAAATAGGGCTTAGAATACCTTGCGTTGCGCCGCCCGCGCCCAATACTAAAATGCGTTTATTGGTGAGTGTCACTTCCCAGTTGGCACACACATCACGGATCAGTCCAATGCCATCGGTATTGTGACCAACGATTTGGTCGGGCGTGATAACCAGCGTGTTGACGGCGCCTGCAATACTGGCTTCCTCTGACATTTCATCAACCAGCCGTGTGACGGAGGCTTTGTGAGGAACAGTGATGTTCAGTCCGCGCCCGCCGTTCCTCTGAAACTTGCGAACCGTCGCCTCCAGATCATCAGGTCTGGCTGCGATGAGTTCGTAGCTAAGCTGCTGATCGGTTTGATCCGCGAATTGTTGGTGGATGATGGGTGACCGGCTATGGGCGACCGGAAAACCAATGACGCCGTATCGATCAAGAATGGCAGTTGACTCAGACAAGCTCTACTCCGTTAGCAATGTTCAGTGAATACTTAATCGGCAAGCCAGTGACAGGCTTGAATCGCGTAATACGAGAGTATAGCGCGAGCGCCCGCACGTTTGATGGACAGTAGCGACTCTAATGCCGTCGCGCGTTCATCCAGCCAGCCATTTGCTGCCGCGGCTTTGAGCATCGCGTATTCGCCACTGACCTGATAAGCGAGCACGGGCGTTTCATACTGCTGGTGAACACGTTGGATGATATCGAGATAGGGCATCGCTGGTTTGACCATGACAAGATCGGCGCCCTCGTCGATATCTAGCCCGACTTCGCGGATCGATTCTCGCCCGTTAGCCGGGTCCATTTGATAGCTGTGTTTTCCACCACCACCGAGGTTCCCGGCTGAGCCGACGGCATCCCGAAACGGCCCGTAAAACGATGACGCGTATTTTGCCGCATAAGAAAGTATCAGCGTGCCGACATGGCCATTCACTTCCAGCGCACGCCGGATCGCGCCGATGCGGCCATCCATCATGTCTGATGGAGATACGATATCGGCGCCGGCAGCGGCGTGGCAAACGGCTTGTCGCTCCAGCATAGAAACGGTCACATCGTTCAGCACGTAGCCGGTGTCGTCGATGATGCCGTCCTGGCCATGCGTGGTGTAGGGGTCTAACGCGACGTCAGTAATGACGCCGAGATCCGGGTAAGCGGCCTTGACCGCTTTGATCGTTTCGGGGACTAAGCCGGCCTCGTTGTGGCACTCACTGCCATCCAATGTCTTGCGGGTCGAGTCGATCACCGGGAATAGGACAATGGCCGGGATTCCGCACGCAACGACGTCGGCCAGATGAACGATCAGACGATCGATGCTGCGCCGGCTAACGCCGGGCATGGACGGTACGGCTTCCTCACGGTTTTCGCCTTCAAGCACAAAGACCGGGTAGATAAAATCTGCGGGCGTCAGATGATTCTCGGCAATCATGTCCCGAAGCCAGGCATGGCGCCTTCGTCGTCGCATTCGTGTCAGCGGAAATCCCGGAGTCTTGTCGTTGTGCATGAAGTTGATATTCCAATGAGATGAAGCCCAATTTTGGCGCTTATCGGGCACGCTGTCCAAGCAATCTGCATGAATTTCCGGTTTCTCATGCCCTAAAACTAGAGATAACTGTCCGTCCGACAAATAATTGTCGATAATGCAGAAATAAACAGCACAGATTCAGGGTCTATTGAATGCAGGCGCAAAAAGTGGATAAAGCACGCCAGGCTAGGTTTGAACGATTGGTCGGTACCTATCGTACGGATCTTTATCGTTACGCGTATTGGCTTAACCGTGATCCCCAGCTTGCAGAGGACGTCGTTCAGGACGCCATGATGAGGGCCTGGAAGTCGTTGGATGCATTGCGTGAGGATCAAGCGGCCAAGCCTTGGCTATTGACCATTGTGCGCCGCGAAAATGCCCGGTTTTTCGAGCGCAAGCGGCTTGAGACGGTAGATATTGATGAACTGGTGGGTGCGCCGACGATGCAGCTCGCCACGGAGGACGACACGGATAGTGGTGATCTGCAGCAAGCGATTTTCGCGTTGGATGAAGACTACCGTGAGCCTTTGGTACTACAAGTACTGATGGGGCATTCGACGAAAGAAATTGCCGAGATCATGGGTCTTAGTAATGGTGCGGTGTTGACGCGTCTGCACCGAGCCCGGAAAAAACTGATTGAAAATTTTGACCTCGGCGATGAGCAGTCACCGACGGATTGAGAAAACAGATGATGAATTGTGATGAATTTAAGGCATCGGTCCTGGCAGAACCCGCAAAGGAATCTGACGACCTGACGGCGCATGCGGATAGCTGTCCGGATTGTACCCGGTTGCTCGACAAGGTGATGACGCTCGAACGGCGTCTGAGTACGGCACTATCAATTCCTGTGCCCGAATCTGTAACCGAGGCTTCGCTGCAGGACGTCATGGTTTCGGATGACGAAGCGGTCGCTTCTAATGTCGTGGCATTGCCAACCCGTCGCCGTTCATCGGCACCGGTTTGGTTGGCTGCGGCTGCGTGCATGGCGTTAGTTGCCGTGTTCGTTATGCGGCAACCACAAGCGCCAGCGGCTGTTGATGGTCAGGCGCTGGCATCCGCTGTTGTTGAGCACATCGAACATGAACTGTATGCGATGCGTCCGGCGAGTACGCCAGTCAGCGATGCCAATTTGTTGTCGGTTTTATCGCCTGCTGGCAGCACGCTAGACGCGGATGCGCCACTGGTTAGCTATGCAAAAAGCTGTGTGATCGACGGCAAGCTCGTGCCGCATTTGGTGATGCAGGGAGCTAACGGGCCCGTTACCGTGCTGCTGATGCCGGAAACTCGCGTCGATGGCCCGGTGTCAATCATGCAAGGTGGTGTTGAGGGCGTTATTTTGCCGGTCGGCGACAGCGGCAGTATCGCGATCATCGGACGAGATGCAGCGAGTGTGGAGTCAGTTCGCGATGCCGCTTTGGATGCGATTGAGTTTTCGATCTAGCCCTTAGGTCTGTAGCGCTTCGTTTTTACGACAAGTCGCGGCTTTGTTTGACGGGTGGTGGATGGCGCGCTGCGATACAGTAATCCTATCGTAGCGAACCGGGAAACGACCATGTCGACGACAATCAGAACACCAGAAAATACCTGCCCCTGGGCACTCGGTCATGGCGACGCGTATTTGCGCTACCACGATGATGAATGGGGTGTGCCAGTCACAGACGACGTTACGCTATTTGAGTTTTTGATTCTTGAAACCGCACAAGCCGGATTGTCGTGGGCCACGATACTGGGTAAACGACAAGGGTATGCCGATGCATTTGCCGGTTTCGACCCCATTGCTGTCGCTCAATTCGATGATCTGAAGCTGGAACAGCTGCGTGACAATGCCGGCATTGTAAGGAACAAGCTCAAGATACGCTCTGCGGTCACAAACGCTCGGTTATTTTTGGATGTGCAAAAAAACCACGGTAGCTTCGCTGCGTACCTTTGGTCCTTTGTTGATGGTCGTCCGATTCAGAATCGATGGCGATTGCAATCGGATTGCCCAGCCACTTCTCATTTGTCCGATGAGTTCAGTAAAGATCTGAAAAAACGCGGCTTTAAATTTGTCGGGTCAACGACGATGTATGCCTACCTTCAAGCGGTTGGCGTCATCAATGATCACCTTCAAAGCTGTCAACATCACGCCCGTTGTGCTGCATTGGCGGATCGGGTCGAGCTTTAGTGGCGCGAAGCGCTAGTTACTGACGCTGACTAAAGTCAGCGCTGCCAGTCCCGCTGGCCCCAAATGGAATACCACGCCAAGATAGCGCTGCCCGGTCGCCAAATTTTGCCAGGCCGCTGTCAATGTTTCTGTGCCGCCGGCGCTGACAAATGATGGGGCGTCGACGTCCAGATTGAGGTCGCGATCACTAGGGCCGATGAGCCATGTCGACAAATCAAAATTGCTGCCGGTGCCGCCGCTGGTTTCGTCAGTCGCAAAACCGTGCACATAGACTTCATATTGTCCGGCCGCAGGTCCGGCGATATCGATGGCTTCGTTAGATGAGGCTTCGCCGCTTTCCCCGATACGGCGACAACTGGTATCCGTCGGGCAGAAGTACAAGTACAAATCCAGATCATCGTTACCATCGGTATCGGCATCGAACAGAGCGAGTCGCAAGTAAAGTTGGTTGGCCGGTACGCTCAGTGTAAACGCGACCACACCATTGTCGTTGCGGCGCGTAAATTGTTTGGTGATATCGTTGGCTACGAAATCGGTCGTGACCGAGGCCGGCTTGAGGCCGTAGTTCTGTGTGCTGTAGTCGCCGGTATAGCCAAACCGGACATCAAATTCGATGTCGCCGGTGCCGCCGGCCGCGGAGACCTCCGGTGGTGCTGCTATTTGTACCGGTCGCACTGCGATGGGACTGCGCACCGTTTCCAGATCACTCTGCCATTCCAACGCACCGAAATACCAAAGATCGAGTGCTTGATTGGCTGCACCAATCGTGATGTCGACGTTCGCTGATTCACCGGCAGCTAATGAAAGGTTGGCAGGGACGACGCTACCGGTGAAACCGGCAGGTAGTAAAAGCTGGGCGGTCCATGCGCCATCGCGGGTCGCTGTTACCGTGCGTCGAATGGTACGTGACAAGGTGAGCCGGGACACGGCGATGGAGGGTTGGTTCAAATTGACCGGGTCATCCGAAACACCGCTGTCGCTCAGTTGATCGCAGCGCGTGCGCGTAATCGGGAAATTGACAACGCCGCACGCAAAGCCATCGTAGGCATCATTGCTAGTGGCATAGACGAGTCCAGGATCCAGCGCATCATTCGGCACCATATAACCTGCGCCACTATCAAACGGGTTGGCGTCTGTTTCTCCGTCTGATTGCAGGATGTCTTGGCGAGCGCTGGTCATCAGCGCCGACTTCAGCATCGCTGGCGTCCAATTCGGGTGACGTTCTTTTAGCAATGCTGCTGCACCGGCGACATGCGGTGCAGCCATCGATGTTCCCGTTAGATAACCAAATTCCTGGCCGCTTACGCCATTGGCTACATCGGGTGTGACGGCGGCCAGAATATTGACACCCGGTGCCGTGATATCAGGCTTGAGAATATCCGGCGCGCCCAGAGCCGGCCCACGCGATGAGAAACTCCCCATCAAGTTGCCATTCTCGGTCTCATTGATGAACAGCCCCGACGCCAATTGAATCGTGACGGTGACATCGTCCTGAAGCGTATCGATAAAGCGCTGACCGTCTGCCTGACCCACGGAGACCGCGGGAATATTGATGCCATCGGCGTCGCCACTCATGATGACGGGCCCACCGAGATTGTTAATGACAACGGCGGCGATAGCGCCGGCGTCCTCTGCATTAGCGATTTTGTCATCGAAGTCGCAACTGCCGCGCGTTATCAGGGCGATGTTGCCGTTTAGGTCGCTGTCGTTGATCGGGGCCTGACAAGCATCACTGGTCGAACCGTCATTGGTTTCATCACCATCATCGACCAGAATGAGCGAACCACTGATGCTGCCTGACTCACTCAGCGGTTGTGTGAACAGCGCTTCAGCGCTGGGGTAGCGATCTGCGAGCGAGGGTGGTGTCGTAACCTCCGAAGCCTCAACAAACAAATTTCCCGAGCGACTGGCCGCCGCAACGGTCAACGCCCATGGTGAACTGGAGGGTGATCCTATGCTGCCGAGCATCGGTCCATCGTTGCCGGCAGCAACGATCGTGAGCACGCCTGCTTTGGTGGCTTCCAACAGGGCAACATCATCGGCATTGGCCACCGTCTCTTCGGTGTTGCCAATAGAGTAATTGATAATGTCTGCACCATCCGCGACCGCATCATCGATGGCTTGTACCAGATCTGAAATAGCGCAGGTTGCACGCGTGGCGCCGGGTCTCAACCAACACGCTTTGTAAGCCGCGATACGTGCGCCGGGCGCGATACCCCGAATCGTGGCGACCTCGCTACCGTTCAAGGTTGCCCGAACGCGGTTGCCCGCCGCGGTCGACGCAATATGCGTACCGTGTCCATCCGCATCACGAGGGGACAGGAATTCGCCATCATCAAACTCACCGAGCGCAAGCGCACCTGCTGAATAAAACCGGGCGCCAATAAGCTTGTTGTTGCAGTCGGTTTCTGCGAATTGGTCTCCCGCTTCGCATTCGCCTGCCCAACCTTCGGGCGGGTCGAATAAGCTCACCGCATCTGCACGCCGGTAACGTGTGCATAGCCAGCGGCCGAGCAAAGAATTCATACCCCACGAAGACCGACAGGCGCGTGGCGAGTCAGCGGCTCGTTCATCACCAAAACTCTCGCTTTCCGGCGTGATACCACTATCGATAATGGCGATGACGACATCGGTCCCGCTGAGGCCCTCATTGCTAACGAGCCCCCTATCCGGATCGAACAGCTCAAGGAATTGTGGGCTGGTATCCGTCGCGAGTTTTCGCTCCGCATCCGCAACCACACTAAGTACGCCGCGCATAGCGCGTAGTTTCGCAGCTTGCGCGCCGTTCATTCGGACGGCGAACCCGTTGTAAGCGAACCGATAGCTGTGCAATAGCTCGGCGCCAGGGCCAAGACTCGCCACCAGGCGTTGATGTTGTGAGCCCAACGCCGCTGCCCGCGCCCGAACCGAGCCTGTCTTCCGGTTTGCCGTTGTTACGGGTGCTGCGGATTTTTGGGCAAGTTGCGGATTGTTCGGCGCAATTTTTCGCATGGCCGGTGCGCCGGAAAGTCTCGCGATCCAGACGCGTTCTTGCAGCAAGCTTTCCATTGTCTGCGGCACAACATCGATTTGTGGTGCGCGGATCAACTGCACATCTTGCGCTGTCACCGAACAGCTAAGACAGCAGGCCATCATGTAAAAAGCGGCTTTCCTGATCATCTGTTCATTTTTTCACAATTTGATGACGCGAAACATCACTTTTGCTAAGAAGTTGCCCGCAATCAGAACTGATAACGCAATCCGACGGTTGTGAGCCGGGCGCTTTCATCATCATCGCCATTGAAGAAACGTGTTTCCAACCGAATCGCAAGCTTTTCACTGGTTCGGATATCCAGACCAACGCCGATCTCCAGCGCAGAATCGAGGTCGAATGCACCGGGCTGCACGATTGCGCTATAAGTCGCGCTGCCGATTCGAAGAAATCCTTCGATCGTTTCATTCAATGGCAAGATGCCGCGGGCGAACAGGGTGACGCCATCAGCGTCAATGGTCGTTGCTGTTCCGTCGACGGTGTCTTCCACGGTGCCGAGCGAAAAGAATCCGAGGCCCGCCGAGAAATGGCTGCCCACCCGATATTCCACATCGGCATGCCAGCCAGTGTCATCGCCGCTGAACGTTTGATCGCCGTCGTCGTCCTCGATTTGACTGATGCCAAAACCGGCGGACACTACGAACCCGCGCTGATCGTCGGCAAGACTCTGAGCGCTTATGATGAGCGAGGTAATCAAAACAATAACAATGTCTGCGCGGTTAGTCATAGCCGTTACCGTTTCATGCCCAAAAAATGCAAATTTGTTTTGAGACTATCAAGAAATCTCTATGGTGGGACAGTTCCATCTGGCGTTGGTTCGCTCGGATAACGATTTTCCGATCGATTGTTTATCGTTCCGCAGATGCGGGGCACGCTCGATGGTAGGCGTTCTCTGTCCTTGCCGGCATTCGCGTAGCTCTAGCTCAGTTTGTACTGGTGCGCAGCTGCCATACATTGATCATGCCCGAAAGATCTCTTCGTCATCGGCAAAGCTTTTAAACTCCAGCGCATTGCCGGAGGGGTCCATAAAGAACATGGTCGACTGTTCGCCGGTTTGACCTTTGAATCGCGTATGAGGCTCGATGATGAAATGGCAGTCGGCCGCTTGTAACCTTAATGCCAAAGATTGCCAATCTGCAGGCGTCAGAATGACGCCGAAGTGCCGCGCTGGTACGTCATCACCATCGACCGGATTGGTTGCGGCAGCGTCAATACTGTCGACCAGATGCAGCGTGACCTGATGACCGAAAAAATTTAGGTCGACCCAACGCTCTGCGGTTCTTCCAATTTCACAACCCAGATCGGTTACGTAGAAGTCTCGTGTTTGCTGAAGATCAGTGACCGGTAGTGCAAGGTGAAAAGGCCGGGCATGTGCGCTCATGAGCTAAGTTCAGTCAACCAGTCGGCCGGCTTGAGCCATTTGTCGGTGAGAGTATGCTCATCACTACCGGGTTCTGGTTGATAGCCATATTCCCACCGAACTTGTGGTGGTAATGACATCAGAATGGACTCGGTTCGCCCGCCAGACTGCAGACCGAAGAGTGTGCCCCGGTCGTAGACCAAGTTGAACTCGACGTAGCGACCACGACGGTATAGTTGAAATTGTCGTTGTGCGTCGCTATACGCATCATCGCGACGACGTGCAACGATCGGTTCGTAGGCGGGCAAGAAATGATCCCCGACACTTCGCATAAATGCGAAGCTTTGATCAAAACCCCATTCATTGAGATCATCAAAGAACAACCCGCCCACGCCTCTTGTTTCTTGACGATGGGGTAAAAAGAAATACTCGTCACACCACTTCTTGTAACGTGGATAAACGTCTTCGCCGAACGGCGCGCAAGCCGCTTGAGCTGTTTCATGCCAATGCAGAACATCTTCCGCTCTTGGATAGAACGGGGTGAGATCGAATCCACCACCGAACCACCAGATCGGATCTTTGTCCTCGGCAATAGCGGCAAACATCCGGATGTTCGCATGCGTGGTCGGGATATGCGGGTTGCGTGGGTGAAAAACGAGCGATACACCCATGGCTTCAAAACGTCGGCCGGCTAGTTCGGGCCTGGCTTTCGTCGCGCTAGGCGGCAGATTGTCACCCATGACATGTGAAAATCCGACGCCAGCCTGTTCCATTAGATCGCCATCGGTTAGCACTCTTGAGATGCCGCCACCGCCTTCCTCGCGTTGCCACGCGTCACGGGCAAACTTTCCACGTCCGTCGATGGATTCTATGCTTCCAACAATCCGCTCTTGTAAGCCGGTGAGATAGGTTTTAACGCTATCAATATTATTCACAAACTCGTTCATGCTTGTCCCATGCTGTTTCGTTGCCAATCGTCTCCCCAGACGACCCGCTTATTGTACCGATAAATGGATTGTTCAGTCATCGAACGCGGCGTTTTGTTTTGGCTTGATTGCCTATTCTCGCAATACCCGGCCTGTGCTCAACTCAATAATTCGGGACACTCCGCGCTGGTGTCCTGGCTTTCGATGGCAGATGGCGTCGAGCGTGTGGCCAAAGGTTTTTTGCAGCAAGAGCGGGCGTTGGATCGCAGGTTTGCCGCTTTCATTGGCACTGGTCGACACAATGGCTGATCCCGCCTGCGAACAGATAGCGGCAGCTGTCGGAAAGCGCGTGACTCGAACGGCGATCGTAGATCGGCCACCCGTTAGCAACGGGTGACATCGGTCAGCAGCAGGCACGATAAAAGTATGTGCACGTTCGCCGGTTACGGCGGATACGGCTTTGCTCAGTTGGGCGTATCCACCAAGGGCCTCAATGTCGATCCACGGTAGCAGTTGGTTGGTAGCAGCGGCGATCAGAATGAGGCCTTTGTCGGCGTCGCGACCTTTGACATCGAGGATTCGATGGAGCGCTTTGTGGGCATCGGGTAAACAACCGATGCCGTAGACGCCCTCCGTTGGGTAGGCAACCAGGCCTCCGCGGGCAAGCGTACGCAAAAATGTGAAGGGCAGAGGCGTGGTTAACGTCATCGATCTTGTCTGGCATGGCACTTTTAGTGCAGTAAAACAAAAAACGCCCGACAGCGCGAATACGCTGCCGGGCGTTTGTTAGGTATTCGAATTACTCAGGTTTGCGGAACTTGAGGGTCATCCGGTTTGACTCTCCGATGGCCAACATCTCTGCACGCAACGCATCGTCCTCTCTCGAAGTCGCCAGCGTCGGAGGCAATCGCCAAACCACATCATCGGTAGTCGGCTGGTCTGCCGGATTTACGTTGATATCGCTGCTGTCGACGAAGCTGAAACCGGCGGCTTCAACATGTGCGACCAGGTCTTCCTGCTTCAGGTAGCCATTGCTGCCGTCGGCCCATTCGTCCGGCATGTCCGCGGCAGCTTGATGCTGAACAATGCCCAGAATACCGCCGGGTTTTAGCACGGCGAACATGTTTTCCAATGCCTCGGTACGAAAACCGCCTTCATCTTCGAAGCGGTTTAGATTGTGCATAGCGCGGATCATAACCACGGCATCCGCGGTCCCCGCGAAAGACTCAGGCATGGAGCCAAAAACAAACGCTTTGACCTCTGCGGCGTTGTCACCGCGCCACTCTTGCGCACCAGCGACCCAATCTGTTGTCCAGGTTTTCTTTTTCTCCAGCGCTTCATCGCTGAAGAAGCCGAACAACGGAAACAACGAGGCTGAATAGTCTACGCCGACCAATGTACCTTCCGCCCCAAGGAGCGGAATCAAAATCTTGCTGTACCAACCACCACCGGGCAGGCCCTCGACAACGGTCATACCTGGCTCGATACCGAAGAACTGCAGCGTCTCGGCAGGATGACGATAGCCGTAGCGCGCTTGCATCGCTTCAGGTTGGTTATCCAGAATTTCAACCAAAGATAGCTGCGTTGGCGCGGCCATTTCTTCGGCAGCTTGTACCACTGCGGCGGGTTCTGCGGTTGCCGCCGGTTCAGGCTCCGACTTTGAGCAGGCAACGAGTGAAAGCGCTACAGCGCAAGGAATAACAAACTTTTTCATGACAGAGTCTCCTGTTGTGACCAATAGAGCGGGCACTGAATGATCAACCGGTTTTCTTTTTGGCGGTCTTTTTCTTCGCAGTGCCGGATTTCTTCGTCGTTTTCTTAGCTGTCTTCTTTTTGGTCTTCTTCTTGGCTTTTTTCTTAGTCTTTTTCTTCGTTGTCTTTTTCTTGGCAGTCGTGCTTTCTGCTTTTTTCTTGGCCGCTTTCTTCTTGCCGCGTCTGCCACGTTCCGGCGCCGCAGCTAGCAGTTCCTGACATTCTTCCAGTGTCAAAGATTTAGGCTCGCGATCTTTCGGGATTTTGGCGTTCTTTTTCTTGTCCGTTATGTAAGGGCCATAGCGACCGTTCAGTACTTGAATGCCTTCTTCTTCAAAATCGAGAATCAAACGATTGGCGTCGGCAATTTTCTTTTCTTTCACCACTTCAAGCGCACGCTCTAGTGTGATGGTGTAAGGGTCGTCTTCACCTTTGATAGAAACGAATTTACTGCCATAGCGGACATAGGGTCCAAACCGGCCGATGCTCGCGGACACGGCTTCACCCTCTTCGGTTTCGCCAAGCGCGCGCGGAAGCTGGAACAGGTCCAGAGCCGTTTCAAGATCCAGGTCGTTCATCTTCTGGCCCGGTCTCAGACCTGCAAACTTTGGTTTGTCTTCATCGTCCTTCGTGCCGATCTGAACGAACGGCCCGAAGCGGCCCATGCGTACAGAGACCGGTTTTCCGGACTTGGGATCTGTGCCAAGCTCACGCGATTGGGCAACTTGCTCGCGGGTGACGCTTTTCTCTTTGTCATCCACTTGCTTCGAGAACGGTTGCCAAAATTCGTCGAGCAACGGCACCCAGTCACGATCACCGCGCGACACCGCGTCGAGATCGTCTTCCATGCGTGCTGTGAACTCATAGTCGACGTATTTGGTGAAATGGTCGGTTAGGAATCCATTCACAATACGGCCGATGTCTGTCGGCAAGAAGCGCTTCCCATCCAATTCGACGTACTCACGATTGCGAAGCGTCGAAATAATGTTGGCGTACGTCGACGGTCGCCCGATGCCGTACTCCTCGAGCGTCTTCACGAGACTCGCTTCTGTGTAGCGCGGGGGTGGCTCAGTAAAATGCTGGTCTGCACGCAGTTCTGCGAGCGAAATCACGTCGCCTTCTTCCATTTCGGGCAATCGGCGATCGTTATCATCGGCAGCCGAGTCGTCTTGTCCTTCCTGATAGACCGCCATGAATCCGGGGTGAACCAGAATAGATCCATTGGCGCGGAACATACCGACTGCCGTTTGTTCACCGGGCTTTTGTCCCGGTGCGAGTTCCGCTGCAACCGTATCGAAGACGGCGGGAACCATCTGCGATGCCATGGTCCGTTTCCAGATCAGGTTGTAAAGCTTGAATTGATCTTCATCTAGCGACGCTTTCAGACTGTCTGGCGTGCGGGCTGAAGAGGTTGGTCGAATCGCTTCATGCGCCTCTTGGGCGTTCTTCGACTTGGTGCGATAGTCGCGCTGCGTCTCTGGCAGATTTTCCTTGCCGTAACGTTCCACAATGACATCGCGAATTTCATCGATGGCAACTTGTGCAATGGACGGTGAATCCGTACGCATGTAGGTAATTAATCCAACGGTGCCTTCACCCGGTATATCGATACCTTCGTACAGTTTTTGTGCCGTACGCATGGTCCGCTGCGTGTTGAAGCCGATCTTTCGTGAGGCCTCCTGCTGCATCGTCGACGTCGTAAACGGAGCAGTCGGGTTACGACGTCGTTGTTTACGTGTGATGCCGGCAACATGGAGGTGACCATCAGCTGCTTTAATCAGGGCTTCGCGCGCTGCCGTGGCTGTCTTCTCATCTTCGAAGCTGAATTGCTCAACCTTTTCACCGTCATAGCGAACCAGACGCGAGACAAAGTTTTGCTTGCTTCTCTCCACGTCGGCCTCAAGTGTCCAATACTCACGCGGCTTAAATGCTTCGATGTCGATTTCACGCTCAACGATCATCCTTAGCGCCGGGCTTTGCACGCGGCCGGCGGACAAGCCGGGTTGTACCTTCTTCCAGAGCAAAGGAGAAAGGTTGAAGCCAACAAGATAATCGAGTGCTCGACGGGTTTGTTGGGCATTGACCAATTCGTTAGATAAGCCACGAGGGTTAGCGATAGCCTCTTTCACGGCATTTTTGGTGACCTCATAGAAGACCACTCGATGAACCGGTTTGTCACCCAGTGCTTTCTTTTCTTTAAGGAGTTCATGCAAATGCCAGGAAATAGCTTCACCTTCGCGATCGGGGTCAGTCGCGAGATAGAGTGCGTCGGATTTCTTGAGTGCCCGAACAATGGCATTGACGTGTTTTTCGTTGCGTTCAATGATTCGGTACTTCATGGCGTAGCCATCGTCCGGATCTACCGCACCTTCTTTCGGCACGAGATCACGGACATGGCCGTAGGATGCTAGTACCGAGAAATCTTTCCCCAGGTACTTTTCAATGGTCTTGGCTTTCGCCGGAGACTCTACAATTACGAGATTTTGAGCCATATTAAATTTTCAACATTCCCCGGAACAATCGATTAGGAATCGCTCCTCTATAAACAATAAAGCCGCGGGTGACGCGGCGAAGGGTGAAAAGGCGTTTTGTGACACTGCTAGTGCAATGCGCCATCGCACTCCTCAAAAACCAAGTCTTCCATGCGCGAAAAGGCCTGTTCTTGTCCCGGCTGACTGAAAAGCACCATCATCACGACCCATTTGATTTGCTCAAGGTCTATTTCAGTGGTTTCCAAAGCCAGCAAACGGTCAATCACCAGTTCGCGTTGTTCTGGCGGCAAGATGCCAATCTGTTCGAGATAAAGCAAATAACCACGACCTTCGACATCGATCCGGGCTATTTCGTTCTGTCGGAAGATACGAATTCCGCGGTCGGTTTGGAGATTATGCGAAATCAGGTTGGTGTTGGCAGAAAGGCCATCTAACCATCTCAGCGCATGTTCTATCTCACCGTCGCGGAAGCCAGCCCGCGAAAGCTCCTCGCGCAGCTCGTCTTCGTCGGACCCAGCGCTTTCGTCGGTATCGACATAGGTCTCAAAGAGATACATCAGTACGTCAAGCACGTTTTCTTTCATATCGCGATTTACCCGGATTCGCACCTTTGATACTGGCCGCCGGGCTCCGTTCTCACGCTTCCCTTTAGCTCCATGATGAGCAGCATGGAGGAAAGCTCGGCGGTCGTCAATCCGGTGCGTTCGACCAGCGTATCCATGGAGACCGGGTCCCAGCCCATCGATTCGAGTACAGCGAGATGTTCTTTGTCGATGGTGTCAGGGCCCGCTGTCGTCTGTTCCGGCTCGCTCGGCGATGGACTGTTCAATTGGGGGCCCAACTCTGCGAACACATCGGCCGCTTGTTCGACGAGCAGGGCACCCTGACGAATCAATTGGTGGCAGCCGCGCGCCAGCGGATTATGGATCGATCCGGGAATCGCGAATACAGCGCGACCTTGCTCGCCCGCAAGCCGTGCGGTGATCAGCGAGCCACTGCGTTGGGTAGCTTCAACGACCAGCGTACCCATTGATAGGCCACTGATAATCCGATTTCTTGCTGGGAATTGCCATGCCCGTGCGGTACGACCGGGCGGGTACTCGCTGATTAAGGTGCCGGCTTTGGCAACCTTTTCATATAAAGCATGGTTTTTTTCTGGGTAGCAAATATCGATGCCAGTGCCGAGCACCGCTATGGTTGCACCATCAGCGGCCAGCGCGCCGGTATGGGCGGCCGTATCGATACCTTCGGCGAGTCCGCTCACAATGCATAGGCCGTTTTTGGCAAGATATTCCGAAAAACGGGTAGCGGTTTCACGACCTGATGCGGTGGGATTGCGACTGCCGACCACGGCTAGCGCCGGCATCGATAGTAGATCGGGATCGCCTGCCACAAACAGCGCGGCGGGTGCGTCGTTGAACGGGCGCAATTGTTCGGGGTATCCGGGGTCAGCCAGTGTCAGAAAGTGGTGGCCGGGCGCTGCGCGCCATTCGTTTATCCGCTCGCAGATATCGTCAGGGACCGAACGGAGTACTTCTATCTGACGTCGAGTCGCACCGGCGGATTCGAGCTGGCTATTAGTCGCTTTAACGATATTGCCTGCGGAGCCTAGCCACGCCAGCAGCTTGGCGACACGGAGACCGCTATAAGCGCTCGCGACCGCTAGTATCTGCCATGCTGATTTGTCTTTTTGGGTCATGCCAGAGAATCCATAGGTCGCGCTGCCACAAAAAAGGGCTGACGGCGTTTGCAGCCGTCAGCCCTGATGTTGAGCAAGTCTGCAGTATTACTGCGGGCTGCGTACCAGATCGCCGGTCTGGATTTCGCTCTCCGCTTTCATGATCAAGCCGTAGGCAATGCGATCATAAATCTTGAACAGCATCAGCGTACCAGCTTCCTCGTCTGGCAATTTGACCTGTTCACTGCCTAAAAGGCCATTTTTGGAGTATCGATCACGTACCACATCACCGGCGCGGAGAATATCTAACGTATCGCCGCTAACCAGTCCATTACGTTCGCCGCGGTTAATGACAACGACCTGATACTGACCAATGCGCGAAACGCCATCAATCACGGAGATAATGCGACCGTCGATAGCTTGCGACGGCGGTTTCGGGAAGAAATTCAGCGGGATCACGATGTCCTGGTCGATCAGGCGGTCGCCATTGAGGATCTCGCGTTGTGACTGATTGACGAACAGTGTGGCCGGATCGCCTTCACGACGAATTGTGCCGTCACCGACGTACAATGCTTCATAGCCAACGACGTCGCCGTTGTCCGGATCGACGAGGGCGCCTTCCGGGTGGACGATGCTGTAGCGTCGACCAATGCCTTGCAGGTCGCCGCGAGCATAAAGATCAACACCGGCGCTGCTGATCAAGTGATCACCGCGCGCTTGCAGGATGTAGGGAAGGGCTTCCAGCTCATCTTTTTCCAGAACCGCGGCGCGGCTCAAGAAGGCCGCAATGGCCTCGTAAGGAATGGTGGTGATGGCTTCTTCGAGCGGGATCACACGAACGCCCGGAGACATTCTCGCTACGCCCCCGCCACGCTGCAGGAGCAGACGCGGTTGCCCATCGATATAAACTAGCGATAAAAGGTCACCCGGATAGATCAAATGGGGGTTTTCGATTTGCGGATTAGCCTGCCAAATTTCGGGCCAATACCACGGGTCGGTCAGGAACTTGCCTGAAATGTCCCACAATGTGTCACCGCGCTTGACGACGTATTGGTCTGGCGCGTTGGCGGCCAAAGGGACGGTATCCATTTGGCTAACGGTGGGTGCATTCGATACCGGGCGCCGTTTGGGCTCAGCTATAGACACCGGCTGGGTCGCCGATTGTCCAGGCTGGCTCACCGGAACTGGTTCATCATTTTTCTGTCCAAAGGGGTTCAGACTGCAACCGGCGGCAAAAGCCGACAGGGCAAGGACCGCGCTAAGGCGTGTTTTTTGAGATCGCGCTGCGAGAGGCATGATACGGGCTAACTCCGTGCAGGTTGTGAATGACCAGCGTGGCCTTATATATGACATATACTATGACGCGGTGTGAAACGACTAACTGCCAAGTACGTCACATATTCACCCCAAAGCGCCTTTTATTGGACGTCATTTGTGCTGGCATTGTCGGCATGTACTCTAATAAAGTCAAAAATTTAGACGGTTTTTGTAGGAATGGTCACATGAGCCTGCAATCCCCCAAAACGAGACCTGTGCCGAGTCAATGCGGTGGGTCGAGGTTAGAAAGATGGCAATTTTAAAAATATTGGAATTCCCGGACCCGCGTCTGCGTACCAAAGCTAAGCCCGTCGTGGCGATTAACGATGCGCTACGTGCAACGATCAGCGACATGTTTGAGACCATGTATGCTGCGCCGGGCATCGGTTTGGCGGCAACTCAGGTGGATATTCATCAGCGCTTCCTGGTGGCTGATGTTTCTGAAGACAAGAGCCAGCCACTGGCATTGATCAATCCTGAAATCACCCGCAAGGATGGTGTTGAGGTAATGGAAGAGGGCTGCCTATCCGTGCCCGGCTACTATGAAGAGGTTGAGCGGGCAGAGACCATTACCGTGAAATTTCAGGATCGTGATGGTAAAGAACAGATACTCGATGCGGACGGACTGCTAGCGGTGTGCATCCAGCATGAGATTGACCACCTGGACGGCAAGCTTTTCGTTGATTATCTGTCGCAAATGAAGCGGCAACGTATCCGGAAACGACTGCTGAAAGATCGCAAGCACCAGTCTGCGGAGCAAGCCACTGCCAGCTAATGTAACCGCGGCTGCCAAACCGTCCCCAAAAATTGGCTTTGCCGGTACGCCCGAGTTTGCGGCGGTCGCTTTGCGGCACTTGCTATCTGCTGGTTTCCGCCCTGAGATTGTGTTGACGCAACCAGACCGGCCTGCCGGTCGTGGTCGAAAATTGCGTGCCAGCGCGGTTAAGAAACTAGCACTCAGCGAGGGCCTCAATGTGCTCCAGCCTGAGTCATTGAAAGACAGAGAAGCCAACGCGGTGCTAAATCTCCAGGATCTGGATTGCTTGATCGTTGCCGCTTATGGCTTGCTCTTGCCGCAGCATGTTTTGGATGCGCCCCGACTCGGTTGTATCAATATTCACGCATCATTGCTGCCGCGCTGGCGCGGCGCGGCGCCTATTGTTTGGGCGATTGCCAGCGGCGATGCCGCGAGTGGCGTCTGTTTGATGCAAATGGAGGCGGGGTTAGACACCGGTCCGGTGCTAGCCATGCAACGCACGCCGGTCACCGCGCGAGACACCAGTGTTGAGCTACACAATAGGCTTGCCCAGCTTGGAGGCGGATTGCTGGTCGACAAACTGCCCGCTTTGTTAAAGGGTGAATTGGAGTCCGTGCCGCAGGAGGCTGAATTGGCGACCTATGCGCGCAAACTAACGCGTGCGGATGGTCACTTGAAATGGTTATGGTCAGCCGAAGAGATTGATCGACGCATTCGTGCGTTCAATCCTTACCCGGGTTGTTTGGCTGTGTTGGACGGTGAGCCGCTCAAATGCTGGATGTCATCACTAGTCGAGCAGGAAACCGCTGCCACTCCCGGCACGATCTTGTCTGTTGATGAGCATGGAATGCGGGTTGCGACTGGCAATGGCGTGGTTTGCATCTCCGAAGTTCAGCGTCCCGGAAAAAGTCGTATCAGTGCAATGGAGCTTGATACGCAAGGCGAGCTCGAAGGTCAGGTTCTAGGCGACGGCGAATGAGTCGGTCCGCAGCTATTCGCGCATCGGCGGCACTCGCCGTTGCTGACGTACTGCAGCGGGGCCGATCTCTGGATGAGGCGCAAGCATCGGGTCTGGCTAAGCTAGCGCCAGAAGCCAAGCCTTTGTTCATGGCATTGACGTTTGGCGTCTTGCGTCACTATCGCGCGCTCGAATGGTTGCTTGGTCGGCTATTGCGGAAACCTCTGGGCAAAAAGGCGGCGGCGGCCCATGCCCTATTACTGGTTGGTTTATACGAGTTGTGGCAAATGCGCACCGCCGAACATGCGGTGGTATCAGAAACGGTTAATGCTATGCAGCGGCTTAAGTTTCCGGCAATGCGCGGTCTTTGCAATGCCGTTTTGCGACGTTTTTCGCGGGAGAGGGAATCGTTGTTGTCGGCGTTATCGGGTACGGTTGAATCGATCAGATTGTCGCACCCCGATTGGCTCGCGAGCACGCTCAAGCAGGATTGGCCGGAGAGATACCCTGACATTCTGGAGGCCAACAATGAACGAGCGCCAATGTGGCTGCGCGTTAACACGCGTCATTCAACGACGGCTGATTACCTTGCCGCATTAACCGATCGTGGCATTGAAGCGAGTTCCCCAGTCGACCTGCCTGGTGCTATCAAGTTGGCCAAACCCGTCGACGTTGCTGATTTGCCGGGCTTTAGTGATGGTTGGGTCTCGGTTCAGGATTTGGCGCCGCAGCTGGTTGGTTGGCTGAGTGGTGTGAGGCCCGGTCTTCGTGTGTTGGATGCTTGTTCGGCGCCCGGTGGTAAGGCTGCTCACCTGCTTGAATTGGCCGATAACGAGCTCGACCTAACGGCATTGGACATTGATGAAACGCGTTTGGGGCGCGTCAAAGAAACGTTCGACAGACTGGGTTTGACTGGCCGGTGTTTAGCCGCGGATGCATCGAAGCCTAATGACTGGTGGGACGGTGAACCTTTTGACCTGATTTTGATTGATGCGCCGTGCTCCGCGACGGGTGTGATTCGACGTCATCCTGACATTAAAGCGTTGCGCCGCCAGGACGATATCGCCGCATTGGCGGTGAGGCAGCGCGATTTGCTAGCAGCGCTAGCCCCGCTCTTGGCGTCTGATGGCTGTCTGCTTTATGCAACATGTTCGATCCTGCGCGCAGAAAATCACGAGGTTATCGCCCGTTTTATTGAGGATTCTCCCGATATGAGGCTCAACAATGAGTTGCGCAACGACAACATAAGGGGTCTAATGGCTCCACATCCGCAGGGACTGCAGATGTTGCCCGGAGACCAGTCTGCCGACGGTTTTTTTGTCAGTTTGATGACAAAAACGACACCCGAATAGCGTTCTGACCCATTCACCTTCACGCGATACTGACCGTTTAATGCAAAGAACTCCGTCCATTGTTCTGATACTCACTGCGCTATGGCTATGCGTGTGCAGTTCAGAGGCATCGGCACAAAGCGGCAATGTTGAGGTGCGCTCGTCCGGCTCGTCGCTGGTCGATGGCGTCTACGTGGCGAGCACTAGAATCCAATTTCAGTTGTCAGATCGCATTGAAGAAGCGCTGGCGAATGGCATCGCAATGCAGGTGAAGCTCGACTATGAGATTGACCGTCGCAGACGGTTCTTGCCCGATTCTGAAGTTGCTGCCGTGCGCGTCCAGAGTTTGCTCCGTTACAACAAAGTGAGTGAACGTTACACCGTCAAGAACGAAAACACCGGTCAGCAGACCAGTTATTCTACGATCTTTGCGGCACTGAATGCCCTAGGCAGAATCGATAGCTTGCCGTTAGTTGACGCGTCGTTGTTGGCTGAAGGTAAACGGCACCGTGGCCGCGTTCGGGCCCAAGTCGAGATTGCCGATTACCCAACGTCCCTGCGTTATCTTCTGTTTTGGCGGGATGATTGGAAGATGGTTAGCGATTGGTATTCATGGTCGCTCGATCAGTAAAGAAATACTTCTACACGATACTTGCCAGTATCGGACTCGTTTTGGCGCTCAGCGCTTTGGTGTTACTCGCCAAGACTTCTAACAGCGCCGCCGAACTCAATCGACTCCAACAAGTCACGCTAATTATTGACGGTGCCGGCATCGTGATTCTGGTGGCGTT
Source organism: Woeseiaceae bacterium (assembly GCA_045110335.1). Classification (GTDB taxonomy): domain Bacteria; phylum Pseudomonadota; class Gammaproteobacteria; order Steroidobacterales; family Woeseiaceae; genus CALBPI01. The sequence goes on from JBGCGB010000006.1 coordinate 80,657, forward strand.
GCTGCTCGGGAACATCGTTCGCTTGTTTAGCGATTTGCGACGCAATGTCCCCGGTGCGCGTCTCAAGAGTCGGATGGTCGCCGCATTTATCGCATTGGCATTGCTGCCTTTGTCGTTGGTTTACTACTTTTCGCTGCAGTTCTTGAATCGCGGTATCGATAGTTGGTTCAGCGTGCAAGTCGAGCAAGGGCTCGAAGATGCATTGAGTTTGAGTCGCGCCGCGATGGAGATTCAAAAGCGTAATGGCCTTGCCCAGACGCTAGCCATCGGGCGACGAATTGAGTCGATATCAGATGGCCAACTGCTGGCCGCTTTGGCGCGTGAAAGGCAAGGGTCTGGTGCGTTAGAAATCATCGTTTTTGCTGAGAATAATCGCATCATTGCACTGAGTTCCGAGCGCGCGGTTGGCGCATTGCCAGCGCCGCCAACGGATGAAGTGTTGCTGCAGGTTCGTGCCAGCCGTCCATACGTCAGTCTCGACCCCATTGGCGAAAGTTCTTATGAGGTGCGTTCTGCTGTTCCTCTGGTCAGCGCAAACCGCCGCCAGGTTCGAATGCTGCAAGCTGTTTACCCAGTGACACAACGGCTATCGAACATGGCAACCAGCGTGGAACAGTCTTATACGGATTATCAGCGCCTGGTGTTATTGCGGGGGCCTCTCAAAAGTACGTTCACGCTAAGTTTGACGGTTGTGTTGCTGGTCTCCGCTCTTGGGGCGGTTTACGGCGCTTTCTTCTTTTCACGTAGGCTGGTTGCGCCCATTCAGGACCTCGTGGCCGGCACCGTTGCGGTTGCGGAGGGCGATCTTGAAACAGAGCTTTCTCCGCCACCAAAAGATGAAATTGGTGTTCTGGTCAGCTCATTCAACGACATGACGCGTCGCTTGCGCGCTGCGCGTGATGAGGCGCAAATCAGTCGCGCGGAAGTGGAGCTTGAGCGGGCTAACGTCGAAGCCATACTTGCGCGACTATCAACTGGTGTCATTGCTTTAACCGCTGACCTAGAGATTCGTGCTGCAAACACGGCGGCATCGGAAATTCTGGCCGTTGACATCGACCAAAAATCCGGCGAATCGCTCATCAGGATTGCCGACGGAGAATTGCTGCTGCAGCAAGTTGTTGATGTTGCCCAAGCGCATTTTGCGGCCGGTGAGACAGAATGGCGCGAACAAATCATGTTGCGTGAAGAAGTCGGCCGTCGCGTGATCACTTGTGCTTGTACCCCGTTGCCGGGGCAAACCGACATTGACGGCGGCTATGTCATCGTTTTCGACGACATCACGACACTGCTTGAGGCGCAGCGCGACGCCGCATGGGGTGAAGTGGCTCGGCGCTTGGCGCATGAAATTAAAAACCCGTTAACCCCTATCCAATTGTCGGCTGAGCGTTTGCGGCGCCGCTATCTGGATACGATGGCCGAAGAGGATGCGAAACTTCTGGATAGGGCGACCCATACGATTGTGCAACAAGTCGAGGCCATGAAAGCGATGGTCAATGCATTCTCGGACTATGCGCGAGCGCCGGATATGCAGTTGACGAGATTCGAACTGCATCGCTTGATTCATGAGGTGGTTGATCTGTACCGCAACGAAGCTCACGACATCGAAATATCGTTGGCATTGTCCAATGATTCACCAGTTATTGAGGCAGACAACGGTCGTGTCCGACAGGTGCTGCATAACTTGATTCGAAATGCCCTTGAGGCGCTGGCAGGCCAGGCAGACGGAAAAGTCTCAGTGACGTCCGAGTCCCTCGAGTTTTTCGGCGAGTCCGCTGTGCAGATTACGGTATCGGATAACGGTCCCGGATTTCAGTCGGGCAATGTGGAGCAGGTGTTCGACCCCTACGTGACTTCAAAGCCGAAGGGCACCGGGTTAGGGCTTGCGATCGTAAAGAAACTTATTGAAGAACATGCTGGTACGATAGAGGCTGGAAATCTGCCGGACGGTGGCGCGCGGGTTGCGGCGATTTTACCGCTCAACGAAAAGGCACGCGAGGTTATGCTCAGGCATGCACATCGCCGTCTTCAGACACGGAGAACAGATAAATGACAAATCAACGGGTTCTCGTCGTCGACGACGAGTTGGATATTCGTTCGCTGATTCAGGAAATCCTGTCCGAAGAGGGCTATGACGTCACTGTAGCAGCGGATGCCAAGGAGGCTCGTGCGGCGCGTATCAAGGCTGATCCCGATCTGGTGTTGTTGGATATCTGGATGCCGGATACGGATGGCATTACTTTGTTGAAGGAATGGTCGCAAGAAAGTGCAGCATTGTGCCCTGTGATCATGATGTCGGGGCATGGCACTGTGGATACGGCGGTTGAAGCCACACGGCTTGGAGCCGTCGACTTTATAGAAAAGCCACTATCGATCGCAAAACTCCTGCGCACTGTTGAGAAAGCACTGCAAGCAGCGCAAAGACGACCGAAAGCGGATCCCGCCGGGTTGTTGTTGTCGGCCGTTAAGCCGGTCGGCCGCAGTTCAGCAATGCGACATTTGCGGGAACACGCTAAGCAAATAGCTCAACACAGCGCGAATATTCTGATCGCCGGTGAAACAGGCAGTGGTCGTGAATCGCTTGCGCGTTTCATGCATGAGGAAGGTCATACAGATGCTGACCCTTTCGTGAGCATTTCTGGCGGTTTGTTGAGTGACGACACCGCTGACGCACAGTTGTTTGGTCGTGACGAAAATTCGCCAGGCCTGATCGAACAGGCAGCGGGTGGCACGCTTTTCATCAGCGAGTTGTCCGATCTCGGACCGGAGGCGCAAAAGCGGCTGGCGGGTGCACTCGAGCATGGTCGATATCAACGGCCGGGTGATGGGGCCGATCAAAAAATTCGCGCCAGAGTGATTGCATCGGTGCGACCGGATTATGAGCGACTGGCCGCGGACGGCGCGATACGGCGCGACTTGTTGGCTAGCATTAACGTGCTCGGTCTCAAAGTGCCGGCGCTTCGTGATTATGCGGAGGACGTGCCGGACTTGTTGCGTTACTACATTGACTTACTGGTCGATGCCGAAGGGTTGCCGTTTCGACGATTTGGTGTCGCGGCGCAAAACCGCTTGCGTAATTATCCCTGGCCGAACAATGTTCGCGGCCTCAGGAATCTGGTGCAACGCTGTTTGATATCGGGCGGTGAAGAAGAGGTTTCCCTGGAGGAAATTGAAGCGGAATTATCCGTTTCGAGCGTGCCAGCCGAGCCATTGGTGAAGCAAGATTTGTTGGCGCTCCCGTTGCGAGAGGCACGAGAGCAGTTCGAACGCGCCTATTTAACGGAACAATTGATTCTTTGCGACGGCAAGGTCGGTCAGCTTTCCAAACGCGTCGGGATGGAACGTACTCATCTCTACCGTAAGCTGCGTTCTTTGGGCGTTGACTTCAGACAGGCACAGTCGGGTGATGAATGAGCGGTGAAACCGATTTGAACGCCCTTTTGCGCGGGCTTTCTCCGGTTCTTGATCCTACTAACTACGTGTTCGTTTCAGTATCTAATGCTGAAGCAGCGAAGTATTCGGATCAGGCGATCATGCGATTTAATGAAGACGAAGGGGTCACGGTTTTGCTACCGGTCGACGAGAGTTTTCCGGAAAAGTTTACCGGAAAAGATCGGTTCTCAAAGATCACCCTGAAAATTCATTCGAGCTTGCATGCGGTGGGTTTGACCGCTGCGGTCAGTGATGTGCTCGCGCGTCAGCAAATTCCTGCCAATATGGTGGCGGGTTTTTATCACGACCATCTGTTCGTGCCAGTGGCTAAAGCAACGACTGCTATTGAAGCGCTGCAATCAATCGCTCAATCGTCAGATTGAATTACCGGGTTGATTGGCGGCTCAACGTGCGTTCGCAAGAATTGCCGCGGCGTTGGATTGACAGCGCCGTCGTCGGAAAACTCAACGCCGGGGTCGACAAAATCTGCCAGCGATAGGTCGCGTATTTTTTTCAGCGCGCGACGTTCAGAATCGATGACCGGGCCACCGGGTCTCCGCTGAACGGTTGATACAATGTCGCCGCCGAGAAATGTTCCGTCACCATCCACACGGACTGTCAGAATCGGGGCAATGCCTTTCAGGCCTGCAACGCTAATGCCGTAATACGTCGCGAAATTGCCGAGGCTGTAGGCGATTAGTCTGTCTTTGTAACGTTCGATACCGCGCACAACATGCGGGCCATGGCCAAGTAGAAGGTCAGCGCCGGCATCCACCATCGTGCGTGCAAACAGGACAACGTCTCCACGCGGTTCGTTGTAGTAGGTTTCTTCTTCAAAAGGAACATGCAGTGCACCGAGCCCTTCGGCACCGCCATGGAAGCTGACAATCACGATGTCATGATCTGCAGCTAGCGCCCCGACCTCTGTGGCCGCATCGACTATATCCAGCATCATATTGGAATTGCGCGTTACCGCGAATGCGATCATGGCGATCCGGAGGTCGCCATGCCGCCAGCTGGCAACGTCGCCCACTCGGCCCGAATGCCGGATACCAAGATTGGCAACCGCTTGCATGCTGCTGGTTCGACCTTCTTCACCAAAATCTCGCGCATGGTTGTTGGCAAAGCTGACAACATCGAAGCCGGCATCAGCGAAACGCTGTGCGTAGCGCGTTGGCGATCGAAACAGATAGCATGCTTTCGGATTGCTGCATTTCTTGGCCGGTTCGCCGCCGTCCATCAAGACGCCTTCAATATTGCCAAACGTAATATCCGCTGCCGCCAGAACAGGCGTGACGCCAGCTAGAAAACCGATGGCGTCATCGTCCGGCAAACGATTATCTGGAAAATCAGTGCCGATCATCATGTCGCCCACAGCGGCGATGCTGACCACATAGTCTTCCGGCGCGGGTTGTCGCACAGGCGGCGCCGCTTGGGGTTCAGGTTCAGTTGGCGCCTCTATAACGGCTGGTGTTTCATCCTTCACTGGCGGTGCGCCAGCGCAGCCTGCAATCAAGAGCGTAGCGCAACAAAATCCGATGGTACGTTGCGTGGCCATCCGGCTAATCCTCACGAATCACTTGATACTCTAGTCCGAGCCGGTTCAGTCGCCTGATGTACTCGTTGAGCGTTGCAAGTTCACTGATCGGCCCGATGATGACGCGATTGAAGCGAGTACCGTTGATCACGACGGGCTCGATATGTGGCTTCATACCTTGTAAGGCCAGTGTGCCTTTCATGCGATCTGCATCTTCAGGATTTCGAAACGAACCTGCCTGAATACGATGAACGCCTTGCTCTGTAACGCGGGGTGCCACGGCTGTGACTTTGGCAGCGGGCGTACTGCGTCTCTTCGCGAATCCATCATGTACAACGACTTCTTGCTCCGGCAGCATTTCGTAAAAATCGAAATTCTCACCGGTCGCCTGCAACTCGATAGGTTTCGGTGGTTTCGTCTTCGCAGGTGCTTCTTCGGCAACAACCACTTCGGTTTTCGCGGGTGGTGGCGGCGCGCCGAGCTGCCACCAGACAATCGCGGCGATGCCCAATCCTGCGATCAAGCCAAACATCATGGATCGGAATTGCCCGCCTGAGCGATTGGTTGATCGAGCTTTTCTGCGTTTCTTCTGACGGGCCATTTTGATGCCTACATTCGGTCCGGGGCACTAATGCCGAGGATGCGGAATCCATTCTTCAGAACTTGTTGGACGGCAAGGATCAAAGCCAGGCGCGCATCTCTCAAGTCCACATCGTCGACCATGAATTTGTGTGCGTTGTAATAGCTGTGCAAGTCAGTCGATAAGTCCCGAAGAAAGTTGATCAACGTGTGCGGCGCACGCTTCGTTGCTGCACTCTGCACCACTTCCGGATAACGGGCCAGCTGCGTCATCAATGAAGATTCATGCGTGGCTGTCAATTTACCAAGATGCTGCAAGCCGTTGTCCGGCTTCCATGTGTTGTCATCGAGCTTCTCGAAGACACTGGAAATTCTTGCGTGTGCATATTGCAAATAATAAACCGGATTTTCGTTGCGCTTGGATGTCGCCAGTTCCATATCGAAATCGAGATGTTGGTCATTGCTACGCATGATGTAGAAAAGTCGTGCAGCATCATTGCCCACTTCTTCGCGAAGTTCTCGTAGCGTGACGAAGTTGCCGGAGCGCGTGCCCATTTGCGCTTTCTCACCGCCACGATAAAGCGTGACGAACTGCATCAAGCGGACTTCCAGTGTATCCGCCGGCTCACCCATAGCGACCAACCCAGCGCGAACTCTTGCGATGTAGCCGTGATGGTCAGAGCCCAAAATGTCGAGCAACCGGTCATAGCCCCGACGCCGTTTATCGAAGTGGTAGCCAATGTCTGATGCGAAATAGGTCTTCTTACCGTTATCACGAATCACGACACGATCTTTTTCATCGTCGTAATCTGTCGCTCGAAACCACGTAGCGCCCTTTTTCTCGTAGAGAACACCTTGTTTTTGCAATACGGCTAGTGCGTCATCAATAGCGCCATCTACGGTCAGGCTTTTTTCCGAAAAGAACCGATCCGGCGTGACGCCGAACTCGGCCAGATCATCGCGAATATCGTCCAGGATCGCATCGCGGGCAAAATCGAGCAGCGTGCCAAAAGTGTCGCCAAGCAATTGCTCTGCGTTTGCGATTAGTGCGTCGACGTATCGTTCTTTTTGGTCGTCCTCACCGTCGTTGGGCAGCCCAGCTAGCAATTCATCAAGCGTCAACTGGCTTGGCGTGTTGTGTTCGCGCTGCCATGCCGCACCGATATCGCGGATATAACCGCCTCGGTAGCCGGCGACCGGAAACACGGCATCGTCTTCGGATAATGCACGAATCAAAACGCTGACCGCGAGAATCTCCATTTGCCGCCCAGCGTCGTTCACATAGTATTCTTCGGCAACTTCGTGACCGGTAGCGCGCAGCAAGTTAGCAAGCGTCGCGCCATAGGCCGCATGGCGGCCATGACCGACATGCAGCGGGCCGGTCGGGTTTGCGGAGACATATTCGACCAGAATTTTCTCCGGCGTTTCCGCTTTTGATTCGCCAAAAGTTTCAGCGGCGGAAAGCACATTGCCGACGATGGCATTGGCCGAATCGTTGTGCAGGAATAGGTTAATGAAACCCGGTCCGGCAACTTCCGCTTTACGAATCAGGGGGCTGTCGGGTAGTGCAGTCACGATCGCAGCCGCAATGTCGCGCGGACTTGCCCGTAACGGCTTGGCCAGCCGCATCGCGATGTTGCTAGCGAAATCACCGAACTCGGGGTCGCGCGTTCTCTCGAGCTCGGGACGCGGTAAGTCGAGATCGTCTTTGCCCTGCACAGCCGGCAGTTCAAGTAACGCTGTGTTCAGTAAATCTATGATCTGTTCTTTCACGATGACGGGTTCCTTGGCGAGCCGCGCATTCTACCGTGCTTCAGGTCGAATGGCAGCAGCAGTTGCTCAAAGCTCTGATTGGGGATCGATGTCGAGCGACCAGCGCAATTGATGCGTTGTGCTTTCATGGCTAAGAAAATGCGTAAGTGTATGGAGCTTTGTTTGTAAATTAGCTCGTGTGTCTGCGCTCAGTAAAAGTTGGTATCGATAACGGCCGGCGCGTCGCAGCATGCTGGCTGGCGCCGGACCCAGCACATCAACCGCGGAGTTACCCAGACGTTGGCGAGCGCGCTGCAAGAAATCAATGGCCGTGCGTTCTTGAGTTGCGGCGGCATGCAATACGGCGATATGCCTGAACGGGGGCCAGCCGGCGGCCTCGCGTTCCACAAGCGCCTGCGTTGCAAAAGCGGCATAGCCATCCTGTACCAGCATGCGCAGCAATGGATGGTCAGGGAATGCGCTCTGGATAAAGACTTCACCCGCCTGATCGCCGCGACCTGCGCGCCCCGCCACTTGAATGACGCTTTGTGCCAAACGTTCGCTGGCACGGAAATCACTGGCAAAGAAACCCTGGTCCGTATTGAGCATGACGACTAACGTCAACAAGGGCAGATGATGACCTTTGGCTAGCATCTGGGTGCCGACCAGAATACGCGTGTCTCCGCGCTTTGCAGCGGCCAGCGCATCCTGCATGCTGCCTTTCGCGCTAGTGGTGTCACTGTCGATACGCGCCATCGTGTATTCGGGCATTAGCGAGCCTAGCACTTCTTCAATGCGCTCGGTGCCTTCACCTAGGGGGTTGACGGGTTGCCCACATTGCTCACATGCTGTGGGCACATCGCGTCGCATGCCGCAGTGATGACATTGCAGCTCCTGGCGATGTGCATGGAGCGTCATATGCGCATCGCAATGACTGCAGTCGACCATGTTGCCGCAATCGCTACAGATTAGCGTGGGCGCATAGCCACGCCGGTTCAAATAGACGAGCACCTGATTGCCGGCCGAAAGGTGTCGCTTCATCGCATCAATAACGGGTTGTGAGAGACCTTCCAGCATATTGAAACGATTGGTGTCGATCACATGAATTCGCGGTGCCGTGGCACCGGCGGCTCGATGCGTTAACCGAAAGTGTTGATAGCGGCCTTGTTTGGCGTTGTGCAAACTCTCCAACGATGGCGTTGCAGTGCTCAATAAAATGGGTATCTCGCATTGGTTGGCGCGCCATACCGCTAGATCGCGGGCGTGATAGCGAAAACCCTCATGCTGTTTCAACGAGCTGTCATGTTCTTCATCAACGATGATGAGTCCGGGTTTCGCTAGCGGCGTGAATACCGCGGAGCGTGTGCCTATAACCACTTTGGCCAAGCCCCGACTAGTCGCCAACCAGTTGGCGGTGCGTTCGGCATCGCTTAAGTTGCTGTGCAACAAAGCGACGCGTTGCCCCAGACGTTGTTCGAAACGTCGAATGAGCTGCGGCGTCAGACCGATCTCCGGTACCAGAATTAACGTTTGCCGGTTTCTCGATAGTTGTTGTTGCGTGAGTTGCAGGAAGACCTCCGTCTTGCCGCTGCCGGTCACGCCGTCCAACAAGCATGGCTGGTAACCGGTTGACGATCGGCCAAGCGCGTCAACGACGGTTTGCTGTTCGTCACTGAGTACCAATGCAGTGGTTTGTTCAGCGACGTCGCAGTGCCAGTCAATATCAGGCGCTCGCATCGTTGTCGCTATCCAGTTTCGCTTACTGAGCGACGTAGCAACGCGGCGCCATTCCGGCATTTCTGCCCGAATCTGATCTGCTGACAGATGCGCTTGGCGACTCAACAATTGCAATAATGCAAACTGCTTTGGCGCGCGTTTACCAAGCGCCGGTGTTATCTCATCGCGGCCGGTCTTGGTTAGGGCGACATATTCAATCAGTGCCTCGGTCGCTTTACCTTTGCGCAGGCCAGGCGGCAAAGCCGCGGCCACTACCTCGCCAATCGGCTGGTGGTAGTAGCGGGCGGCAAATTGCACCAACGCGATGCCGGCCGCATTAAGAACCGGGGTGTCATCGAGTACTTTGGATATATTCTTCAGCTGGTTGAGCGCAAGCTTTGGCTTGTCATCGTCGCGCCAGACAACCCCGATCACTTGCCGCCTGCCGAATGAAACTAGGACTCTTGTACCGATTTCCGGGCGCGGCTGGTCGGCCGCCACACGATAGTCAAAAACTTGTCGTAATGGCACGTCTATCGCGACTGAAATACGGGAATCCCCCGTATGTTCTTGATTTCCTGAGTCTTGTCTCAAAGGCTGTGGATAACTCTGTGGATGATCGCATGAGATTTCGAGCCCCGGTTAGTTTTCAACGTCACACCGCATTACCCGATACTCAAAAAATTGATCATTTATTTTTTAAAAACAATGGTTTATAGGTCACGTGCGGCGAAATTGGCCTTTTATTGATGCGGTCCGGGAACATTTAGCATCGATGTGCATAAGTCTCTTGACAACAGGCGGATCGTCAGGTCTCTCATCATGCCGTTCAACCGTTAAATTATCGCACGATTCGGCTGCCTTCTGGGTCGGTTGATTCATCGTTTATATTTTGCATAATCCCATTGATTTCGTTGAAATTGTCTTGCAATCTTGGGGTGGCTGCAGCGAACTGACAATTTCCCGACGCACCAAAGGGTCAATATGTTTCAGGACGAAAAACCGCGAATCTCACAACAAGTCTTGCGCACGGACGTTGCCGGTATGCCGCTTGAATGGATTGATTATCGGGAAGCCGCGCGTTTGTATCATGCTGACCAAGTTGCCTATGCTTGTGGCACCGATCTCTACCGCGTGCGTGGCGGTTTTAGTGCAGCGACCGGCCAACGCAGCGTAATCGATGTCAATTCCATTATTGCAACGTATGGCACCCATCAGGGGCTGGCGCAGCAACGCGAGGCGTACACGCCGCCGCTTAACAACCGTACCCTGTTCAAGCGCGATGCGAATATTTGTTTGTATTGCGGACTTAAGTTTTCAAATGTCGATTTGACCCGCGATCATATTACGCCGATTTCCCAACGGGGCGCTGACCGTTGGACCAATGTGGCAACGGCCTGTAAACGTTGTAATAACCACAAAGGCGGGAACACGCCGGAACAAGCGGGCATGCAGTTGATCGCTGTGCCTTTTACGCCGACTTATGCGGAGTACATTTATCTGAAGGGTCGCCGCGTACTAGCGGATCAAATGGCTTACTTGTTGGCTCACTTTCCAAGATCCAGCCCATTGCATCAGCGTGTGCGTATTCATCTCGATAGTAATCAGGCGGCAACTGCAGCGGATTTTTGAGGCAACGTTTCAAAGCGCCCCAGTGCTACACTTTAGCTCATGATTTATTTGATTGACGCGAGTGTTTACGTCTTTCGTGCCTGGTTTTCAGTGCCTGACGATATGCGAGATCCAGCGGGGAACCCGACCAATGCCCTGTACGGATTTACCCGTTTTCTGGCGGATTTTCTCGAGTTCGAAGCGCCGAAGCGGATTGCGGTCGCTTTTGATGAGAGTCTCGCGCAGTCGTATCGAAACGATATTTATCCGGCTTACAAAGCGAATCGTGATCCTGCACCACCCGAGTTGGACCGCCAATTCAAACAGTGTCGTCGTATGGCACGCGCACTGGGATTGTGTGAAGCAGCCAGTGATGTCTACGAAGCGGATGACATTATCGGCACACTAGCATTCGATGCTAGAAATCAGGGCGTGCCTTTTACGATCGTCAGTAGAGACAAAGACTTGACGCAATTGTTGTCACCAACGGACGTGTTTTGGGACTTTGCAGGTAACCGCCGACTGACTTATGAAGATATTCCGGATGCGTTTGGCGTTTTTCCGGAGCAGATCGCTGATTTACTCGCGCTTGCAGGCGATGCGGTCGACAACATTCCCGGCGTCCCTGGGGTCGGCAAAAAAACTGCTGCTGCTTTGCTGAATCACTTCGGCAGTCTCGATGTGTTGTATGCCAATCTTGATCGTGTGTCGGATGTCGAGGTCCGAGGTGCTTCGAAACTTGGTGATCGGCTGCACACGCATCGGGACATCGCGATGATTTCGAAACAACTTACGCTCATCCCGAGCGATGTACCGTTACCGTTCGATTGCGCTGGCATCGGTCGTAAGAAACCTGACTTGGGCGCGTTCAATGCGCTTTGTGATGAGGCCGGATTTGGCCCGACATTTCGGCGTCAGGCTGAACGACTGTCCGATTTGCTGGACGACTAACGCGCTGCGTTAAAATTCGGACTGCATAAAGTCATTCTGTAGGAAGGACAAGCAAAGCCCTTCTGTGGTAACCAGTTGACCGACGCATTCACCCAGACCAATGCCGCATGGGCGCATAGCGAACCCTAAGCGATCCAATGCCCGACCTAGTGCGGCCAGGTCTGTGACGTGATAGCAAAGTTGCGGTGTGCGACCGCGAACTTTTTCACTGAGACCAATGGCCAACCCATCGATGTCCAGACGCATGTGCATCTCGTCGCCCTGCATAATGCCGAGCGTGTTTCTTGAGAAGGGTGCCCAAAATTGGGTGCTCGCCATACTGCTACGCACGGGCAAAGACAGCTCGAGAAATTCACCGAGTAAGCTTTCGCTTGGTTCTTGCCGTGGTGGCGAGTAGGTTCGAGCCTCGACAAGTAAGAGTGGATGCCCATCCGCATCGGTGAGCGACACTTCATTGAAGGTTTCCGGGTCAATGTTCATTGATACCAGATGAGATGTTTCACTAAACTGAAGCGCGACCTTCGCGAGATCCGGTTGCACAAGCGTCGTGGTAGGTTCAGCAAACTCGCGTGCGTGCAGGCCTATTGTGATATTGCCGTCTGTTACCGCCGCGTAAGGGTAAGTGCGAGTATCGTTGGTTTCCAGCTCCTGAAAACCGAGCGCTTGATAAAAGGCTAGCGAAGCCAGCATATCTTGCGTCGTGACACTGATTTCCAGAAATGTCCCGATCATTCGTTGGGCGACCTTGCTTCCATCGCAGTAGCGCGATCTGCCGAAGCGGCAATGTGTTGATTGAGCTCATTGAGCGTTTGATGCCAGCCGCTGGTTTGTTCGATGATCAATTCCCCCAGTGCTTCCAGTTGCGCTGGTGAGTCATTCAGCGCGGGGATATAGCGTAAGTCACCGCCACCGGCTTCAATGAACAGTTCTTTGTTTTCCAGCGCGATCTCTTCCAGTGTCTCCAGGCAATCCGCTGAGAAACCCGGGCAGATAACATCGATCTTACCCACCTTTTCGGCACCCCAGTCTTCGAGCGTGTAATCCGTGTACGGCATCAACCAGGGTTCGCGGCCTACCCGTGATTGAAATGACACGGCCCACTCGTCTTCGTTGAGTGACAGGCCATCAGCAACTAACCGCGCTGTTTTTTGGCATTGGCAATGGTAGGGGTCTCCCGCACGAAAATAACGCTGCGGGATGCCGTGAAAAGAAAACAAGAGTCGCTCACCACGGCCATGTGTTGCCCAATGTGCTTGGACACTGTCGACCAATGCTTTGATTAACGCAGGACGATCATGAAATTGGGTGATGAAGCGTAACTCGGGTACCCAGCGTTGTTTGGAAAGCGCACTGGTGACAGCATCAAAAACGGTGCCGGTCGTCGTTGCCGAGTATTGCGGGTAGAGTGGTAGCACGACAAGACGCCGAACGTTCTGCGCGCGCAGTCGCTCCAGCGCATCCGGAATCGATGGAGAGCCGTAGGACATGGCAAGTTCGGTTGAGATATGGCTACCGGTTGATTGTCGAACCTCTTGCGCAATTCCGTCGGCAATCTTTTGACTGAACAGTAAGAGTGGCGAGCCCTGTTCGGTCCAAATTTTTTGATAGGCCGCAGCCGAGCGTTTCGGTCGGATACGCAAAATAATTAAGTTGAGTATTAGCCACCACACGAGTCGCGGTTGTTCGACGACACGTGGATCCCAAAGAAACTGCTTCAGGTAGCGTCGAACGGATTTGGGTGAAGGATCGTCGGGCGTGCCTAGGTTGACCACAAGCAAGCCGATCGACTGCTGGTCACCATGGTCAAAATCCGACTCGCCAATAAAACGTGCCATGTTCCTGTTGTCCGAAGGGGAAACTACCCGCTACAGTACCAATTGGGCCGACGCTAGGCCAGCAATCAAGCTGATGAGGAACCCTGATTGATGGACGAAGACACACAGATTGACGAGCATCCCGCAGAATTACCGACAAAGCGGCAGTTGATTCGGGATGCGGTGGTATTCCAGGTGAAGTTGATTGTGGATGGAATCCGCGATTTTGTTCTTATTCCCGTGTCGCTTGTCGCAACGGTGTTGAGCTTGTTGAAGCCGGGGAAAGTCGCGGGCAGTGAGTTTTATGATGTCGTGACCTTTGGCAAGGAAACCGAGGAACGCATCAATTTGTTTAGCGCTGCCAGACCGTCCGCGGTGCGTACAGACGAATTGCCGGCTGGTGATCTTGATCAGGTTATCGATCAGGTTGAGCAATATGTGAGCAAAGAACTGCAGGGCGAACGTATGGAACAAGCGCGCGCGCGACTCGATGTACTGCTTAAGAAATTGAAGGCGCAATCTGGAGCGAAAGACGATGGTTGATACCAATGTGCATGCGGCATGGCACGATCGTTGGGAGAATGGCCGCATAGGTTTTCATCGACAGACGGTGAACGAACATCTTGTTCGACACTGGTCTGTACTCGATGCTCCGGGCGCCGCAGCTGTTTTTGTACCACTGTGCGGAAAAGCGGTAGATCTGCATTGGTTAGCGAAGCAGCACGATCGGGTCGTCGGCGTCGAATTATCACCAGTCGCGGTTCGTGATTTTTTCGCCGAGTCTGAAGTGTCGCCCACACAAAAATCAAGCGGCTCGCTGGAGTGCTGGACACACGACAATATTTCGATTTGGTGCGGCGATTTTTTTGAGTTGACGCCTGAGCACTTGGGTAAAGTCGATGCATTCTTTGACCGCGCATCGCTCATCGCATTGCCTGAGGCTGTTCGAAAACGTTACCAACGGCATCTGGCCACATTGGTTCCGGCGGGTGCGAAAGGCCTAACGGTGACGGTCGATTATCCACAGCAGCAAATGAATGGTCCGCCATTTTCTGTTGGGGCAGATGAGCTGGCTCAAATTTCTGCCGGCTTGTTTGATGTTTCACCGTTGCAAACAGTCGACGTGCTAGCCAACGAAGACAAGTTTCGTGAGCGTGGTGTGACCAGCATGGTTGAACAGGTTTCTTTGTTAACGAGAATGGCTCAAAAGTAACGCGTTAACTCAAGTTGCCAATAGTCTTCGTTATCAAATATCGATAAGACATCCATCGGTGACTGGCTGGAAAAGAAGCGTGCTTCGAGTGACAAGCGCCATCGTTGCCCCAGTCGCCGTGACCCTTCTACAGACGTCACACGTCCGCGACTATTTCGGTCGAATCCATGCAGTAACAGCCATTCGGTATTCGCGAAGTCATTGACGCTCACTCTCGCACCTAACACGATGTCGTCGTCGGCAATCGCGACGCTTTGTAGCAGTCTCGATGCATCACGGCCATCATATTGATATTCGGCGATGATGCCGATATCTGCTCCGGTGCCGAAAACGTTCGAAGCGGTCCATTCGAAGCCACCGGTCGCGGCAAAGTACCGCTGTTGATCATCGCGCTTGCTGACCGATTCGAGTTTCCAAAGCCAACTGCCCGTCACCATGGTCAATTCCAAACCGGTTTGATCCGTCAGGAAGTAAAAGGGTGTTAGAACCGGTGTAGCGCCAACCCGATCCAACTGGAGTAACGGTGTACGTTCCAAGCCCGCGAAATGGGAAATCGCGAACTCAATGTTGCCAATGAAATGCTGATAACGGAAAGCAAGATCTACGTGACCTTGTTCCCGGTTCGTTTCGTAGCGCGCCTCATCCGCGATTAATTGCAGTGGCCCTCGCAAGCGCCCAGCGCTGCCCGGCAATCGTTGTTCCCGGAAGCCGGGTAAGACAAAAAACTCGAGTTCGCCCCACTGGCGGTTGAATGCTAGTCGAATCATCGGCTGCCCCAGTTTCGACTCACCATCGGGGCTATCCACTCGATTAGTCTGGTTCACGATGTCGACCAAGTGCAGCGCTTCGGTAACGCCCCAAAATACTTTGTCCAAGCCAATGGTGAGTTCGGCATTCGACCATCGATACCGCCAGTTCAATTCCCCAATATCAAATTGACTGCGTTCGCCGTCCTGACTGTCTATGCGCCCGGCAATCGAAAAAGCAAAGCGTTGCCGACGCTGGTCGAACTCTTCGGAGAATTGAAGTTTACCCGCCAGCGATAGATCGCCATTGGTCTGGCGTGGATCCGCTGCGGGCTGCACAAACCAGCGAGCCTGTGCGCTAACTTCGCCCTGCCAGGGTGAGGCATGGGTGGATGCCGCCGCCAGGCCAAGAACCAGCAAGGCCACAACACGAATGTCAACGAATGCTATCAAGCCTGCCCGGCGAAAAGTCTAGCGCCACTACATCCTCATTATCGAAACTGTAGTTGCGCCATTGCA
This sequence comes from Woeseiaceae bacterium, assembly GCA_045110335.1. Classification (GTDB taxonomy): domain Bacteria; phylum Pseudomonadota; class Gammaproteobacteria; order Steroidobacterales; family Woeseiaceae; genus CALBPI01. Next base: position 96,524 of record JBGCGB010000006.1, read on the forward strand.
AGATGGTGCGACGCCCATTCTGGACATTGCTCATGATCATTTCAGCAGGGCGCCAATATTGTTCTCCATACTGCTGATGATCTTTTGCAATCAGTGTTTTCAGCAAAGCGCCGCCACGATCGTAATAGTCGGCTTTGAGCAGTCGCAATTCGGCTTTATCGAGCCATACTTCCTGGCGGCTATACCCCGATTGCTCAGTTGGGATGCGTTCAATGTGGAAACAATCAACGCCCGCGAAAACAGCGTCGCCAATCAGTCGATAGCGATATTTGTCGACTTCATCGTTGCCGAGGTCTTCATAAGAAAACTCGCTCGACATGAACGCACCATTACGCCGGTTCGCGGCAATACGTTTGACGCGCTTGAGGGCAGGCAGATAAAGCCATTGGTCGCTAGGGCTGTCGCTGTGGCTATGCGTTAGAAAGGCGGTGCCGCGGACGTCGGCAGGATCTTCGAAAAAGAGAATGGTGCGATCACCGTCATCGGCGACCTCGAGCGTCTTGCTGCGGATCGTTCGTGCCACGCTGTTACCACGGCCATCGAATAAGGTCATGGTCATATCGGAACGGGAATTGGTGAAGCCATTGTCACGGCGCGCCGCCTCATCGGCGATAGCTCGTCCATTGGTTTCAGCACTGTTATCCGGCGACAATCCAGGTATGTCGGCTGCAGCGGTATTGATGGCCAAGAGGCTGCATAGCGCGATGACGATTAACGGTTTCATAAAGACATCATACCAGTGAGCGGTGTGATCAAAACGCCTACTGTCTTGGGCCGTCACAAAAAGCGGGTTGTCGATGTCACGTCGAAAAAAAGGGGACACCCCTCTGGCGAACTTGTTGGTCAAGTCGCTAGAAAGGCATCCCCGCTTTCAGCGTCAGGGGTGTATGCAACTACTTAGGAAGCAGCGTTCTCCGCATCCACTTCACCGGACTTCAGCTTAACGATATACGCCTTGTATGCGCGTATTGCTTGGTAGCCCATGATCCACATGATCGGCACGTTAGCAAACAACATGACGCCGGTACCTACACCGGTCATGTTATCGAGATCGGCATCGGTTTCGATCAGGCCGAGCGTTGCAATGATGATTAGCAGACAGAAAATGAGCTTGTAAGGCAAAACGGATTTTTCGCCGGCTAGGAAAACCATGCCTTGTTCGCCGTAGTAGCTCCACGAGATCATGGTTGATATTGCGAACAGCCAAGAAGCTAAGGTCACGAGCCACATCCCGAGACCCGGTTGTACGGTATCGAAAGCTTTCGCGGTTAGCGTGGCGCCAACGTAGCTTGGATAAACGCCCAGATCAATCATTCTTGGATCGCCGGTGCTCTCGATCGGTGTCCATTGAATCAACGGGCCGGTGGCGCTTTCGACAACAATGCCTTCAAGTTTGTGCAGATTATTGCCAGTGTTGGCGTTTTGATCTGCCTCGACAATCATGTAGACGTTGGTACCGATGCCCAGTTCATCACTAGCGGGTGCGGTTGAATCCTCAACCTGCCAAAGGCCGTCCGCTGTCTTCGCGACGAATGGTTCAACGTTGAGTGTCCCCGCTGCATCACGATTCCAGACACCGGTCGATAGGATGATCAGCGCGGTGAATGTACAAACGACGATCGTGTCAATGAATGGCTCCAGACCCGCGACGATGCCTTCACGCACCGGCTCGTCGGTTTTTGCAGCTGAGTGTGCAATCGGCGAAGAGCCTTGTCCCGCTTCGTTCGAGAACAACGCGCGTTTCATGCCAATCAGGAAGCCGTAGGCAACGGTGCCACCAAGGAAGGCGCCGGTTGCTTCTTGCGGATTGAATGCGCCGGTGATGATCAAGGCAAACATCTCCGGAATCTTGTCGATATTGACGGCCAGTACCCAGATGCCCGCGAGCAAATACAAGCCAACCATGAACGGCACGAGCGTGCCGGCAACCTTACCAATTCGCTTGATGCCACCAATAATGACGGAACCGACAATGACCGCGAGGATAATGCCGCTGATGTAGCTCGGTACGCCGAAGTAGCTTTCGGTGATTTCGCCCACGTTCCAAGCCTGGAACATATTGCCGCCGGTCGCTGTAGAAACCAGAAGTGTCAGGCAAAAGATAACGCCGATAGTTTTACCAAGAGCGGCAAGTTTCGGGCTGATCTTTGGCAGGCCTTCACTAATGACCCACATCGGCCCGCCATGCGGATTTTCCGGATCACTGGTGTTGCGATACAGCATTGATAGCGTGACTTCGGTGATTTTGATGGCCATGCCGACAAAGCCGACAACCCACATCCAGAAGATGGCGCCCGGTCCGCCCAACGCGATGGCCAGCGCGACGCCGCCAATGTTCCCCAGTCCGACCGTTGCCGATAACGCGGCAGATAGCGCCTGAAAGTGACTAATGGCGCCCGGATCGTCCGGATTATCGTATTTGCCTCGAACGACCGAGACGCCGTGTGTCAGCGCCCGATATTGTGCAAATCCACTCCAGATAGTGAATAAAACACCAGTGCCAAGCAGTGCGTAAAGGACCGGCTGTGCCCATAGAATGGCATTACTGACAGCCAGAAAATTACTCAAACCTTCCATAAAATTCCCCGAGGTCTGTTTTTAGACATAACGCAGCCGATAGTTATTGTTATCTGACCGCGCGCGACAAAACGGTTGCCGCATCAGCGCGCTACTATAGCAGACGCTAGCAAAGAGTCGGCTAGCTGCCGGAAACGATCGCCGTGACGCCCATGCCGCCAGCTGTGCAGATCGAAATCAAGCCACGTCCGCCACCATGCTCATGTAGTGTTTTGGCCAAGGTCGCCAGAATACGGCCGCCAGTCGCGGCGAACGGATGCCCGACCGCCAGACTGCTGCCTTTTACGTTTAGGCGGTCACGATCGATCGCGCCGAGCGCCTGTTCACGGCCGAGTCGTTCCCGACAGAACGAATCTGATTCCCAGGCTTTCATCGTTGCCAGCGTTTGTGCGGCGAACGCCTCGTGGATTTCGTAAAAGTCGAAATCCTGAAGGCCAAGGTTCGCATCCTTAAGCATGTCAGAGACGGCGTAAGCGGGGGCCATCAACAAACCTTCATCGTTGACGAAATTGACCGCAGCGACTTTGCAAAAATCGAGGTAAGCGAGCACAGGCAGATTGTGTTCGGCGGCCCAGGTCTCGCTGGCGAGCAAGACCGCGGAAGCACCATCGGTCAGCGGCGTGCTGTTGCCGGCGGTCATGGTGCCAGCATCACTTCGGTCAAATGCCGGGCGAAGTTTGGCTAGTTTTTCCAAGCTGCTGTCGCTGCGAATGTTGTTGTCGCGCGTTAAGCCTTCGAACGGCGTAATCAGGTCTTCGAAGAAACCCGCCTCATAGGCGGCATGGGCTCTTTGATGACTGGTTAATGCGAGTTGATCCTGATCAGTCCGGGAGATAGACCATTCTTTCGCGGTAATTTCGGTACTTTGACCCATTGAAAGTTTAGTGCGCGGCTCTTCGACGCCGGGTAGGACAGGTTTGAAATGCCGGGGGCGTAATCTAAACCATGGCTTGATACGTTGTCCGAAGCTGCGCCCACGGTAACTGGCCATCATGATCGCGCGGTATTCATCGTCGTAAACAATAGGCGGATCGCTCACGGTGTCGGTACCGGCACCAATGCCCGCTTCAATTTGGCCGAGGGCAATCTTGTTGGCGATCATGACAGCGCCAGACAGGCTGGTGCCACAAGCACGCTGAATATCAAAAGCCGGTGTGGTCGGCGCGAGACCGGAGCTTAGGACGGCTTCCCGGGCGAGGTTCCAATCGCGCGAGTGTTTGATCACTGCGCCCAAAGAGACATCGCCAAGATGTTGGCCTTGCAAACCGTACTGATCGACAAGCCCCTTCAGTGTGGCGCTCATCATGTCGAGATTTGAACAACGCTTATACGCTGTGTGTGAGCGGGCAAAGGGGATACGTGTACCACCGACAATGGCGACGCGGCGAGACTTTCCGTCGTGCAACATACTGGGCTCCTGTTTGGGCAGCGCAATCACATTGCGCCCGATAAGCTAAACCGGAAGGTTACCAAATCACTCCGTTACATGCGGCGGTCGCGTGATAATCTCGCTGCTTGATCGCGATTACCTCCAGCCGAAGCCCTTCCTATCCATGAATCTAAGACATCCAAAAGACTGGTTGCCCGAGCTAAAAGGTCTGCTCTTTTTAGCGACGCCGTTGATTGTCAATAATCTTGCGCTCGCCGGAATGGGGCTGGCCGATACCTTAATGTCCGGTCGGCTGGGCGCAGAATCGCAAGCGGCCGTCGGTGTCGGCAGCAGCGTCTGGATGTTGTTTTTTCTCGTCGCACTCGGCGTGCTGATGGCGATCTCGCCGATTGGTTCTGCGCATCGTGGTGCAGGACGTGGTCATTTGATTGGTCGATACGCTCGTCAGGGGTTTTGGCTCAGTCTCGGGTTATCAACGGCGGCGGTACTGACGATGATTTTCGTCGCGGTACCTGGTTTGTCGGTCATTGGCATCGACCCAAGCTTTCGGCCGTTGGCGGGCGGCTATTTGATTGGCATTGTTTGTGGTGCGCCAGCGGGCTTCGCTTATCTTGTACTGCGCTATACGACTGAAGCGATCGGCTGGACGCGACCGGTCATGTTTGTCTCTGTTAGTGCCTTGCCGGTCAATGTCTTTTTCAACTATGTCTTGATGTTTGGCAAGTTGGGCGCGCCAGAGCTTGGCGCGGCAGGTGCCGGTTATGCCAGCGCGATTACGATGTGGTACATGTTTTTCGCTTTGCTGACCTTCATGTTGCTGCACAAGCGTTATCGCAGCTTTGATATTTTCTCATTGGGGCGAGGCCCGCAGTGGCAGGAGATGCGGGAGATATTGGCGTTAGGGCTTCCGATCATGGTCAGTATCATCGCCGAAGCAGGACTCTTTGGGGCCGTTGCCTTGTTAATGGGCAAGCTGTCGGCGGAAATTGCGGCAGGTCACTTGGTGGCGACCAACTACGCGACAACGATGTTTATGGTGCCGATGGGTATCAATGGTGCGCTCACCGTGTTGGTGAGCAATGCGATGGGACAGGGTGATATTGCGCTGGCACGATTCCGCGGCAAGCTGGGCATCCTTTGTTGCACCGGTTTCATGATGGTGTCCGCGTTGGGCTTGTTACTGTTTCGGGAAACGATTGTCGGCTGGTACACCCAGGATCCGATGGTTGTAGAAGTGGCGATTAGTTTGCTACTGGTCGCGGCGGTCTTCCAAGTGTCAGATGGCATTCAAGTGGGGGCGGCGGGCGCACTGCGTGGTTTGCATGACACGCGTATGCCCATGTACCTGACGACGTTTTCCTACTGGGTGATCGGATTCCCGATGGCTTATGCTGCGGCATTGCCATTGGCGATGTCGCCACCGATGATCTGGGCAGGATTTGTGGCGGGTCTCACCGTCGCTGCGATATTGCTCGTCAGTCGCTTTCTTTGGATTTCGAAACAGGAAACGCGTCTGCTAGCGAACGCCGGTCATCGCGCCAAGGTTTCATGATTGGCCAAACGTTGGACCGTCTCCGAGGAACTCTTGTTCCTGAGCGGTGCTTTCCCGACCCAGTATCGCATTGCGATGGGGGAAGCGACCGAATTGTTCGATGATATCCCGGTGTAAGTCCGCGAAGTCTGAAACCGTTTCGAAGGTCTCTTTTTCAGACGGTGATGCATGTTTGATCAAGCTTCTAAAAATAATGACCGACTTAGCCTGAACTTTTTGTGATTCGACATGTTGCATCGGCATAAAGAAAAAAACTTTCTGGATCGGCGATAGCTGTTGATCCTGCTTGGCCTTGGCGCCTTCGATGCATAGTTTCAGCGCGACTTTATCGTGGCTAAAGGCTTCAGGCTTGCCGCGATAAACGTTTCGCCGAAACTGGTCTAACACCAGAATCAGGGCCAGTCTGCCGAGTGGTGTTTTGGTCCAGTGATCGAGCTCGCCATTGGCAGCGCGCTTGATCGTCTTACCGAACCGGTGCCGTAAATGAATGTCGATCTCGGGGTTCTCACTGAACCAGTAGTTCATCCGGCCGTCGAGGCCAGGCGAGTTGTTCTCCCGGTCGCGAAACCACAAGTCCAAGATGCTATGAATTTCGCCGCTGTCCTCTGGGCCTAAAGTATCTTGCACGCGCTGCTCCATTGCCCGTTATTGGTCGACTGCCAGATCATGAGCGCATTCTGACAGATTCACATGAGAATGCGATACTGCCGGTATGAAACATCACATTTTTTTACGAATGCTCGTGATCGTCATGCTGTTAAGCGGTTGTGGTGCGCCGGACAGCGAGCAGCAAATCCGTGACTTGATCAAGACCATGGCAAAAGCGGCTGAGGACGAAGAGCTGCGGCCTATCGCACGCGCGATTAGCGATGACTATCGAGATTTACGGGACAACGATAAAGCGTCGATTGTTCAAACCATGCGCGGCGTGATGTTCACAACGAATGGCCTGCTGATTCTTCCTGATATCCAAAAAATCGAGATAATTACGGAGAATTTCGCCGAAGTTTCGGTCCGGGTAAGGTTCGCGGGAGCAGACTGGGAACGCCTTCGCCTCAGGGGTTCCAGCTATTTGTTCGAGCTAGAACTTGCGAAAGACGGGAGCGATTGGCTGGTTGTTTCAGCACGTTGGGCGCCCGGTGATGGGGAGCCTCGATAGCCGGACTAGCGTTGCGTTACCGCTAACATCCATTACACTGGCGGCCATTCACTTTGGGTAGTGATTATTTTGGGAGAGGATAAGGAAATGACAATGTCTAAAAAATTATTGATGGGTCTGACAGCCTCATTGCTGGTCAGCCTGGCCGCTTGCGGTGGGGATAAGGCGAATGAAGAATCCATTTTGGATGCTGCTGCTGACAAGGCAGGTGCCGCTGCTGATAGTGCGAAAGAAATGGCGGGCGATGCGGTCGACGCGGCCGGTGATGCTGCCAATGCGGTTGGCGAGAAAGCCGGTGAAATGGCTGACGCTGCGGGCGAAAAAGCCGGCGAAATGGCTGATGCTGCGAAAGAAGCAGGTGCTGACGCAATGGAAGGCGCCAAAGAGATGGCGGGTGATGCCGTCGATGGCGCTGCCGATATGATCGAAGACGGCAAAAAGAAGGCCGGTGATTTGATGGATGACGCTGAGGCAGCCATCGAAGACGAAGTCGACGATTCCTGATTGTAGGTGTCGTTAGGAAGAGCCTGTGCGATTTGTGTCGCGCGGGCTTTTTTTTGCTCTGATAATATGTCGGCATGAAAATGCTAAAAACCATCCGCGCCGCATTGCTGGCGACTCTAGTACTGCTTTCCGGCTGTGAAACGATCGCTCAATCGTTATCGCCGCCTGATGTCCGACTATCCAACGTCCGGGTGCAGGAGATCAGCTCAACATCCCAGCAATTCCAGCTGACGTTTGCGGTTTCCAATCCCAACGCGATCGCATTGCCGGTGCGCGCGATCAACTATGGTGTTGAGTTGGGCGGATTGTCATTGGCGAGCGGATCAACATCCGAGGCGTTTCGGGTGCCTGCCAATGGTGACGGAGAATTCAGCATCACGGTCGAGGCGTCACTGATTGAAACTGTCAGGTTGCTGGGCACGCGATTGCTAAGCGGCGGAGCGCAGTCGCTCGACTACTCGGTGGGCGGTGACGTGGATATTGACTTGCCGTTTGTTAAGCCGCTGCCTTTCAGTAGCAGCGGAACCGTCTCAATCGCCCGATAAAAGTCTCGGAATAGTTTCGCGCGTAACCGCGGTCAGACCGCAGCAGATAACGGCGGAACGTCGTTGTCTGCATCCAAGCCGTGAAACCGTTTAGAGGTCTAAATGCAGCCCGAATCTCCGCGATTTTCCGAAATTTTTGAGATTTTGACTGCATTTGTGACCCTGAAGGGTCACGTTTGCGGCAGGCGGGGATTTGTCGCACTGCCGCATTGGTGGCATAAATACCGAACGACAACTAGTTGGTAGTGAGGCTGTTCAGCCTAAATCCTACGAGCCGAGTCGTTACTACTGATACCCGGGGACTGCGGATACGGTGTGGTTTGGATGATCTCAAATCCGGACTGGATTCGCGGCGGGTGAGATTCGCCTGAAGGAAGCTATAACTTGAATCGAATGCCTGACCAAACCAGTTTGTACCAACCCGCTTTTGAGAAAGCGAGTTGCGGTTTTGGTTTGATTGCCAATATTGATGATGAGCCGAGTCAATGGCTTGTCTCTACGGCGATCGGCGCATTGACGCGGTTGACGCATCGAGGCGCAGTCGCGGCAGATGGCAAGACCGGCGATGGCTGTGGATTGCTAATGAAGGCGCCCGACGCTTTCTTGCGAGAAGTCGCCAGTGAATTGGGGCTAACGCTTACCAAGCGATTCGCCGCCGGCATGGTTTTTCTGAATCCGCATGACACGATGGCGGGCCGTTGCCGGACAACATTGGAGCGTGAGCTGACTGCGGTTGGCTTGGAAACCGCTGGCTGGCGAACTGTCCCGGTGGATTCTTCCGTCTGTGGTGAAGAGGCTTTGCGCACGCTACCCGTCATTGAGCAAGTGTTCGTGAATGCACCGGATGGCATGGCGCGAGCGCATTTCAATCGATTATTGTTCATTGCCAGACGCCGCACTGAAATGGCGTTGGCGGATATCGATGAATCTTTCTACGTCGCCAGTCTTTGCGCGAACACCCTGTCTTTCAAAGGCATGGTGATGCCGTCGGTGTTGGCCGACTTCTATACTGATCTTAAAGACCAGCGGATGCAGAGTTCAGTATGTGTATTTCACCAGCGCTTCTCGACCAATACGTGGCCGCAATGGCGCCTGGCACAGCCATTCAGATTGTTAGCGCACAATGGCGAGATTAATACGATTCAAGGCAACCGAAACTGGGCGATGGCGCGCGCCCGTAATTTTCAGTCGGAGCATCTCCCTGACATTTCTTCATTGCTGCCGTTGGTGTCGATGGATGGATCGGACTCTTCGAGCCTCGATAACATGCTGGAAGTCATGCTGGCGGGTGGTATGGACGCGCTTCAGGCAATGCGCCTTTTGGTGCCGCCAGCCTGGCAGGCCGATGACCGGCTTGATCCCGATGTGCGTGCCTTTTACGAGTTCTTCGGTTGTCATATCGAGCCATGGGACGGTCCAGCAGGCATTGTGATGACCGACGGTCGCTATGCCGCCTGTACGCTCGATCGAAATGGCCTGCGCCCAGCGCGCTATGTATTGACGGAAGATCGGCATTTAACGATCGCCTCCGAAATCGGCGTTTACGATTACGATCCGGCGACGGTGGTAGAGAAGGGGCGTCTCGGTCCCGGCGAAATTCTGGCGGTCGATTTACAAGACGGCACGCTTTTGAGTACCAACGATGTGAATGACCAGATCAAGGCGCGTGCGCCTTATCGGCGTTGGTTGAAGAAGGGTATTCGTTACTTAGAGTCCGAGTTGATTGATGTGCGCATCGCGGCGGAACCCATGGACCCCGACACGATCGCCATCTACCAGAAGATGTTCAATCTTTCTGCTGAAGAGCGCAACGAAGTCATTCGTGTGCTGGCGGAGGCCGGTATGGAAGCCGTCGGCTCGATGGGCGATGACACGCCGATGTCGGTGCTGTCCAAACACATACGACCGTTGTTTGACTATTTCCGGCAACAGTTTGCCCAGGTCACCAATCCGCCGATCGACTCGTTGCGGGAACGCATTGTGATGTCGTTGCAAACCAATATCGGTCGCGAGTCGAATCTATTTGAGTTGACGGCCAGCGATGCTGAGCACGTGATCATCAGTTCGCCAGTTTTATCGCAACGCAAATGGCGTCAACTGATCAGTCCGGAACTGTTTGCCGACCAGCATGCGTTTATTACGCTTAATTACGATGAGAGTGTGTCGTTGACGGACGCGCTGGATGATATTTGCGCGCAGGCTGAGCAAGCCGTACGCGATGGCAAACTACTGATTTGTCTGTCGGACCGGTATTTGGAGAAAGGTAAGTTGCCAGTGCATTCGTTGCTGGCGACCGGCGCGGTACATCACCACTTGGTGGCGGTCGGGCTGCGGTGTGATTGCAATATTTTGGTTGAAACCGGTTACGCTCGCGATCCACACCATTTCGCTTGTCTTATCGGCTACGGCGCTACCGCTGTTTATCCCTATCTAGCCTATCAGGTGCTTTACGATATGGCCCGGCAAGGCAAGGTCCGCAACAACCTCGATGGCACGCGGCAGTTCGGTCGTAACTACCGCCGCGGCATTCGAAAGGGTTTATTCAAGATCATGTCTAAAATGGGCATATCGACGATTGCGAGCTATCGTGGCGGGCAGCTGTTTGAGATTGTCGGTTTAGCACCGGAAGTTGTTGAGCGTTGCTTTAAAGGCACCGTGAGCCGGATTAAGGGGGCGAACTTCCAACACCTTGCCGAAGATCAAGCCGAGCTTGCAAAATTGGCTTATGCACCGGGCATTCCCGTGAATCAGGGCGGATTATTGCGCTACGTTCATGGCGGTGAATACCACTGCTACAACCCGGATGTCGTCGCGACGTTGCAAGCCGCTGTTCGATCGGGTGAATACAACGTTTATAAGCAGTATGCACAGCTTGTTAATGAGCGTCCCGTCTCCACACTGCGTGATCTGCTGGATATCGATTTTTCCTGCGATCCTATTCCGCTGGATGAAGTCGAGCCCGTTGGCGACATCGTGCGCCGTTTCGACAGCGCGGGTATGTCGCTGGGCGCGTTATCGCCGGAAGCCCATGAAGCATTAGCTATCGCGATGAACCGATTGGGCGCACGCTCAAACTCTGGCGAGGGCGGTGAAGATCCGTCTCGTTACGGCACCGAGCGCATGTCGCGGATCAAACAGGTCGCCAGTGGTCGTTTCGGCGTCACGGCAGAATACTTGGTCAATGCTGACGTGCTACAGATCAAAGTCGCACAGGGCGCTAAACCCGGCGAGGGTGGCCAACTACCTGGGCACAAGGTGGATGAGACCATTGCACGGCTTCGTTACGCCAGTCCGGGCGTCGGTCTGATCTCACCGCCGCCGCATCATGATATTTATTCGATCGAAGATTTGGCGCAATTGATTTTCGACCTGAAACAGGTCAATCCGGAAGCGTTGGTTAGCGTCAAGCTGGTATCCGAACCGGGCGTTGGTACCATCGCCGCGGGTGTCGCAAAAGCCTATGCAGATCTGATTACAATTTCTGGCTATGACGGCGGTACGGGTGCCAGCCCGCTCACGTCTGTGAAGTACGCGGGTAGTCCGTGGGAATTGGGACTGGCCGAAACGCATCAAGTACTGCGCGGTAACGATCTGCGCCACAAAGTACGCCTGCAAACTGATGGTGGTTTGAAGACCGGTCTTGATGTGATCAAGGCGGCCATGCTGGGCGCTGAAAGCTTCGGTTTTGGTACGGCACCAATGGTGGCGTTGGGCTGTAAGTATCTTCGGATATGCCATCTAAACAATTGTGCAACCGGTGTCGCGACGCAGAATACCGTGCTGCGCTCAAAACACTTTGTCGGCTTGCCGGACATGGTGATCAATTTCTTCCAGTTTGTGGCAGAAGAGACTCGTGAGTATCTGGCCGCATTGGGTGTGCGTTCGCTAGAAGAGTTAATCGGTCGTCATCAACGACTGACGCCGGCAGCGGGCCAGACACCGCGACAGCAAGCCATGGATCTAAGCCCGATCATCTCGGACGGCGGTCTGGCTGACGATAAGGCGAGGTTTTGCACCGATCTTCGAAATGCGCCGTACGATCGCGGTGAATTGGCCGAGCAAATGCTTGAGGATGCGTTGCCGGCGATCCGAGCACGCGAATCCGCCAAATTAGGTTACGAAGTTCGAAACTTTAACCGTTCGATTGGTGCGCGTGTCGCCGGTGAGATTGCCCGTCAGCACGGTAATCACGGCATGGGTGACGCGGTGCTCGATATCAAACTACTCGGTACAGCCGGCCAAAGTTTCGGTGCGTGGAATGTTGCCGGCTTGAACATGACGCTGGAAGGCGATGCGAACGACTATGTCGGCAAGGGGATGACGGCTGGACGACTCGTGATTCGCCCGCCGGCGAATAGTCGTTTTGTGGTTCGTGATACGGCCATTATCGGCAATACTTGTTTGTATGGCGCGACCGGTGGTGAGTTGTTTGCTGCGGGCCGGGCGGGCGAACGGTTTGCTGTTCGGAACTCGGGTGCAACCAGTGTCATCGAAGGCGCTGGCGATCATTGTTGCGAGTACATGACCGGCGGTGTGGTCGCTTGCATTGGCGATGTCGGTGTGAATTTCGGCGCTGGTATGACTGGCGGTTTCGCTTATGTGCTCGATATCAATCGTGACTTTGTCGACCGTTACAACCATGAGCTCATCGATATCCATCGAATTTCACCGGAGACGATGGAGTCGCATTTGCATCATCTGCAAACGTTGTTGCAGAAACACCTGGCATTGACAGGCAGTGTCTGGGCGGCAGAGATTTTAGAAGACTATCGCGATTTCTTGTCGCGCTTCTGGCTCGTCAAGCCCAAAGCGACGGAACTCCGGAGCTTGATGACCTCTTTGCGACAGGCGGCCTAACATGAGTGAGTTTCCGTTACAGTTTCTGGATATTCCGCGACGTGATCCGGACAAGGCGCCGGCTGATATTCGTGTCGAGCACTATCGCGAAATCTATGGTCAGTACACGCCGGATGAAGCGTCGGATCAGGCGGGGCGTTGCCTCAATTGCGGCAACCCATATTGCGAATGGAAATGTCCGGTCCACAACTACATTCCGAATTGGCTGGAGTTGATCCGGCAGGGCAATATTCTGGAAGCCGCCGAGCTTTCCAATCAAACCAATTCATTACCGGAGGTTTGTGGACGCGTCTGTCCACAAGATCGATTGTGTGAGGGTGCTTGCACGCTCAATGATGGTTTAGGTGCCGTTAGTATCGGCAACATCGAAAAGTACATTACCGACGAGGCAGTCAAGCTCGGCTGGAAGCCGGACTTGTCACACGTTGTTGATACCGGAAAGCGTGTCGCGGTTGTTGGCGCGGGTCCGGCCGGATTGGCGGCAGCGGATGTGCTCGCGCGGCATGGCGTATCGTCAACAGTGTTCGATGCTTACTCGGAGATTGGTGGTTTGCTGACGTTCGGTATTCCTCCATTTAAACTCGAAAAAGAAGTGGTCAAACAACGTCGTCAGATTTTGGAAGGTATGGGCGTTGAATTTGTTTTGAATACCAAAATCGGCGACGACATACCGTTTGACGATCTGCTGCGTGACTATGACGCGGTGTTCTTGGGGATGGGTACTTACACTTATGTTCGCGGTGGCTTTCCTGGTGAAGATCTTGCTGGCGTGCATGATGCTTTGCCATATCTGATTTCCAATGCTTACAAGACCCTTGGTGAACCGGATCGTGTTCGTCCCGAGATGAATATGTCGGGCAAGCGCGTTGTGGTTTTGGGCGGTGGTGATACCGGGATGGATTGTAATCGCACAGCGATTCGGCAAGGCGCCACCAGCGTGACCTGCGCTTATCGTCGTGACGAGCAAAACATGCCGGGTTCGCGTCGCGAAGTGGTCAATGCGCGTGAAGAAGGCGTTGAGTTTCTGTTCAATCGCCAACCGGTAGAAATTATCGGCACCGATCATGTGATTGGTGTGAAAGTGGTCACCACACAGTTGGGAGAACCGGGGCCAGACGGCCGACGTCGACCGGAACCGGTACCGGGTAGTGAGCAAATCTTGCCGGCGGATGAAGTGATCATCGCATTTGGGTTCAGGCCGAATCCGGCAGCGTGGCTTGATCAACACAAGATCGCCGTCAGTGACAATGGTCGCGTTAAAGTGTCTACGGATGTGTTGCATCCTTTCCAAACTGAAAACCCGAAAGTTTTCGCCGGTGGCGATATGGTTCGGGGTTCTGATTTGGTGGTCACGGCCGTGCACGAAGGCCGCGAGGCTGCCCGCGGTATCGTGAACTATCTGACTGCTTGACGGGTTTGTTGGCGCTCTAAGGCGTCACGGCCATCAAAAATCTCAATGGGATCCGTAGGCGATCAGCCCAAGCTTGTTCGCTGTGATCGGCACCCTCAAAGACTTGCGTCGTCCATGATGATTCGTTGTATCCGCGTCGAATCATCAATGCGTCAACTCGTTTCTGCAGCAAAGGATAAGCCGCATCCAGTCCCTGGTCACCATGGTCGAAGTAGATCTTGTGGGCGTCGGGTTCCGGTAGATACTGTTCGAAGTAGGCTAGCAGTGCCTCGGGTACGGGATTGTTCTCGCGAAGTGGCGTGCCCGGCCAATGCGTGGACAGGCAGGCGACATTACCAAACACATCCGGATACTCACTGAGTGCATACAACGAAATCAGGCCGCCCATACTGGCGCCGATCATGTGCGTATGCGTTGGCGTAATGGCCACGGCATAGTCACGGTCAATCCGCGGCTTTAATTCTTCGACGATGAATTTCAGGTAGTTGTCCGATTGAATGCTATCCGTGAATAACGGAATGCCCGGTGCCCGCTCCAGTGCCAATATCGCATTCTGATCGTCGGAGCTGAGTCGCTCAAACGCCTTTTGTGGAAAATATTCACTATGTCGTCTTTCGCCACCATGGCTGATGGCAACAACAATAAACGGATAGGTTTGTTCGGTGGTCATGAGCGCTGTTGCTGTTTCATCAACGCGCCATTCCTGATTGTTCCAGGTGTTAGTTGGATCAAACAGGTTTTGCCCATCGTTCATGTAGACGACGTCGTAGGGCGCCTCGGCCGGGTAGCCTGGCGGTAACCATACTTGCACCATTCGGTCGGGCACATAAGCCGATGTCAGGTTCTCGAGTGTGACCAGCTCGCCAGCGAGCAGCCATTCCGGTTTCGGTGTGGCGGCGCAACCTGCCAGTCCGATGATAACCGCGACGAGCATATTCCGACGAAGGCGTGCGAACCCGCTCAATGTAATTTCACCGATGCGCGCGTCGCTTTGTAAATACGATCACCGAGCATAATCAATAACGTCGAAAATTTGCCATGCACAGCGGCCTGGTGCATTCGGTAAAGCGACAAGTAGACAATCCGCGCCACCCAGCCTTCGACGAATACAGTGCCCTTGACGAGATTGCCCATCAGATTGCCCACGGTCGAATATTTGCTGAGCGAAACGAGGCTGCCAAAGTCGCGGTAGCGAAACGGCTTGCCTGGCTTGTTCTTACGCAGCGCGAGAATATTGCGTGCCGCAATGCTGGCCATCTGGTGTGCCGCTTGAGCGCGTGGCGGTACCTCCGTGCCGTCGGCCGTCGTACATGCACAGCAATCGCCAATGGCATACACGCCGGGCAACCCTTTTACCGACAGATCATCGTTGACTTCGATGCGTCCGATCTTGTCCGTGGGCAGTCCACTGTCTGCAAGCCATGCGGGTGCCTTCACGCCGGCTGCCCAAACACTGATATCGGCATCGATGGTTTCGCCTTCTTTAGTGAAGACTGCACCGTCCCCGACCTTGGAGACCATCGTGGACGTAAAGACTTTGACGCCGATACGTTCAAGCTCGGCTTTAACTGAAACACCAATCCGGCCAGGCAGTCTTGGCAGCAACGCGGGTGCGGCTTCGATGATGCTGACACTGAGTCTCTCTTTAGAAAAGTGTTCAAACCCATATTCACGTAGTCGTTGCACAACGCTATGCATATCGGCGGCAAGCTCGACGCCTGTCGCGCCTCCGCCGACGATCGCAACAGACAATTTCGCACTGGTGGACTGCAGGTTGGTTTTCTGTAGTTGCGTCGTAAAATGTTTATGGAATTTTTCCGCTTGTTCTCGCGAATCCAGTGCGCGGCTGAACTCTGCGACGCCCTCGATACCGAAGTCGTTGCTCAGACTACCCACGCTCACGACCAGTTGATCGTAGCTAAAGGTTCTCGCTGGCACCATTTCCTGGCCGGCTTCATCGGTAAACGGGGCAAGCGCTACGTGTCGGCTGTCTTTATCGATGTGGGTGACGCGGCCCAACATGAAGTTGAATTTATGCTTGCGGGCCAACATCAAGTAACTAGCTTCATCGTGATAGCTATTCATCGAGCCGGTCGCTACCTCATGGAATAACGGCTTCCAGATGTGGGTAGGATTCTTATCGATCAGCATCACTTCCGTTTGCTTGTCGCGTTTGAGCTTGCGTGCCAGTTTGACGGCGAGTTCAAGCCCGCCGGCACCGCCGCCGATCACAATAATTCTCTGCTTCATGGTCAATCCATTGTTTGACGTTGCCTCGGGCGACGTCTTGCTGAAGGTAGTGTGTCCAACCTGACGGGCTCGGTCAACTGGCCATTGTGGGCGCCAACGGTGATACTACGCGTGATTTTCTTAGGTCACGAGCATCAACATGCCAAAACGTTACGTTGTGCTTTTTGTAGGCATCTATCTGTCAGCTTGCAGCAGCTTCGATGTACTCAATACTGTGACGGCTTCATCTCACTATGAAGTCATCAAAGATGTGCCGTACGGAGACCAGGATCGACAGTTTCTGGATATCTATTTGCCCAAAGAAGTACTCCCCGAAGCACCAGTCTTCGTTTTTTACTATGGCGGCGGTTGGCGTGATGGCGCGAAAGGGGATTACGAGTTTGTCGCTTCGGTTTTGACGGAGGCGGGTATTGTCGTCGTTTTGCCGGACTATCGACTCTTTCCCGCTGTGCAGTTCCCGGTTTTCGTAGAAGATAGTGCCCAAGCGATGCAATGGGTCATCGATCATCGCGCTGAGTACGGGCTGCAGGGCGGGCCGTTGTTTATCGGCGGACACTCGGCGGGCGCTCATATTGCCGCGCTGCTGGCCTATGATGTTCGTTACCTTGGCGGAGATCGCAGCACACTGTCCGGCATGGTCGGCCTTTCAGGGCCATATGACTTTTTGCCGATTGAAAGCGGCTACTTGCTGGATGTCTTTCCTGAAGCGATCAGAAGCGATAGCCAACCCATCCGGTTTGTCGATAGTTTTTCGCCGTCCACCCTGTTGATTCATGGAGATGCTGACGAAACCGTCAATATTGGCAACAGTGACCGGCTTGCCGAATCATTGCGGGCTGTTGGCGTTCGTGTTGCGACAAAACGCTATGAAGGGGTGGGTCATGCGCGCGTCGCGGCGGCGATGGCATCGCCATTGTCGGGCTTGGCGCCGACCGCACAAGATATTCGTGAGTTTATTCTGGCGGACGAGGCTGCTGACTAAGCCGTTCGCGATTACAGGCTATTGTCTGATCGACAAGATGTCGTCTCTGGCAGCACAAACAGGCAGTCCGGCAGTGCATCATTCAATGCAAACGATGTCCAGATCACCTCATTGGCTTTGATGCCGTTGTAATACAAGCGAACACGTCCTGGTTGACGCCAATCGACACCCTCGTTTTCGAAAAAATTAGAATAGATCCGTTCATGCCAGCCGCGCGGCGTGTCGAACCCGACGCGTAAAATCGCCGCATCCGCTTGCGCGATCGCGAAGAAAGTTTCGCCGCCGGACGGATCATTGATCTTGATGACATAGGCGGGTTTGCCGTCCACCAGGTCATCAGGCATCCGGTTTAACGCGTAGCCGTCATCCAGCGCATGACGAATGACGCCGAATCCAAATGACGAAGACCACTGTTGATCGGCCGCGGATTTAGGTTGCGGGCCTTTGGCGGTATAGGTTGTGTTGCCATCAAAGCTCAAGTCGATAATCGTGCGTCCATCCCGAACAGATTCAATACGAACTTTGCCATCCGCTTGATGCGCATCTCGCTTGCTCCAGTCGTAGACGCGCCACATGTCATGTCGCTCATGTCGATTGGCGACACCATCACGGTAGAAAACGGCATAGCCGTGCATCGAAAGCGTTTCCGGTCGACGCCATTGATCACCGCCCGCGGCATCGTAGGCGCGTTGCATGATAGTGGTGGCATCCTGTGTATCCGCTGGCGTTAGCGTGGCCAGCGTTTGTGTCGTTTGGGTGCAGGCTGATAGCCATGTTGCCGACGCAATCGCAATGAGAGCGAGTCGTCGCGGTGATCTTTGGTTCATGAAAATAGTCTTGCGTATAAGGCGTGATATCTCAAGCCCATCGCTTCAGCGCTAAATTCGCTAATACGTTGTCGGTTGGCGTTCGCAAATTTCAATTGTTGTGGCCCGTCTTTGATCAACTGATCGATCGCGGTGAGCCAGCCTGATTCATCGTCCGGCTCGACCAGCAAGCCGTTCTCACCGTGGCGGATAATATCCGGGATGCCGCCGGTGATGCTCGCTGCGATCGGGAGTTCGGCGGCCATCGCGTCCAGCAACGTTGAGCCAAGCCCTTCGTGCCTGGACGGAAACGCAAAGATATCGAAGGCTGCCAGATAGTGATGAACGTCGCTAACCTGACCTGCAAAAATGACATTGGGTAGATCTCGCGC